>CAVOJA010000001.1:0-11145 GCA_963696015.1 uncultured Holophagales bacterium
GCCTCGCGAGAAGGAGGGCGGCGACCGAGGAATCGACCCCACCCGACATGGCGACGGCGATCCGCATAAACTCAAGAGTTTACGTTCCGGCGCAAAGGCGTCCCGAGGAGGTCCCGATGAACCGCCCGCCGCTCCTTCCCCAGGACGAGATCGCAGCACGCCTCGAGGCCCTGCCCGGCTGGGCTCTCTCAGGAGACGCCCTCCGGCGCGATTTCGCCTTCGCAGACTTTCCTGAAGCGTTCGGGTTCATGACCCGGGTCGCCTTCGCCGCGGAAAAACTGGATCACCACCCGGACTGGTCCAACGTCTGGAACCGCGTCACGGTCGCCCTGTCGACCCACGATGCCGGAGGGGTCACGGATCTCGATTTCCAGCTCGCCCACGTGATGCAGCGCCTGATGAAAAAGACGGAGTGAGGCTGGTGCATTCGCATCAGGGACGAGGGTAGAATCGCCGCCCGGCATGGACGTTTCCGACAGCCACGAAGATCTCCTCGAGCTCCTCTCCAGGAGCGGCAAGGCCGTCTTCGCCATCGACTCGTCCGACCGGATCGTCCTCTGGAACACCGGCGCGGAGAGACTTCTCGGCTTTCCGGCAGCCGACGTCCTCGGCCGCAGCTGCTTCCAGGCCATGGCGGGTCGCGACATCTACGGGAATCGCTACTGCTTCGGGGAATGCCCGATTCTGAGGATGCGCGACCGGGGCGAGACGATTCAGCCGTTCGAGATCGTCCTCGAGTCGCGCGACGCCGGGCCGAAGAAGCTTCGCTGCTCCATCCTCTCCATTCCGGGGCAGCGCCCCGAGCTGACGACTCTCGTCCACATCCTCGCCGAGGTCAACGGGGCGCACCCCGACGCCGGCAACGTGTTCGCCCGTTTCTCCGGTCCGATACAGCACCCGAGCCTGGCACCCCTTCTCCCGCCGCGTCCGACCTCCTCTCCCCTCACCAAGCGCGAGCGAGAGGTCCTGCGCCTCCTCTCCGAGGGGAAGAAGACCGACGAGATGGGCGAGCAGCTCTTCATCAGCGATGTCACCGTGAGAAACCACATTCAGAACATCCTCCGGAAGCTGAACGTCCACTCGAAGCTCGAGGCAGTCGTGTTCGCCTACCAGAACCAGCTGATCTGAAGCGTCCCCGGGGGGGGCCCTGCGCCGACGGCGCGGCGGCCCGGGAAACGGCGAGGGCGGCGAGTCTCCCCGCCGCCCCCTTTCGTGACCGCGGACGCCCTCCGGCGCCCGGGGAAATCCTACTTGCCCTTTTCGAGCGACTTGACGACGTCCTCGAGTCCGTTTTCGATGGCGTCGCGAACCGTGGAGCCGCGCGATTTGTGGCGGATCTGAAAGACGGTCTTCCCGGAGGAGTCCTTCCCGACCAGCTCCTGGACCGCGCCGGGGTTGGCGTACCAGCCTGCCCAGAACCGCGCCGCGCCGCTCGGCTCCCAGGCGTGGACCACGTGGCCCTCGATCGTCAGGTCGGCCTTCCCCGAGCCTGCGGTATCCCAGCCGAGCTTGCCCGACTTCTGGATCCACTGTTCGGCGTACTCCTTACCGTACTCGACGGCCCGCTTCGCCTCCTTGTCCTTCTCGTTGAAGGAGAACTCCTTCACGACCACGGTCTTGTAGCTGCCAGCGGAATAGCCGTCGAAGAAGACCCAGTCAGCCTCCTTCCCTTTCACGAGCTGGTCGTAGCTCGCGAGCCAGGTCGTCGGCTCGTCCTTCTCCTTCGAGGCGTCGTCGTCCACGAACTTCTTTTCGGCCGCGGAGGCGGGGATGGCGACGAGCGCCGCGAGGAGGACGAGGGCGGGAACGCCTAGCGGATGCACGTTCAGTCTCATATGAGAATGCTCCTTCAGTTGCCGGGTCTTTTCTGTGATCTTAGCAACATGATCGTCGCACTTCCGAGCCGGGCGGCCCAACGTCTCCCCGGCTTCGTGCTGCCTTCGCGGGATCTGAACTTGCACCCCTCATCCGCGCCGTAGAATCACCCGGGGCCGCCCGACCGGACCGCCCCCCTACGAAATGAAGAACCTCCGCCTCTCCACCCTCGCCCTCGGCGTCTCCCTCGTCGTCTCCTTTCTGGCGCTCGCGCAGGCCGCGCGCCGGGAGGCCGCCGCCCCTCCGGCCCGTTCGCCGACGCTGGCGGTCCTCGTCTCGGTCGACGGCCTCCAGATGAAGCGCCTCCTCGACTACCGGCCGTACTTCGTCGCAGGGCTCAAGCGCCTCCTCGACGAGGGGCACGTGGAGAGGAACGCGCATTACGCCCACCTGAACACCGAAACCGGCCCGGGCCACGCCTCGCTCGGGACGGGGGCGCCGCCTCGCGTCACCGGGATCGTCGCGAACCGCTGGTTCGAGTCGCGTCCCGACGGGTCGCTCCGGCCTGTCTACTGCACCGACCAGGAGCTCGTCGATCCGGAGACGAAGGCCGTCGGCTTCATACCCGGCCCGGAAAGCCTGCGCGTCCCGACGCTCGGCGACCGCCTGGTGGAGCGCTATCCCCGGGCCCGCGTCGTGGCCCTCTCGGGAAAGGACCGCGGCGCCATCTTCATGGCCGGGAAGAGGCGCGAGCACGCCGTTTACTGGTGGGACCAGGTCACGGGCCGTTTCGTCTCGTCCCCCGCATACGACGTCGCCTCGGAGGGTGGCTCCGTCACGGCGAGGATCGTCTCCCAGTTCAACCGGACCCGCGCGGGAGGGCACCTCCCCCGCCGCCTCGGACTGGCCTGGCGGAAGATGTCCGACCCGTGCTTTCCGTCCGGACTGCCAGCGCCTCCAGTGCGCCCCGTCCCGGCGTTCGAGATCCGGCCGTTCCAGCTCCCGGTCAACGGTCTCGGCTGGGACAAGGACATGTCCCTCGCCTCGAACGGCTACTTCCACGGCATCTATTACAGCCCGTTCATCGACGAGCTGACGATCGACCTCGCCCTGGACGTGCTGGCATCGAAGGACCTCGAGCTGGGGCACGAGGAGCAGCCGGACGTCTTCTGCCTCTCGCTCTCGGGCCAGGACACGGTCTCCCACGCCTACGGGCCGGAGTCCGAGGAGAACCTCGATACCCTCCGGCGCCTCGACGTCCAGCTCGGCCGTCTTCTCGAGGCGCTCGACCGCGGCTTCCCGGAGGGAAGGGTCGTCCTCGCCCTCTCGGCGGACCACGGCTTCCAGACGATCCCCGAGCTCGAGGCCCGGCGCGACAAGTCCTTCACGGGAGGCCGGGTCCTCTCCGGAAACGGCGCCGTGACGAACTTCGAGGAGAGGCTGAACCGCTACCTCTGCCAGGAGCTCTGCCTGCCGCTCGACGCAAAGCCGATCTTCGGGAACGAGGGCTTCGACCTGAAGTACAACCTCCCCGCCCTGCCGGCAATGCTCACCGTCGCCGGGCCCTGCGGCCCGGCCGGACGTGCCGTGACGGCAGCCGACATCGACCGCGTCCTCCCGGGCGCCATCGCGCGGCTCCACCACGAGGACTTCCGGACGGTCCTCCTCGCCTCGCAGCGTGCGAGCTGGGACCGGGCCGACCGCGACGTCCGCTTCGCGATGAACGACTACGACGCGGTCCGCTCGGGCGAGGCGCTTCTGATCCCGCGCCGGGGCGTCATCGTTTACCCCGACGCCCGCGGGAGCACGCACGGCTCCCAGTACGAGTACGACACGCACGTCCCGCTCGTCTTCTGGGGAGGTGGCGTGAAGCCCGGAGTCTCCGACGCCGAGCGGACACCCTACGACTTCGCCCCGACCGTCGGGAAGCTCGTCGG
This sequence comes from uncultured Holophagales bacterium, assembly GCA_963696015.1. Classification (GTDB taxonomy): domain Bacteria; phylum Acidobacteriota; class Thermoanaerobaculia; order UBA5066; family UBA5066; genus UBA5066. The sequence goes on from CAVOJA010000001.1 coordinate 3,753, forward strand.
CGTCACGCTTCCCGACGCGATCGGCACGGCGATCGACCTGCCGCGCTGAACGGAGCGTTCGGCACCCCTCCAGCCCCGTGGACGACACGCCCCACCGTCGCAGGCCCCGCTATCCGGGTCGGAACCCTCGCCGGTTCGACGAGAAGTACAAGGAGCTCGACCCGGTCCGCTACCCCGAGACCGTAGCGAAGGTCGTCTCGTCCGGCAGAACGCCCACCGGGTCTCACCGTCCGGTTCTCGTCGAAGAGATCCTCGAGGCGCTCCGACCCGAGCCCGGCCTCGTCGCCGTCGACGCGACGCTCGGCCACGGAGGCCACACCGCCGAGCTCCTGCCGCGCCTCTTGCCGGGCGGTCGGCTGATCGGCCTGGACGCCGACCCGTTGGAGCTGCCGAAGACCGAGGGGCGCCTACGCGGCCTGGGGTTCGGCGAGGAGACCCTGACCGTACGGCGTTCGAGCTTCGCGGGCCTGCCGAAAGTCCTCGGAATCCTGGGCCTAGCCACCGTCGACCTGGTCCTCGCCGACCTCGGCGTCTCTTCGATGCAGCTCGACGACCCGGCGCGCGGCTTCACGTTCAAGGCGGACGGACCTCTCGACATGAGGATGAACCCGGCGCGGGGCCTCTCCGCGGCGGAGCTCCTCGCCCGCATTCCACCCGATCGCCTCGCGACGCTCCTGAGGGAGAACTCCGACGAGCCCTTCGCCGGGGAGATCGCCGGCGCCCTCGTCGCCGCCAGGGAGCGCGCCCCGATTGCCACGACGCTCGCGCTCGCCGCCGTCGTCCGCGAGGCGCTGGCGGCCCTCCCCGCGCGGGTGCGGGAAGAAGCGGGCGACGACCCGGTCCGGCGGACGTTCCAGGCGCTGCGGATCGAAGTGAACGACGAGCTCGGCGCGCTCGGCTCTTTCCTCGCCGCACTCCCGTCCTGCGTCGCTCCGGGCGGGCGCGTCGCCATCCTCACCTTTCACTCCGGGGAGGACCGGCTCGTGAAGAAGGCGTTTCAGGCGGGGGCCCGAGACGGGACCTGGGCCGGCTGGTCCCGCGAGCCGGTCCGCCCCAGCGCCGAGGAGCTCCGGGCGAACCCGCGCTCCCGCCCCGCCAAGCTGCGAACGGCTCTCCGCGCAGGCGCCGCCGGCGGCGGCACGGCATAAGATCTCCCCATGCTGACTGCTGAGCGCGCGACCTCCAGGACCCCTCTCGGAACGGCCCGCTGGGAATGGTGGGACTGGTGGATCGACCGCAAGACCCGCTGGGTCCGCGACGAGTTGAAGCAGCTCGACGAGGGGGTCTTCCGGACCCTCGCGGCCGGGACCGGCCTCCCCGTCATCCACCAGCGCTCGACGTTCCCCTTCAAGGACGTCCGCGACGGCGCCGACCGCTTCCTCGGGATGGCGAAGGGAGGCGAGCGCCCCTACGCCCGCATCTACACGCGTCTCGGAAACCCGACGACCGAGTACCTCGAGCGGGTCCTCTTCCAGCTCGAGGCGCACCACGTCATCGAGAAGGCGCTCGCCGCCGACGAGAGGGAGCCGACGATCGGCGCCCTCATCTTCGGCTCGGGGATGGGCGCGATCTCGACCCTCGCCCTCTCCGTCTGCCGCTCGGGCGACGCCATCCTCGCCGGGAACGTCTACGGCTGCACCGACAGCCTCTTCCGCGGCCTCGGCAAGTTCGGCGTCGAGGCGGTCTTCTGCGACATGGGCAACGTGACGGCCGTCGAGAAATCGCTCGAGGACCACCCGAACGTCGCCATGGTCTTCCTCGAGTCGCCCGAGAACCCGACCCTGAGGATCGCCGACATCGAGGCGATCTCCCGCCTCACCGAGCCGCGGGGAATTCTCCTCGTCGTCGACAACACGTTCTGTTCTCCTTACCTCCAGCAGCCGTTCCGCCTCGGGGCCGACCTCGTCATGCACTCGCTGACGAAGTTCGTGAACGGCCACTCGACGTCGATCGGCGGCGCGCTCCTCGGTCCGTTCCGGTTCATGAGGACCGACTTCTTCCCCTGGTACAAGGACATCGGCGCCACGCCCTCCCCGTTCGACTCGTGGCTGAACAGCATGACGATCCAGAGCCTCGCCCCGCGCGAGGCTCTGCAGAGCGAGACGGCGCTCCAGATCGCCCGGTTCCTCTCGACTCACCCGAAAGTCGCCGCGGTCGCGTACCCCGGCCTTCCCGATTTTCCCCAGGCCGGCCTCGTCCGGCGGCAGATGCGCAGCGGCGGGGCGATCCTGACGTTCGAGGTGAAGGGAGGCGTCGCCGCGGGCGAGACGGTCATGAACTACTTCGGCCGGAAGGACACGCCCATGGAGCTCGCGGTGTCCCTCGGCTCGTGCATCACCTACATCCAGCACCCGGCGTCGATGACCCACGCCGTCGTCCCCGAGGCGGACCGGCTCGCGCGGGGCATCACCCCCGGGCTCATCCGCCTCGCCGTCGGCGTCGAGGGCGGAGACGTCCTGATCGAGCACCTGGGCCGGGCGCTCGACCTGACCTGATCGGGCCGAAGCACGGACGCGCGAACGGGAAGAGAGGGAACGAAACGATGTCTCGACTCCGGAACATCGCGATCAACACCGGCGGCGGCGACGCTCCCGGCCTGAACGCCGTCATCTGCGGCGCCGTCAGCGCCGCTCTCAACAGAGGCTGGCGCTGCTTCGGGATTCGCGACGGCTTCAACGGCCTCATGTTCCCCGAGCAGTTTCCCGCGGGGGGGCTGATCTCCCTGACGCGCGAACGGGTCGAGGGGATCACCTCGCTCGGCGGCACGATCCTCGGAACGACGAACCGCGGCAATCCCCTTCGCTTTCCGGTGAAGCAGACCGACGGCACGACGATCGAGGTCGACCGGACCGACGAGCTCGTGAGGTGCTTCGCCCTCCACGACATCGACGCCCTGATCTCCATCGGCGGCGATGGTTCGCTCGCCATCGCCAACGCCCTCGCGAAGAAGGGGCTGCGCGTCGTCGGCGTCCCGAAGACGATCGACAACGACCTCGACAAGACGGTCATCACGTTCGGCTTCGACACGGCGGCCTCGTTCGCGACGGAGTCGATCGACCGCCTTCACTCCACCGCCGAGGCGCACCGCCGGGTCATGGTCGTCGAGGTGATGGGCCGATACGCGGGGTGGATCGCGCTGAACGCCGGCATCTCCGGTAACGCGGACGTCATCCTCATCCCCGAGATCCCGTACGACCTCCAGAAGGTCGCCGAGCACATCCGTCGCGGGGAGGAGGCGGGGCAGAAGCACGCCATCGTCGTGGTGGCGGAAGGGGCCAAGCCGAAGGGGGGGACGATCTCCACGCTCGGCCCGCGCGAGGCGGGAGCGATGGAGCGGCTGGCCGGAGCAGGCGAGCGAGTCACGAAGGGCCTCGAGGAGCTGACGGGGCGGGAGGTGCGGACCGTCGTCCTCGGCCACCTCCTCCGAGGCGGGTCGCCGTCGAGCTTCGACCGCCTCCTCGCGCTCCGGTTCGGGGCAGCCGCGGTGCGCGCCCTCGAGTCGGGGCACAGCGGCGTCATGGTCGCGCTCGCGCCGCCGACGGTGAACTACGTCCCGCTCGAGGACGCCACGAACCGGATGAAGACGGTCCCGCTCGACTCCGATTCCGTCCTCACCGCACGGGACCTCGCCATCAGCTTCGGAGACTGAACCGCCCGCGGCGATGATCCGTGAAGAGCCGAAGACGCCCTCGGACGAAGCGACCGGCTTCTTCGAAGCCGAGACCCGTGCCCGGATCGTCGTGCCGGACGCCGACACGCCGCGGACGGTCGAGCCGCCGACCGCCCCGGGCGCTGCCCGCCGGATGCCGCCCGGGGAGGAACCCGGATTCCCGGTTGCCAGCTGGGACCGATACGACTTCGTCGGGTTCCTCGGCGAAGGTGGCATGGGGCGCGTCTTCGCGGCCCGTGACCCGCGCCTCGGCCGTGACGTCGCCCTGAAGCTCCTCGAGGGCGAGGACCCCGAGCTCGCCCGCCGATTCCTCGTCGAAGCCCGCGCCCAGGCCCGGGTGGAGTGGAGCACGAGGCGGTCGTTACGGTCTGGGAGGTGGGCGAGGTGGAGGGACACCTCTCCATCGCGATGCCGCTCCTGAGGGGCAAGAACCTCGAAGAGGCCGCCCTGGAGATGACGCTCGAACAGAGAGTCGAGGTCGTCGCGCGCGTCGCCGAAAGGCTCCATGCCGCGCACCGTATCGGCCTCGTCCACCGGGCACGTCAAGCCGGGGAACATCCTCGTCGAGACGACGCGCGAAGGCGGGCATCGTCCCTTCGTCATGGACTTCGGCCTCGTCCGCGACACCTCGGTCGAGGGCATGACGGTGACCGGGCTCGCCCTCGGCACCCCCTGGTACATGCCCCCCGGGCAAGCGCTCGGCAAGCACAGGCTGGCAGACCGCCGGTCCGACGTCTCCTCGTTCGGCGTCTCGCCCTACGAGATTCTCACCGGCCGGCTCCCGTTCGACGGAGGGACCCCCTTTCGACGTCATGAACCGGGTCATGACCGAGGCGCCGGTGCCGGTGGCGAAGGTCGTTCCCGGATTCCCGAGGGACCTGGACACCATCGTCCTCAAGTGCCTCGAGAAGGACCCGGCTCGCAGGTACGACTCGGCTCGCGCCCTGGCAGACGACCTCCGCCGTTTCCTCGACGGTGCGCCGATCGCGGCCCGGCCTGACGGCCCCGCCACGCGCTTGCTCCGCCGGGCACGGAAGAGCCCCGCCCTCGCCGCGATGGCGGCAGGGCTTCTCCTCGGCCGGGCGCCGCGCCGACGCGGACACGAGAGGATGAGCGCGGGGCGCGACGCGGAGGCGCTCTCCGATCTCGACGACGCCGAGACGGCCTATCGCGGGGCCGTCGACGTGGCGCAGCGATCCCCTCGCCTTCCAGGGCCTCAGCTCGGTCTCTCGCGACCTCATCGACGTCGCCCAGATCCGTCGCCGGTCGGCCGGCGAGGCATTCGCCGAGGCCGCCGCCTGGTGCGGGAAAGCCGTCGCCGTCGATCCCGGAAACGCCCTCACCCTTCTTCGCTTCAGCGCTTTCCGGAAACTGCCGGGTGTGCTCGTCAGAAGCGGGCCGCGCCCGGCCGCGCCTCCGGCGCGGGATGATGCTGAGCGCAAGTGGCTTGTCGCTGACCGGTGGCCCCGCTCGGCCGGCAATAGACAAACGAGCGAGGGTGGTCACTTTCCGACGAGTGTTGAAGTTCTTCGCGCCTCCGACGTCGAGTGGCAGTGGGGAATCGGGCTCTCCTCCGAGGGAAGGGACCCGAGGGAGAGCTTCCGTCGGGCGATCGCTCTCGCCGAACGCAGTATCCCGTCGCGCGACGACCTCTCCTACGCCCTCGACGACATCGGCATCGCCCGGGTGAACCAGGCTCGGTGGGAATCCGAGCACGGTGTCGACCCCGCCCCGTCGTTCGCGAGGGCCGAGGAGACCTTTCGCCGCTGCGCGGCTGAGTTCCCGAACCTCTTCTCCGTCCACTGCAACCTCGCCGAAACGCTCACGGCCCGGGCCCGGTACGGGCGCACACGCGGGTGGGACCCCTCGCCGCTGCTGACGAAGGCGCGTGCCGTCCTCGCCCGAGGCGACGAGGGGACCGACTTCTTCTGCGTCGCCGCCGGGTGGCTGGCCGCGGCCGGGGACCAGGCCCACCGGGCCCTCCTCTCCGTGGGCGACCCGGCGCCGCCCTGGCGATCGACCCGGCCTCACCCGAGGCGCTCCTCCTCGCCCGCGGCACGGACGCGCCCCCCCTGCTGTCGCGCCTCTTCGACCTCAGGATTGGGGAGGAGAGACCGGGGGAAGGGATCGTTCCACGCCGACCGTCTCCTCCAAGGCGGCCCACCGTGCCCGGTGGAGGAAGAGCGGCTCGGCCTTCCCCTTGACGGCAACGGGCGGAAGCGCCTCGAGGGTGAACCGCCCCGTCTTGAGCCGCCGGCGTGTCGCCTCCGAGATGAGGACCTCGCCCTCCTGGGCCGCAGTGCAGACCCGCGCCGAGACGTTCGTCGTGTCGCCGATGGCCGCGAACTGGACGTAGTCCTGCGACCCGATGTTTCCGAACGCGACGGGCCCCGAGTTCAGGCCGACGTGGATCTCCAGCCGGCGGTCCTCGCCCCAGCTCGAGTTCAGCTTCGCGAGGGCGCTACGCATCTCGAGAGCCGCCGCGAGCGCCCGGTCGGCGTCGTCGTCGTGAGGCGTCGGGACTCCCCAGATCGCCATGAGGGCGTCTCCGATGTACTTCTCGAGCGTCCCCTCGTGCCGGAAGACGATCTCGGCCATCACCGGGAAATAGTGGTTCAGGAGGTCGACGACCTCGCGCGGGGCCAGCTTCGAGGACATCGCCGTGAAGCCGCTGATGTCCGAGAAGAGGACCGTCACGTCGGCGTCGCGCACCTGTGCCCCGAAGTCGGCCGAGCCCATGAGCGGCCCGACGACGGACGGAGGGAAGAACCGAAGGAGGCTCGACCGCCGCACCGCCTCTTCCTGCAGCTTCCCCGTCAGCCGCGCATTCTCGATGGCCTGCGCCGCCTGGCTGGCGAAGGCGCCGAGGAACTCGAGGTCTTCCGGTCCATAGCGGTTTGGAATGGACCGGTGGTCGACGTAGAGGACACCGAGGATCCGGTCGGCGATTTTCAGGGGTGCCGCCATCGAGGAGCGGATGAACTCCCCGGCGATCGTCGCCGACCCGGCAAAGCGCGGGTCGACGAGAGCGTCGTCGCTGACGAGCCCCTCGCCCCTTTCGAAGACGTGCCTCACGATGCTCCGGCTGAAGAACGAGTCGTTCTCGGACATCGCCTTCCGCGACCGGACGACCTTGGCGACCGGCTCCGGCGAGCCCTCTTCCACGAGGAGAAGCGCGGCGCGGTGGACGTCGAGAATCTGCAGGAGGAGGTCGACGATGCGCGGCAGGACGGTGTCGACCGGCTCGGGCGAGGAGAGGATCTGGCTGATCGTCAGCAGGATCTTCAGCTTCGCCTCGGAGCGCTGCATCGGCAGCGCCCCGCGGAGCTGGATCGCCGACGTCTTGTCGATCTCGGCCCCCGCACCAATCAGCGCGTGGAGCGTGAGCTCGGGCGAGGAGAAGCTCGGTCGGGCCGTCCGCCGCTCCTCCTCGAAGCGGAGCGCGAGCTCCCCGAGCTGAACGGCGTCGCCGTGCTTCAGGCGGCACTGCAGGACCCGCAGCCCCCCGACGAAGGTCCCGTTCCGGCTTCCGAGGTCGAGGACGCTCGAGCCCCCTTCCTCCACGTCGATCCGGGCGTGAAAGCGGGACAGGCTCGCGTCGTGGAGGACGACGTCGTTCTCGCGCGAGCGGCCGATGGAGTTGCCGCCGGGCTTCAGGGGCAGGCGCTCCTCTGGAACGCCGCCGACCGCGTTTCGAACGAGGAAAGGCATGACTCTCCCGGA
>CAVOJA010000002.1:0-29961 GCA_963696015.1 uncultured Holophagales bacterium
ACGAGAGTCGTCAGCTCGGGGCGCTGCCCCGGAATGGAGAGGATGGAGCAGCGAAGCTTCTTCGGCCCGGCGTCGCGCGACTCGAGGACGATCTCGAACGGCTGAATCGTCTCGCCCCGGTCGCGCATCCTCAGAATCGGGCATTCCCCGAAGCAGTAGCGATTCCCGTAGATGTCGCGACCCGCCATGGCCTGGAAGCAGCTGCGGCCGAGGACGTCGGCTGCCGGAAAGCCGAGAAGTCTCTCCGCGCCGGTGTTCCAGAGGACGATCCGGTCGGACGAGTCGATGGCGAAGACGGCCTTGCCGCTCCTGGAGAGGAGCTCGAGGAGATCTTCGTGGCTGTCGGAAACGTCCATGCCGGGCGGCGATTCTACCCTCGTCCCTGATGCGAATGCACCAGCCTCACTCCGTCTTTTTCATCAGGCGCTGCATCACGTGGGCGAGCTGGAAATCGAGATCCGTGACCCCTCCGGCATCGTGGGTCGACAGGGCGACCGTGACGCGGTTCCAGACGTTGGACCAGTCCGGGTGGTGATCCAGTTTTTCCGCGGCGAAGGCGACCCGGGTCATGAACCCGAACGCTTCAGGAAAGTCTGCGAAGGCGAAATCGCGCCGGAGGGCGTCTCCTGAGAGAGCCCAGCCGGGCAGGGCCTCGAGGCGTGCTGCGATCTCGTCCTGGGGAAGGAGCGGCGGGCGGTTCATCGGGACCTCCTCGGGACGCCTTTGCGCCGGAACGTAAACTCTTGAGTTTATGCGGATCGCCGTCGCCATGTCGGGTGGGGTCGATTCCTCGGTCGCCGCCCTCCTTCTCGCGAGGCAGGGGGCCGAGGTGGTCGGCGTTTCGATGCACCTCTGGGATCACGACCGCGACGGAACGGGAGCGGGGGAGGGTCGCTGCTGCACGCTCGACGACCTCAGGACCGCGCGGCGCGCCGCGGAGGTGATCGGCGTCGCGCACTACACGCTGGACATGAGGGAGCGTTTCCTCGAGACGGTCGTCCGGCCCTTCGTGAGCGCGTACCTCTTGGGCGAGACGCCCGTCCCCTGCCTCGCCTGCAACACCGACGTCAAGTTCGACGCCCTCTTCCGGCGAGCGCGCGCCCTGGGCTGCGAGGCGGTCGCCACCGGGCACTACGCCCGGATCGAGACCGATCCGTCGACGGGCGAGGCTCGCCTGCTGAAGGCGCACGACCTCGGCAAGGACCAGACGTACTTCCTCTACGACCTGACGCCCGGGCAGCTCTCGATCGCCCGCTTTCCCCTCGGAGAGCTGCTGAAGTCCGACGTGCGGGAGATCGCCCGGGAGGCGGGCCTCCCCAACTGGGACAAGCCGGACTCGCAGGAGATCTGCTTCGTCCCGGCCGCGGACGGGCCCGCCGGCTTCATCCGCAGGGAGGCGGAGGCGCTCGGGTTCTCGCTGCCGGGGTACCCGGCTGCGCTTCCCGGTCCCGTGGTCCGGGCGGACGGCACCGAGCTGGGGACCCACCCCGGCACGATGGGGTTCACCGTGGGGCAGCGCCGAGGGCTCGGCGTCGCGGCAGGCGAGGCCCTTTACGTCGTCGGCATCGAGGCCCGCGAGCGCCGACTGGTCGTCGGCGGGGACAGCGAGGTGCTCTCGCGGGAGGTTCACCTCCGAGCGTTGAACTTCCAGGTTCCCGCACCGGAAGGGGAGATCCGCGTTCTGGCTCGGATCCGCTCCCGGCACCCGGACGTGCCGGCGCGCCTGGTGCCGGAGGAGCCGGGCGTCAGAAGGGGAGGGCAGGCGCGGCTCGTCTTCGACGGTCCTGTCCGGGCGGCAGCTCCGGGGCAGGCCGCCGTCTTCTACGATCCGGAGCGACCGGAGCGGCTCCTGGGAGGAGGGTTGATCGGGAGGAGCGGGACTCTCTCGAGCGGCGGTTCCGGGGAGTCCGGTAGGCCTTGCGGGGGGGGAAGCACGGTGTAGGATCGCCGCGGGAAGGTGGGGGCCGCCGGGTGCGCGGGCTCTTGCAGGAGGTGTCCGCGAACCCTCCGTCGTGGTAAACTCTCTCGTCGTCCGCGTATGGCGAAGATCACCTCCCCCGCAATCGTCTCGATCCTGAAAGACATCCGGGCCGCTCTCGACGAGAGAGTGGACGAGAAGGCTCGTCTGGGCGCAGGCGCGAAGAGCCCTCTCAAGGTGATCGGAGTTCGCGCGAGCGGCGTGAAGACCGTGGCGCGGGAGCTTGCGGTCCGGCACAAGGCGTCGCTCAGCTACCCTCTCGCGGCAGACCTTCTCGAGGGTGCGGCCGGGAGAAAGGTCCGGGAGGAGATCCTCGTCGCGATCGACCTTCTCGAGCGGTTCCGGAAGGATTTCGAGCCGTCGTTCCTCCTCCGGATGGACAAATGGAGCTCCGTTGCGGACGACCTCGAGGTCGCCGAGGCGCTCGGGGCACGGATCGCGGCCGGACTCCTCGCGCTCGACCCCTCGAAGATCACCACGGTTCGCAAGTGGGCACGCCTGCGGAGCGTCGGGCGCAAGCGGCTCGCGCTGCTGGCGGCTTCGGGGCTCGTCAGTGAAGGGCGGCGGGATGCGATGCTCGCTCTCGACCTCTGCGAGATCCTCCTGAACGAAGATCACCCGGTCCTCGTCACCGAAGTGGCCGGCCTCCTGAGGACGACGACGAAGATCGACGCCAAGGCCGTCCAGGACTTCCTTTTCCGCCGGTCGATCGACGGCAACCCGGCCATCCTGAGGGCCGGGTCCGAAAATCTCGATGCCGCGCGGCGGGCCGCTCTGATCGCCAAGCTCGAGGCTCAGCAGGCGAGCCTGGGGACTCTCGCGGCGGCTTCGGGACGCTGACGCGGCCGAAGGGACGCTGACGCGGCCGAAGGGACGCCGGAGCGGTCCATCGAAACGGCCGGAGAATCCCTTTCGGGGAACTCCGGCCGATTCGCCGTCTGGGGTCCGGTCCGCGCTTCAGCGTTCCACGGACTTCTGGAACCGCTTGAGGATCCAGTCGCGAACGGCGTCCTTGCCCTTCACCCCGAGCGCGGACATCTCCCCTTCTTTCGTCGTTTCCGCCACACGCAGCATTTCGTCGGAGAGGACGACTGCGGGGAGGCCCTTCCCGGCATCGATGCCGTAGCGCGCGAGGAGGTCACGGCCCGAGGTGCCTGGGGCGACGTCGACGAAGACGGGGATGAACTGGGCCAGGAAGGCGGTGAGGAACGGCTCCTCGAAGATGGCGTCGTTCACGACCCGACAGGGAGCGCAGTCGTTCGTGCCGAAGTTCACGAAGAGGCGGCGCCCCGAGTCCGCGGCGGCCTTCGAGGCGGCCTCGATCGCGAGCGCACCGACGCTCGTCGAGTCGTAGATCGGGAGCGTCCCGGGGGACGGGGCGGGCGGACCTGCGAGAGCGACCAGGGGTGCGGCAGCGAGGAGAGCGGCCGCCGCGAAGCGAAGAGTCGGGTGCATCTGTTCCTTTCGAACGAAGGGGGTCAGTTGGGCCGAACCGGCGCACCGGCTTCGGGCCGGGGAGGCTCGAAGTCGACGCGGATCGGGCCGAAGTTCTTTTCGTAGATCGCGATGTTCTGCACGAGGGCGTTCAGGAGCTGTTTGGCGTGCACGGGAGTCGTCATCACGCGCGAGAGGATGCGGACGTCGGCCCGCCCGGGAACGGCCCGGGCGAAGTCGAAGATGAACTCCGCGGGGTTGTGGATGATGTTGACGAAGTTCGCATAGACGCCGCCCGCGACCGCGTCGTCCATGGAGAAATGCAGGGCGGGAGGAGGAGCTTCTTCGGTTTTCGGCGGCACGTCAGCCATTGAGACACCTCACCATGCGAACCCGACGGAGGGCAGCAAGAAGAATGCCATTCTATCCGGAGTCCGGACGGTCCCAGGTCGTCCCCCGCGCGCGATTCGGACGAACGTAAGATCCCGGAATGGTCCGTCTCTCCCGGCTCGCCGGTGCGACCCTGGTTCTCCTCGCCATCTCCTCCGCCCGGGGCGCCGCGGGTGCCGACGATGCGTCGGTGCTCGCCGCCTTCGATGCCGCCTGGAGCCGCCGTGCGGAAGGAGCAGCGGGAGGCGCCGCTGCCGAAAACGCGGTCGCGCCGGCCGTGGCGGCGGGCCGGAACGCGGTCGCCGCAAACCCGGGCTCCCTCCCGGCGCGCTGGAGACTGATGCGTTCGCTCCATTTTCAGGGAGAGCATGCGACGACCGGAGGTGTCGCGAAGAGGAACGTCTTCGAAGAGGGGAAGCGCCTCGGAGAGGAGACGCTCGAGAGGATCCGAAGCGACGCGGGCGCCTCGGCCGGAAAGGACCTCTCGAGGGCGACGCCCGTCGACCTCGTTCCGTACGTGAGGGGAAGACCGGACGTGGTGCCGTGCTTCCTCTGGGCGTCGGTGAACTGGGGGAAGTGGGCGCTCGTCTTCGGAAAAACGGCGGCGGCCCGGCAGGGAGCGGCCTCGAAGATCCGCGACTACGCGACGGCCGTCGTCCGGCTCGACCCCTCGTTCGACGAGGGAGGAGGCTACAGGGTCCTCGGCCGGCTCCACCACCAGACCCCTTCGATCCCGTTCATCACGGGCTGGGCTTCGCGCACCGAGGCGCTGAAGAACCTCCGTCTCGCGGTGGAGATCGCACCCCGCAACTTCGTGAACCGGCTCTATCTCGCCGAAGCGGTCTGGGACTACGAGAAAGAGAAGCGCCCGGAGGCGAGGCGAATGCTCGAGGCCCTGGTCGCGGACGTACCCTCGGCCGCGCTGCCGGTAGAGGACGCAAGGGCGCAGGAAGAAGCCCGAGCCCTCCTGGCGGCCTGGGGGAAGGGATGACCGGTCCGACGAAGGACCGGGTCCGCAGCGCGATCTCGCGAATCGTGGCCACTGCCGAGACCCGTCCGCAGCTCTCCGCGGTCGACGATGCTCCCCGCCCGCAGAAGAAGGACGTCATCGAGATCCTCAGGTTGTTCCAGGAGGTCGTCTACCCGGGCTATTTCGGCGACACGGTCCTCTACCGCGACAACCTGCGAGACCATCTCGGGGACGTGCTCTTCCGGATCCACCTCCGCCTCTCGGCCGAGGTCGAGAGGGCGATCGAGGCCGAAGTCGGCCGTCCGGCCGCACGCAGACACGCGCGAGAGATCGTGACGGCCCTGTTCGAGCGGCTCCCCGAGGTGGCAGACCGTGTCGCGGAGGATGTCCAGGCGGCCTACGACGGGGACCCCGCGGCCAAAGGGTACGACGAGCTCATCCTCGCCTATCCGGGCGTCAAGGCCGTCTTCACATACCGTGTCGCCCACGAGCTTCACGGTCTCGGCGTGAGGCTGATTCCCCGGGTCATGACCGAGTTCGCGCACAACGAAACGGGGATCGACATCCACCCGGGCGCGACGATCGGGCGCTCCTTCTTCGTCGACCACGGCACGGGGGTCGTGATCGGGGAGACGACCGACATCGGCGACCGCGTGAAGATCTACCAGGGGGTCACGCTCGGGGCGCTCTCGTTCCCTAAGAACGAGCACGGCGAGCTGATCCGGGGCGTCAAGCGCCACCCCACCGTCGAGGACGACGTCGTCATCTACGCCGGCGCGACGATCCTCGGCGGGACGACGGTCATCGGACGGGGCAGCGTCATCGGTGGAAGCGTCTGGCTGACGACGTCCGTGCCACCGTTCACGCGGGTCACGATCGCCGGGGAGCAGCTCCGTTTCGAGGCGCGTGCCGTTCCGCAGCCGGTACCGCCAGCGGTCGACGGCCCCGCCTGACCGTCAGACGGGAGCTCCTCCCAGGCGTTCGACTCGTGCGGGCGGTGCCGCCGCGAGGAGGCTCGCGACGGTACGGCCGGTGCCCGGAACGACGAGGTCGGGAACGAGGTCGGCCAGAGGGGTCAGGACGAACCGCCGCTCGGTGAGTCGCGGATGCGGGGCGACGAGCCCCGGGAGGTCGAGCGGGCGGTCTCCGTAGAGAAGGAGGTCGAGGTCGAGGGGCCGTGGGCCGTTCGCTTCGCCCCACGGAAGCCTGCCCGCCTCCGCCTCGAGGCCCTTGAGGAGTCGGAGTAGGTCGAGCGGCGCCAGGCGGGTCCGGCCGGTGGCGACGGCGTTCAGGAAGTCGGGCTGCGGCGGTCCGCCCACGGGCTCGGTGACGTAGATGGGGGAGAGGATGAGTCCCTCGAAGTGAGGCGCGAGGCCCGCGAGGGCGACGGAGAAGGCGCGCTGCGGCGAACCGACGTTCCCGCCCAGGCCGATCGCGACCTCGGTGGGAAGGTCAGTAGTCGTCGTCGGTCTCCGTCTCGCCGGCTTCGAGCGTGGGCCCCTCGCCCAGCGGGAGCTCCTCGTCGTCGAGGGTGGCCTTGGCGGCCGGATCCTCGGGCTCGACGCCGATATCCTCTTCGTCGCGGTTGCGTTCGAAGAGGTCCGGATCGGCAAACTCGTCGCGCTTGGCGCGCCGGGCGGCGATGAGCGCCGCCGGCGACGTGTCGCGCGGCGGGGCGTCCTTCTGGTCGATTCCGCACTTCGGGCAGAGGACGGGAGTTCTTCTCAGGTCGTAGAACTTCGTCCCGCAGCGGAAGCACTCGTGTTTGTTACCGAGATCGGGCATTCGCTCCCTCAAAAAAGACGCCGGAACATAGCATCGGGTCCATGGTGGGTCAACGCGATCCGACGCGTCTTCCGGAGGAGGGCCGGGGGCCGCTTACACTCGGCCGGTGAATGGCTTCCCGGCGAGCCTGAAAGAGTCCCCGCGACCGGCGGCGTCGGCATGCTGAGATTCGAGGTCGCCGCCGTCGACGGCGGCGCCCGGCGCGCGAGGGTCACTCTCGACCACGGAAGCGTCGAGACGCCCGCCTTCATGCCCGTCGGCACCGCGGGGACGGTCAAAGCGGCCCGGTGGAGCGACGTGGAGACGGCGGGGGCGGAGATCGTCCTGGCGAACACGTACCACCTGATGCTGAGGCCGGGAGGGGAGCTGATCCGCTCTCTCGGCGGCCTGCACCGGTTCGTCGGGTGGCAGCGGCCGATCCTGACCGACTCCGGCGGCTTCCAGGTGATGTCTCTGGCCGCGAACAGGAAGCTCTCGGAGGAGGGAGTGCTCTTCCGGAGTCACCTCGACGGCAGCCCGCACCTGCTCACTCCGGAAAGGGCGGCCCAGCTGCAGCTCGGCGATTTCGGCGTCGATGTCGCGATGGCGCTCGACGAGTGCACGCCATACCCGGCGACGCGCGACCGGGCGGCGCGCTCGATGGAGCTCACCCACCGCTGGGCGCACAGGGGCCGTGCGGCGTTCCTCGCCGTCCGCGGCGACAGCGGGAGCGGCGCGCAGTTCGGGATCGTGCAGGGGGGAATGTCCCCCGACCTGAGGCGCCAGAGCGCGGAAGCCGTGGCGGCGGAGGGCTTCGAAGGGGTCGCGTGCGGCGGGGTCTCCGTGGGAGAGCCGAAGGAGGAGATGCGGGCGATCGTCGAGGCGACGGGGCCGCTCCTCCCGGCCGGCCGCCCGCGCTACCTGATGGGTGTCGGGCACCCGCTCGACATCCTGCACGCCGTCGCCAACGGCTTCGATCTCTTCGACTGCGTCCTCCCCACGCGGGCCGCCCGCCACGGCCTCGCCTACACTTCGGAAGGGACGGTCGTCATCAAGCAGGCGCGGCACAGGAACGATCCGGCACCTCTCGACCCGTCCTGCGCCTGTCCTACCTGCCGGACGGCGTCTCGCGCCTATCTCCGGCACCTCTTCACCCTCGGCGAGCCGACCGCGGCGACGCTCCTCACGGTCCACAACCTGACGGCCGTCCTTGACTTGATGCGGGGAATCCGTGAGGCTCTCGCGGCACGACGCTACGAGGCGTTCGCGGCGGACGCCGTGCGGCGCCTCGATTTCGGGAAGGACACGCGATGAATCCGATCGACCTCCTGCAGGCCGCCCCGGCGGCCCCGTCCATGAAGGACGGCCTGCTCCAGATGGTCCCGTTCCTCCTCATCTTCGTCGTCTTCTACTTCGTCCTCCTCGCCCCGATGAGGAAGCAGCAGAAGAAGACGAAGGAGATGCTCAGCCAGCTGAAGAAGGGTGACCGGGTGATGACCTCCGGCGGGATCTACGGCACCGTCGCCCAGGTCGAGGACCAGATCGTCTGGGTGAAGCTCGCCGACACTCTCAAGGTCAAGATGGCCAAGAGCGCCATCACGAGCGTCGTCGCCGACTCGGAGACGGGGAAGGACCAGGGCGGGGCGGCCTGAGACGGCGCGGCGCCCGTCTCTCTTCGCCGTGGCGCCTTTCGTTCTCCTTCAGTCCTCCGACTGGCACGTCGGATCGTCCCTTACGGGGCGTGGCCTCGGCCTGACGGAAGAGTTCCGGGCGAAACGTCGCGAAGAGGTCGATGCGGCTCCCGCGCGCCTCCTCGCGGCCTCTCGGGAGGTTCGGCCCGACGTCGTACTTCTGCCGGGAGATCTTTGGGACGCCGAGAACGTCCCGCCGACCCTGTTCCGGCGGCTCGTCGAGGTCTTCGACGCGCTCGCGCCCGTCCCGGTCTTCATCGCCCCCGGCAACCACGATTTCGCCGGTCCCGGGGGCTTCTTCGACGAAGCGTTCCTGGCCGCCCTCGGCCTCCCGTCATGGCCCGGCAACGTCTCGGTTTTCCGGACGTCCAGGTGGGAGACCCGTTCCGTACCGGGACGCGACGATGCCACCGTCACCGGACGGGCGTTCCTGTCGCCCCTCGTCGATGCGGGGCGCCCCCTCGACCCTCCGCCGGCGAGGTCGTCCGCTCCAATCGCACTGCTCATGCTTCACGGCTCGCTCGAGAGCTACCGGGGTCCGGACGCGCCGAGCGGTGCGAAGAGGACCGCCCCGTTCTCGAGAGAGGAGCTCTCCGGGGCCGGCTTCTCCTGGGCGGCGCTGGGGCACCACCACGGGTTCGACGTCGTCGAGCGCCCGGACGGGAGCGTGGCCGGGGCGTATAGCGGTTCGCCCACGGGCCGGGGTCTCGACGAGACCGGCCCGCGCACCTTCCTGAAGGTGACGCTCGACGCGGAAGCGCCGGCGAAGGTCGAGACGCTGCCCGCCGACTCCCGTCAGGTCCTCGACCTCTCTTTCGACGCGGGGGGGCGCGAGGCCGACGCCCTGCGTGAGGCGGCGCTCGCCCTGCTGCTGGAAGCCGGCGCGGCGCCGGGGGACGTCGTCCGCCTGACGGTCCGGGGCCGCCCGGCGGCCGGTACGCGCGCGGCGCACTCGCTCGTCGATCTGAAGGGGTTGGTGGCTCACCTGGTCCTGCGCGATCGGACGGTCAACGAACCGGAGGGGCGGGCCGACCGCTCGACGGCCGAGGGGCGCTTCGCGCTCGATCTGGAATCCCGTCTTGCCGCAGCGCCCGACGTACGCTCGCAGCGTGTCGCCGAGCTCGCCTACATCCTGGGCCGGGAGGCGCTTCTGGGGCGGCTCCCGGTTCCGCCGCCCGCGGAGGACGCATGAGGATCGAGCGGCTCGTCGTCGATGGCTTCGGGCCGCTCGAGGGGATCGACCTCTCGTGGGCCGAGGGAGAGCTCCTGCTCGTCCTCGAGCCGAACGAGACGGGCAAGTCGACGCTGTGCGAGGCGATCGTGGCCGGGCTCTACGGTCTGCCGAAGGGAAGGGCCGCCGGCGGGCGGTCGCGCGAGGCGCGCAAGCCCCGGAGCGGAGCACCGAGCCGCCTGCGTCTCGACGTGACCACGGGCGCTACAGGCTCCGTGAGCTCGGGCCGGTACACGGTCGAGCGGGACTTCGACGCGGGGACCCTCCGCGTCGTCGATCGGGACCGGGGAGAGGACCGGACGGCGGACTTCCTCCGGGCAGGGGGACGTGACGCCGTTGGCGAGAAGCTGACGGGGCTCACCGAGCAGCTCTTCCGGACGACGGCCTATGTCGGCCAGAACGTCCTCGACGGCGATGCCCTCGACGCGTCCCTGACGGTCGAGCTGGCCCGGATCGCCGACTCGGGCGGCGGCGAGGCCAGCGTCGTCAGGGCGCTTCGCCTCCTCGACGCGGCTCGCGCCCGGATGCCAGAAGCGACGAGCGGTGCCCAGGTCTCCGTGGAAACCGAGATCGTCCGGACGGGCCGGCGGGTCGAGGAGAAGAGAGCCGAGACGGTCCGTCTCGCGAGATCGCGCGAAGCCGCCGCCGATGCCGCCGAGAGGCTCGCGGCGCTGACGGCCGAAAGGGACGCGGCGCGGCGGGCCGCGTCCCTCGCCGAGGCGGCCGTCGTCGAAAGCGAGCGGCGGAGCCTCGCGGCCGACCTGGAGCGGCGGGAGACCGAGGCCCGGAGGCGGCTGGAGCTCGAGGAGGAGGCGGTGCGGCTCGAGCGGGAGGCGGACGTCTTCACTCCCGACGCCGTCGGCGCACTCGATGCGCTGAGGGGCGCTCGCGGCGCCCGGCCCGAGGCGCTGCAGGCCGCCCGCAGCGCCCTCGAGGCCGAAAGGCGGGCTGCGGCCCTGGAGGACCGCGAACGGCGCCGCCGGGCAGGTGGGCTCGCCGACTTGTCGTCCGAGGCGCGAGGCGCACTCAGGACGCTCCTCGACGGTGCCGTCGAGGCGTCGCGGGCGGCCTCCGCCGCCGAGGAGGCGCTCGAAGGGGAGTGGGAAGAGCTCCGGCGCGAGGGGCTCGCCGAGGACTTGCGACGGCTGGACGGCCTCCCTTCCGCGGAGAGGGATTTCGTCGCCTCCGCCGAAGAGGATCGCCAGGCTCTCGAGCTCTCGGGGGTGCAGCTGGACCGTCGCGTTGCCGATGCCGGGGCCAGGGCCTCGATCGCGGCGGGCGAGCGACAGGTCCTCGTCCGGAGGGCGCGGGCCCTCGTCGTGGCCGCGGCTCTCTTCGTTCCTCTCGTCGCCGGAGCGCTCCTGAAGCGGGGCCGGTTCGACGACCCCCTCGTCCTGACGCTGGCGGTCTTCGCGGCCGCCCTGGGCCTCTACGGGGGCGTCGCGTGGGCGCGAGGGGCCGGCCATCGTCGCGAGGACGAGCTGCGGTCGCGCGAGGAGGAGTCGTCGGCGCGCGCCGAGGCTCTGGATGAGAGGCGGCGGCTCTCGGACCTGAGGCTTCGCCTCGAGCAGGTCGCCCGCAAGGCGGAGTTCAAGGACGCCGCTGCCCTGGTCAAGGCGCAGCGGCGGGCCCGCGCAGCCGAAGAGAGAAGGCAGCGGCTCGTGGAGAAGCGCGTCCGGCTGCACGCGGCGAGCGAGAGGCTCGAGGTCGCCGAGCGCGGGCTCGAGCCGTTCCGCGCCGCGCTGGGGCTCGCCACGGGCCTGCCCTCGCCCGACGAAGCGCGGCGATTCCTGCAGATCCTGGCCGACCTCGAGAAGGCGGATCACGCGGCCGCGGCCCGCGAAGAAACGTCCGCGCGCGAAGAGGCGAAGCTGAGGGACGAAGAGTTCGCGCTGGCCGGCTTGGAAGAGAAGATCCTCGGGCTCCTCGCCCGGCTCCAGGTACCGCCCGGCCTGTCGCTCGCGGAGTCCTTCCTCTTCGTCGAGGCCGGCCGGGCGCGGGCGGCACGCCGGAGGGAGATCGTCGAGGTGGAGCTCCCGGCGCTCTCGCTCGCGCCGCCTTCCGACGCGGACGAGGCCGTCGCCGAGCGTCTCGACCGGCTTTCCGCCGAGGTGGAGAGCCGCCTCGCGGGCCTCGGGGGCACGGTGGCCGACCTCGACGTCGCGCAGGAGCCGGAAGCCGCACGCCGGGCGGCCGAGGCGGCGCGGCAAAAAGCCACGATCCTGGAGGAAGAGCGGCAGGCGGCCGAGAAGGAGCTCGCGCGGCGGGCGTTCGAGGGGGGCGGCACGGCCCGCGAGACGGAGGAGCAGCTGGCCCTCGCAGTGGCCGCGCGCGAGAGGGCCCTCCTCTTCCGGGACGCGCTCGACGTGGCGCGGGATGTCCTGGCGTCGGCGGCGACGTCCACGTACGGCGACTTCCGGTCCGGGCTCGCCCGGGCCTCCAGGGAGATCCTCGCGGCCTGCCACCTTCCGTACGAGTCGCTGGAGTTCGGGGAGGACCTTTCGGTCACGGTCGTTGCGCGGGGAGGCCGCCCGGTGACCCGCGCGGACCTCGCCGCATCGGTCTCGACCGGGGCCCGGGAACAGCTCCATCTCATCGCGCGGCTGGCCGTGCTCCGGCACCTCGGGACGGGCACGAAGGGGCTTCCTCTCCTGCTGGACGACCCGCTCGTGGGGACGGACGACGAACGCTTCCGCGGCGTGCTCGGCTTTCTCCTCGAGGATCTTCTTTTCGACCGGCCGGCTCTCCTCGTGTCGTGCCACGAAGAGCGACACGAGAACTGGCTGGCGACGCAGCCGCCCGCGCTGGCGTCCCGCGTGCGCCGGGTCCGGCTGCCCGGGCGCAGTGGCGCGGTCGCGACCGGGATGCCGGCGGCGGAGCCTGAATTGACGCCGCCGCCGGGCGGCGAATAGACTCCCCGCCTTGGCCCGGGCGAGCCGGGCCGAATTCCAGTCGGGGGTCAAGGACTTCAGGAGGCGACCGTCTCCTCGTCCGGGCCGGTCCGCCTTCGGAGGTTGCGTTTCGTGAAAAGGCCTACAGGCTGGCGTCTCGTCGTGACGCTGGTCGTCCTCATCGGTTCCGTCGCGGCCTATGTCTACAGGGGCCACGAGGCTCTCAAGAAGAACCCCACAGCGCCTCCGAACCCCGCAATCGGCGACGTCCTGAAGAACGGCCTGAAACTCGGGCTGGACCTTCGGGGCGGCATTCACCTCGTCATGCAGGTGAAGGCCGAAGACGCCCTCCGCGCCGAGGCCTCCGATGCCGCGGAGCACCTCAAGACCGAGGCGGGAAAGCGCGGCGTCGCCATCGGGACCGTGAACCCTGCCACTGGAGAGGGCTTCACCATCACGATGGGCGAGGGGGTCAGCCCTGCTGCGGTCTCCGACCTCGTCAAGACGGCGCTCTCTCCGACGGACTGGCAGTCGGACCAGAGCGGCCGCGAGATGCGCGTCACGTTCCGTGAGTCCGCGCGGATGGAGATCCAGGCCCAGACTCAGCGTCAGGCCGTCGAGACGATCCGCAACCGCGTGGACGCTCTCGGAGTCGCCGAACCGTCCATCCAGCCCCAGGGCGATGACCGGATCGTCATCCAGCTCCCCGGCGTGGACGACCCGGCCCGCGTCAAGGACATCATCGGGACGACCGGACTCCTCGAGCTGAAGCTCGTCGACCTCAAGGGCGGTCCCTACGGGTCTCACGAAGCCGCCGCGGCGGCCTACGGTGGGGCGATCCCGGCCAACCTCGAGGTCGTCGAAGGGAACTCGGAGGACACCGAGGCCCGGACGCGCACGACCGTCTTCTACGTCCTCGACCGGGCCGCCGCCGTCACCGGCCGTGACCTGAAGAACGCCCGGGTCGGGCAGGACAAGTTCAACCAGCCGGCCGTGGAGTTCTTCCTGAACGCCCAGGGGGCCGAGAAATTCGGGCGGATCACCGGGGCGAACATCGGACGCCAGCTCGCGATCGTCCTCGACAAGCGGGTCCAGTCGGCTCCGAACATCAAGGGGCAGATCCAGGACAACGGGATCATCGAGGGGAACTTCACGGCCGAGCGGGCCGACGCCCTTTCCCTCGTCTTGCGGTCAGGGGCCCTTCCCGCGCAGCTCGTCATCCTCGAGGAGCGGACCGTCGGGCCGTCGCTCGGCCTCGATTCGATCAAGCAGGGCGTCCTCGCCTCCGTCATCGGGATGATCCTCGTCTTCGTCGCCGCGATCGTCTATTACCGCCTCGCGGGCGTGAACGCCGTCGTCGCGCTCCTGATGAACGCCACGATCCTCCTCGGCGCGATGGCCTGGATCAACGCCACGCTGACGCTCCCCGGCATCGCGGGCTTCATCCTGACGATCGGCATGGCGGTGGACGCGAACGTCCTGATCTTCGAGCGGATCCGCGAGGAGATCGACGCCGGCAAGGCTCCCCGGACGGCGATCGACGTCGGCTTCAAAAAGGCGCTCTCGGCGATCATCGACTCCAACCTCACGACCATCGCGGCGGCGGCCTTCCTCTTCCAGTTCGGCACGGGCCCCGTCAAGGGCTTCGCCGTGACGCTCGTCATCGGCCTCTGCGCCTCCGTCTTCACCGCCGTCTTCGTCTCGCACCTTCTCTTCGACCTGATCTACGGGTCGAAGGAGAAGGTCGAGGCCATCTCGATCTGAGGGTCACGTGAGGCTTCTCCAGAACCCCAATCTCGACTTCCTCAAGCTCCAGAAGCCGTTCGTCATCGGCTCGATTCTCGCCGCCCTCTTCTCTGCCGGGGCGATCGCGACGAAGGGCCTCAACTGGGGCGTCGACTTCACCGGCGGCGCCCAGATCGTCTACGCGTTCCAGCAGAAGCCGGACGAGGACCAGATCCGCAAGATCGTGGAGGGGGCGAACGTCCCCGTCACGTCGGTCCAGCGCTACGACAAAGCCGAGAAGAACCAGGTCCTCCTCCGCGTCCCGATGGAGCTGAAGGAGGGGCGCGACATCTCCGGCGAGGTGACCCCCGCGCTCACGCGGGCCCTCTTCCCGAAGGGGCTCGAGCCGGGCGCCTTCGACCTGAACCTCAACGGGGCCCAGCCGCTCTCTGCAAAGCTCCAGCAGGACGATCCGGAGAAGATGGCGGGCCGGGCAAACGCAAACCCGGGCGTCGAATACGCCCGGATCGCCCAGGCGATCATCGCGAATCGCTCGCAGACCGGGCTCTTTGCGAGCGTCGACGCCGCCGCCACGACGCCCGGGGTTTCGCCCGCCGTCGCCTCCTGGCTGAAGGAGAAGACGGTCGCCGGTCCCGTGACGCTGATCAGCGCCGAATCCGTCGGCCCGGCCGTCGGGAAGGACCTCCGGAGGAAGGGCACCTGGGCCGTCGTCCTCTCATGGGGCGCGATCCTCGTCTACGTCTGGTTCCGGTTCCGCTCCCTCTCCTTCGGGACCGGTGTCGTCGTTGCGCTCGTCCATGACGCGTGGATCGCGCTCGGCCTGTGCTCCCTCTTCGGGGTCGAGATCTCCCTGACCGTCGTCGCGGCCTTCCTGACCCTCATCGGCTATTCCGCGAACGACACGGTCGTCATCTACGACCGGATTCGCGAGAACCTCGAGAAGCCGAAGAAGGAGGCTCTTCCGCTCCTCGTGAACCGGTCGATCAACGAGACCCTCTCGCGGACGTTCCTGACCGCGTTCCTGACCTTCCTCACGGTCGCTGCCCTGTTCTTCTTCGGCGGCGAGGTCATCCGCGGCTTCTCGTTCGTCCTCTTCGTCGGCATGTTCATCGGCGCCTACTCCACGATCTTCATCGCTGCGCCCTGGGTCGTGAACTGGGAGACCTGGCGCGCGAAGGCGGCCGTCCGCCGCGGGGGAGCCGCTCCGGTCGCCCCCGCAAAAAGCGGTAAGACCCTGGCGAAGGGCCGCTGACGACCGGGCCTCGCCGGGGCCGCGCTTCGGGGCGCGGTCCCCGTAGCCGCTTCGAGGGGCGTCGGTGCAACGAGGCAGCACCAGTGCGCTCCGGGTGTTGCTGGCCTCTGGTGATAGCTCTTCCTCAGCCTCGGCGGTGAGAGGCTAGGTCTTTCCCGAGAGGATGTAGCGGAAGAGCCGGTAGTGGACCTACGGTCCGAGGATGGCCGACAGTTCGCTTTTGCCGGCCCAATCGTTCAGGGGCGAATGGAAGTGGCGTGGTTTGCGGCCGGAATGCTCCACTTTCGAGCCCAGAATCGGACGTGCATTCGCTAGAATGCCCAGTGGATTGTCTCGGTTCGGAGGGGCGCGATCACACCCGTCGATTCTCCACAACGAAGCGCTATAGTGCTCCACTGAGTCCGCCCGCAGGCCGGCCCTCCTGCGACAGGGTGCTTGCTTCCGAGCGGGCCAAGCCATCGCGTCGGTGAAGCGCTTGATCACGGAAACTGAAAGCCGGAAAGCGACTACGGCATTGCGGAGCCCAAACCATGTGGAAGACGCATCGAGCACTTTCCCTACCCTTCGTCCTCGCTGGAGCTTTGGTCCTGGGAGGATGCCCCCCCGACGGAAAGATGCCCCGGCTCCCTGATCAGGAGACCAACACGGACATCGTCGGGCCGCCAGACCCCGGGCCGGAACTCTCCTTGGACGTCGAGGTCCTCATCGATGCGACCACCTCGATGTCGGGGTACGCAACCGTCGGCGAGAGCGCGTTCAACCGCTTCGTGGAGGAACTCGAGGCCGCTATCCGATCAGGCTCCAGGCAGAGCAAGCTCGCCTTCTTCAAGTTCGGTTCCTCCATCAGGCCCATCGAGCGGGAGACGGCTATCCTTCGCAAGCCGGCGGGCTTCTTTGCGGAGAAGGGGGTCTTCGAGCAGACGAAGCTGGAGGACGCCATTGAAACGACCGATCCCAAGAAGGATCGAGTCATCCTGACGGATCTGTTCCAAAACGAAGGCGACATCAACAAGGTCGTCGCCGCCTTCAAGGAGAAGTGCTTCGACAAGAGCAGGGACGTCGGCGTCCTGATGGTCCGGTCCGAGTTCGACGGAATGGTCTACAACGCAAAGGTCCCGCCGTACCGGTATGTCTCGAAGCCGGGCCAGCCGGAGACGCACCGGGCGTTCTACGCGATCTTCGTGGGCGACGCTTCTCGGTTCCTTCGCATCTACCAGGCACTGAAATCGACACGCATCGCCCCCGCTCTCGACGACCGGGCCTTCCTCGTCCTCTCCCGTGCAGCCGTCAGGGGTTACAAGGTCCAGTTCGAAGTCCCGAAATCGAAAAGCAAGAAGATCCGGATTACGAAGTCGACGGATTCGAATCCTTTCGAAAACAGCACGAGTATCCACCTCCTTTCGGGCGCCTCCGAAGAAGAGTTGATCGCGCGCATCACGATCGACCCGAACTCATTCGGGCCCCGCCTCAACCTCGGGAAGCTCTACCTGAGCTCGAAAACGACGACCCTGAAGGGTAAGGCGAAGCCCAGCGATCCGCCGGAAATCAGGGACACCGACGAGGTCCAGCCGAAGGCGCTCACCGTAAAGGACAACGTCCTGACCGCGACACTGGCGATCGGCGTGCCGAACGACCAGAAGCGTAAGACCGGGAAGACGCTCTACAAGCTCCTTTTCGCTCTGCCGAGCGACCTCGAGGCGTTTTCGCCGCCGCCGCCGTTTGTAGAGCAGTCTAGCGAGAACCCCCGGCCCGGCGCCGACCCGCAGAAGACGATCAATCTCGAAAAGTTCACGCGCGACCTCATCAGAGGCTGGGCGACAGCGCAAACCCGATACGTGGCGAAAGCCTACATTCGTACGGAACGGAAATAGGAGAGAGAAGACGCCATGAAGATCGTCCGCTTCCTCGTCGCACTCGTCATCGCCGGGATCGGATGGCTGTCCGGAGGTCTGGGGCTCGGAAGCGTCCTCGCCGACCGCGCCTCCTTCCAGAATCTCACGCCCGAAGAGTTCGCTTCCATCTTCCAGACGGCGACCGGAGTCGCCGCGCTCGTCTGCCTGGTCCTCGTGTGGGCGTGGTTCGTCTACGGCGATCGCCCGGCTGCTGCGGCGAATCTCAACGCGGCAAAGGGTTTCTGGTGGATCCTCTTCCTTCTCACGGCTGCGGTCTGGTTCGCGGAATTTGGCTATCTCGTCTTCGCTCTCAGGAACGAATCGGTAGGTTTCCCCGGCCTAGCTCTCGCCCTTCTTGCGGGGGCGCTGGCGACCTGGGTTCCCTACTGGGTATCAAGCCTGGTGGTCTCGCCGTCGCACGTGAAGTACGTCGTCTGGCCGCGAAGCTGAGGGCATGATTATGGCGAAGGAGAAAGAGAATTTCTTTATCGGTATCGGTGGGACCGGCTCGCGGGTCGCCGAGGCCCTCATTTTCCTTTCCGCGGCCGGGTTCGGACCGGAGCGGCTCTCCATCATCATCGTCGACCCGGACCGGGGAAACGGAAATCTGGAGAGAACGCAGAAGCTGATCATGAACTACAGCCGCTGCCAGCAGGCACTGACGACTCTGCGGAAGGAACGGGAAGGGTTCCGCCGGTTCGGGACGGAAATCCGGATTGACGACCCTGAGCGTCTCGTCTGGACGGTCTTCGACAAGGAAACCGCCCTTCGCGCTGAAACGACGACCCTGGAGTCGATCCTTTCTTATCAGAACCTCCGCGAACAGGATCCGGCCGTCGCGGACCTCGTTGACTTGCTCTACACCCCGGAGGAACTGAAGATGGTCCTCACGGAGGGGTTTCGAGGACACCCTTCCATCGGCGCGGCGGTCATGGCGCAGACGCCCGAGCGCGATTCAGCCTTCAAACCGCTCTGGGACGCGATCCGCGCCGAGCACGCCGCGAATGACATCGGCGTCTTCTTGGTTGGCTCGGTCTTCGGTGGCACCGGAGCTGCTGGAGTGCCGACCTTCGCGAGCGAGTCGGTCATCAAGGGAGCGGAGGGGGCTGCACTAGGCGACAAGAAGAACAAGGTGGTCCTCGGGGGAGCGCTCGTGCTCCCGTACTTCTCGTTCAAGGTGGACGAGAGTGCTGAGCATAAGGAAAAAGACAAGACGTTCATGACGTCGGATCGGTTCGCCCAGGCGACGAAGGCGGCCCTCTCGTACTACGCCAGTGAGGACAAACTCGCGTTCGATGAGCTCTTCATGATCGGCGATTCCCTGAGCCAGGATGTCGGCAAGTTCGCCACGGGCAAGGGGGACCAGCGAAACAAACCGCACTACATAGAGGTAGTGACGGCGCTGGCCGCCCTGGACTTTTTTCGCGCGAACGAGACCCGAAAAGCGCAGGACGAGATTCAGAAGAGGGTCTTCATCTCCCAGAGGGCGGAATCCACCAGAGTTGAGTGGGACTCCTTTCCTGTTACACGGGATACGCGGGAAAGCTCGAGGCTGCGAAAGACCTTTCGGGAGAAGCTGATCTCGATGACAGTCTTCAGCTACTCGATGGCGAGCTACGGCGCTGCAATGCTCGACCTCCCCGCTGAGAACACCGAGGTCAAGAGCGCGCTCTGGCTTCGAGAAGGCTTCAAGAAGAACGACGGACCTCGAATGGAAGCGAACCGGGAGACATTGAAGGGGTTCGAGGCCTTCGCCGGCCTCTACCTTCAGTGGCTCGCGGACATGTGCTCCATCGACGAGGAGACGGTTCGTCTTTTCAATTCGTCGCATCTCACGGCGAGCAAATTGAAGAACTGGCGAGAGGACGAAAAGGCGATCGGCAGCCTCGTTTCCACGAAAGGGCTTCGGCAGCTGACCATCGGTGAGTATCAGAAGAACTTCCTGGGCAGCGAGGCGAACCTCGCCGACCTCAAGAAGTTCGCTGCGACCTCTGCTACCGAGCGATTCGTCTATCTGTTCTCGACCGCCGCGGATTCCTTCACGGTGGACAACTACGGCGGAATGTAGCTTCGGACGAATACGAGGACCAGCATGTCACAAGACGCCTCCCGTACGCCGAGCCAAGCTCACGTTTTTCTTCCCCGTCTAACGCAGATCTCCTTCCAGGTGCCGAAGGAGGTCGGCATCTGGGACGGAACGAATGATAAGTCGACCCTGAACACCATCGCGAAGGACATTCCAGTCGCGTCTGCGGGCCCGATCAACTCCATTCCCGACATCTGGGCCCGACCAGTGATATTCAATCTGTTCCTTCCAATACATGGCGACGCTGACCCGCTCCCCGGGCGAATTCGGCAGGAGTGGCGTGGGCTTCTGAGCGTCCTTGCTCTGCAGGAGTTGTCTGGATTCACGGTGGAGCTCGTACCTGTCAACGTGAATGAGATTCGTGTGGCGACACTGGCGTCCCCCCTGCTGAAGCTCAAGCCCCGAGCGGTCCAGTGGGGCGGTGTCGACCACGACTGGTTACGCCTCCTTCTTATCCGTGTCCGCAAGGACGACGATGTCGTCTGCCTCGGAGCCTTCTCTCCAACGACACTCGTCTTCACGGGAAGCGACTACTCGTCGCGGATGAAGCCGAAGCTCGTCAAGGCGCTTGAGAGCTTTCTTGGACCCGACGAGGCTGGGCGGCTGTTGCGTGCACCGGAAGCCGGAGACAAGCGTGCCCGGCCCCTCCGGCTCTGGCTTTCTAGGGTGAAGAGCGCAATCGGAGCGCTCGACACGAAGAAGAACGTCTCTTCGACGATTCTTTTGAAAGAGTTGAACGACTGGATCCTTGAACTCGGTGAAGAGGCGAGTGATGCGAGCGGCTACGAGTTCCTTCCGCCTCGCCCCGCAGACGGCAAGGTCACGGATGGTCTTCCGCTCTACTCGTTGCTCTGCCATCGAGTCCAGGCTGTCAGGAGCGAGGGTAAGGGGTACTTCTCGCTCCGTAGCGAGCGCGAACTCAAGGAGGGGTTAAAGGACGTCCTGGTCGTGGCGCCATCCCTCTTCCGTAGTGGAAGAGGCGTCCCGGACGCGGAGTGGGGTCTCTTCTCGCCGCTGGCTGTGAGAGGAGGGGATCCAGAGGCAGAGCTCGACCGGTGGTTCCGCGGCGAGAGCGGGACGGAGTTCGCCGGGGCAAGACTGGACGGAGCTCTCTGGATCCGCCCGGAGAAGTACTTCTTCTGCGAGAAACTGCTGCGGGCCAAGGGAGGAACGAACTGGCTCACATCGGAGTGCCTGACAAGCGATCCGACCACAGTCCTCCCCCTCAACACTCGGATACTTGAGTTCTTCAGCTCCGAGACGGTGTGGGGCGTTTTGCGGCCGCGGATTGAGGAGAAGGATGGGAAAACCAGGGTTACGATCGACCTGCCGGTCGGAACCGGCACTGACACGGTAAAGATCTCGCGGGACTACGGGCCGACTGAGATTGTCGAGGCGGATCCTTTCGCGATCGAGGTTTTCCCGCGCTACCTGGGGCCCGACTGGCTTCGATATTTCGTCGTTTCCGGAGACAACTCGACAATAGACTGCAAGGCGTGCACCTCACCGGCGTCGAAGAATGTCTCGGGCAAGACATTCCTGAGGACGGGGAGGAGTGGCAGGCCGGGAGCAAGGGTCGAGATCCTCTCGGCTGCGCCTGGGACGGACGGATCGGACGCCTTCCCCGAAGCTGTGAGCCTCCGCCACGGGAAAGGGGAGGCGGGCCTGCTCCTTCTGAACCGCGACGATCGCAGGGGCGAGGAGCGGCCGCAGCGCTGGATGGTCGGTATCGACTTCGGCACGAGCAATACGAACATCTGGGCGGAGAAGTGGGACAACGCAAGTTCCTCGTCGAACAAACCTCCGGGGCCCTTGGCGGTGGATCTCGGATCGTTCTACCGCAGCTTGTCGAACGGCCCTGGGGCTGTCGACAGGAATAGCTGGCTGAAGGACTGCTTCGTTCCGCCGGTAGAAGTGACGATGCCGATCGCTTCCGCAGTGCGGGTCACGCGAGCGCAAGAATCCGAGGTCCTGGCGACGAGCTTCGCGCACTTCATGACAGACCTCGACGTTCCCGCGGACGTGAATGCTCCCATCAAATTCGGGAACAGGGAGCTTCAGGCCGCCTATTTCGACAGCCTGATCGTCCTCTTGCTCCTCGCGGGCCGGCCCGCGTCCGGGGGCGACGTGCTCAGACATGCAGAACTCCGCTTCACGTATCCAAAGGTCTTCAGCCGGGATGAGAAGCAGCAGTTCGTCTCCACGTGGAAGGAACGTATCAGCCTGATTCACTCGGGGTTCTTGCGGTCATGGGATGACCTAAGACTCGGATACCAGCGAGAAGTTTCCGAAAGCTCCAGGGACTTCGACACCAAAGGGATGGACGGCTGGGTGCCGGAGTTCTTGATCACAGAAGGAGCCGCGGCTGCAAGATTCTTCACGAGCGAGAAGACGGCGACCGGTTCGGAAGTCGGAGCGGTTTCGCAGGGTTTGGCCTGCGTCGATGTCGGCGGAGGGACGACGGACCTCACGCTCTATAACGTGAACGGGATGGCCTACGACACCTCGATACTGCTCGCCGGTCAAACAATCACGAAGTACTTCCGAAAGAGGCCGAGCCTCTGGGGAAAGCTTTTCGATCCGAAGATCGCAGAGAAGCTGAAGGAGGCCCACAGCCAGGGGCAGGACGGCCAGTTCGGGCTATACCTGAACTTCGGGCTGACGAGCGACGCAACGAGCATCCTTGGACGGCTCGGTTCGCATGCGACCGATGGGGACCTCGCTTGGGTAAAGCGCATGATCCTGTTCCAGTTCGCCTCTGTCGCCTATTTTGCCGGGATCGTGGCCGGGCGAGACGAAACGGTCGTTCATCTTGCGAAAAAGAGCAGGAATCCCGTGAGCCCGCAATTCTGCTGGGGCGGACGCGCTTCCCAGTTCCTAGCCTGGCTTGACGGAGGGGCCTATAGTCCGGGCGGCATCTCCGCTCAGGTGCTTGAGGGCGTCTATTTCAATTCATTCTCCCGGACAGCTGGGTTCGAGTACGAGGAGAGCGCGAAGCCGACGTTCACGATGTCGCCGAAGCCGAAATCGGAAGCGGCGGGCGGCGTCATCGTGAGTGACATCGCCTACAGGAATCGGTCAGAAGGGGTCGCGCCGGCGGACTCACCGGGCGAAGAACCGAGGGGCGGATTGGGCCGGAGACGCGGGTCGACTGGCGACACTACTGCCGATGGGGCAGACCCGAGATCGGAGCGCTCGAAAGTCCTTGCAGGCGACGAGATCGAGCTGCTCGGAAGAGATGACGTGGTCAAGCCTACAGAAGAGGTGTCCGAAGGGCAGCTGTTCAAAGGTTCTGGGACGAGTGGGCGCCTGAATGTCATTGGCCTGCCACTCGAAGAACTCGGTAGATTCGTCAGCCTCTGCAATGACATCTTCTATGAGGCGGAGTTTTGCAAGGCAGAAACAGACGAGTTCATGTCGGTGCAGAACCGAGCGGGCGGCAGCCGAAACGAGTGCGCTCGCCAGGTCGAAAAGAACGTGATGAGCGCGCTTGAGAAAGAGGCCATAAAGCCCGTGGGAAAAAGAGTGCTTGAGCCGCTCTTCTTCTCTGAGGTCCGTGCGTACATCGATCTGACGCTCGCAAGACTCTGACCTTGGCGGGGTATCGCGTGCCCGGGGATGTCTGCTTAGCGCTCGATGTCGGGGACAAGTTCATCCGGGTTGCTCGGGTTGCGGATGCCGAGCAGCCCAGGCTGATCGAATCGCCGGACGGCGCGGGATTCCCCTCGGAGTTCTGGTACAACGGCGTCTACGCGCTCTTTGGCGCTGAGGCCGTCATCCAGCGCGAAGTGAATCCTCGGTCGATGGCGCGACGGCTGTCGGGCCTGCTCGAAGAATCGAAGGAAAGGCGAGTGGGCGCCGGAGCGACGAGCGACGCGAGTACGCTGCTCGGTGTCCTGGTCCGAAGGTTCGTCTGGCGCCCGGCGCTGGCGTGTCTCCTTGCAGAGGAAGCGGTCACGAGCTATGGCGGAGGTCTCGGTGTCGCCGTGGTGGTGCCACCGGACATGGAGGAATCGGCCCGCGCCGCGCTTCGGAGAGGCCTCCGGCTGGGCGGGATGAACGTACGGCTTCTCGTCGAGGAGTGGCAAGCGCTGGCCCAGAGCTACGGGGGGGAAGGGAGTCTGCAAGGACTCTCCCTGGGAGTCGACCTCGGCCGAAGTTTGAAACTTAGCCTGCTGGATGGCAACGGTCGGGACCTCAGACTCAGGGCGTTCCGGCGGGAGGAGAACGCGGGAGGGGGCGAACTCGAGCTGCACATTCGCCGGCTGGTGCTTCGGCGACTAGAGGCGTCGCTCGGACGGGACGACAGCCATTGGCCTCCGGCCTGGAAACAGGAGTTCGCGACGTCGCTCGAAGGCGCGATCAGAGAGATCCTGGCGGGCGAGAAGAGCGCGCACGTCGTCCGCGCAGGCAGTGCGAGTGTAGAGATTCACGAACGGACGGGAAGGAGATCGGGCCAAAGAGCGGGAGGGGTAGATCTCTATCTCCCGATCCTGGCCCGCGCGAGTGATATTGCCTCGAGAATCTCCCGTTTTCTCAAGGAGATGGAGGTGCCTGAGGAGCGCGTAGACCGCGTTCTCTTCTGCGGGGGCGCCGCCCACTACCCCTTTCTCGTGGACATGCTGCGCGAGCAAATTAGGGCCTATGAGACACGGAAAGACTGGGGAGTGCCTCTTCGGAACCTGCTCGTCCTTGGGACGGCAGAATACGCAGTCGTACACGAATACGATGACCCGGGTGCCGTGCGAGAAGCACTCGCCGAAGCTCAAGATGCTGAGTTCATTCGCCGTATCGAGTGCAAGGGCAACGAGTGGCCGGATGCATGGCCCGCCGTCCCCGACGCGAGGCTGGCGCCGATGGAGAAGCGAAGACTGCTCTCGGAGGTTCGGCATCTCGAAATCCGGCTCGAAAGCGACTTCGCCGGTCGCCTGGTGACCCTCGTCGCTACGGACGAGAACGAAACGGACTGGGCGGAGCTCGGAAGTGATGGCCGGATGATGCCCGAAGCTGAGCAACTCTCGGACGGCACAGTGCACGTGCTGCATCTTCGGCGCGGCGGCAGGACGGTTGAGTTTCAAGTGGAGAGCGTCGCATGGCCGCGGGAACCTCACTTTCGGATCGCCGCCTGCGACAGCCTGCGGGGCCAGTGTGTCGCTGAGGTGACGCACGACGGTGCGCGGGTGGAACCGATCAACGGCCAACTCACCGTCCTGCGTCTCTATTCGAAGGCGGGGGAATGGCGAGCGCACAACCCGCTCCTGCCAGTACCGGAACGGCCACGTCAGGCCGTCCCGCCTCCACGAGCAGTCCCGGCTCCTATTCCGGGTCCGCCAGCCCCGCCGCCTGCGCCACAGGGTCCGTCGAGGAGGGATGTCGTTGCGGACGAAGTCGTCGCCCTTGGGGAGAAGGGAACTCGTCACCTGAGGGCGTTGGTGGGTTCCAGTCGTCTCGTACTGGAAGCCCTCAAGGCGGAACCCGCGCGCTCGGGAGCGGAATCAACGTGTTGCGGACTATCGGCGGGAAGTGATGGCGGGCTCGCCGCCGACCTCGAGAAGCTGCAGGCGGAGGAGATTCTCATTCGGGTCGTCGGGGAGTCACCCGAAGGGAAGGGCGGCGACATAGCGATCCAGTTCGATAGCGAAGACGGTCAATGTCGCTATGTCCAAGGCACGAAGAGCCGGGATGCGGCGGAACGACCGGTCGTCATCCTCAGGCGGCGGCAGAAGAGGTGGACTCTTCGAATCAAGGAGATGGCGGCAGACCCCACAGGGGCGGATGTACTGGCGACGCGACTCGCCCCCCCTGCCAGGTCTGAGCTGGCAATGAAGCAAACGGTCGAAGCCACGCCGGGATGGTCGGTTCGACCGCTCGAATCGGTAGAGAAGCTCTCAGGCGACGGCATCGAGCTTCCACTCGAGGCCAAGCAGCAGTTCCCAGAGTCAGCGGGTGGGAAGGCGCGTGTGCGTCTGGTCGGATACGACGACACCTCCTGGCGTACATGGCTCATCGTCGAGAGACGGGCTGTCAGGAAGGAAACGGTTCCAGTAGAAGCGGGAGGCCCGGGTGGAGCGACAGTGCTCGAGCTGGCCCTCGATCTCAAGGCGCTTGAGGCAGTGGAGATTCGAATCGTTGTTGGGGGATGGAGAGACCGGCTCAAGGGTGTCACGGTCTATGGGGAGGCGGGGCGACTGGGGCGCTTCAAGCTGGGAGGCTCGACTGGAGAGCCGGATCCGTGCGCTGTGTTGCGCTTCTATTGGAAGGACGGCAAAGGCTGGCGGTTCGAGCGAATTATGGAGAAGGAAAAGCCCGAGGCTGGGCGAGACAAGTAGCAAGAGGCAAGGAGGATTCTGTGGCAAAACTGGTGCTAACCAAGGGTAGTAAGCTCAATTTGACGAAGCAGGGTGGTGGAAAACTCTCTGACATCCGGCTCGGGCTCTCGTGGACGTTCAGGGAAGGTCTGGATGCCGACCTGGATGCGTCCGTGGTCTTCCTGGGTCGGGACGGGAAGATGTGGGCGGATGACTCGATCGTCTACTTCAATATCCTGAAATCTGCCGACGGCGCCGTTGAGCACACGGGCGACGTCACGGCGGAAGGGGCGAAGGATGCTGGCGAGGGCGAGGAGGATCTCGAGAACATCAAGATCAACCTCCCGAACGTGACGCCGAACACGAGCACGATCGTGGCCGTGATCACCTCCTACTCCGCCGGCGAGCCGATTCACTTCGGCAGGGTGAAGAACGCGACGGTGCGTGTGTACGATGAGTCTTCGGGAAAGGACTCGAAGATCCTTTGTTCGTACGACCTTGCGGAGGACATGAGCGGATACACCGCGGTCGCGGTTGCGGAGATTCGCCGTGACGGGAGTGGCTGGGTGTTTCACGCCATCGACGAGAAGCTCGGCAAGTCCACGAATGGTCTCGAGGACGTTGTTTCGAGGTACAGCCGGTAAGCGGAGAGGAGGATGTCACTCCCTCCGGTCGTAGGGAGGGAGTCTCTGGCTAGGTGCCAGGGTTGCTGAGCGCGGGATTGGTCGGGATTAGTGAACCAGGGATCCGCTGCGACGAAGCGGGAGACGGTCAGAGGTGAGTTCGGTGGCCATCGACAGGAGAGTGTTGGAGAAGAATGAAGCTTTCGTCCTGTCAGACGACCTAGCCCAGGTTGTGACCTCTGTAGGCGTTGCGTCCCGCGACGGCTCGGGGCTCGACTGGGATCTGTCGGCGATCTTCCTTGGTTCGGACGGAAAGATGTGGGCGGAAAACTCGCTCGTGTTTTGGAACCAGCCGGACGACTCACCGCTGGGAGCGGTCCGTAGAGTGGGGGATGCTCGACCAGATGGCAACGAGGAAATCGTCGTAGATCTACCGAGAGTCGATGCGAGAACGTACATGATTCTCCTGACGGTCACCTCCTTTTCGGAGGAAGGAACGGAGGATCTTGGAAGGGCTCGTGGCGTGGCCGTTAGCCTTCTGGACTCACGGACGGGAGAAGAGTGCTGCCGCTACGTTGTGAAGAAGGATATGAGCGGCCATCGTTCGGTGAGTGTTGCCGCTCTCCGGCGCAAGGGTCTCGCGTGGGAGTTTGTTGGGCTGGCTGAGTGCATCGGCAAGTCGGCTATCGGTCTCGAGGATGTGCTTAACCACTACAGGCCGTCGATCGGTGAGGGGTCGTGATTCCGGCCCGCTCAGTAGGTGTCCGATCGTGGAGGGGAGTCGTGGCGTTCGATGGCGGCCGCGATCGGGACGGTAGAACATGGGGAGCCTCGGAGCCGGAGTTCGTCGGGCGAGCCGAGAACCAGGCCGAAAAGTCAGGACGAGCCTAAATGGAGCCCGACGTCGTACTGGAGAGGCCCGTTAGGGTAGGAAGAGGGACTGGATTTACGAGGCGAAGGTCGACATACGGGGGTCGAGAGGCGTCGCGAGGAACGCAACTGAAGAACGGAGAGGAGAGTGCCGCATGGCTCTAGATATCGGCAAGTTGAAGAAGGGCGGGCGAATCGAGATCGGCAAGGGCCTGGCGAAAGTCAAGGTTGCCGCGACGTGGGGGTTCCGGGAGGGGCAGCATGCCGACTTGGACCTGTCGGCTATCTTCCTTGGTTCGGACGGGAGGATGTGGGCAGAAGACTCCCTCGTCTTCTACCGCACAGATGTGAAGCCTGAAGACCCCGTCCGTCACAGTGGAGACGAACGGGAGGGCGGTGGAGAGGGCGAATGCATCGAGGTTGACCTCCTGAGAGTCGACCCGAGAACTCAAAGCATTCTCATGGTCATCACCTCGTACTCGGACGAGGAACCGATTCACTTCGGCAGGGTCAGAGACGCGATGGTGTCCGTCCTGGACGAGAAGACGGGCCTGGAACAATGCAGATACGATCTGACGGAGGACATGAGCGGTTACACGTCAGTGGAGGTCGGGGCCCTCCGGCGCAAGGGTTCCGTCTGGGAATTTGTCGCGTTGGGGGAGTGCGTCGGCAAGTCGGTGAATGGACTTGCGGACATCCTTGCGAAGTACGACCGGGGATAGAGAAGGAACACGTATGGCAATCGACATGACAAAGAAGCCTGCCTCAGGTGGTGATGAAGGTGGCGAGAAGGGGGGCACGGTCCCCCGGCGCAGCAATCTCGACATAACAAAGAAGCCGGCCGGGCCGGTCGCGGGGCCCATCTCGGCCGTCGGGGTGAGCACCTCTGGCGGCAAGACAGAACCTGCGGAGAAGAAGTCGAGGTGGCCGTGGCTCCTGGCAGCTGCGGTAGCCTTTGTCGGCCTTGGAGTGTTCCTTTGGCCGAGCAACAAGCCTGGGAACAAGGCCGGTTCAGGAGAACCGGGCGCCGGCCCAGCGAGCACGACCGACTCTGGTAGCGGCGCAGAGGTGGCTGCGACGGGCTCGGATGTTGCGATGACTGTTCAGGAGCCGGGGGTACCTAGCGCCATCGGCGGGCAGGCGGGCGCGGCGCCCGGCCAGGAACCAGCACCGGCAGTGAGTGAGGCTGGGAAGAGCGGTGAAGGCCAAGGAGCTGTTCCTTCAGCCAACGGCGAAAAGGGCGCCGGCGGTTCAGATCGGTCGGCGGCGATGCCAGCTGGTCAGAATGCGGCACCGGGCGACGGCCGTGCGGGCGAGCCCCCAGCAGAGCAGAGAAGCGTTGCGGGCGTCGCGGCGGAGAAAGGCAAGGAAAGGCCCGGGACTCGCGCATCTTCCTCGGATGCGCTGGCGACAAGCGCAAGCTCTGCTTCAAAGCAAGCTCAGGAGCCGAGAGGAGGGCAAGGTGCGAACAAAGCCGGAATTGGCGTAACGGCGCCGGGTTCGGTGCCCGGTGGGGCGCCAGGCAAGAGTGCGGACCCGGGCACTCCGTCTTCGGCGGCTGCGAATCCGGCGTCTGCCGTGCTCGTCGTTCACTTCGACCTGAACTCATCCGACGTGACAGAGGACGAAGCCGCTCGCATTCGTTCCGCTATGGAATCCATGGGTGCGAAGGCTCCCGGGGGAATTCTCGTCGAGGGCTTCACATGCGATCTCGGGCCGGAAGAGTTCAATCTCGAGCTCGCGCAGAGGCGATCGGCCTCTGTAGCCCGCGTGATCCGCGAGGCGCCAGGAGGGGGGAACCTGGAGATCGTCGATCGGGCTTTCGGGGAATCTCATCCGGTCGTGCCGAACGAGACGGGGGCCTCGAGGAAGGAGAATCGGCGCGTTGTCGTCAGCCTCAAGTGAGATGGGTGCGGCTCTTTTCCGACGGCGGATGTGAGCGCTTTGGCTGGTGTCATTGGTCGATCGGAGCGCCTACTTGACCCTGCGTAGGGTCGGGCGCGCAGAGGCAGGCCTGGCGAGGCGGGGAAGGCGGCGGTCGGCGTAGTGGTCGAGATGGTTGCGTTCGCGTTCGCGCGCCTCGTGGAAGGTCCAGTAGTCGTCGAAGTCCCCGGACTTCACCAGAGAGCGCAAGCGCAGGACGGCCTCGGCCCCGCTGAGGCTCCAACGGGCGCCGCTGCAGTTCATGCGGGCATTCACCAGGTGACGACAGGCCCCTTCGATGACGCCGCTGGCGATCGGGTATCCACACTCCAGCGCGCGGTCGTAGCGAAGGAAGTCCTTGTAGCCGAGCAAGTAGTCGGCCGCCTTGTCGATGGCCCGGCGTCGGTCCGGGGCGAGCTGGCGGCGGGTGGCGCTGCGTCGCATTCCCGCGGCCACGAGGGAGGCGTGACCTCGGAGGATCTCGTGCATGTGCGAGAGCACCCAGCGCTCCGTGCCGGGGCGGTCGTCGGGATGCAGCGCCAGCCCCGCGGCCCAGACGTACTCGAGCACGTGGATGACGTCGAGGATCACGGTGATCGACACTTTTGCCGCCTTCGCCGCTTCTTGGACGAGCCGGATCTGCTGCTCGTTGCCATCGACGACCACCACCCATTCCCGTACGTGCTGAGGATCGCGGCTCTGCGCCTCGAGGAACATCTCGTCGACGACGTCCTCCATCTCCTGCTCGACACTGGCCCAGACGCGCTTGCGGGCTGGGCTGGGACGCGGAGCCGGCGGCGTCCGGCGGGGGCCTGGCTCCGGGAAGATCTCCTCGGGGCTGCGCACGTGCCGGCCCACGGCGTAGATCGTGGCCACGGTGGCCATCCGCTTGGCGTGGGGCTTCTCGCCCTA
>CAVOJA010000003.1:0-15098 GCA_963696015.1 uncultured Holophagales bacterium
CGACGGGGCAGAGCCACATCGACGGCCTCCTCGAGGGGACGCCCGAAGGAATCGGCGGCGTGCCGATCACCCGCAAGCAGATCCGGGCGAGCCGCAAGGCGTGCGACCAGATCGAGAAGGAGGTCGGGCGCCCGATCAACTTCCACAGCTACGTTTCCGGCGTCGCCGGCCCCGAGGTCGCCGTCCTCTTCGCAGAGGAGGGGATCAACGGCGCCCACCAGGACCCGCAGTACAACGTCCTCTACCGGAACGTGAACATGTATCGCTCCTTCGTCGACGCGGCGGAAGCGAAGAAGGTCATGGCCGGTGCGCGGATCTTCCAGATCGACGGCGCGCACAACGCGAACGCCACGGCCAAGGCGGGCTGGCTCGTCATGCCCGAGCTGATGGTCCAGCACGGCCTCAACTGCGCGTTCTCGGTCGCGGTCGGGATGGACAAGGACCTCATCGGCCTTTCCACCGTCCCGCCGAACTCCCCTCCGGCGCCGAAGCTCTGGTACGACCTGCCGTACGCCGTGGCCCTCCGCGACGTCTTCAGCGACTTCAAGATGCGGGCGCAGCAGAACACCCGCTACATCGAGGCCGACATCGAGGAGGCGGTGAGGACCCACACGGTCGACACCCTCATCTCGATGCTCACGCGCGCCGACA
This sequence comes from uncultured Holophagales bacterium, assembly GCA_963696015.1. Taxonomy (GTDB): domain Bacteria; phylum Acidobacteriota; class Thermoanaerobaculia; order UBA5066; family UBA5066; genus UBA5066. The sequence goes on from CAVOJA010000003.1 coordinate 652, forward strand.
TCCAGAGCACGATCACCCCCGACGAGGGGCGGAACGTGCCGTGGCACTACAACAACATCCGCGGCGTCCAGACGGTGAAGCAGACCTGGGCGGCGCTGGACGGCATCAAGGAGCTCGTCAGCCTCAACCACGACGGGCCGCTCGGCGAGATGTCGCGCGACCTGAAGGAGCGCGCCGTCGCCTTCCTCGAGGAGGTCCTCGAGGTGGGGGGCTACTTCGCGGCGGTGGAGAAGGGCTTCTTCGTCGACTCGGCGAAGTATCCCGAGCGCAGCGGCGACGGCATCGCGCGCGACGGCAACGGCGGCGTCGGCGCGGGCTCGCTCGTCGTCCGTGACGCGGACTACCTCGCCCCCGTTTGCGACCACTTCGGGACGAACCACCTCCCCGAAGGCGCCACGAAGCCGTGCGACCCGATCGGCGGCTGCACGCTGTGCGACCCGTCGAAGATCGTCTTCATCGACGAGCTCGACCCCGAGGACAACTGCAACCAGCGCCTCGCCAAGACGCTCCCTTACCGCAAGGGGAACTCCATCCGCCCCGAGGCCGAGTGGGCGGGCGACGGGACGGTCCTGATCCAGCTCTTCGTCCCCGAGAACGAGGAGATCGCCCCGGTCTACGCCGTCGAGATGGCCAGGAAGATGGGCCTCGTCGACCCGGAGGTCATCAACACGATGGTCCTCCACCCGGCCGAGGGTTGCTTTGTCGAGGTGAAGGGGAAGGTCGCGTTCGACATCGACCGGACGACGCTGAAGATCCCCGAAAAGGAAGTGATCCTCCCCGAGCAGGAGCTGCGCGACGCGGTGAAGGCCGTCGGCCTGAAGGTCGTCGCCGGGACCGTCGGCGAGGACGAGCACAGCGTCGGCCTGCGCGAGATTCTCGACATCAAGCACGGTGGCATCGAGAAGTACGGCGTGAAGTACCACTACCTCGGGACGTCGGTGCCGGTCGGCAAGCTCGTCGACGCGGCCGTCGAGACCGGGGCGCACGCCATCCTGATCTCCACGATCATCAGCCACAACGACACCCACCGCGCCCAGATGAGAAAGGTCGCCGAGCTCTGCCGCGAGAAGGGGATCCGCGACCGCGTGGTCCTCGTCGCCGGCGGCACGCAGGTGAACCGCGACATGGCGAAGGAGACCGGCCTCGACGCCACCTTCGGCCGCGGGACGAAGGGAATCCACGTCGTGAACGCGATGGTCAAGGCGCTGCGGGCGCGGGGCGCCGTCTGACGAGAGAACCGGAAGCCGAGCCGCGCGGCCGGTGCGGCCGACGAGGCCGATGAGGTCGATGATGCCAACGAGGCGGATCGAGATTCTGACGCTCGAGGTCGGTTCGACGATCACGAAGGCGAACGGCTTCGGACGCCGGGCCGGCGGCGGCTTCGACCACCTGGCCCAGGGCTTCGCCCCGACGAGCGTCGCCGCGGGGGACGTCGGGATCGGCGTCGACGCGGCGCTCGCCGACCTCGCGGCGACCTCTGGCCTCGACCCGTCCGGGGCCGAGACGTTCGTCAACAGCTCGGCGGCCGGGGGCCTCCGGATGACCGTCCACGGCCTGACGCTCTCGATGACCGCCCGCGCGGCGCGCGAGGCGGCGCTGGGGGCCGGCGGAATCGTGAAGATGGTCACGGCGGGGGAGCTCGACGACTTCGAGCTGGACGAAATCCGTCAGCTTCGCCCGAACCTCGTCCTCCTCGCCGGAGGCGTCGACCACGGGGAGAAGGGCATCGTCCTTCGAAACGCCGAGAAGCTCGCGAGCCTCGCCAGCCCCGCCGACGCCGCGAGCCTCGCCCGAGGCAGCTTCTCCGTACCCGTCCTCTACGCGGGCAACGTCGCGCTCCGGAAGCCGGTCGAGGAGCTCTTCCGCGCCGCGGGCGTCGAGCTCCTCGTCGCCGAGAACGTCTTTCCCGACGTCGACGTCCTCAACGTCGAACCGCTCCGCCGCCTCGTCCAGGAGGCCTTCAACCGCCACATCGTCCACGCGCCGGGCATGGCACGGCTCGCCACCCTCACTCACCACGGGATCCTCCCGACGCCCGGCGCGGTCCTCCGCGCCGCCGAGCTCTTCGCCGAGGTCGCGGGCGACTGCCTCGTCTTCGACGTCGGCGGCGCGACGACGGACGTTCACAGCGTGACGGAAGGGGGTGCCGAGTGGCACTCCCGCCTCGTCGAGCCCGAGCCGCGCGCGAAGCGGACCGTCGAGGGAGACCTCGGCGTCTACGTCAACGCCCGGCACGTCGTGGAGCTGTCGGGCGAGCGGATGGCCGAGACGCACCTGGACGACCTCGCGGCGCTGCCCGCTACGGAACGCGAGAAGGCGCTCACCCGCTGGCTCTGCGAGAAGGCGGTCGCCATCGGCGCGCGCCGGCACGCTGGCGTCGTTTCCGACATCTATACGCCCACCGGCCGCCGACAGGTCGTGAAGGGAAAGGACCTGACCGCCGTGAAGTGGGTCGTCGCCACCGGTGGCGCGCTCACGAAGGTGGAGCGGGCTTCCGAGTGCCTTCGCGCCGTCTGCACCGGCGCCGGAAAGCACCTCCTCCCCGACTCGTCGGCCACGATCCTCGTCGACGCCGAGTACCGCTTCAGCGCCCTCGGCACCCTCGCCCATGCCTACCCCGACGACGTCCGCGCGACGTTCCGCCACTGGATCGACGGTCGGACGGCGAAGGCCTAGAAGAGACCAGGAGCCCCGTCCCATGTACATCCGAACGCCCCGCCTGGAGATCTACCCCGACCGGATCACCCAGAATGCGCGCTCCGTCATCAACCTCTGCCACTTCCACGGCGTGAAGGTGGCGGCGGTGACGAAGGTCGCCTGCGCGCATCCGGCGGTCGTGAGCGCGCTCGTGGCGGGCGGGGCCGACATGGTCGCCGACAGCCGGATCAGGAACCTCCTGTCGATGGCCGACACCGGTATCGACCGTCCCCTCATGCTCCTCAGAATCCCGGCCCCGAGCCGGGTTGCCGACGTCGTCCGCTGCGCGAACGTCACCCTCAACAGCAACCTCCGCACCATCGAGCTCCTCTCCGAGGCGGCGGTCATGCACGACTGCCTGCACCAGGTCATCGTGATGGTCGACGTCGGCGACCTGCGCGAAGGGGTCTGGCCCGACCGCGCCATCGAGATCGTCCGCGGGGCCTCGAAGCTCCGGAACATCGAGGTCGTCGGACTGGGCTGCAACCTCGCCTGCTACGGGGGGGTCATACCGACGGTGGCGAACATGAAGTCCCTCATCGAGGTGCGCGACCGCTGTCGAGAGGCGACCGGGCTCGACCTGAACGTCCTCTCCGGGGGCAACAGCGCCAACCTCCCCCTCCTGGCGAGCGGCGAGATGCCGCGGGAGATCAACCACTTCCGCATCGGCGAGGCGATCGTCCTCGGGCGCAACGTCATCGACCGGAGCCCCTGGCCGGGAACCCGGCAGGACACGTTCCGGATCGTGGCCGAGGTCGTGGAGGTGGAGCGCAAGCCCTCGATGCCGATCGGAGACCGCGGGCAGGACGCCTTCGGCGACACGCCGGAGTTCGAGGACCGCGGCGTTCACCTTCGCGCCATCTGCAACCTCGGACGGCAGGACTGCGTCGTGGACGGCATCGAGCCACTCATGCCCGGGGTCCGCGTCCTCGGAGGGAGCAGCGACCACCTGATCCTCGACGTCGAGGACGCGGAGGAGAATGTGAAGGTGGGGGACGAGCTCGCCTTCTGGCCCGGCTACGGCGCGCTCCTGGCGGCGAGCACCAGCCCCTACGTCCAGAAAGTGGTAATCCGCGGATGAGCCTCCTCTACGCCACCCACGCCCGCGTCCACCTCGGCAACATCGGGGACAACCTCCGCGCGATCCGCGCCGCGGTCGGTCCCGCGCGCAAGGTCCTCATCGCCGTGAAGGCGAACGGCTACGGCCACGGCGCGGTCGAGGTCTCGCGGATGGCCGAGGCCACCCGCACGGCGGACTGGCTCGGCGTCGCGACGGTGCCCGAGGGCCGGGAGCTGCGCGAGGCGGGCCTCAGGCTCCCGATCCTCAAGCTCGGCCCGACGTTTCCGTGGGAGATGAAGGCCGCCGTCGAGGCCGGCCTAACGCTCTCGGTCTGCTCGCGCGAGGAGGCCGAGGCCGTCGCCCGGGCCGTCTGCGAGGCGGGCCGCCCGGCGTCGGTCCACCTGAAAGTCGACACGGGGATGGGCCGGGTCGGGGTGAGCCCCGCCGAAGCGCCCGAGCTGGCGCGGCTCGTCGTCGACCTGCCCGGCGTCGTCCTCGAGGGAGTCTTCACCCATCTCCCCGTGAGCGACGCTGCGGACGTCACCTTCACCCGCGAGCAGGTCCTCCGCTTCCGGACCACCGCCGGACTCGTCCAGGAGGCCGCCCGGCGGCGGCTGGTCATCCACTGCGCGAACTCCGGCGCCGTCCTCGGCCATGACCCCGCCTGGCTCGACATGGTGCGGCCCGGAATCATGATCTACGGCTTCCGCCCCGACCCCGAGACACCCGCAACGATTCCCCTGAAGCCGGGGATGAGCCTCCTCACCCGCGTCTCGTTCGTGAAGCCGGTCGCGCGCGGCACCTCCATCGGCTACGGCCGCACCTGGGTCGCTCCCGTCGACACGAACGTCGCCACGATCCCCGCGGGCTACGCCGACGGCTTCAATCGGCTCTTCTCCAACCGCGGCCGCGTCCTCATCGGCGGGCGGAGCTATCCGCTCGTCGGCCGCGTCTGCATGGACCAGAGCATGGTCGACCTCGGCCCTGAAACCGACGTTCGAGTCGGGGACGAGGTCGTCCTGATGGGTCGGAGCGGCAACGAGGAAATCCGCTGTGAGGAGTGGGCCGAGAAGCTCGGGACGATCACCTACGAGGTGACCTGCCAGGTCAGCCCACGCGTCGAGCGGGTTTACGACCCGTTCTGACCCCATCGCGGAAGCCCGGTGAACGGCCCCTCCCGGCGCCCTTCTCGAGGAGATTCGTCTCAAAAAGGGCGTTTCTGCTGAAAGAGCGCACCGACCCTATCGGAAAAAGTGCCCCCTCGCGCAGCTGAGACGCCGAGGCAGATCGGAGAGCGCTCCCCGACGTCCTCATCGAACCCTGGAAAGAGGTTGGAGGAGGCTGTCGTGAAGACCCTGGCATCGATCAACCTGGGCGCTGCCCTGTTCGCCCCGAGTGGGGCGGTAAAGGCCGAAACAAACCGGCCCGCCGAGGCGCGATGGGGAATCCGGTCGGAGAGGACATCTGCGCCGACGATCCTCGACCTCGCGCGCTGGTTCGCGCGGCGCTTGGACGAATCGGTCGGACTCACGATCTCGGGACCGCCGCTGCCCGCGCCGGATCCGGGCACCGACCCGACGCCGCCTCCGCCTGTCGTGCCCGACGAGGCCTGCAACCCGGAGAGGGTCCACTACCCGACGGGATAGCGGCGCGGCCGATCTCGGGGTTGGGAAGGCGGTGCCCTCGGCGCAGACTTTGGCCGGCCCCCATCTGTCCCCCGCACCGCCCACCTTCCGCCCCGCGCTCCCTTCCGACGAGTCCGGCGCCGTAAGCCGCCGCGCGGCGCAGAATGCCCGCGGCGGCCTCGTTTCCGGAGGGGTGAGCCCGAATACGGCATCAGGGGTGGCGATGAAGCTCGAAGACCTACGGCCTCATGCGGCGGTCCGCGGCATCCTCCCGGACGGCCTCGTCACCGTCGTCAGCGTCCAGTGGCACGGCGAAGGCGCGCTGACCCTCATCTACCGCGGCCCTTCCGGGGGCGTCGCCGAGGAGATCCTCTACCGGCACGACGAGCCGCGCCTGACGCTCGTCGAGGCGGGGCGGCCCTGGAGCTTCGACGGCGACGGGGCGCTCTTCCGCCTCGTCGCCGAGGCACACCGCATCCGCCTCGCGCATCTCTTCGACCCCGTCCTCGCCGTCCACACCTCGCTCGTAGACCCCCTCCCGCACCAGATCACGGCCGTCTACGAGGCGATGTTGCCGCGCCAGCCGCTCCGCTTCCTCCTCGCCGACGACCCCGGCGCGGGAAAGACGATCATGGCGGGGCTCCTCATCAAGGAGCTGATCGCCCGCGGCGACCTGAAGCGCTGCCTCATCGTCTGCCCCGGCAGCCTCGCCGAGCAGTGGCAGGACGAGCTGTACCGGCGCTTCCGCCTCCCGTTCGAGATCCTCACGAACGACAAGCTCGAGGCCGCCCGCACCGGAAACTGGTTCCTCGAGAACGACCTCGCCATCGCGCGCCTCGACAAGCTCTCCAGGAGCGAGGACGTCCAGCAGAAGCTCGCCGCCCCAGACGCCCGCTGGGACCTCGTCGTCTGCGACGAGGCGCACAAGCTCTCGGCGACGTACTTCAGCGGCGAGGTCAAGTACACGAAGCGCTACCGGCTCGGGCAGCTCCTCTCGGGCCTCACCCGCCACTTCCTCCTGATGACGGCCACCCCGCACAACGGCAAGGAGGAGGACTTCCAGCTCTTCCTCGCCCTCCTCGACGGCGACCGGTTCGAGGGGAAGTTCCGCGACGGCGTCCACCAGGTGGAGGTCTCCGACCTGATGCGCCGGATGGTCAAGGAGAGCCTCCTCAAGTTCGACGGCCGGCCGCTCTTCCCGGAGCGCATCGCCTACACCGTGCCGTACAAGCTCTCCGACGCAGAGGCACGGCTCTACCGGTCTGTCACCGACTACGTCCGCGAGGAGTTCAACCGGGCCGAGAAGGTCGCGGGCGACGGCCGCGCCGGAACGGTCGGCTTCGCCCTCACCGTCCTCCAGCGCCGGCTCGCCTCTTCGCCCGAGGCGATCTTTCAGTCGCTCCGCCGCCGGCACGACCGGCTCGAGAAGCGGCTCCGCGAGCTGGAGGTGCTCCAGAGGGGTGGCGCCGCGCTAGCAGCCATCGCCAGCGACCGCGTCCTCGACCCCGACGACGTCGAAGACCTCGAGGAGGCTCCGGACAGCGAGGTCGAGACCGTCGAGGACGAGATCCTCGACCAGGCCACCGCCGCCCGGACGATCGTCGAGCTGAAGTCCGAGATCGCCACCCTCGCGCGCCTCGAAGGCCTCGCGGCCGACGTGCGGCGGAGCGGCCAGGACACGAAGTGGCGCGAGCTCTCGCACCTCCTCGGTGAGATCTTCACCCCCGCGGGCCTCGGCGACACCATCGCCGAGCGGACCGCTCCCTACGGCTCCGGCCCCATCCCGCCGCCGACGCCCTCCCCGCGGCAGAAGCTCGTCCTCTTCACCGAGCACCGCGACACGCTCAACTACCTCCAGCGGCAGATCGGCTCGCTCCTTGGCCGTCCGCAGGCCGTCGTCCTCATTCACGGCGGTCTCGGCCGCGAGGAGCGGCGCAAGGCGCAGGAGAGCTTCCTCCACGACCCCGAGGTCCAGGTCCTCCTCGCGACCGACGCGGCGGGGGAGGGGATCAACCTCCAGCGGGCGCACCTGATGGTCAACTACGACCTGCCGTGGAACCCGAACCGCCTCGAGCAGCGCTTCGGCCGCATCCACCGCATCGGCCAGACCGAGGTCTGCCACCTCTGGAACCTCGTCGCCGAGGAGACCCGTGAAGGCGACGTCTACCGTACCCTCCTCGAGAAGCTGGAGGAAGCGCGCAGAGCCCTCGGCGGCCAGGTGTTCGACGTCCTCGGCAAGCTCCAGTTCGAGGGGCGTCCGCTGCGCGACCTCCTCATCGAGGCGATCCGTTACGGCGACCAGCCCGAGGTGAGGGCCCGGCTCACGCAGGCCATCCAGGACAGCGTCGACCGGCCGCACCTCCAGGACCTCATCGAGGATCGCGCCCTCGCCCACGACGTGATGGACTCGAGCCGCGTCGCCCGCGTCCGGGAGGAGATGGAGCGCGCCGAGGCGCGGCGCCTCCAGCCCCACTACATCGAGTCGTTCTTCCTCGAGGCCTTCAAGCACCTCGGCGGCAGCGTGCGACAAAGGGAGCCGCGGCGCTACGAGATCACCCACGTCCCCGCCCCGGTGCGAAACCGGGACCGGCAGATCGGCACCGGCGAGCCGGTCCTCGAGCGCTACGAGCGGATCGCCTTCGCGAAGGACCAGATTGCCCCTCAGGGCCTGCCGCTCGCCGCGTTCGTCTGCCCCGGCCACCCTCTCCTCGACGCCGTCCTCGACCTGACGCTCGAACGTCACCGCGACCTCCTCAAGCGCGGCACCGCCCTCGTCGACGAGCGCGACCCGGGAACGAAGCCGCGCGTCCTCTTCACGCTCGAGCACGCCATTCAGGACGCGAGCCTCCTCCCGTCCGGCGAGCGGCGGTCGATCTCGCGGCAGATGCTCTACGTCGAGCTGGATGCCGACGGGAACGCCCGGCAGCTCCACTACGCGCCCTACCTCGACTACCGCCCCCTCGCCGCGGGCGAACCGAAGGTCGACTTGCTCCTCGGCCGCCCCGAGTTCGCGTGGATCACGCGCGACCTCGAGAACGCGGCCCTCGGCCACGCCATCGAGCACGTCGTCCCCGGCCACGTGACGGAGGTCCGTGCGCGGCGCCTCGGCTGGGTCGACAAGACCCGCGCGGCCGTGAAGGACCGCCTCACGAAGGAGATCGCCTACTGGGACCACCGCGCCGCCCAGCTCCAGCTCCTGGAGCAGGCCGGGAAGGCCGGCGCCCGCCTCAACTCGCAGGAGGCCCGTCGCCGCGCCGACGACCTCCAGGCCCGGCTCCAGAAGCGCCTCTCCGAGCTGGACCGCGAGGCGCAGCTCTCGGCCCTCCCGCCGGTCGTCCTCGCCGGGCTCGTCGTCATCCCGATTGGCCTCCTAGCTCAGATCCAGGGGCAGCCCCTTCCCGCGGCGGCGGCTTTTCCCGACACCCAGGCCTCGGCGGCCCGCGCGCGCGCCATCGTCATGGAGGTCGAGCGCCGCCTCGGCTTCGACCCGACCGACCGCGAATTCGAGAAGCTCGGCTACGACGTCGAGAGCCGCGTCCCCGGCACGGGACGTCTCCGCTTCATCGAGGTCAAGGGGCGAATCAGCGGGGCCGATACCATCACCGTCACGAGGAACGAGATCCTCTACAGCCTCAACAAGCCCGACGACTTCATCCTCGCCATCGTCGAGTTCATGGACGACGGGACGCATCGGGTTCACTACCTCCGGCAGCCGTTCCGACGGGAGCCCGACTTTGGGGCGTGCAGCGTGAACTACGGTTTCGGGGAGCTGTTGGCGCGCAGCGCCGCTCCGTCCTGAAATGTCCCATTCCACGTCGTGAATGGATATCATCCACGTCGTGAATAGATCGCCAAAGCCTCGCCACATCGCTCCGGCGCTTGCCCGTCGGCTGGGTTTCATGCCCGCCGTCGTCGTCACGGGCGCGCGACAGACGGGCAAGAGCACGCTGGCCGAGGCGCTGACGCCAGGCAAGCGCAGGTACGTCTCCCTCGACGACCTCGACGTGGCCGGACTGGCTCACCGCGACCCGGAAGCGCTCGTGAGAGGCACCACGCCCCTCACCCTCGACGAGGTCCAGCGGGAGCCGAACCTCCTCATCGCCGTCAAGAAGGCGATAGATGAGGGCAAACGCCGGCCAGGGCAGTTCCTCCTGACCGGCTCGGCGAACCTCCTCCTGATGCGGGCGGTCTCGGAGAGCCTCGCCGGGCGGGCGCTCTACCTCACCCTCTGGCCGATGACGCGGAGGGAGCAGCTGGGGCTCGGGCGCTGCGGCCTCTGGGAAGAGCTCTTCGCGGCCGACGACGCCGACTGGCTGGAAGCTCTGTCGGGGTCCGGTCCCGGACCCGAGGATTGGAAAGCGCTCGCCAAGCGAGGGGGATTTCCGACCGCCGCGCTCGAGATCACGGACCCTCTGGAGCGGAGGCACTGGTTCGACGGGTACACGCGGACCTACCTCGAGCGCGACCTCCAGACGCTCTCCTCGATTTCGGCCCTGCCGGACTTCCGGCGGCTCATGCAGGCCGTCTGTCTCCGGCTCGGGCAGCTCCTCAATCAGGCCGAGGTCGCGCGGGACGTGGCGATCCCGCAGCCCACCGTCCACCGCTACCTCAACCTGCTGGAGACGTCGTACCTCCTCGTCCGCGTTCCGGCCTACGCCGTGAACCGGACGAAGCGCCTCGTCAAGTCGCCGAAGTACTACTGGGGCGACGTGGGCCTGGCCCTGAACCTCGCGGGCCACGCTGAGCCGGAAGGGGCTCACCTCGAGAACCTCGTCCTTCAGGACCTCCTCGTCTGGCGCGACACGCGAGACGAACGGACGGAGCTCCTCTACTGGAGGACGAGCACGGGCGAGGAAGTCGACTTCGTCATCGAGACCCCGAGGAAGCTCGTGCCCATAGAGGTGAAGGCCACCAGCCGCCCGCGGCTCCGGGACGCCGCGAACCTCATCGCCTTCCGCAAGGAATATGGCGAGAAGTCCCGGGCTGGGCTCCTCCTCCACACGGGAAGCACGACGGAGTGGCTGGCGCCGGGCATCCTGGCCGTGCCGTGGTGGAAGGTCCTCTGATGCGACCGACTCGGAAGCGCTCGGCTTCAGAGTCGCTTCCGAGCTCGCTTCCAAGCCGCGGACGAAACCCCGTGAAATTCTTTGTAAGTATGATTATCATACGTTGATGACGAAGAAGGCCGATCCGCCCGTCCTCCCGCGCGCGGCGGCGGCCGCGGTGGAGCGCGCGCTGAAGGTGATGCCGGTCGTCGTCGTCCTCGGCGCGCGGCAGACAGGGAAGACGACCCTCGTCCGCACCCTCCCGGCCCTAGCCGGCCGGCCTTACTTCTCCCTCGACGACTTCGACCTGAGAACCCAGGCGGACGAGGACCCGGAAGCTCTCGTGGCCCGTGCGCCTCTTCCGATACTGGACGAGGTCCAACGGTCGAGCGACCTCCTGATCGCCGTCAAGCGTGCGGTCGACCTCGACGGCCAAAGGACACCCGGGATGTTCGTCCTGACTGGCTCAGCGAACCTCCTGATGATGGGGAAGGTCAGCGAATCGCTCGCGGGCCGCGCGGTCTACGTCACGCTCTGGCCCTTTACCCGGCGCGAGCGGCACGGCGCCGGGGAGACCGGCCCGTGGAGCGAGCTCGTCGCCGCGCCGTTCTCGCGCTGGCCGCAGGTCCTCGATGCGCACCCCGGCCCCGAGGAACCCTGGACCTCGGCGGCGCGGCTCGGCGGGCTGCCGGCACCGTCGTATCGCATCACCGACGAGGCTCTCCGGACGAGCTGGTACAGCGGATACGTCCAGACCTACCTCGAGCGCGACCTCCAGACGCTCCGTGCCGTCGAGAGCCTGGCCGACTTCCGCCGGCTGATGAGCGCCGCGAGCCTCCGCATCGGCTCCCTGGTGAACCAGGCCGAGCTCGGAAGGGACATTGGGATCTCCCAGCCGCAGGTCCACCGCTTCCTCAACCTCCTCGAGACGAGCTACCAGGCGGTCCGCCTCCCCGCGTACTCGGTCAACCGGACGCGGCGACTCATCAAGGCCCCGAAGCTCTACTGGTGCGATACGGGCCTCGCCCTGCACCTCGCGGCCGAGCCGGAGCCGCGCGGTGCCCACCTCGAGAACCTCGTCCTGATGGATCTCCTCGCTTGGCGAGACATCGCGCCCCGGCGGCCCGAGGTCCTCTACTGGAGAACGGCCACCGGGCAGGAGGTCGACTTCGTCGTCGAGACGGCGCACCGACTGCTTCCAATCGAGGTCAAGGCGTCGCGTCGCGTCTCTGCGTCCGACGTGAAGGGGCTCGAGGCGTTTCTCGACGAGTACCCGGACCTCGCCGACGGCGGTCTCCTTCTCTACGGCGGGCAGGAGACCTACCGCCTGACGAAGCGCGTCCTCGCGGCGCCGTGGTGGAAGGTCGCGTGATGATGCCCAAGTCAGCGGCGAAGACGAGAGGAGCGAGGAGCTGCCGTTTCACGAAGCGGATCCTTGCCGTACCGTTGTGGAGGTTGATCTGATACGGGTCGCAACGGCCGTAACCAGGAAGAGAGCGCGCGCATGACGGACTACAGCGATGGAGATCTCGAAGGGCGGCTCGCCGACCTGGAGTCGGATCTGACGGAGAGGAAAGAGTCGCTTCGCAGGGATACGCCGACGACGGTTCGGCAAGCGATCTGCGCTCTCGCAAACGACCTCCCGAACCACGGTGCACCTGGCGTCATCTTCATCGGGGCCAGAGATGATGGAAGTCCGGCCGGTCTGACCGTGACGGATGAGCTGCTTCGCCAGCTTGCTGACATGCGAACGGACGGCAACATCGTGCCGCCCCCTTCCGTTGTCGTCGAGAAGCGGATCCTCGCGGGCGCGGAGATGGCCGTGGTGACGGTCTGGCCGTCCGACTCACCGCCTGTGAGATACAGGGGGAAGATCTGGGTGCGGGTCGGTCCCCGCCGCGCGATCGCAGCGGCCCAGGATGAGCGCGTCCTGAACGAGCGGCGGCGCCATCGAGACCGACCGTTCGACGTACACAAGCTGCCGTCGGCGACGCTTTCGGATCTGGACCTTCGGCGTTTCGAGGCCGAGTACCTCGTCGCAGCGGTCGATCCCGAAGTCCTCTCTGCCAACGAACGGACGATCGAGCAGAGGCTCGCGTCGACGAAGATGATCTGGGCGGCCGACGAGCCCATTCCGACCGTCCTGGGCATCCTCGTCCTCAGCCCTCGCTGCAGAGACATCCTGCCGGGCGCATACGTGCAGTTCCTTCGTATCGAGGGGCGGGAACTGTCCGACCCCGTCATCGACGATCAGGTTATCGACGGGCCGGTGACCGATATCCTCCGTCGCCTCGACGAGAAGCTCGCATCGCACAACCGCACAGCCGTCCGGTTCGACTCGACAGATCGGGAGGAGCGAAGCTCGCTCTATCCTACGGCAAGCCTTCAGCAGATAGCACGCAATGCCATCCTGCACCGCACCTACGAAACGACGAACGCGCCGGTGAGGGTGACCTGGTACGACGACCGTATCGAGATCGCGAGCCCGGGCGGACCGTTCGGCACCGTGACGGAACAGAACTTCGGCCTTCCGGGGGTGGCGGACTACAGGAACCCGAATCTCGCGGAGGCCCTTCGCGTTCTAGGCTTCGTCCAGAGGTTCGGTGCAGGGATCGCCACCGCGCGCCGCGCTCTCGAGAAGAACGGGAACCCCCCACTGGAGTTCGAGGTCAACGCCGCGTACGTGAACGTGACGCTGCGAGGAGTCTCATGAAGACGATCGCCCTCTTCAACAACAAGGGCGGTGTCGGGAAGACCTCACTCGTCTACCACCTCGCGTGGATGTACGGCGAGCTCGGGATCTCGACGATCGCGGCGGACCTCGACCCGCAGGCGAATCTCTCGAGCATGTTCCTGGACGACGATCGCCTCGAGGAGGTCTGGGGGGACGGGCGCCATGAGTCGACGGTCTTCGGAGCCATTCAGCCGCTACTGGACGGGACGGGCGACATCGGCGTCCCGCACGTGGAGGAGATCTCGGATCGGATCGGTCTCCTCATCGGAGACCTCACCCTGTCCGCCTCGGAAGACGAACTCTCTGGCCAGTGGCCAGACTGCCTCGACAGGAAGCCTCGGGCCTTCCGTGTCCTGTCGGCGTTCTGGAGGGTCCTGGAGGCGGCGGCGCGAGCTCGGGAAGCGCGGCTCGTCCTGATCGACGTCGGGCCGAATCTGGGCGCCGTCAATCGTGCGGTCCTCATCACGGCCCAGCATGTCGTGATCCCGTTGGCGCCCGACCTCTATTCGATCCAGGGCCTCAGGAACCTCGGGCCGACGCTCAGGCGCTGGCGGAGCGAGTGGTCCGAGCGACGTGCCCGAAACCCGGTCGACGATCTCTCCATGCCCTCCGGCGAGATGTCTCCCGCCGGCTACGTCGTCATGCAGCATGCGGTTCGTCTGGACCGCCCCGTGAAGGCGTACGACCGTTGGATGAAGAGGATTCCCGAGGTCTACCGGGAGACGGTCCTGGACGAGCCCGGGACTGCGCCGCCAAAGACGATCTCCGACGATCCGAGCTGCCTCGCCACGCTCAAGCACTACCGGAGCCTCATGCCGCTCGCGCAGGAGGCGCGGAAACCGATGTTCAAGCTCACCGCGGCCGACGGCGCTCTTGGCGGGCACGCGCAGGCCGTGAAGGAGTGTTACCGGGACTTCCGGGAAGTTGCTCGGGAGGTCGCGAGCCGTTGCGGGGTCGCTCTGCCGTGACGGGCCCCGGGAGTTGGAGAGGGGATGATGACGCCTGAGGAGTTCGCGAGGGCACAGCAGGAGTGGGCGGTGCCGGTGCTGTCCACCCTGATCGAGAAGTGCCTGCGGAGGTACCTCCGTGCAGCGGGTCTTCTTCAGTTACGCGATCAGCAGTTCGAGAAGCTGCACAAGGCCAGCATCGACGGGGGGTGGGATCTCTCCTCGCTCAAAGCCCTCTGGCAGACCGCCTGCGATCGGTTCGGCGAGGAGGTCTACGACCCGCAGCTCGAGCTCTCTCGAGACCACGACACGGCGATGCTCGATAAGTGGGGCGAGTTC
>CAVOJA010000004.1:0-41127 GCA_963696015.1 uncultured Holophagales bacterium
ACCGAGACCAGAGGCGAGAGGCCAACGGCGGGATCCTGCGCCCCGGACCGCGTTCGAATCGGCGCCAGCTCACCGGGGATCGAGGAGTCGCACTCGCTCACTGACGCCACCGGTAAGCCGGACCCGTAGAAACCACCCACCGAGCGTCGGCCTCGTCGCGGCTGCTGGACTGCCGGCAGACCGCGACGACGTCGCCGAGTCGTTCATAAGGCTGACCCCGGCATTCTGTTCAGCGTCATCTACGCCACGGGGAAGTAGTCGAGATCAACGATCCGCCACCATCGCGATCGATATGAGCCTCATCGCCCAAGACCAGTTCCCCGGTTCCGCGAACGCCTCGACGAGGCGCGCGACACCGCCATCGGCATCCTCGGCCGGACGGCGGACGACGTGAAGCCCATCGAGACGAGCGGGTCCACGATCGGCCGCGTGACCCGGATCGACGCGATCCAGATGCAGGGGATGGCGCAGATGAGCCGGGCGCAGCGCCACCCGGGCCCCGAGGCCCGTGGCCCCCGCGGCCACGACGAGCCCGCCCGAGCCGGCACCGATCACGACGATGTTGTATCTCTCCACTTCTGGCTCCTCCGCCCACTTGGATGCCAGGCCGGTCGTCGTCGTTTCGTCCGGCCGCGGCCTCGAAGTGATCGGAGGGTCCTGACTTCAGGGCCGGAGCCCCTCGCCGGCCTCCTCCTCGGTCCGCCCGTCGCGGATGTGGTAGATCCGCTCGAAGGTCGGGATGATCTTCTCGTCGTGGGTGACGACGATGATCGCGGTCTGGTACTGCCCGGCCATCTTCTCGAGGATCCGGATGACGGCGAGCGCCCTTTCGCTGTCGAGCGGGGCGGTGGGCTCGTCGGCCAGGATCACCGGCGGCCGATTCACGAGGGCCCTGGCGATGGAGACGCGCTGCTGCTCGCCGCCGGAGAGCTGCGCCGGCATCGCGCGCGCGCGGTGGTCGACGTCGAGCGCCGCGAGGACCTCGTGGGCCCGCTCGCGCGCCTCGCGGTCCGGGACGCCGGCGAGCATCGGGAGGAGCGCGACGTTGTCGGTCGCGTCGAGGAACGGGATGAGGTAAGGCGCCTGGAAGACGAAGCCGATCTTGTCGCGCCGGAGGGCGCGCAGGTCCCGGGTCTTCCAGCCGTTGTCGTAGATGACCTCGTCGCCGAGCGTCATGCGGCCGCCCGAGGGCTCGATCACCGCGCCGAGGCACTTGAGCAGGGTGCTCTTGCCGGAGCCCGAGGGGCCGATGAGGCCCACGACCTCGCCGGGGGCGACCTGGAGGTCGACTCCCCTGAGGGCGTCGACGGCCGTCTCCCCCGCGCCGTAGCGCTTGCGCAGCCCCTCGATGCGGATGCCCGTCCCCCGCGCGTCAGCCACCGATCGCCTCCGCCGGGTCGACCCGGAGCGCGGCGCGGATCGCCAGCACGCTCGACAGGACACAGATCACGACGACCGCGACGAAGCCGCGCGCCGCGTCGCCCTGCACGAGCAGGACGTACTTCGGGAACGCCGGGGCCCAGAACGTGGCGGCGATCTTCCCGACCACGAAGCCGAGGACCCCGAGCGCGAGCGCCTGCTGGAGGATCATGCCGGCGATCGTTCGGTTCCGCGTGCCGAGCAGCTTGAGGACCGCGATCTCGCGGATCTTCCCGAGCGTAAGGGTGTAGATGATGAAGGCGACGATGGCCGCGCTCACCATCGCGAGGATGACGAGGAACATCCCGATCTGCCGGGCCGACGTAGCGATCAGCTTGCCGATCAGGATCTCCTCCATCTGGGCGCGGGTGTAGACCTCCAGCCTCTTCCAGCGCCGGATCGCGGCGGCGACCTGCTCGGGGCTCTCGCCCGGACGGACCTGCACGAGGACGGCGTTCACCGAGGAGTTCGTGTTCTGCGACACGATGACCGCTTCGAGGAGGCCGGGGACCGAGGGGCGGTTGAAGGCCGGGTTCGAGGCCGTGCGCCGGCGCTGCTGGACAATGGCGTCGTTGTCCTTGAGGAACTGCGCCTCCTGGGCGTCCTTGAGCGGGATGAAGACCATCGGGTCGCCGCCCGAGGAAACCATCCGCCGGGTCAGCCCGACGACGAGGTACTGGTTGCGGCGAATTCGGATCCGGTCGCCGAGCGCGAGACCCGAGGCGGCGTCGGCGACGGCCTCGTAGTGGCTGCGCGTGATGTGGCGCCCGGCGATCAGGTAGCCCGGCTGGCCCGGCTCGCCCGGACCTCCCGGCACGACGCCGACGACCATGGCGCGGACGTCGCGGTCGCCGTGGCCCACCTGCATCGTCAGGTAGGTGACGTTCGCCGCGCGGGCGACGCCGGGCATACCGAGGATCCCGCGGTAGAGGTCGTCGGGCAGGCTCGAGGGCTCGGCGTAGGGGCCGAGCGTGCCCTGCTGAACGACCCAGAGGTCGGCGCGGCTGTTGTCGAGAAGCACTTTGGCGTCGTCCACCATCCCGCGGTAGACGCCGGCCATCGTCAGCGTGACTCCGATGAGCAGCCCGAGCCCGACGCCCGTGAAGACGAACTTGCCCCAGGCATGCCGGATGTCGCGCCCGGCGAGGCTGATCACGGCGCCACTCCCGGGAGCCGGTCGACGACCTTGATGCGGGTTCTGGCGTCGATCGCGCGACGGCTGTGGACGACGACCCGGGCGCCCGCCTCGAGCCCTTCGAGGGCCTGCACCCGCCCCTCGAGGTCGGTCGCGCCCAGCTTCACCGGCGCGAACCGCAGGTCCCCATCCTCGACGACCCACACCCCGGCCTTGTCGCCGACGCGCTGGATGCTGGCGTTCGGCACCACCGGGGTCGCGGGGAGGGGCGGAAGCGCGACGGTGACCTCGGCCAGCTCCCCGACGGAGGGGGGCGGATCGGGGAGGGCGTCGAAGACGACCTTCACGAGCGTCTCCTCGGTCACGGCGTCGGCGACCGGCTCGAGACGAAGAACCGTCCCGGTCTGCTCCTCCGCGCTTCTCGAGCGCAGGACGATCCGGGCCGGCAGCCCGGCGCGCAGGCCGGAGGCGAGGAGCTGCTCGACGCGCGCGTTGATCCAGAGGCTGCCGGGCTCGATGACCTCGACGACCGCCTGTCCCGCGACGACCGTCGTCCCCGGGTCGACGCCCCGCGCCACGACGAGGCCGGCGACCGGGGCGACCAGCCGCAGCTGGGCCCGCTGTCTCTTCAGCCCGTCGCGCTCGGCCCGCGCGCGGGACAGCTCCTGGCGGGTGGCTTCGAGGCGCGCCGCGGCCGCCGCGCTGCCGGCGACGGCCATCCGGCTGTCCTGGCGCCTCGCCTCGGTCACCTCCTGGCTGACGACGAGCTCCGTCGCCAGCTGCTCGTAGCGCCGCTCCTGGGCCTCGGCGAAGGAGCGGTGCGCGGCGGCTTCCCTCACCTGCGCCTCGGTAACCCGGGCCTCGGCCTCGGCACGCCGGATCGCCGCGTCCTGCGCCGCGAGGCGCTGGTCGAGGTCGACGGGATCCATCTCGCCGAGCGCCTGGCCGGCCGCGACCCGGTCGCCCACCTCCACATCGACGCGAAGGACGCGCCCCGGGACGGTCGGGCCGATCCGGTAGGTGTAGCGGGCCTCGACCGTCCCGATCCCGAAGAGCGCCGGCGCGATGGCCCGGCTCTCGACCTCGGCGACGGTCACCGGGACCGGCGCCAGGGGGCCGGACCGGAGCGCGACCCAGACGAAGAGGACGAGGAGCGTCCCCAGGACGGCGACGAGGGCCACCGTGCGGCGGCTGAAGGAAAGCGGGCTCATCGGGACCTCCGGATTCCGCGGCGATAGAGGGCGAAGGCGGCTGGGGCCCCGGAGCGGATCCGCCCCGGGGCTCCCGCGAGGAGCGACTGGATGACGAGGCCCTGGATCGTCCCGACGAACTGGGTGACCGCGGCGGCCGTGCCCACCTCCGCGGCGATCTCCTTCCGGGCCTTGCCGGCCTCGACGAGGGCGCTCAGGCGTTCGCCGTACTGCGCCATCAGGGCCCTGGCCTTCCGCTTGGCGGCCGTGTCCTCGGCGCGCTGGAGCTCGCTGAAGAGCATGCGCGGCACGCCGGGGTGGAGGACGACGAACTCGACGTGCGCCGCGAACGCCGCCTCGAGGGCGGCGAGCGGCGAGGCGACGCCTCTCGTCGCCTCGTCGACGCGCGCCAGGAGCTGCTCGGCGATCCACCCGATGACCGCCTCCCAGATCTCGTCCTTGGTCTTGTAGTGCCGGAACAGCGCTCCCTGCGTGAGATTCATCCGGCTCGCGATCGCCGCCGTCGTCAGCTCGCTCGGGTTCTGCTCTGCGGCGAGCTCGACGACGGTCCGGACGGTGACGGCCCGACGCTGGTCGGCGGGAAGGTGTCGGGTCGTGGGGGTTCTTGTCTTCTTCATAAAGCTAGTAACCAATTACTAGCATGACCCCACGGGAGCCCTCTGTCAAGGACACTCTCCCGGAGGTGTCGCCCCCCGGTCGACCGGTCTCCGCCTATGACACCCGTCATATCCCTCTCCCGAACGCGGACGTAGCGTCCGAGCGGAGACCATTCGAAAACGGAGAGGAGAGAACGCCATGAAATCGTTCCGGGCCGTCGCCCTCTGCTTCGCTGCCGCCCTCCTGGCAGCAGCCACCGGGGTCTCGGCCGCCGAGACGAAGCCGCCCAGCGACTGCGTCACCTGCCACGTGAAGACGGGAATCACCGGGAGCGCCCTGCGCGACTTCTCCATGTCGAAGCACGCCGCGCAGGGGATGTCGTGCGACGACTGCCACCTGAAGGGCGACGTCACGAAGAAGACGAGCGCCTGCGAGAAGCCCGGCGTCGTCACGTCCGTCTCGGCGAGGGTCTGCGCCGAGTGCCACGGCGAGCAGGTCGCCCAGTTCGAGAAGGGCAAGCACTCGAAGGCCTGGCTCGCCCTCACGGCCATGCCGACGACGAAGGACCAGCCGAAGGCGATGATGGACGGGATGAAGGGGTGCGGCGGCTGCCACCGCATCGGCTCCAACGGCGGCAAGTGCGATTCCTGCCACACCCGCCACACCTTCTCTGCGGCCGAGGCACGCCGCCCCGAGGCGTGCGCCACCTGCCACATGGGATTCGACCACCCGCAGTGGGAGATGTACTCGACCTCCAAGCACGGCATCCTCGTGACGCAGAACGCCTCGAAGTGGGACTGGGAGAAGAGGCTCGGCGACTGGTTTAAGGACCCTGCGAAGGCCGATGCCACGACGCCTCGCGCGCCGACCTGCGCCTTCTGCCACATGCCTTCCGGCGACCACGGCGTGAGGACCGCGTGGGGCTTCCTCGCGCTGCGCCTCCCGGAGGACGACAAGGAGTGGATGGCCGACCGCGTCGAGATCCTCAAGGCGCTCGGCGTCCTCGACAAGGACGGCAAGCCGACGGCGCGCCTCGATGTCGTGAAGGCCGGCGACCTCGCCCGCCTCTCGAAGGAGGACTGGGACAAGGAACGGGGCCGGATGGAGGCGCAGTGCATGAAGTGCCACGCCCCCGCCACGGTCAAAGCCGAGCTCCGGAAGGCCGACGAGATCGTCCGCGCCGGCGACCGGCTGATGGCCGAGGCGATCCGGGAGGTTTCCGGCCTCTACAGCGATGGCATCCTGCCCGAGCCGAAGGACCGCCCCTTCCACGTCGACATCCTCCGCTTCTACGAGGTCGAGCACCCCATCGAGCAGAAGCTCTACGTCATGCTGATGGAGCACCGGATGCGGAACTTCCAGGGGGCGTTCCACATGAATCCCGACTACCAGCACTGGTACGGCTGGGCCGAGATGAAGCGCGACCTCGCCGAGATCAAGGCCGAGGCGAAGGCCCTCCGCGCCGAGCACGGAAAGAAGGCGGCGGCCGGCCCGAAGCCGGCTCCCGCCACGGCGAAGAAGGCGGGCTGACCTGCCGGGCCGCGGGACCGCGCCTCCCCACCGAACCCCTCGGGGGGCCGCCCGCCGGGCGGCCCCTTTCTTGCGGGCCGGCCGCGCCCGTCATGACGCGTACCGGCGCAGGGCGCCTCAGCAGCGCGTCGGCGATCCCTCCCGCTGGTAGAACCAGCCGTTGACGGCGAGGGCGCCCAGGGCGACGACAGCCATCGCCGTGTAGGCCCAGGCGGGGCTTCCGAACCGCTCGATGCACCAGCCGAGGAAGAGGGGCGGGAAGAAGCCGCCGAAGGCGCCGACGCACGAGACGATCCCGATGACGGCCCCCGCCTCGCGCGGGTTGACGGTCGGGATGATCTTGAAGACCGAGCCGTTCCCGAATCCGGAGGCGGCGCAGATGACGAGGATCGTCGCGAAGAAGCCGTCGAAGGACTCGGGGCGGAGGAAGCGCGTCAGGCTGAAGCCGCCGACCGCCATGACGCCGATCGCGATCGCCGTCATTCTCCCCGCGCCGAACCGGTCCGCGGCCCATCCGCCAGCGGGGCGCATCAGCGTCGCGACGAGGGGGGCGAAGGGGGCGTAGAGGAACGGGTTCGGGGCGCCGCCAGGGGCGTCGGCGAAGACCGACTGGATGATAAGAGGGAGCGAGGCCCCCATCGCCACGAAGCAACCGAAGGTGAGGAAGTAGAGCGCCGAGATCGTCCACGTGTGGAGATCGCGGGCGACGCCGAGCTGCGAGGCGATCGTCTTCGGCTTCATCGGGAAGTCGCGGGTCCCGAACCAGACCGCCGCCGTGCAGAGGAGGATGACCGGGATCCAGACGAACGCGGCGTTCTGGAGCCAGACGTCCTGCGTCCCGCCCGCCTTCAGCCTCAGGGAGAGCGAGCCGCCGCCGATCGCGCCGAAGAGGCCGGCCACGATCACGATCGGGACGAGGAACTGCGCCACGGTGACGCCGAGGTTCCCGAGGCCGTTGATCCCGAGGGCCGAACCCTGCTTCGACTTCGGGAACCAGAGCGTGACGACGGCCATGGAGGTCGCGAAGTTCGCCCCCGCGATGCCGGTGACGGCCGACCAGAAGAGAAGGACTCCGAACGGTGTGGTCGGGTCCTGGACGACGATCCCGGTCCCGATGCAGGGGACGACGAGGAGGAGCGTCACCGCTGCGAGCGTCCGCCGGCTCCCGAAGCGGGAGACGAGGACGCCGTACGGGATGCGGAGGATGGATCCGAGGATGACGGGCGTGGCGGTGAGCCAGAAGCGCTGCCCGGGCGAGATCCGGAAGCCGGCGTCGGGGAGCTTGATGGCGATCGCCGACCACATGAACCAGACGGCGAAGGCCAGCGTGAGGGAGACCGCGCTGATCGCGAGCGTCCGCCAGGCGAGCGCCGCGTCGGGGAAGCTCTCCGCCGCGGGGCGCGTAGCGACCGCGCGGATCGGCCGTGGCAGGTAGCGGAGAGACGCGGCCCCGGCGAGGAAGAGGGCGAGTGACGCCTGAAACGCGGGCCAGACGATCGAGCGGTCGCCACCGAGCGCGGTGTTGAGGCCGGCGGTCAGGAGCCAGACCTGGAGCGAGACGATGAGGACGAGGAGAAGGATGACCCCGAGGAGGACGGTGTTCGTCTTCGTCGGGTGCGACTGCTCCTGGGCGCGGCGAAAGTCGGTCATGCGCCCTCCGTCCTCGGCGCCGCCGGGGATTCAAGGGAATCGGCGAAAGGAGCCGCGCTCGCCGCCGGCGCGGCGGCTCCGGGCGCGTCGGGCGGGACGAGCCAGATCTCGTCGCCGCGGACCTCGACGGGGAAGGAGCGAAGCGGCCGGGGCGGGGGCCCCTGGAGGACGGCCCCGCTCAGCGGGTCGAACGCCCCGTTGTGGCAGGGGCACTCGATCTTCCGCGAGCCGGGGTCGAAGAAGACCGCGCAGGAGAGGTGGGTGCACTTCTGCTCGAACGCGCGGAAGAGCCCCTCCTCGAGGCGGATCAGGATCCCCGGCTGGTTCAGCCCCGGGATGGTGAACTGCGTCATCCCGCCGACCGGGATTTCCGAGAGGGCCGCGAGGCGGACGGGGCCGGGGATCGCCGCCGGGGGAAAGAGCGCGTCCTTCGACGCGACCCAGCCGCTCCCGACGGCGAGGCCGCCGGAGGCCAGGACGAGGAACTTCGCGAACTCGCGCCGGGTGACGTGCTGTGCCTCGACACGCTCGAGGGGGAAGTCGACCTCCCAGGCGGGGCGCGCGGGAAGGCCTTCGGGGCGGTCGCTCATGGCGTCTCCGTTCCGTCGACGACGAGCTCGGTCGAGCCCTTCGGCATCATCACGTTCACGCGTGTCTTCACGCGCTGCAGGCCGAAGCGGAACTCGTTCACGGGCGAGCTGTTCGGCCGCATCTGCGCCATCCGCTCGCGGGTCCCGTAGTAGAGCGCGCCGCTCGGGCAGACCGTCGCGCACATGGGCCTTCGTCCCGCGCTCGTCCGGTCGTAGCAGAGGTTGCACTTCATCATCAGCTTCATCGCCTCGACCTTCTTCGGGACGCCGAAGGGGCAGGCGAGGACGCAGTTGGAGCAGGCGATGCAGCGGGCGGCGTTCGCCGAATGGACGACGCCGAGCTCGTCCTTGGCGATCGCGTCGGCGGGGCAGACGCGGGCGCAGGTCGGCTCCTCGCAGTGCATGCAGACCTGGACGGCGGTCTGCGGGCTCTCGGCCCGGTCGACGTAGTCGACGTGGATCATCGCGAGCTGCCCGTTCGTCTCGCACTCGGCGCAGGCCATCTCGCAGGCGTGGCACCCGATGCAGCGCTGCGGGTCGAGGAAGAACTCCTCGTGGCTCCGGAAGGCGGTCGTCGTCATCGCGCCTCCCGCCTCAGACGCTCGCGTACGCCTTCGCTTCGGCGGCGGAGGGCGCCTTGCGGCCCGTCGGCACGAGCCGGCAGGCGCTCACCTTGAACTCGGGGATCTTCGAGACCGGGTCGAGGTTCCCCGACGTCAGGAGGTTCGCCGACTTCCGGCCGGGCCAGTGGTACGGGACGAAGACGGTGTCCTCGCGGATCGTCGTCACGAGCTGGGCCGGGAATTCGGCGGCGCCGCGCCGCGTCTCGACCCTCACGAGGTCGCGGTCGGTGATGCCGAGCGTCTTCGCGAGCGATGGGTGGATCTCGAGGAGCGGCTCGGGGTACTGCTCGACGAGCTTGCCGATACGGCGGGTCTGCGTCCCCGAGAGGTACTGCGAGACGACCCGGCCGGTCGTCAGGATGACGGGGTAGTCGGCGTCGGTCACCTCGCCCGGGTCGCGGTAGCGGACGGCGTTGAAGTGCGCCCTGCCGTCCGGCGTCGCGAACTTGCGGTCCTCCCAGAGGCGGGGCGTCCCGGGGTGGTCGAGCGACGGGCAGGGCCAGAAGACGCCGAGGTTCGCCTCGATCTTCTCGTAGGTGATGCCGAAGTAGTCGGCCGTCCCCCCCTTCGAGGCGGCACGCAGCTCGTCGAAGATCCGCTTCGCCGTGAAGAGCGACCCCTCGCGCGTCCCGGCGAGAGGTGCCGGGGCGGCGTAATCGAAGAGGGCGCCCTTTCCGAGACGGCGGGCCAGGTCGAGAAAGATGTCCGTGTCGCGCCAGGCGCCGTCCGGCGGGTCGATCGCGGCCCGGATGCGCGTGACGCGCCCTTCGGCGGTCGTGACCGTCCCCTCCTCCTCCTCGTGGAGCGACCCGGCGAGGACGACGTCGGCGTGGCGGGCCGTCTCGGAGAGGAAGAAGTCGATCACGGCGAAGTGCTCGAGCTTCTCGAGAGCCTCGCGGACGAAGTTCGCGTTCGGAAGGGAGACGAGCGGGTTGAAGCAGATCGAGAGGAGCCCCTTGATCTCGCCCCTGTGGATCGCCTCGACGATCTCGTAGGCCGAGAGCCCCTTCCCAGGGATCTCCGTTTCCGGCACGCCCCAGACGCCGGCGATCCACTCCCGGTGCTTCGGGTTCTCGATGTCGCGGTTGCCGGGGAGCTGGTCGCACTTGTGCCCGTGCTCGCGCCCCCCCTGGCCGTTCCCCTGGCCGGTGATCGTCCCGTAGCCGCAGTAGGGCTTGCCGATCCGCCCCGTCGCCAGGACGAGGTTGATCGCCGAGACGACGTTCTCGACCCCCTTCGTGTGGTGCTCGATGCCGCGGGCGTGGAGGAGGAAGCTCGTCTTCGCCTTCCCCCACCAATCGGAGGCGGCCTCGATCTTCCGCCGCGGGATGCCGGTCACCTCCTCGGCCCAGGCGAGGTCGTAGCCCTTCACCGCCTCGACGGCCTCCTCGAACCCGGAGGTGTGGTTCGCGATGAAGTCGTGGTCGAGCTGGTCGCGGTCGACGAGCTGCTTCAGCATCGCCCCGAAGAGGGCCGAGTCGCGGCCCGGCCGGACGGGGAGGTGGAGGTCGGCGGTCCGCGCGAGCGGCGTCATCCGCGGGTCGACGACGATCAGCTTCGCGCCGTTGTCGCGCGCCTGCCAGATCCAGTGGGTGAGCGTCGGGAAGGTCTCGCTGACGTTCGCGCCGGCGACGAGGATCACCTCGGCCTTCGCGAGGTCCTCGTAGGTATTGCTCGCCCGGTCGAGGCCGAAGGCCTTCTTGTTCCCGGCGCCGGCGCTCACCATGCAGAGCCGGCCGTTGTAGTCGAGGTTCCGCGTGCCGAGGGCGAGGCGGGCGAACTTCCCGACGAGGTAGCTCTTCTCGTTCGTCAGCGAGACGCCGGAGAGCATCGCGAAGGCGTCCTTCCCGTGCTTCTCCTGGATCCGCCGGATCTCGGAGACGGTCCGGTCGAGGGCGGCGTCCCAGGACACCGGGCGGAACCCCTGGCCTTCGACCCTCTCGAGCGGGGAGAGGAGCCGGTCGGGGTGATTGTTCTGGAGGTACCGCTGGACCCCCTTCGGGCAGAGGCGCCCCTCGTTGAACGGGAACTCCTCCCACGGGTCGAAGCCGACGATCCGGTTGTCCTTCACGAGGAGCTTGATGCCGCACTGCATCCCGCAGAAGCAGCAGTGGGTCGGGACGACGCGGTCGGGCTCGTCGCGGCCGGGGAAGCCCTCCTTCGGCGGGAAGCCGAGGCGCGGGCCGAACTGGGCGACGAGGGCGTCGGGGGATACGGGAAGGCGTGCCATTTCGTTCCTCTCAGCCGAAGAAGGCGCCCGATTCGTTGCGGGCGGCGAGGTGGGCCTTCGCGAGCGCGGCCCGCTTGCCCTGTGGGGAGAGGTCGAGGTGCGAGCCGCCCCCGGTGAGGCGATAGTCGTAGCCGAGCTCCGACGTCACCTGCTTGAGGTCCTCGACGTGCATCCGGGAGGCGAACGCCTCGCCCGTGTGCGGGCAGACGGCCTGCGCGCCCGCCTCCCCCTCGCGCTGGTAGAGCGCGACGCCGAGCTGCGCCGGGCGCTGGAAGACGTGGAAGAACTTCCCGAACGGGAGCCAGAGGAGGAAGAGGATGACCGTGATCGCGTGGCTGATCGCCATGAAGGCGTGCGCCCGTCCCTGCATCAGCTCGTAGTCCCAGGTCAGGCCGAGCCCGGTGACGGAGATCAGGACGAGGAGGACGAGCGGCATCAGGTCCATCTCGAAGGTCTGCGTCGAGATCTGCCCGGCGTCCGTGATCCGGCGCCTCAGGAACCCGAAGACGCCGAGGAGGACGAGGACCGACGACCAGTTCAGGGCGTGGAAGAGGTTCAGCGCCACGAAGCCGCCGAGCGGGAAGTCGAAGGCGTGGAAGCCGAGGAGGTGCGCCTCGTAGACGTCGATCGTGCCCGCTCTCAGCGTGAAGTGGACCCAGCCGAAGACGAGCGGGATCGTGATCGCGAAAGCCGAGAGGCACCCCCACGCGAGGAGGACGTGCGCGAGGCCCCTCTTCGGGCTCCGCCTCCAGATGAAGCGCTGGAGCGCGAGCTCGTCGACGAGGCGGCGGAGGAGCTCGGCGAGGTAGACGGGGAAGCGGCGGGAGAAGAGGAGGCGCCAGCCGGCCCGCCAGTAGAGCCGGGTCGGCGGCCGCTGGAGCCAGACGGCGTAGCGGTAGACGATTCCAAACGCCGCGAAGAGCGTCGCGAAGAGGTAGGCCGCGAGAGCCCCGTCGAAGTTCTGGAGGTTCCGCGAGCCCGCGACGACGGACGCCGCGAGGAGGGCCGAGGCGAGGAGTGCCCAGCCGAGGGCGCGGATATTCAGCGTCGAGAGCATGCCGGGACACTACGTATTCCCGTCTCGAATGAGAAGGGACGAGGGCGCCGCGGCATGACGGCAGTCATGCCGGCGCGGAGAATCGGTATCCGGGCGGCCCCGACGCGGGCGCGGGCCCGCTCACGGGGCGCCCCCCGGCGTCGGAGAGGCCGGCGTGCCGCCAGACCACCGGGCGTACGCGGACGTGCAGGACGTCTACGCCGCGGTGCTTCTCAAGACCGGTCGCCTGGACGAAGCCCGGTCGGTCATCGAGACGGCGCTCCCGACCTTCGCGGCCAAGCCCACCATCCGCGCCGGGTTCGAGAAGCTCCAGGCCTCCCTCCCGAGCCAATAGCGAGTATTTCGTCCGTCTCGCGAGAGAAACGACTCCATTCCCGCGCTCTACGGGGTAGCGGGCTGCGCGGGATCTGAGCGGCACGCGAGAGTTGTCGCCCGACAGTATCGAGCCGACGAACGGACGATCGCCCCGCCTTCACGAGAGCGCCGCCTCCCCCGCTAGCGGAGCGTCCCGGGCGACGCCCCGCCCCCGAAGCCAGAGCCGGTCGAAGGCGAGCGCCATCCCCGCGAGGACGAGGAGCGAGGCCGCGACGGCGTAGAACGGGATCGCGGGCAGCGGACCCGCCGAGGGCGCGACCATCACGAACGCGTCGAGCCACCGCCCGAGGATGACGACGAGCGCCGCGTGGCCGAGAGCCGTCGGCCGCTTCTTGGCGCTCGCGCCGAGCAGCACCACGAACGGCACGAGGAAGCTCACGACGGGGTTGAGCCAGAAGAGCGCCGTCCAGCCGCCCTGGAAGCGAAGCGCGTAGTACGGGGTCTCCTCGGGGATGTTGCTGTACCAGATCAGGAGGTACTGGCAGAACCAGATGTAGGCCCAGAACGTGGCGAAGCCGAACAGGAGCTTGCCAAGGTCGTGGCGCGTCGCGGCCGACAGCGGCTGAGGCAGCCCACCGCGGGCGTCGAGGAAGAGCGCGACCGCGGTGACGGTCGCGATCCCTCCGAGGAAGGTCCCCGCGAAACCGTAGACCGCGAACATCGTGCTGTACCACTCCGGCTCGAGGGACATCACCCAGTCCCAGAAGGCCACGGAGATCGTGGGGCCGAGGACGAGGAGGAAGGCGACCGACGTCCGGGTGAAGCGCCTGGCCGCGCCCTGCTCTCCCGATCCGAGGGCGCGCAGCCGGTCCCGCAGGAGGCCGATGACCCCGGCCCAGACGAGCAGGATCAGGAGGGCCCTCGCGAGGAAGAGGGGGCGGTTGAGCCAGACGGCCTTGGCCGCGAGGAGGTGGTTCGACGCCGCCTCGGGCTGCGCCCATGCGTAGAGCGCGGGGATCCCGAAGAGAAGCGTGAGACCGAGGAGAGCCGCGGGGACCGCGAAGGTCCCGGCGACCGAGGCCGTCACCCCGTAGACCGGGGCCCACCACCGGGCCCCGGAGACGCCCTGGATCGCGGCGAAGACCGCCGCTCCGAGAGCGAGCATGAGCCCGAAGAGCGCGGCGGTCAGGAGGCCCGCGAACGCCTGCCGCGGATCCAGGACCGCTCCGGCCACGAGGAGCCCGGCGGCGACGACGCCGAGGGCGCCCGCCTCGAGCGGCCGGGTCCGGAGCAGCCGGGAGAGGGTCCGTTCGGTCATGGCGCCACCTCCGGCGGGACCGCCGGGACCCCCTGGAGCTGCCGCACGTACAGCACCGCCTTCCAACGGTCCTCGAGGAGGACCTGGGCGGCGTGGGACGGCATGATCCCCTGGCCCCGGGTGATGACGTGGACGATCTGCCCGTCCGGGAGCCCCTGCGCGTGCGGCGCCAGGAGGCTCGGCGGGTTCGGGAACCGGCCGATGATCGGACCGTCCCCCTCGCCCTTCGGACCGTGACAGACGGTGCAGACCGTGTCGTAGACCTGCTTGCCGCGCGCCAGCGACTCCGGCCCCGCGACGAACGGGTTGCGCAGCTCCACTCCCGCCCGCCGCGCCTCCTCGGGGCCCGGGCCGTACTCGAACGGGAGCCGCTCGACGGGCACGGTCCCCGCGGGCGGGAGGAAGAGAGACGGGACGCTCTCTCTCATCGGGTTCCGGTCGTACGCGTGGACCACGCCCGAATCGACCATCTCAGGAAGGAACGTCATCCCGGGCCGATCCCCCTCGGCGGAGCAGCCGGCCAGGCTGCCGACGGCGGCCAGGACGGCCAGGATCGGCGCGGGCGCGCCGCGGCTCTTCGAGCGGGTCACATCACCCTCCAGCCCTCGACGGTCTCGACCGGCCCCAGCTCCCGAGCCAGCTCGCGGAGACGCGCCGGGCGGAAGCCGGCGTCGCGCTCGACGACGAGGACGACGAACCTGTCGTCGGTGACGCCCGGACCCGGCTGCGACGGCGGCGTCACGGCGATCCGCGGGAAGAGCCGGCGCCGCGCCAGGAACGTCCCCACCGTCGCGAACGCGGCGAACAGGATCGTCAGCTCGAAGCTGACCGGGACCTGGGCCGGCAGCGCGAGCGGCGACTTCCCGCCGATGACGAGCGGCCAGTCGACCGCGTGCGTCCAGAACTGGAAGCCGAAGGCCACGCCCGCACCGAGGAGCCCTCCGGCGAGCGTCGCCAGCCCCAGCCGCGTCTCGGGCAGCCCGAGCGCCTCGTCCATCCCGTGCACCGCGTACGGCGTGTGGACGTCGTCCACCTCGAACCCGTCGGCCCGCAGCGCCCGGACGGCGGCGAGGGCCCGCGAGGGGTCGTCAAAGGCCAGCGTGTGGATTCGCCTGCGGGAGCCCATAGGCGAGGCGACGGCGCTGTCAGCGGACGGCATGGGCGGTCTCCCGTTGCTCGGAAAGCGTCAGCTTCACCTCGTGAAACGCCACGACCGGCGCGAAGCGCACGAAGAGGAGGAAGCAGGTGAAGAAGAGCCCGAAGCTCCCGAGGAGGATCCCCATCTCGACGAGCGTCGGCGTGTAGTAGCTCCACGAGGAGGGGAGGTAGTCGCGGTGAAGCGACGTCACGATGATGTTGAACCGCTCGAACCACATCCCGACGTTCACGAGGCACGCGGCGACGAAGAGGACGAGCGCCGAGCGCCGGGCGCGCGCCCACCAGAAGACCTGGGGCACGAGGACGTTGCAGGCGACCATCGTCCAGTAGGCCCACGCGTAGGGGCCGAACGCCCGGTTCTCGAAGGTGAAGCGCTCGTAGCGGTTGCCGCTGTAGAGGGCGATGCACAGCTCCGTGGCATAGGCGAAACCGACGATCATCCCGGTCGTCAGGAGCACCCTGGCCATCTTCTCGAAGTGGCTCGCCGTGATGTAGCGCTCGAGGCCGAGCACCTTCCGCGTGACGAGGAGGAGCGTGATCACCATCGCGAAGCCGCTGAAGACGGCGCCCGCGACGAAGTACGGCGGGAAGATCGTGGTGTGCCAGCCCGGGATGACGCTCGTGGCGAAGTCGAAGGAGACGATCGTGTGGACCGACACGACGAGCGGCGTGGCGAGCCCCGCGAGGAGGACGCAGGCCTTCTCGTAGCGCTGCCAGGTCCGCGTCCCCCCGTCCCAGCCGAGGGCCAGGAAGGCGTAGATCCGGCGCCTCCAGCCGGTGCTCCGGTCCCGCATCGTCGCGAGGTCGGGGATGAGGCCGACGTACCAGAAGAGGAGCGAGACGGTGAAGTACGTCGAGATCGCGAAGACGTCCCAGAGGAGCGGCGAGCGGAAGTTCACCGAGATCGGCCCGCGCGTGTTGGGGTACGGGAAGACCCAGAAGGCGAGCCAGGGACGGCCCATGTGGATGAGCGGGAAGATCGCCGCGCAGAGGACCGCGAAGATCGTCATCCCCTCGGCCGCGCGGGCAATCGAGGTGCGCCAGCGCTGCCGGAAAAGGAGGAGGATCGCGGAGATGAGGGTCCCTGCGTGCCCGATCCCGACCCAGAAGACGAAGTTGGTGATGTCGTAGCCCCAGCCCACGGTCCGGTTGAGACCCCAGACCCCGATGCCGGTCGACATGGTGTAGCCGATCAGGACCACCCCCAGCGTGAGGACCGAGGCCGCCGTCAGGAAGGCGCCCCACCAGGCGGGTCCCGGACGGCGCTCCATCGGGCTCGCGATCTCGTTCGTCACCTGCGAGAAGGTGGGGTTGCCGAGGATGAGCTCCTCGACGTGCTCGGCGCCGGCGCTCATGCGGTCTCCTTCCCCGCCGCCGCGCCCTCTTTCGTCCTCACCTTCGCGAGGTAGGTGACGGC
Source organism: uncultured Holophagales bacterium (assembly GCA_963696015.1). Taxonomy (GTDB): domain Bacteria; phylum Acidobacteriota; class Thermoanaerobaculia; order UBA5066; family UBA5066; genus UBA5066. The sequence goes on from CAVOJA010000004.1 coordinate 16,251, forward strand.
GGGCCGCACGCCGAGCTCCGCCAGCACCTGGAAGGCGCGGGGGCTCTTCTTCATCGCCGCCACCTCGCCGCGCGGGTCGGTGGCGTCCCCGAACGTGATCGCCTTCGCGGGGCAGCTCTCCTGGCAGGCCGTCTTCCCGCCGAGACCGCGCCAGTCCTCGTGGCCGTCCCGCCGGGCCGCGATCCGGGTCGCCTGGATCCGCTGCACGCAGAACGTGCACTTCTCCATCACGCCCCGCGAGCGCACGACGACGTTCGGGTTCAGGACGAGCTTCTCCACCGGCGCGGCGGCGGGGTAATCGAACCAGTTGAAGCGCCGCACCTTGTACGGGCAGTTGTTCGCGCAGTAGCGGGTCCCGACGCACCGGTTGTAGACCTGCTGGTTCAGCCCGTCCTCGCTGTGGACTGTGGCCGCCACCGGGCAGACGGTCTCGCAGGGCGCGTTCTCGCACTGCGAGCAGAGCATCGGCTCGAAGAGGACGTCCGGGCTCTCGGCGTCTCCCACGAAGTAACGGTCGATCCGCAGCCAGTACATGTCCCGGTGCCGGCGCATCTCGTCCGGGCCGACGACCGGCAGGTTGTTCTCGGCCTGGCACGCGACGACGCACCCGCTGCACCCGGTGCAGGCGTCGAGGTCGATCACCATCTCCCACTTCGGAACGGTGGGCGGCCGGCCGGGCCAGAGGCTCTCGGCCTTGTGGTGCTCGTCGCTCTCGATCGCCTCGTCGAACCGGGAGAGCTGATAGACGATCGGCCGCCCCTCCGTCGTCCCGTGAGGCTGCATGAGCGGCAGGTCTTCGTGCCCGGCGGCCTTCGTTGCCGTCGCGGCGAGCCCCTGCGTTCGGAGGCGCCCCTCGAGCCGCGCGAGGCGATAGCCGTTCCGCCCGGCGACCCCGCCGTCGCCGTCCTTGCGGCCGAAGCCGACCGGGACGCCCAGGACCCTCGGGTCCTGCCCGGGGAGGATCCGCGCCGGGAGCGTGACCGAGCGTCCCGCCACCTCCACCCTCACGTGGTCGCCGTCCGCCACGCCGAGCGCCTCGGCACGCGACGGAGCGAGGCGCACGCAACCGGTCCAGGAGACGCGTGTGAGCGGGTCGGGCAGCTCGCGGAGCCACGGCACGTGCGCGCTCCGCCCGGCGCCGAGGCCGACCTGCGCCACGAGCTCCACCTCGAGCGCGGGGACCTCCGTCTTCGTCGCGACGGCCGAGGCGGTCGCGACGGCCGCGGCAAGCGCCGTCACGCTGCGCGCCAGCCCCTCGGAATCTGGCACCTGGGGCGGGAGCGGCGGCAAGGCGGCCGAGAGCTCCTCGGACCTGCCGTTCTTGAGGGCGCGGGTGAAGAGGCCGGAGAACGCGGCCCCCGCTCCGGCGCGCGTCTCCCAGCCCGCTCTCATCCGCTCCCGGTAGTCCGGACTCTCCTCGCCCGACCAGCGCAGGATGCTCTCCATCGGGTGCCGCGTCCCGTAGAGCGGGCGCAGCGTGGGCTGCGCGAAGGTCACGAGGCCCGCGCGCGGCTCGAAGTCGCCCCACCGCTCCAGGGCGTGGTGGGCGGCCGCGACCGCGCCGCAGGCCGCCGCGGTGGCGGTCGGTCGGTCGGTGATCGCCACCGACAGCGGGAGGCCGGCGAGCGCCGTCGCGAGAGCCTCGCCCCCCGGGAGCTCGTCCACCGGGTCGAGGTCGAGGACGAACACGGCGCCGGCGGCCGCCGACTCGACGTCCCCGAGGAACGCCGCGAGGTCCCGGTCGAGCCCCCGCCGGACGAGCGACGGCCGGACGACGTCGAGCGTCTTCCCTTCGTTCCCGAGAAGCCGGTTCGTGATCGCCACGGCGAGCTGCTCGGAGAGATCGTCGGAGGCGCTGACGACGAGGGAGCGCCCGCAGCAGGCCACCAGCTCGGCGACCAGCGCGGCAGCCCGTGCCGGCGTGGGTGGGTCCGGGACGGAGCCCAGTGCGGCCGCGACGTCGCCTGCGCCGGTCTTCCGGGCCACTCCGGCCGCAATGAAGAGGGCGAGAGCGCGCCGCTCGGCCGCCGTGGAGCTCCACCTCTCGTCCGCGGCCGCGCCGGTCAGCGAGAGCGAGCCCTCGATCTGCACGAGGCGGGGGGCTCCTCGGCGTCCGCTCTCCCGCCGCCGGGCCGCCCACGCCTGCGTGTGCGCGACGGGCTCCGGGCCGGTGGCCAGCGGATCTCCTCCCAGGGAGACGACGAGGTCGGCCTGAGCGAGGTCCAGCGCCGGAGCGAGCGGGCGGCCGGTCAGGAGCCCGTGGGCCTCGAGCAGCGCCGAGGAGGAGGCCGGGCCCGGGTCGTGCTCGACGAGGGTCCCGCCATACGGGGCGAGGAACCGCGCGACGGTCTCCCGGGCCGTCGGTCCCGACAGCGTGGGTGCGAGGACGAAGACCTTCTTCCCCGCCTCGCGCACCTCCCCGAGCCTCGCGAGAACGTGGGCGTCCAGCTCGGCGAAGGTGACCGGCCTGCCCCCGAGGGTCGGTCCCTGCAGGCGTCCCGCGTCGTACAGGGCGCGCACGTCGGCCTGCCCGATCGCGCAGAGGCCCCCCTTCGAGAGCGGGTGATCGGGGTGCCCCTCGAGCTTCACGGGACGCCCGTCGAGGGCCGACACCATGAGACCGCACGCGGCCGGGCATGCCGTGCAGGTCGAGGCGTAGTGAACCGGGACGCCCGGCGTGATCTCGTCCGGCGGCACGAGGTACGGCAGCGCGTGGCGCACCGGGGAGCGCTGGCAGGCCGTCAGCGTCACCGCCGCGCCGATGCCGAGCCCCTTGAGGAACTCCCGCCGGCTCGCGGGCGGAAGGGGCGGCTCGTCCCGCTCGTCCCTCTCGGGAGACGGGACCTCGGAGAGCGGGCCAAGAGGCTCGATCCACGGGGTCGGGTGCTTCCTTCGTCGGCTCATCGGAACGCCTTCCCTGTCACTCGATCCAGGAGAAAACCGGACTCGGCTTTCGCCACTCGTCGTGTACGCAGCGCATCCGCCATCTCAGTGATGGCAGACCGCGCAGTCGGTCAACCGGTTGGCCCGGGTCATCGGCGCGGTTCCGGGCGGAAAGGCCTCCTCCCGGGGCACGTTGAGCGCCGCGACCGCCGCCCTCTCGGCGGCTTTCGGCCAGCTGCGACGATGGCAGTCGAGGCACCAGCCCATGGTGAGGGCGCTCTCCTGGGTCACCCGGCCCATCGTCTCCACCGCTCCGTGGCAGGTCTGGCAGGCGACGCCCTTCGTCACGTGGATCGAGTGGTCGAAGAAGACGAAATCCGGAAGGCGGTGGACGCGGACCCACTCGATCGCCCGCCCCTCGGAGAGCGCCTTCTTCACCTTGACCACCTCCGGGTGGTCCTTCTGCACCTGTGCGTGGCAGTTCATGCAGATCGCCGCGGGCGGGATCCCCGCGTTGCGGCCACGCTCGGCCCCGTAGTGGCAGTACTGGCAGGGGATCTTCAGGGCGCCGGCGTGGACCGCGTGGGAGTAGACGACGGGCTGGTTCGGGGAGTAGCCGCGGTTCGTCGGCTCGCACGCGGCGAAGACGAGAACGAGGAGCCCCGCCGCCAGCGCGCGCCGCGCCGCTCGCCCGGGAGCGCTAGGCGGCCGCATGGGCGCTCGTCCTTCCGGAGCGGGAGAGGTGCCTCAGGAGCCCGACGAACGTCGCGCTCCAGGCGACGAGCGCCACGAACAGGAAGACGCGCGGCAGGAAGAGGAGGAAGGGCAGCTCCAGGACCTGAGCCAGCCGGAGCGTGCTCACGCTGTACATGCCGAGCGGGAAGACCGCTCCCCAGTAGAGCGGGTCGTAGGTCATCTCGAACCTCCGGTAGACGTGCCTCCAGACGGCGAGGATCACGAGCATCGGGATCCACCACGTGGCGGTCGCCCAGAACAGCGCGGTGAAGCCGAGTAGGAAGGGCCGCATCTGCCCGAGGAGGGCCGACCGGGGCACGTTGGCGATCAGGGTCGTCCCCGCGAGCGCGGAGATCGCCATCGCTCCCATGTTGACCCAGTAGGGGGGCATCAGGTCGGACGGCGCGAAGCGGAAGAACGTGTACCGGTAGAAGATGAGCGAGATCATCCAGATGTAGAGCATTCCGCCGCAGAGCCAGAAGACGAGGCTGAAGAAGAGGAGGGTGTCGTGCGGCCCGGGGAGGCGGCTCGCCACGAGCCCTCCCAGGTTCGAGATCGACTCCGTGGCCACGACGGCCACGAGCCAGCCGCCGCTGATCCCGTCCGCCAGGGTCGGCTTCACGTCCTTCACGGTGTAGGCGGCGAAGACCCCGTACGTCAGCACGACCCAGAGGACGACCGCCAGGAGGAGCAGCGCGACGGCCCCCGTGAGCTCCTCGCGCACGAGGACGCACTGGACGCCGAGGACGCTCGACCCCGCGACCATCGTGAAGAAGCCCACCCCGCGCTGGTGGTCGACGAGGTCCTCGAGGACGCGTCTCGGATAGCGCGCGACCCGCGCGACCGTGAGTGCCCAGAGGACGACGTAGGTCACGACGTTGACCGCGAGAAGGACGTCCGCCAGGAGGCCGAGGCCCAGCAGCTTGCACGCCACCGACACGATGCCGGTGGCCATCACCATGGCGAAGTAGGCCGGGTGGAGCCGCTCCAGGCTGGTCATGCGTCCCCCGGCTCCCGCCGGCGCAGCCGCTTCGCCAGGCCTTCCATCTCCCGGGCGAGCTGCTCGACCTCTTTCGCGATGGCGGGCTGCTCCATCTCGCGCGAGAACCGCGGGAGGCTGTCGGACATCATCCCCGTCACGACCCGGTGCATCCAAACGAGGCACGTGACCGACAGGCCGAAGAGGAGGATCCAGCAGGTCGTCCAGATGCCCGAGGCCCCCACGAGGGTGCCGAAGACGATCGGGAAGACGAAGCCCCCCAGGCCGCCGATCACCCCCACCAGCCCCCCCACGACGCCGACGTCCGCCGGGAAGTAGGTCGGGATGTACTTGTAGACGGCGGCCATCCCGATCCCCATGAACATCGCGAGCAGGAGAGCCAGCCCGGTGAAGATGTTCCGGTTGGCCTGGAAGTAGACGTGCGTGACGCCGCGGGCCAGGAGCTGCTTCCTGACGACGGCCTCCCCGGGCTTCACCGCCGGCTCGTGCCAGGAGTTCCAGGCCGGCCAGACCATGACGTCGCGGTCGTCGACGGTCCGATCCGGACGCACCGCGAGCGGGTACGTCCTGCCGGCCACGACGATGCCTCGAGGGGTGACCTCGTCCACGCGACCGGCCGACACGGCCATGATCCCCTCGCCGGGCGCGAAGACGTCCATGCGCGGCACGGCGAGAAGGACGCAGCAGGTACAGCAGCCGCCGAGCACCCAGTACATGACCCGCCGGGCCCCGTAGCGGTCCGAGAGCCACCCGCCGACGGCGCGGAAGAGGCCCGACGGGAGGCTGAAGGCCGCGGCGAGGACGCCGGCGGCCGACACCGAGACCGAATAGGCGTTCACGTAGTAGGGGATCAGCCACTGCGCGAGCGCGACGAACCCGCCGAAGACGAGGAGGTAGTAGAGCCCGAAGCGCCACACGCGCATCACCTTCAGCGGCTCGAGCCGCCGGGCGAGGCTCTTCGAGGTGGACGGCAGGCCCTCGCGGGTGTACGTGAAGAGCCAGAAGACGACGGCCGTCACGAGGAGAGCCGCGGCGAAGATCCGGGGGAGCGCCCGCCAGCTCTCCACGTGCGCCCCCTTCCCCGTCAAGGCCTGCAGCACGAACGGAGCCGTCATGCTCGTCAGGGCGGCGCCGACGTTCCCCATCCCGAAGATGCCGAGCGCCGTCCCCTGCTGCTCCTTCGGGAACCACGTGGCCGTGTACGCGACGCCGACCGCGAAGGAGCTCCCCGCGATGCCGAAGCCGAGGCCGCCGGCGGCGAAGCCCCAGAAGCCGTTCGCGAAGCTCGTGAGGAACGCGGCCACGGCCGAGACGAGCAGCACGGCGGTGAAGACGACGCGCCCCCCGAAACGGTCGGTCAGGATGCCGGCGGGAAGCCGCAGGAGGGACCCCGTCAGGACGGGGAGCCCGATCAGCCACCCCATCTCCGCCTTGTCGAACGCGAAGGCCTTGTTGTCGACGAGGAACGTGACGAGGACGCCGTTCATCATCCAGACGGCGAAGCAGACGATGAACGCCAGGGTGTTCATCGTCAGGACCGTCCAGGCCTTCGCGCGCTCGCTCATCCGTCTCTCTTCGGCCCCGGCGCTCTCAGCGCTTCGCGGCGCCCCGCGGCCGGTTCCAGACCACGAGCTGGTTCGGGCGCCAGAGGTACGGCACGGGGGCGACCAGGGCGTGGACGAGCCGCGTGAAGCTGAAGACCCCCAGGAGGACCCAGGCGCCCACGACGTGTATCTGCGCCGGGAGCTTCAGGTCGACCATCAGCTGGATCTCGGGCTGGAACCGGACGAGGGACCAGAGGTACGGGACGACGGTCTGCGTGTACCACGCGCTCCCCCACCGCAACGTGATCGCGACCCAGAGACCGGTGCCGATCTCGAACAGGAGGAGGACGTAGACGAGGATGTCGGCCGCCGACGTCACCACCCGCAGGCGGGGCGCCGCCGCGCGCCGCACGATGAGCGCCCCGAGGCCGAAGAGCGTCAGGAGCGCGGCCGCGAGCGCCGTGGACTCGAGGAGGAAGAGCCGGATCGGCACGCCGTTCCAGAGCGTCATCCCTCGAGGGAAGAGGAACCCCACGAGGTGGCCGAAGAAGAGCGTCAGTATCCCGAGGTGAAACGGGACCGACCCCCAGAAGAGCTCCTTCGTCTCGAGGAACTGCGACGACAGGCTGCTGAACGTGAACGGGTCCCGCCGGTACCTCTGGATCGACACCAGCAGGAAGAGGACGACCGAGACGTACGGGAGCGCGGCGAAGAGCAGGACGTTAAGCAAGGGCGTCAGCCTCCAGGTCGACGTCGTCGACCCTCTCGGGCGGGGGAAGCGGCTCGCCGCCGCCGAGCGGCGCGAGGAAGGAGGGCAGCGCCCGCAGGACGTCGGCCCACGGGCTGTCGGTGTCCTTCAGGGCCTCCGTCATGCGCGTGAGCCCCGGGAGGAGGAGCGCGTCGACGAGCGTCTCCCGGTCCTCCTCGGGCGGCAGCGCGGCCAGGAGCCTGAGGACGGCCGGCAGGTAGTCGGACAGCTCCCCGTCGCCGAGCGCCACGCCCGCCTTCCGCATCTCGGCCACGAGTCCCGAGAGGAGGGCGCCCCGCTGGTACGACTCGCCGAAGAGGTGATACCCGAGGTGGAGCGTGCAGACCGGCGACAGGTCGAAGAGCCCCGAGTACCGCTCCTCGGCCCCGCCCGGCGCCGCCGACGACAGCCAGCCCGACAGCTCGAGGAGAGCCGCGGACAGCTCCGGCGCGACGTCCTCCGCCAGCCCGGCCCCCTCGAGGGCGACGCGCGCCGACGAGCCGTTCGGGTAGTCGAGCGCGGCCGCGACCTGCCCGAGCGCGCAGGAGACGAGAGCCGGGTCGACCTCGGCGAGCCTCACGAGCCTCTCTCCGGCTTCTTGCGGAAGCCCATCCCCGCGAAGCCCTTCGCGGCGAGCGGCTCGTCGAGCATCTCGATCGCCTGCTCGCGGTGCATCGGCGGGATCACGAACCGGTCGTCCGCCGGGGCGATCGACGTCAGGTAGTAGATGGCCTCGGCCTCTTCGACCGTCGTGTCCGCCTCGGCCAGGAGCCTCGTGGCGTCATCGAGACTGACGTCGCCCACGGTAACCGCGCGGCGATAGGTCCTCACCGCGAGCTGCTTGCGAAGCGCGTAGCGCACGACGCCCTCGTTCCCCGCCCCGAAGAGGCTCGCCATGTACTGGAGCGGCAGGCGGTACTTGTCGATCGCGCCCAGGAACCCGACGGTCGTGTCCCGGGGACCCTTCTCGTCCCCCGAGCCGCCGGCGATCGTCGTGTCGTAGCCCTGCTCGCCGTTCGCGGCCATCACGGGGAGGAGCGGCGGGACGTAGAACAGCATGGGGAGCGTCCGGTGCTCGGCGTGAAGCGGCAGCGCCAGTCCCCACTCGACGACCCACTTGTAGACGGGCGACTTCTGAGCCGAGGCGATCACGTCGTCGGTGATGCCGGCCCGCTTCGCGGCCGCGATCACCTCCGGGTCCTTCGGGTCGAGGATCATCCGGCGCTGCGCCGTGACGAGGTCCTTCTCGTCGGCCGCCAGCGTCTCCTCGATCTTCTCGGCGTCGTAGAGGACGATCCCGAAGTAGCGGATCCGCCCGACGCACGAGTGGAAGCACGCGGGCGCCTGCCCGGTCTCGAGGCGCGGGTAGCAGAGGATGCACTTCTCGCTCTTGCCCGTGCCCCAGTTGAAGTAGACCTTCTTGTACGGGCACGCGGTGACGCAGAACCGCCAGGCGCGGCAACGTTCCTGGCTGAGGAGGACGATGCCGTCCTCGCCCCGCTTGTACAGGGCGCCCGACGGGCAGGCCGCCACACAGGTCGGGTTGACGCAGTGATTGCAGATCCGGGGGAGATAGAAGAAGACGAGCTTCTGCACCTCGAAGAGCGCGCTGCGCTCCTCGGGGGACACGTGGGCCAGGTTCGGGTCGTTCACCGCGTAGACCGGCGAGCCCCCGAGGTCGTCGTCCCAGTTCGGCCCCGCCTCGATCTCCATCTCCTTGCCGGTGATCATCGAGATCGGCCTGGCGATCGGCTGGTCCGCTCCCTCCTTCGCGTCGAAGAGGTCCTGGTAGCTGTAGGTGAAGGGCTCGTAGTAGTCGTCGATCGTCGGGAGGTTCGGGTTGTGGAACACCGTCATGGCGCCCCGCACCTTGCCGACGGCACGCACCTCCAGCTTGTCCCCGTTCTTCTCCCAGCCCCCCTTGTACTTCTCCTGGTCCTCCCAGGCCGTCGGGTAGCCCGTCCCCGGCTTCGTCTCGACGTTGTTCCACCACATGTACTCGGCGCCCTTGCGGTCCGTCCAGATGTTCTTGCAGGCGATCGAGCAGGTGTGACAACCGATGCACTTGTCGAGGTGGAAGACCATCGAGACCTGTGCGCGTACATCCATCGTCCTGCTCCTACAGCTCGACCTTGGACAGCTTCCGGACTCGGACCGAGGTGTCGCGGTTCACACCCGTGGGACCCCAGTAGTTGAAGTGGTAGGTGAACTGCCCGTAGCCGCCCACCATGAGGACGGGCTTCAGCCGGATGCGCGTCAGGCTGTTGTGCCCCCCCGCCCGGCGGCCGCCGCGCAGCGGCGACTTCGGCACTCCGATCGTCCGCTCGGGTGCGTGGTACTGGATGCAGATGCCGGCCGGAATGCGGGCGGAGACCACCGCCCGCGTGCAGACGACGCCGTGGTCGTTGTGGACTTCGACCCAGTCGTTGTCGACGATCCCGATCTTCTCGGCGTCCCGGTCGCTCACCCAGAGCGGCTCGATGCCGCGCGACAGCGTCAGCATCCGGTGGTTCTCGGAGTAGGTCGAGTGGATGTGCCACTTGCCGTGCGGCGTCAGGTAGTTCAGGAGGAGCCCGTCGTCGATGCTCTCCCGCAGGTCACCGTACTGCGCCGGACGCGGCACCGGCTTGTAGACGGGCAGGTTCTCGCCGAAGTCGAGGTACCCCTGGTGGTCGAGGTAGAGGTGCTGCCGTCCGGTGAGCGTCCGCCACGGCAGGAGCTTCTCGACCTGCGTCGTGAAGGCCGAGTAGGCGCGCCCGTTCTCGACGAGCCCGGACCAGCACGGGCTGTTCAGGATGCGGCGCGGCTGTGCCTGCAGCTCCTTGTACGTCGTCCGCGCCGCCCGCGCTCCTTCGGCGAGGTCGGTCAGCTTCAGTCCCGTCCTCTTCTCGAGGTACCTGTAGCCGTCCCAGGCGATCTCGCCGTTCGTCTCGGGGGCCAGGTGCAGGATCACGTCGGCCGCCTGCTCCGCTTCCCGGATCGACGGCAGGACCCGGCCGTCCACCGTCTCCGTGACCCGCGTTTTCACCAGCTCGTCGAACTGGTCGGCCACGTTCAGCTTCACGCCGTGGGCGCCGATGCCGTCCCTCATGGCCGGGCCGAGCGCGACGAAGCGCTGGTGGAGCCTCCGGTAGTCCCGGGTGACGATCTTCATCGGCGACATCGTCCTGCCGGGGACCGGCTCGCACTCCCCCTTCGACCAGTCCTTCACGTCGAGCTGCGAGATCTCGGCGTTCGTGTCGTGCTGGAGCGAGGTCATCACGAGGTCCTCGACCGGCTCCGGGAAATGCCGGATCGAGAGCTCGGACGTCCGGCCCGCGATGGCGCGGAACATGTCCCAGTCCGAGCGCGACTCCCACGCCGGCGGGACCGCCGCCGAGAGCGGGTGTATGAACGAGTGCATGTCGGTGGAGTTGAGGTCGGCCTTCTCGTACCAGGTCGCGGCCGGCAGGACGATGTCGGAGTAGAGCGCCGACGTGTCCATCCGGAAGTTGATGTCGACGACGAGGTCGAGCTTCCCCTCGGGCGCGTCGCGCCAGGTCACGTCGTCCACCTTCCCCTGGGCCTTCTCCGTGGCGATCAGGTTCGTGTGCGTGCCGAGGTAGTGCTTGAGGAAGTACTCGTGCCCCTTCGCGCTCGCCATCAGCGCGTTGCCGCGCCAGATGAACCAGACGCGCGGCCAGTTCTCCGGGGCGTCCGGGTCCTCGACGGCGAACTTCAGGTCGCCCTTCTTCAGGCGGTCGACGGTGTGCGCGACGACCTCGGCCTCCGTTTTGGCCCCCTGGGCGCGCGCCTTCTTCACCACCTCGATCGAGCTCTCGTTCCACTGCGGAAAGAACGGGAGCCAGCCGTTCTTCACGGCCTTCACCTGGAGGTCGGCGGTGTGGCCTTTGGCGATGGAGGTCGGGGACGGCTCGTCGGGGACCGGCTGGTACTCGGTGAACTCCGCCTCGTAGCGCCACTGGTCACAGTGCATGTAGTGCCACGAGGGTGCGTTCTGAAGGCGAGGCGGGCTCGCCCAGTCCCGCGCGAAGGCGATGTAGGACCACGGCGCGACCGGCGCCAGCTTCTCCTGCCCCACGTAGTGGTTCAGGCCGCCGCCGTTCTTGCCGACGCAGCCGGTCAGGATGAGCGCCACGATGCCCGCCCGGTACATCAGGTTGTTGTGGTACCAGTGGTTGATCCCGGCCCCGATGATGATCGAGCACTTCCCGCCCGTCCGCTCCGCCGTGCTCGCCCACTCGCGCGCGAAGCTGACGACGGTCTTCCGGTCGATCCCGGTCAGCTTCTCCTGCCAGGCGGGCGTGTACGTGAGGTCGGCGTCGTCGTAGTCCCGGGGGTATTCGCCCGCCAGCCCGCGGCTGACCCCGTACCGGGCCATCAGGAGGTCGAAGATCGTCGCGACCCGGACCTTCTTTCCGTCCTTCGTCGCGAGCGTGACGGACGGGACGCCGCGAAGGACGACGTTCTCGGACTCGTACTGCTCGAACTCGACCTGGAGGACCTCGCCTTTCCGGTCGAGGAGCGAGAGCGCCGGGTCGATCGGCTCACCCGTCCTGGCGTCCTCCAGCTTCAGGTTCCACTTCCCGTCGGCCTCGCCCCAGCGGTGCCCGACCGCTCCGCCCGGCATCTTCGGAAGGCCGGTCTTCGTGTCGAGGACCAGGTATTTCCACTCTCCGTTCTCCTCGGCGGAGTACTCCACGACCTGGCCGGCGTGGACGAGGCGCCCCGCCCGGTAGCCCCGGGACGTCGGCGTCAGCTCCACGAGGAACGGACAGTCGCTGTACTGCTTCAGGTACGACTGGAACGCCGGGGTCGGGCGGTCGGCGTGGAACTCCTTCAGGATGACGTGGCTCACGGCCATCCAGAACGCGCCGTCCTGCCCCGCGTGGAGCGGGATCCACTGGTCGGCGTACTTGGAGACCTGCGAGAAGTCGGGCGACAGGACCACGAGCTTCGTCCCGTTGTGGCGCGCCTCGGGGAGGAAATGGCAGTCCGGGGTCCGCGTCATGTTCGGGTTGGACCCCATGACGGCGATCATCTTGGAGTTGAACCAGTCCGCACTCTCGGCCACGTCGGTCTGCTCGCCCCAGATCTCGGGCGAGGCCGGGGGCAGGTCGCAGTACCAGTCGTAGAAGGAGAGGTTCACGCCGCCGAAGAGCTGGAGGAAGCGGGACCCCGCCGCGTAGGAGAGCTGGGACATCGCTGGGATCGGGGAGAAGCCGACGACGCGGTCGGGACCGTACTTCTTCGCGGTGTAGACGTTCGCCGCCGCGATGATCTCCATGCACTCGTCGAGTCCCGCGCGCCGGAAGCCCCCCTTGCCGCGTGCCCGCTGGTAGCGGCTCCGCTTCTCCGGGTCGGACTGCAGCGACGCCCACGCGTCGACCGGGTCCTGGTGCTTCTTCTTCGCCTCGGCCCAGAGGTCGAGGAGCGCGCCGCGGACGTAGGGGTACTTCACCCGGATGGGCGAATAGAGGTACCAGGAGTAGGAGATCCCGCGCTGGCAGCCCCGCGGCTCGTACGGAGGGAGCGAGCGGTCGAGGAGGGGATAGTCGAGGGCCTGCATCTCCCAGGTGACGATCCCTTCCTTGACGTAGATGTTCCACGAGCAGCCGCCCGTGCAGTTCACCCCGTGCGTGGAGCGCACGACCTTGTCGTGCTGCCAGCGGTTCCGGTAGAACTCCTCCCAGGAACGGGTCTTCGGGCTGACGAGGTCCTTGATCCACTTCACGAGAGATGCTCCTTCCCGTTCTCGCGACGCCGTGTGAGGGGCTGCCGCACGCCGCGGAGCCGGCGTCCCCAGGCGAAATTCAGGCCGACGAGGGCGGCGAGCGACCCGATACCGCCCGCCAGGGACACGCTCCACGAGTCGTCCCGGGCCGGCTCCCCGCCCAGGTTCGCCTCGTAGAGGAACGCCCGGAGCGCGAAGGCCTCGCTCGCCTCGAGCGGATGGACCGCGTAGACCTTGTTCATGAGCGGGAACGCGGGGCTCTTGAGGGCGGTGTCGAGACCCTCGTCTCCCAGGCGCGCGAAGACGTTCGTGAGGTCCTTCGCGAGGCGTCCCCCGCCGAGAAGGCCCTTCGACCCCCTCACCGTGTGACACGAGACGCACGGAGCGCCCCCGGCCTTCATCGGGGCGAGCCCCAGGAAGAGCTCGCGGCCGACCGCCCTGTCGCGCGGCGTGGCGGTCGTCGCGGCGACGAACCGGCCCGCGAGGTTGCACGGCTCCGTCGAGCAGCGGATCACGAGGTCCACGAGCATCCGGGACTCCGCGTCGGAGAGGCCGAGGTCGGGCATCCTGACGCCCTTGAACTCGGCGAGCAGGTTCCGCGCGTCGGGGTCGCTGTCGAGGAGGGCGCTCGGCGTCTTCACGAAGAGCTCGAGCCAGGCCCGGCTCCGCCGCTTGGCGACGTCCTTCAGGTCGGGCCCGACGCGGACCCCCTTGCCCACGGTGTGGCACGAGCCGCACTTCCTGGCGAAGAGGTCCTCGGCCGGAGATTGCTCCTGCGCCTGAGGTGGTGCCGCGGGCGCCGCAGCCGTCGCGGTGGTCGCGGCGGGGACGGTCGACGGCGCGGCGGGCGCCGCAGCCGAGGTCGGGGCCTGGGCCGACAGGGGGGCGGAGAGGAGAAGAGGGGGCAGGATCCAGAGGAGAGCTGGTCGCACTCGTTTCCCTTCCTCGTGAGCCGGCTTGAGCGCCGCGTCGACGTCGAAGGAAGGGCAAGGGGCGTACCACCGCGGAAACCAGCTCGGAACGGCACCGGCCGTCTCCGGGCCTCTCACTTCTGAGAGAAAGCCGGTTCCCGGCTCGTCAGGATTGAGAGCCGCGCCTCCGGCTCAGGAGCGGTTCCGGCCCGTCTCGCCCCCCTTGAGCCCGAACCGCTCGAGCCGGCGGTAGAGCGTCGCCGGCGAGATGCCGAGGTCCTCGGCGGCCTTCTCGCGGTTCCCTCCCGACAGGCGCAGCGCCATCGCGATGTAGCCCCGTTCGAACCGGTCGATCGCCTGCGTCAGGTCGAGGTCCGGTCCCCCGGCGCTCCGGACGTCGGACGGAATCTGCTCCACGTCGATCCGGCCGTCGTCGGCGAGGATCAGGGCGCGGTCGAGCACGTTCGCGAGCTCGCGCACGTTCCCCCGCCAGAGGTACTGGCACAGCGCCCGCATCGCGCTGGCCGTCACGATCGGGACGGGGATGCCGCTCCGTTGCGCGTTCCGCTGGAGCAGCCGCTGAACGAGTCCCGGCACGTCCTCGCGCCGTTCCCGGAGCGGCGGGACGTGAATCTCGAGCACGGCGAGGCGGTAGTAGAGGTCTTCCCGGAACGCGTGCGTCTCGACGAGGTCCGCGAGGCGGCGATGGGTCGCGACGATCAGGCGGGCTTCGAACGGCGCGGTGCGGTCGCTGCCGAGCGGCTGCACTTCACGCGCCTCGAGCGCGCGCAGGAGCTTGGCCTGCGCCGCCAGGGACAGCTCGCCGATCTCGTCGAGGAAGACCGTCCCGCGCCCCGCGGCCCGCAGGATCCCCTCCCGCCGGCGCTCGGCCCCGGTGAAGGCCCCGCGCTCGTGTCCGAAGAGCTCGCTCTCGACCAGCGTGTCCGGCAGGGCCGCGAGGTTCACGGCGAGGAACGGCTCGTCGCGCCCGGCGCCGAGCTGGTGGATCGACCGCGAGACGACCTCCTTGCCGGTACCGGTCTCACCGCTCACGAGGACCGTCGCCCGCGATCCGGCGGCACGGCGGACCCAGCCGAGGACCTCCTGCATCGCCGCCGACACGGCGACGATCTCGGTCTCCGAGTCCCGTTCGTTCAGCATCCGGCGCAGGCGCCCGTTCTCCCGCACGAGCTCTCCGTGGGCCAGGAGGTTCGCCACCTTGCGCGCCACCTCCTCGAGGATGAGCGGCTTCAGGAGGTAGTCGTGCGCGCCGAGCCGGAGGGCCTCGACGGCCGACTCGACGGACGCGAAAGCCGTCGTCAGCAGGACGCCCATCTCCTCGTCCAGCTCCCGGGCCCGGCGGACCACGGTGAGCCCGTCCACGCCGGGAAGGCGCAGGTCCGTGACGAGGAGCCCGAAACTCTCGACCGCCAGGCGCTCGAGCGCCTCCTCCCCCGTCGAGACCCCCACGACGTGGTGCCCGCGGCGCGAGAGGTACTGCACGAGGGCGTCGCGCTGGGCCCGCTCGTCCTCCACGATCAGGAGCCGGCCGACGGGCTCGGTCACGCGGCTCGTCCGGGCTCGGCCGTGGCCCGTCCCACGGTTGCCGCGGGCAGCGCCACGACGGCCGTCGTGCCGTGCCCCACCGTGCTGTGCAGCTCGATGTGGCCTCCGGCCTCCTGGAGGATGTCGCGGGAGATGCTGAGGCCCAGGCCCGTCCCCTGACCGGAGCCCTTCGTGGTGAAGAGCGGCTCGAAGCATCGCCCGAGGACCGTCCGGTCCATGCCGGAGCCCGTGTCGTGGACGCGGAGCGCCACGTCGCCGCCCGAGGGCGTCACCTCGAGCCGCAGAGTTCCGCCGTCGGGCATGGCGTCGACCGCGTTCAGGAGGAGGTTCAGCACGACCTGCATCAGGTGGTCCTCCACCATCTTCACCGGCGGTGTCTCGGGGTCGAAGCTCGTCTCGACCGTAACGTTCCGGGCCCGGCGGTCGTGCCTCAGGAGGCGCAGCGCGTCCTCCGTCACGGCCTGCACCGAGACGAGCGTCGCCTCGTCGCGGCGGCGCCGGGCGAAGTCGACGAGCTCCCGGAGGATCCGGCCCAGCCGGCCCACCTCCTGCCGGACCGTCGCCATGACGGCGGCCGGCTCGTCGTCGAGGCGCGTCCCGTCCAGGAGCTGAAGCTGCGCCTCGATCGACGCGAGCGGGTTGCCGAGGTCGTGCGCGACCCCGGCGGCCAGGAGCCCGAACGCCGCCATCTTCTCCTGGTGCACGAGGCGCGCCTGGAGCTTCTTCTGCTCGGTGACGATCCGTTCGACGAGGAGGACGTGCCGGCGACCGTCGGGCAGGTCGAGCGGGTGGCTCTCCACCGCCAGGACCTCGCCGGTCCGCGGGTCGGTGTGCGGACGCGCGCAGGCCTTCGCCGTGCCGTCGGCAAACGTCGCGGCCGCCGGGCACTCGTCGCACCTCGTCGCGCACGCGGCCAGGGCGTCGTGGCAGAGGCGCCCCGCCAGGCCCGGCCCGTGTACGGCCTCGGCGGCGCGGTTGGCTCGCACGACACGATAGGCCGGATCGAGGACGACCAGGGCGGAGGGCGTGGCGTCCACGATGAACCCGAGGAGCGCCCGGATGTCGCGAGCTTCCGTCGCGCGCCGGGCCGCCTCCTGACGCAGCAGCCGGGCCCTCGCCTTGTGCTGGCGATAGCCCAGGAGCCCCACGACCATCGCCGTCACGAGGCCGGCGGAGATACCCCGCGCGTAGTGAAGAAGGCGCCGCGAGGCTTCGCTCCGAACGAACGACTGCTCGAGCCCCTCGAAGACGAGGAAGAGCAGGAACACGGTCGCAGCCGCCGCGCCAGCGGATCCCAGGAGGTCCCGCACCCACGAGGACGAGGGCGGAGCGTCGACGGTCTCCACGGCGACATCATTACGCACCTGCGGGCGGCCTTCCATGATCGCCGTCATCCTGGCGCGCGTGCGGGGTCCAGCGCCTGCGCGTCGGGGAGGCGCTTCTCCCGGCGCGGCGGCGACCTCTTTCGCCGGCGCCACATTCCCGCCCGGCTCGCTGAGAGGGTCTTCTCGCGCCTCGCCCCGCCGGTCAGCGTCGCCGCTCCCTTGAAGAAGTTACATCGCTGCGATGGCGTGAGCCGTGACCGTTCGTCCCTGACCGTTCCTGGCGACAGCCCGTCTATGCCACACCGCAGCGCCGCGTGGCCGCCCTTCGCGCACATCCTGAAGGGCACGCTTCTTGCTGCTACAGCCAAAAGGAGAGTCATGAGCTCTCGAGACCCTGCGAGCACCGCCGACGACGAGGCCCTCCACGACGACTTCCAGAAGAGGGCCTTCGGATTTATCCCCCGAGCGCGCCGTCCCCTCGCTCCATGGAAGCCCCGCCTTCTCCCACACCCCCTGGACGGGTGTGAACGCCCCTCGCGACAACCAAACCCGGAGCGTCGTTGACAGCTACCTCGCAACGATCTATAACTAACTAGTTGGTTATACCATCTGGTTAGACGAGCGAACAAG
Organism: uncultured Holophagales bacterium; assembly: GCA_963696015.1. GTDB lineage: Bacteria > Acidobacteriota > Thermoanaerobaculia > UBA5066 > UBA5066 > UBA5066. Next base: position 33,327 of record CAVOJA010000004.1, read on the forward strand.
CGAACGAGGGAGCCCGGATGACAGAGAACACGACCACGACTCGAGCCCCGGCGATGGCCTCTTTTTGCGGCCCCGCGGCGAGCGACTCGTGTCGGAAGGTCCTTCACGCGGCAGCAGCTGTCTTCGCTGAGGAAGGCTTCGCCGGAGCCCGGGTCGACACCATCGCCGAGAGAGCCGGGGTCAACAAGGCGATGGTCTACTACCACGTCGGCGACAAAGCCTGCCTCTACGAGGCCGTCCTCTCCGAGACCCTGGACCGCGCCAGGGAGGCCCTGGACACCGCGCTCGCGAAGCCGAGCTCGCCCGAGGAGCGGTTCCGCGCCTTCGTCTCGACCGTGGCCCGGGTGGCCCGGGAGCACCCGCACCTCCCCACCCTCATCCTGCGGGAGTTTGCCGGTGGTGGCAGCAACCTGCCCGACTCGGTCCTTCGGCGCATCGGCAGCATTCTTCGCATCGTCCGGCAGGTGCTGGAGGAAGGGCACGCCGATGGCAGCTTCCGTGTCGCGAATCCAACCATCACCCACCTCGCCGTCGCCGGCAGCGTGTTGTTCCTGTCGGCGAGCCGGCCGATCATGAAAAGGCTCGCGGCGCTGGATGCCGTGCGGCCGTCGGCTGACCTCGGCAGCGACGTCGCCGGCCCGCTCGCCGACCTCCTGCTGCGCGGCCTTCTCGCCGTTCCTGCGGGTTCGACGGCCGAAAAAGAGAGCCGCACCGCAACCCGCCCCCGAGCTGCGGGCCGACGGCGCACGGCCCCGGCTTCCCGCCAGTCCTGAGGAGGACCCAATGAAGAAACGTCTGATCGTGATTCCGATCGTCGTCGCGGTGGCCGCGGCCGCTCTCTACTTCGGGCTGAGGTCACGTCCCGCCGCGCCCTCGAACGTCTTGAAGATCTCGGGGAACATCGAGGTCACGAGCGTCGAGCTGAGCTTCAACATCGCCGGAGAGACGACGACACGGCTCGTCTCGGAAGGGATGCCCATCGAAGCAGGCCAGGTCGTGGCGACCCTCGACACCGCAGAGCTCGAGTACGAGCTGGAGCTCCGACGGGCCGAACTTGGGGCGGCCCAGGCTCGCCTCGCGGAGCTGACGGCTGGCTACCGCGTCGAGGATATCGGCCAGGCCCGGGCGGCCCTCGAGCGCGCCCGGGCCGAGGCGACCAGGGCTGAGGCCGAGCTGAGGCGTCAGAAAGAGCTCCGGGACCAGGATGTCATCTCGAGCCGTGAGTACGAGGTGGCCGAGGCGGCCTATCGCTCGACACAGGCGCAGGTCCAGGAGGTCTCCCAGAAGCTCGCACTCCTGACGAACGGCCCACGCAAGGAGCAGATCGCAGAGGCTCGCGAGCGGGTCCGCCAGGTCGAGGCCGCGAACGACGTGGCCCGGAACCGGCTCGGATACGCCACGATCGCGTCTCCCCTGACAGGGGTGGTTCTGACGGATCACATAGAGCCGGGAGAGCGCGTGGCGCCCGGGACCCCCGTTGTGACCGTGGCCGATCTGAGCAACGTCTGGCTGCGCGGATTCATCGACGAGGCCGACCTCGGACGCGTCAAGCTCGGCCAGCACGTCCGCATCGAGACGGACGGGAGCGCCGGCACCGTCTATGCCGGGCGTGTCTCGTTCATCGCCCAGGAGGCGGAGTTCACACCGAAGAGCGTCCAGACGGCCAGGGAACGCGTGAAGCTCGTCTACCGGCTCAAGGTCGACATCGAGAACCCACGCCACGAGCTGAAACCCGGTATGCCGGCCGACGCCTGGGTGGAGCTGTCCGGGGCGTAGCCGATGGACGCCATCGAGGTCGACGGGCTCACGAAGAGCTTCGGCACGATCGAAGCCGTCAAGGGCCTGAGCCTGCGGATCGGGGCCGGGGAGATCTACGGTCTCGTGGGGCCCGATGGCGCCGGGAAGACGACCACGATGCGCCTCCTGACCGGCAGCATGGACCCCACGAGCGGAGACGCCTTCGTCGGCGGGCACCACACGGTGAGGGAGGCCGAGAGGATCAAGGAGGAGATCGGCTACATGGCCCAGCGCTTCGGGCTCTACCCGGATCTGACCGTGGCCGAGAACATCCACTTCTACGCCGACATCTACGGCGTGCCCCGGCGGGGCCGGGAGGAGCGGATCGAAGAGCTCCTCTCCTTCTCGAACATGACACCGTTCAAGAAACGTCTCGCCGGGAACCTCTCGGGAGGCATGAAGCAGAAGCTCGGCCTCGTCTGCGCGCTGATCCACACGCCGAAGGTCCTCTTCCTCGACGAGCCGACCAACGGGGTCGACCCCGTCTCGCGCCGGGACTTCTGGAGAATCCTCAATGAGCTTCAGAAGGACGGCGTCACGATCCTCGTTTCCACGGCATACCTCGACGAGGCCGAGCGCTGCACGCGCGTGGGCTTTCTCCACCAGGGTCATCTCATCGCCGAGGGAACTCCGGACGAGCTGAAGGGGCTTCTTCAGGGCGTCATTCTCGAGGTGACCGCCGAGCAGCCGAGAGCGGCGGCGGCCTCGCTGCGAAAGGCTGGAGTGTCGCCGTCGGTGGGCCTCTTCGGCGACCGCATTCACGTGGTGGCGCAAGACCCTCGCCAGGCGACAGCCGCCATCGAGGCGGCGCTCGCGGGCGACGGTCTCGTGCTCCGCGGGATCCGCCAGAAGCCGCCGTCCCTCGAAGACGTCTTCATCTCCGTTCTCGGTCAGAGAGCAGCGGGAGCCGCCGATGTCACCGCGTGACGACCTCCCGGCCGTGACCTTGAGGAACCTGACGAAGCGTTTCGGCGACTTCGTGGCCGTGAGCGGCATCAGCCTGGACGTCGCTCGGGGGGAGATCTTCGGCTTCCTGGGCCCCAACGGCGCCGGGAAGTCGACCACGATCCGGATGCTCTGCGGCCTCCTCACTCCCTCGGAAGGGACCGGGACCGTAGCGGGCTTCGACGTCCTGACCCAGACCGAGGGGATCAAGGCCAACATCGGCTACATGAGCCAGAAGTTCTCGCTCTACGAGGACCTCACCGTGGAGGAGAACATCGACTTCTACGCCGGTATCTACGGGATCCCCCGCGTGAAGCGGGCCGAGCGCAAGGCCTGGGTAATCCAGATGGCCGGCCTCGAGGAGCAACGAGGGATGCGGTGCGGCACCCTGTCGGGCGGCGTCAAGCAACGCCTGGCGCTTGGATGCGCGGTCCTCCACGAACCCCCGGTGCTTTTCCTCGACGAGCCCACCTCGGGCGTGGACCCGATCAGCCGGCGTGCCTTCTGGGACCTGATCTACGACATGTCGTCCCGCGGAGTGACGGTCTTCGTGACGACCCACTACATGGAGGAAGCGGAGTACTGCGATCGGCTGGGTCTCGTGTACGCCGGCCGGCTGATCGCGCTGGGCACGCCGTCGGAGCTGAAGGCGAAGATCTCGACGGCGGCGCCGGCCGAGCGAGTCACACTCGAAGACGTCTTCGTGACGCTCATCGAGGAGGAGAGCGCAAAGTCCGCCACGCAGGAGGTGGCGCGATGAATCCGAGGCGCCTCCTCGCCGTTTCCCGCAAGGAGCTGATCCACATCCTTCGGGACCCCCGAAGCCTCGGGATGGGAATCGCGATCCCTCTCCTTCTCCTCGTCCTCTTCGGGTACGCGCTGTCGCTCGACGTCGACGAAGTACCCCTCCTCGTCTGGGACCAGAGCCACACGCCGCAGAGCCGCGAGATCGTCAGCCGCTTTACGGGCTCGCGCTACTTTTCCGTGAAGGGGCAGCCCAGCAGCTACCACGACATCGAAAGAGCGCTCGACACAGGCGACGCCCTGATGGGTCTCGTGATTCCCAGCGGACTCGGCAGACCCGAAGCGGGCCGTCCCACGTCCCTCCAGCTCCTCGTGGACGGTAGCGACGCCAGCACCGCGGCCATCGCCATCGGTTACGCCGAGGGGGTGGTCCGAGGGTATGGGCTCGACACGTCCATCGAAGCTCTCCGGCGGGCCGGCACCCGGGCCGCCGTGCGGCCGCTCGACGTCAGGTCGCGTGTGCTCTTCAACGAGGACCTCGAGTCGCGCAACTACATCATCCCGGGTCTGATCGCCGTCATCATGATGGTCATCGCCGCCCTCCTCACCTCGCTCACGGTGGCCAAGGAGTGGGAGAGCGGGACGATGGAGCAGCTCGTCTCCACGCCGCTCAAGGGGCCGGAGCTGATCCTCGGCAAGCTCCTCCCGTACGTGGGGATCGGGATGCTCGACGTGCTGCTGTCGGTCCTGATGGGGGAGTTCGTCTTCCACGTCCCGCTCCGGGGGAGCGTGCCCCTCCTCTTCGGGATGGCGACGATCTTCCTGGTGGGCGCTCTCTCGCTGGGCATGCTGATCAGCATCGTCACGAAGAGCCAGCTTCTCGCGAGCCAGCTGGCGATGGTCGCGACGTTCCTCCCGGCGTTCCTGCTGTCGGGCTTCATGTACGACATCGACAACATGCCTCGCGCCGTCCAGCTGATCACGCTGGCCGTGCCGGCGCGCTACTTCGTCGCGCTCCTAAAGGGGATCTACCTGAAGGGCGTCGGCCTGGACGTTCTCGCCTTCGAGGCGGGTCTGCTCGCGATCTTCGCGGCGGCCATGCTGGTTCTGGCCATCGTCAAGTTCAAGAAGAAGCTGGTGTGACGCCGATGCTCGAACGAATCAAGAGAATGCTGATCAAGGAGTTCATCCAGATCCTACGGGATCCACGGATGAAGGGCGTCCTCATCCTGATGCCGATCGTCCAGGCGATGGTCTTCGGCTACGCGGTGTCGACGGACGTCAGCAACGTCCGGACGGCGCTCTTCGATCTCGACAGCACCGTCGAGAGCCGCGAGCTCGTGGCCCGGTTCGTCGACTCGGGTTGGTTCCGGATCGTCGAACGCGTGGACACGGATGCGCGGGCGCAAGACCTGCTCGACAGGGGCCAGGTGCGTGCCGTCATCCGGATGAATGCCGGGTTCGGCGAGGCGGTGAGAAACGGGCGAGGGGCACAGCTCCAGGTTCTCGTCGACGGGACGAACTCGAACACCGCGGGACTCGTCCTGAACTACGCTGGCGCCGTTACGGGACGATACAACGAGGACGTGGTGGCCCAGCGCCTCGCCAGGTCGCCCGGCGCGAAGCCCGTGGCCCCGGGCGTCGTGCTCGAGTCCCGCGCCTGGTTCAACGAGAACCTGGAGAGCCGCCACTTCTACGTTCCCGGGGTCATCGCGCTGATCGTGCTTCTCGTCACGCTGATGCTCTCGAGCATGGCCGTCGTGCGTGAGAAGGAGATCGGCACCATCGAGCAGATCATGGTGACGCCGATTCGCCAGGTGGAGTTCATTCTCGGCAAGACGATCCCGTTCGCTCTCATCGCGTACCTCGACGTGCTCCTCATCACCGGCATCGCCGTCTTCTGGTTCGACGTCCCGATTCGCGGCAGCCTGCCGCTCCTCTTCGTGGCCACGACGCTCTTTCTGATGAGCACGATCGGGATCGGCCTGCTGATCTCCACCGTGAGCCGGACGCAGCAGCAGGCGATGATGAGCGCCTTCTTCTTCTACTTCCCGGCCGTTCTGCTGTCCGGTTTCATGTTTCCCATCGCCAACATGCCGACGGTCGTCCAATGGCTGACTTTCGCGAATCCCCTCCGGTATTTCCTCGTGATCATTCGCGGCATCTTCCTCAAGGGTGTGGGCCTTCCGGTGCTCTGGGAGCAGATGGTCGCCCTGGCCGTCCTCGGCGTCGCGATGCTGGGTCTGGCCTCCCTGAAGTTCAAGAAGACGCTCGCGTGAGGGCAAACACGATGCACACTCGATCGACTCCCCCGTTGCTCGCTCTCCTCCTCCGCTCGGCCGGCGCGTTCGTCCTGTTTTCGGCGACCGCGTTCCCGATGACGGCTCAGCCGGCGGCGAGCCTCCCGCTCGATCTCGAAGCTTGCGAGAAGATCGCCATCGAGAAGAGCCCGCTTCTTCGGGCGGCCGAGGAAGGCACAGCCGTCGCGACGGCGGCGGTGGGCATCTCTCGGGCACCGTTCTACCCGGAGGTCGGCTTCGACGCCCGCTACCGCCGGTTCGAGACCCACGCCTTCCTGCCTGAGGGCCTGAGCGCGCCGGCGACGACCGTGGGCCCGACCGACGATTGGATGACCGGCCTGAAGGCGGGCTACGTCCTTTTCGACAGCGGCCTGAGACGAGCGGAGCTCGACGCGGCGACGCTGGGCAGGGCCGCCACGGTGGAGGATGCCCGGCGCGCCCTCCAGGACGTCGTCCTGGGAGTCCGACAGGCCTACTACTACCTCCTTGCGAACCAAGCGGCCCGGGTCGCAGCCGCCACCCGCGTCGGGAGGAGACGAGATCACTTGAGGACCGCTTCGGCACGCAAGGCCGCAGGTGCTGTGCCCCAGGCGGACGTCCTGAGAGCGCAGGTCGAGGTGGCCGATGCCGAGCTCGCCCTCGTGAGGGCCGAGAGCAACGTACGGATTGCGAAGGGCAACCTGAACGTGGCCATGGGGCTCGCCGTCGATCGCCCGGTGGAGATCGCGGAGGACACTGCGTTGCGGGGGACGGAACTACCCGATGTGACGGCAGCGTTGGTGCGTGCCCGGGAGCAGCGCCCCGAGGTGCAAGCGCTTCAGCTGACGGTCGCAGCCGCGAAGAAGGGGATCACCGCTGCAAAGGCCGGCTTCGGGCCTCGGGTGAGAGCGGACGGGGCCTTTGGCTGGCGCGACGACAGCTTCGTGCCGGCCGACAAGGACTGGTCGGCCGGGCTGGCCGTCCAGATTCCGGTCTTCACCGGCTTCGCGTCGAAATACAAGACGCGGAAGGCCGCGAGCGAGGCGGCTCTGAAAGAAGCCGAGCTCGCGCAACTCCATGCCCGGATCGACCAGGAGGTCTGGACGGCCCATGTGAGGCTCCTCGAGGCCAGGCAGGCGGTGGTCCAGACCGAGGTGCTCGAGGACGAGGCGACCGAGACGCTCCGATTCGTCAGGGCCCGGTACGAAGCGGGAGCCAGCACCATCACGGACCTGTAGACGAAATAGCAATATCCCAGCGAGCACGCCTTCCTGCGCGTAGCCGAGCCGACCCAGGATCACCAGCAGCGTGCCATCCAGTACGCCCAGGCCGCCGGGTACCTGGCTGGCAATGCCGGCGGTGGCGGCGAGCGCGAAGGCAACGAGCAGTTCTTCCGGATCAGGCCTGACACCAGCGAGCGCGAGCGCTGCGCCCAGCACAACCAGCGCCAACGCCCATTCGGCGAACGAAATCGCAATCAGCTCCAGACGCAGGCCGGCGGTGAGAGGCGGCAGTTCGTGAAAAAAACGCCGGTGCAGTGCGCCACTGCCGGTGAACAGGAAAAATGCCGGCACATAGACCGCAAAGGCGGCCAGTACCAGCTGCGGCAGGCCATGGGGCAACGGCAGGGTGGCTGCCTGCTGCACAGCGATGGCGAGCGCCACCGCGCAGAGTCCGCCCAGGCCAACCGGGACTGCCAGCAGTTGCACTCCGGCGTAGACCGCGATGGTGCGCCCGCTGACGCCCTCCCTTGAGAGGGCAAGATAACGTACGCCGCTGCCGGCCATGCCGGACAATCCGAGCAGGTTGGCCAGCGTGCAGGCCGGCCAGGCGTAGCGCAGTACCTGCCGGTGTGGCAGCCCGACGTCGAGCCAGCGGCTCAGCAACAGGTCGTAGCCACACATGACCAGAACCGCCAGTAGAGCGAGCAGCTCGAGGCCGATCAGGTCGATATCGTTGAGATTACGGGTGATGTGGTGCAGCGTGTGCAGATCCAGTCCGCTCAGTTCGCGCCAGCCCAGCCAGCCAGCAATTGG
>CAVOJA010000005.1:0-25016 GCA_963696015.1 uncultured Holophagales bacterium
AGGTCACCGCGCGGAAGACGACCCTCGTCTTCTGCAACAACCGTCGGCTCGCAGAGAAGGTCTCGCGCAAGCTCTCCGACGCGACCGGCACCGACGTCCCGACGCACCACGGCTCCGTCTCTCGCCCGATGCGCGAGAAGATCGAGGCAGCCCTCAAGTCGGGCACCCTCCCGGTCCTCGTCGCGACCGGCTCTCTCGAGCTCGGGATCGACGTGGGGCACGTCGACTCGGTCGTCCTCCTGGAGAGCCCGAAGGGGACTGCCCGCGGGCTCCAGCGCGTTGGGCGCTCGGGTCACCTCGTCGGCGAGACGGCGCGCGGGCTCTTCGTTCCCCTCTACCTCGACGACCTCTTCGAAAGTGCGGCGACGGCGGAGGCGATGCGCGAAGGCGACGTCGAGGAAACGCGCCCGCCCGACTTCCCGCTCGACGTCCTCGCCCAGCAGCTCGTCGCCGAGACCGTCGCCCGTGCGGCCGACGGCCTGGCCGTCACCGCCGCCGAGCTCTTCGCGCTCGCGCGGAAGGCCTGGCCCTACCGCGCCCTCCCCCGCTCGCTCTTCCTCGAGACCCTCGCGATGCTCTCGGGGAAGTACCCGAGGGAGCGGTTTGCCGCCCTGGCGCCGAAGCTCGTCTGGGACCGCGCGACGGACCGCGTGACGCCCCTTCCCGCTGCCCGCCTCGCCGCCCTTCTCGACGGCGGGACGATCGGCGACCGGGGCACCTTCCGCGCCGTCCTGCCGGACCGGAAGACCGCCGTCGGCGAGCTGGACGAGGAGTTCGTCCACGAGACGAAGGAGGGGGACGTCTTCCTCCTCGGCTCGCGGGCGTGGCGGGCGATCGAGATCGGGCACAGCACGGTCGTCGTCGAGGAGGCACACGGCCAGCCCGCCCCGCGGATGCCCTTCTGGCGGGGCGAGGGGCTCGGGCGGACCGGCGCGCTCGGCGAGCGGATCGGACGGCTGAAGAGGTTCGTCGCCGAGCGTCTCGACGAGCCCGGGCTCAACGACCTTCTCCTCGCCCGCTACGCCACGACGCCGGACGCCGCGGCCGCGATCGTCGGCTCGGTCCGGCGGGAGGTGGCGGACTCCGGCGGTCTCTCCTCCGACCGCGCGGTCGTCTTCGAGACATTCCCGAACGACCTGGGCGACCCGTGCGTCGTCGTCCGCTCGCTCCTCGGGCGCGGCGTGAACCTCCCCTGGTCTCTCGTTCTCTCGGCGGTCCTCCGGGAAGAAGCCGGCGTCGACGTCGAGACCGTCGCCTCCGACGACGGCATCCTCCTGCGCCTTCCCGGCGCCGAGCGCGAAGTTCCCCTCGAGCGCCTCTCACGCATCGGTCCGGCCGAGGCGCGGGAACAGCTCCTCGCGCAGCTCCCGAACTCGCCGATGTTCGGCGCGCGCTTCCGCGAGAACGCGCAACGGGCCCTCCTCCTTCCGCGCCTGCGCAGCGGGCGCCGAACCCCGTTCTGGCTCCAGCGGATCAAGGCGCGCGACCTCCTCCAGACGACCCGCTCCCTCCCCGACTTCCCCCTCGTCGCCGAGACCTATCGCGACTGCCTCAAGGATCTCTGGGAGATGGACAGGCTCCTCGAGCTCCTCGCGCGAATGGAGAAGGGCGAGGTCGAACGGATCCTCGACCGGCGGCGCGCGCCTTCGCCCGCGGCCGCGTCTCTCCTCTTCAGATTCGTCGCCGTCTACATGTACGAGTGGGACGCCCCGCGCGCCGAGCGGGACCTCCACGCCGTCGCCGCGAACCGCGCACTCCTCGGCGAGGTCCTCGGCGAGAGCCTCGACGACGGCCTGAGGCCCGAGGCCGCCGAAGCGGCCCGGGCCGACGCCACACGTCTCACACCGCGGCGAATGGCCCGAACGGCCGAGGAGCTCCTCCTCGCTATAATGGAAAATCAAGACCTGACCCCACGGGAGGCCCTCGAGCGGTCGATCGGAGACGGGGCCGCGTGGGTCGCGGAGCTCGTGGGGCGGGGGTCGGTCCTGCGGGTGCAGGTGGCGGACGAAGAGCGGCTCGTGGCGGCGGAGGACGCGACGCTCTGGGCGGTGCTCGGTACGGGAGGACTTTCGCGGGAGGAGAGGGACCGGGTCGTCCTCGGGTACGTCGGGACCCGCGGGCCGGCGACGGCGGCACAGGTCGGCGCGCGGTACGGGCTCGGCGAGGAGGAGATCCTCGATTCCCTCGAGCGGCTGCGGCTCGATGGGCTCGTCGTGGCGGGACGGCTCGGCGGGGCGGCGGGAGAGCGGCGGTTCGCCGGGGCGCGCCTCGCGGAGGCGATCCGGCGCAAGACGCTCTCGATCCTGCGCGGCGAGATCCGGCCGGTTCCGGCAGCGGTGCGCCGCGCGTTCGTCGCCCGGCGGCAGGGGGTGGTTGCGGGGGCGCGGTTCGCGGGCCCGGACTCGGCCGAGCGCGCCGTCGGCCTGCTGCGGGGACTGGCGCTCCCGGCCGCCGCGTGGGAGGCGTCGGTCCTCCCGGCGCGGCTCGCCGAACCGGAGCCCGACGCCCTCGACGTCCTTTCCGCCCGGGGCCTTCTCGTGTGGCGCCTCGCCGGGGAGAAGGAGCTCCGATCGGCGCGGATGAGCCTTCTATTCCGGGGCGAGGGACGGTTCGTCCTGCCGGCCCTGCCGCCGCCGATCGAGGCGCTCTCTCCGGAGGCCCGCGCTCTCCACGAGGCCCTCGCGCTCCGCGGCGCGTCTTTCCTCTCGGACCTCGCCGGGCCACTCCGCCAGCGTCCCGAAGCGCTCGTGTCGCCCCTCCGGGAGCTCCTCCTCGCCGGGCTCGTCACCGGGGACGGATTTCACGGCCTGCGCGAGCTGCTCCGCGCGAAGCGGTCCGCGGCCGCGCCGCCAGAATCCGACTCGTCCTTCGGGCGGTCGCCCAGCCGTCCCGCGCTCCGGGCCGCCGAGGCGCGCGTCGCCTCGCGCCTCGGCTTCGGGTCCCGCTCGCCCGCCGCCGCTTCGCACGTCCTCTCGGGGCGCTGGTCGCTCCTCTCGGCGCCGTCCGTCCTCGGTCCCGAGCTCGGACCCGGCGAGCGCGCCGAGGCCTGGGCACGCCTCCTCCTGGCTCGCTGGGGCGTCGTGTCGCGCCCTGTCGTCGAGGCGGCCGAAAGCGCCGTTCGCTGGAGCGACGTGGCCCCCGCCTTCGCCCGGATGGAGCTGCGCGGCGACGTACGGCGCGGCGAGTTCGTCGAGGGGGACGGGCCGCTCCAGTACGCCGAGCCGGAGGTCGTCGAGGAGCTGCGCCGGATGCGCGAGGCGCGGGACGAGGGGGAGCCGGAAGACGGGCTCGCCGCGCTCGCGGGGTCCGACCCCGTCCTCGTCGGCCTCGAGGCGCCTCGCGACGGCTCCTGCGTCCTCCGCCACGGCGCGCCTGTCCTGTCGCTGGCGTGGACGGGCGAGCTCGACCTGGGCGACTCGCCCGCCTCTGACCGCGTCCTTCGCGCCGCGCTCGCCGAGCTCCAGTCGCTCCTGCGCCGGGCGCGCGACCCGCTCGGTCGGCCGCGCCGGCTCGTCGTCGAGACGGTCTCGGCCTCGGGGGCCTCGCGCCCGGCCGCCGGCTCGCCTTTCGCGCCGCTCTTCGAGGCGCTCGGCTTCACGCGCGACGGGACGGACTACGCCTGGCGGGCGCTCTGAACGAAAGGGGCGGGCCCGGAGGTCCGCCCGCGCGTTCGTGAAGCAGCGCCCCACCCCCTGCCACCGGGGGGGGTCCGGGGGGTGCAAGGAGCCGCACCCCCCGGCGAGCCGCTCCCCCTGGAGACGGCTACAGCGCGAGCTTCGGCGCGGCGTCGAAGCGGGCCGCGACGACCGACCAGTCGATCGCCTTGAAGAAGGCTTCGATGTAGTCGGCGCGCTTGAGGCCGTAGTCGAGCATGAACGCGTGCTCGAAGACGTCCATGATCATCAGGAGCGTGCCGCCGGCCGGGTGGCCGCCGTCGTGCTCGCCGATCCACATGTTCATCAGCTGACCCGTGGCCGGGTCCTGGTAGAGGGTCGTCCAGCCGATACCGCGCATGGCGCCGACGGCCCGGAAGTGCCTCTCCCACGCCTCGAGAGAGCCGAAATCGGCCGCGAGCTTCTTCCCGAGGGCGGAGTTCGGGTCGAGGGCGACGCCGCCGCTCTTCATGTTCCCGAAGTAGTACTCGTGGAGCCGCATCCCGTTCCATTCCCAGCCGAAGCGGCGCTTCAGCTCGGCGAACGCGGGCGAAGCCTGCTTGCCGTCGACGAGGAGGATGGCGAGCTCCTCGTTCACCTTGTTCGTGTTCGCGACGTAGCCCTGGTAGAGGGTGAAGTGGTTCTTCAGGAGAGGGTCGGAGAAGCCCGGGGTGCCGAGCAGATGGTCGTAGCTTTTTGCCGTGTAGGCCATGGTGGTCGTCCTTTCTCGAGCGAGGTCTGACCGGATCGCCGTCGATTCTACGTCGCAGCTCCCGGCGCGGATGTCGCGGCGCGGCTCGCCCGGGGACACCGCGCTCAGCCCCCCAGCTCCGGAGCGAAGGCTCGGTCCTTCCGCGCGAGGCGCGCAAGGAGAAGGGCGTTCTCGCGCGTCCGCGGCCTGGAGCGCGACGACAGGGCCGCCAGCGCCTCGACGGCGGCCGCATGCTCCCCGATCCGCCTCTCGGCGTAGTCGCGCGCCGAGCCGTTCTCGACGAGGAAGGGCCAGTCGGACGCCTCCAGGAGGAGGAGCTGCCGGAGCGCCGCCGGGAGGAGGCGCGGGTCGCGGGAGGCGATCGCCCGGACCTGCTCCCCCGCCCGCTCCACGCTTCGCCAGTACTCCTTCGTTTCCGGGTTGTCCCAGACGGAGAAATCGCCGTCCTTCCCCCACGAGCCCGGGGGAAGCGTGATCGCCGGGGCTGCGTCCCCGGCCTCGAAAACTGCATCCCACGCGGTGGCCGGCCGGACCGGCCCGTCCCGGCGCGCGAGCTCGCGAAAGACCGCGGCGAGGAAGTCGATTCCCTCGAACCACCAGTGCCCGAAGAGCTCGAAGTCGAACATCGCGACGACGGCCCGGGCGGAAGGCTCCGCCGCGGCCGGCTCCTCGAGCAGGTCGCAGAAGTGGATGGCGTGCGAGGCGACCCTCTCCGCCGTCGTCGCCGGTTCGTAGAGCTCCTTGCCGTCGAGGGGCCCGCGGGCGTCGGTCACCGACCAGTATCGAAGCCCCCCGCGCGCCGCCTTCCGGTGAAACTCGAGGTAGGCCGGGTCCCCGGGGTAGCCGACCTCGCCCGACCAGACCTGCTCCGAGCTGCGCGGATCGCGCGCCAGGACGGCGACGCTCGCCGCCTCCGTCTCGACACGGTGAACCGCGTACGGTGTTCGCCCGGTCGGCGTCGCTTCTCCCGCGTTCCAGCGGACGCCTCCGCTCCCGCCGTACGCGGGCCGGCCGGCCCGCCCGGCGACGAGGTGCGTCTCGACGAACGTGAATCGCACGCCGCGTTCGGCGAGGAGGGAGAGGACGTCGCGCCGCGCGACGCGCCTGCCGAAACCGGGCGTCACGAGGGTTCCCGCGGGCCGGGTGGCGCACTCGGGCATCCAGAAGCCGCGCGCGCTTCGCCCGAAATGGCGCCGGTGCGCCGCGAGGCCGATGTCGAGCTGGCGTTCCGCCGCCACGTCGGACGGGAGGAGCGGAAGGAAGCCGTGGGTGGCCGCGCAGGCGATCGGTTCGATCTTCCCTTCGTCCGCCATCCGGGCGAAAGGAGTAACGAGGTCGCCATCGAGGGCTTCGAAGAGGGTGAGCGCCTCCTCGTAGTGCGCCCGCCACGCCCTGGCGAGGAGCTCGGCCCGGTGACCGTCCCGCGCGAACTCGCGCGCGTCGCGCGAGGCGGCGGCGAGACGGTGACGGACGTACCGCCGGAACCCGCGAGGGAAGCGGGGATCGCGCAGCTGCTCGCAGAGGATCGGCGTCAGGCCGACCGTCGCCCTCCACGGGATGCCGTCGGCGTCGAGTGCCCGGACCGCCGCGACGAACGGAAGGTAGGTCTCGGCCGCCGCCTCATGGAGCCAGTCGGCACCGTGCGGCCAGACGCCGTGTCCGAGGACGGCGGGGATGTGGCCGTGGAGGACGAGGACGAACGAAACGGGCGGCGTGGGTGTCTCCACGGGGAGAGCCGGCGGGCCCGGGGGCCGGAGCCCCCGGGCCTCCCCGGTCAGACGACGGTTCCTGCGGGGAGAACGGCGTTTTTCGGGACGATGACGATCCCGTCGCGGATGCACCAGCCGTCCCCGTCCTGGTCGGGGCGGCTCGGGTCGCCGCGGAGGATGCACCCGGCGCCGATCCGGGCGTTCTTGTCGACGATGGCCCGCTCGATGACGCAGTTCGCGCCGATCCCGACCGACGGGATCCCCCTGGCGACACCGGCGACGCGGCTGTCTTCTCCCTCGATCTCGTCGGCCCCCATGAGGATCGACTCGACGATCCGGCACCCCTTCTCGATCCGGGCTCTCAGGCCGATGACGCTTCGGACGACCTCCGCCCCGTAGATCCTCACGCCGTCGGCGAGGCGGCAGTGGTCGAAGCGGACGTCGATGAGCGTCGAGGAGGGGGCGACCCGAGGCCGCGTGTAGATCGGCGCGTCGGGATGGTAAAAGTGAAACGGCGGGTCGTCGTCGGTCAGGGCGATGTTCGCCTCGTAGAAACTCCGGATCGTCCCGATGTCGCGCCAGTAGCCCCGGAACGGGAAGGCCTGGACCTTGTCCGACCCGATGCGACCCGGGAGGATGTCCTTTCCGAAATCCATGTTGTCGGGGTTGGCGAGCGCCTCGCGGAGCGTCTCCATCCGGAAGACGTAGACCCCCATGCTCGCGAGGTACTGGCCCGGCTGGAGACCCCAGCGATCGCGCAGATCCTTGGACGGGGCGAGCGGGGCGAGCTCCTCGTCGGTCCTCGGCTTCTCGCAAAAAGCGCGGATCTGTCCGTCCGCGGCCGTCAGGAGGACCCCGAAACCCGCGCAATCCTCCTTCGGCACCGGCAGGACCCCGACGGTGATGTCGGCGCTCGACTGGATGTGCGTGTCGAACATCTCCCAGTAGTCCATCCGGTAGAGGTGGTCCCCCGCGAGGACGAGGACGTGGTCGTACTCGCGGGTCCTGAGCCTCCGCATGTGCTTCCGCACGGCGTCCGCGGTCCCTTCGAACCACTCCCCCCCTTCCTCGGTCTGCTGAGCGGCGATGACCTCGACGCCACCCTGGGCGAAGCTGTCGAACCGGTAGGTGAGGGAAATGTGGTTGTTGAGGGAGGCCGAGTTGAACTGCGTCAGGACCGCGATGTCGCGGAAGCCGGAGTTGATCGCGTTCGACAGCGGCACGTCGATGAGCCGGAACTTGCCGCCGAGCGGGACGGCCGGCTTGGCCCGGTCGCGGGTGAGCGGGTAGAGACGCTTTCCCTGGCCTCCGCCGAGGATGACGGTGTGGACGCGGCGCTGCGGGACTTCTCGCATGGTTGATTGAATTCTAGGCGGGATACTGGCGGGTCCGGGGAAGCGAATTTCCTGTAAAGTTCCCTCGTCATGCCCTGACGGTTCCTCAACAGGAGAGACCCATTCGCAAGCTTGACCTGCTCGGCTTCCGTTCTCTCGGCGTAGGAACAGTCGTTCTCGCCATCGCCCTGACGTCCTGTACCTCCGCACCGCCTGCTGCTCCTCCGGCCACAGCCCCCGCCTCACCGGCGGCCGCCGCGGCCCCAGCCGTTCCGGCCCCAGCCATTCCCGCCCCGAAGCTCCTCGACGACTGGCGAGACGCCGTCCTCTACTTCGTCGTCCTCGACCGCTTCGCCGACGGAGACGCGGCGAGCAACGTCGATGTCGACGTCACGAAAAAGGGGCACTTCCACGGGGGCGACGCCAACGGCCTGACCGCACACCTCGACGAGATCGCTTCCCTCGGCGTCAACGCACTCTGGATCACCCCGATCGTGAGGAACACGCCCGGCTTCGTCACCGGGGCGGGCTTCCCCGACTGGGCCTACCACGGCTACTGGGCCGACGACTTCCTCTCCCTCGACCCGCGCTTCGGAAATGAAAACGACTTCAAAGCCCTCGTCGACGCCTGCCACGCACGCGGCATCCGGGTCCTTCTCGACGTCGTCTACAACCACGCGGGGTACGAGTCGAAGTACACGAAGGACCCGAAGACGAAGGCGTGGTTCCGGACGAACGAGAAGGGGGACTGCGGCACGGACGACATCACGTCGTGCGTCGCCGGCCTTCCCGACTTCAGGACCGAGGACCCAGCGGTCGCGAAGTACCTCCTCGATGCCCAGATCGCCTGGGCGAAACGGCTCGGCGTCGACGGCTTCCGCCTCGACACCGTCAAGCACGTCGCCCACGACTTCTGGACCGAGCACCGCAAGAGAACTCGTGACGAAGTCGGGAAGGGCTTCTTTCTCCTCGGCGAGGTCTGGGGGGGCGACCCGCAGGTCCTCGATCCGTGGTTCGAGCGGGACGAGATGGACGCCGGTTTCGACTTCGCCTTTCAGGGCAACGCCATCGCCTTCGTCGAGGGGCGCGGCCGGGCGGTCGCCTTCGACCGCTACCTGAAGTCGCGCGAGAAGGTCCGCCCCGGACACCTCCTCTCGCACTTCCTCTCGTCGCACGACGTCCCCGGCGGCCTCTTCCAGCTCGGCGGGAACGTGGAGCTCTTCCGGCTCGCCGCGGTCCTCCAGATGACGACGGCCGGGATCCCCACGATCTACTACGGCGAGGAGGTCGCCCGTCCCGGGGGCGACTGGCCCGAGAACCGCAGCGACATGCCGTGGGGAGAGAAGGACGTCCTCCCCGGGAAGGGCGTTCCCCGGAACCAAGCCCTGCGGGCCGACTACGTGAAGCTCGTCTCGATCCGCAAGGCCCACCCCGCGCTCCGGCGCGGGACTCACGAGGGGCTCGTCACCGAAGGGGACGGATACGCCTTCCTACGCCGCGACGCGGAGTCGAAGAGCGCCGTCGCCGTTGCCGTCAACCGCGGCACCACGCCGGTCACCGTCACGTTCCTGGCCCCCGCGGAGTGGCACGGCTCCGCCCCGAAGGACCTCTTCGGAGGCCTCGCCTTCACCTTCACGGAAGGTTTCGTCTCGATCCAGCTGCCACCCCGGAGCGCCGCCATCCTGGCGCCCGGCGTCTGAACGAGGAGGCTCCTGCATGGCTCAAGTCGTCTTCGAGGAGATCGCCAAGCGTTACGGCGACGTCTCCGTCATCGAGGGGCTGAACCTCGAGATCCGCGACCACGAGTTCATGGTCCTCGTCGGCCCGTCGGGCTGCGGAAAGTCGACGGCCTTGCGGATGATCGCCGGGCTCGAGGAGATCTCCGACGGCACCATCGCGATCGGCGACCGCGTCGTGAACGAGATCGCCCCGAAGGACCGCGACATCGCCATGGTCTTCCAGAGCTACGCGCTCTACCCGCACATGACGATCCGCGAGAACCTCGAGTTCGGCCTGACGATCCGGAAGACGCCCAAGGACGAGATGAACCGGCTCGTGAACGAGGCGGCGGAGATGCTCGGGATCACGCAGCTCCTCGACCGCAAGCCGAAGCAGCTCTCCGGCGGGCAGCGCCAGCGCGTCGCCGTCGGGCGCGCCATCACGAGGAAGCCGGCTGTCTTCCTCTTCGACGAGCCCCTCTCGAACCTCGACGCCAAGCTCCGAGTCCAGATGCGCGCCGAGATCAGCAAGCTCCAGAACCGCCTGAAGACGACGACGGTCTACGTCACGCACGACCAGGTCGAGGCGATGACGATGGGGCACCGGATCGCCATCATGAAGGACGGCAAGCTCCAGCAGGTGGGGACGCCGCTCGAGGTCTACGAGCAGCCCGCGAACCTCTTCGTCGCCGCGTTCATCGGCACGCCGCCGATGAACTTCGTCAAGGCGACGATCGCCGACGGCGGTTCGACGCTGAAGGCCGCGACGTTCTCGCTCCCCGTTCCGCAGTCGCTCCGGGGGATCTCCTCCGCGCACGACGGCAAGGGCGTCGTCGTCGGCATCCGCGCCGAGAACCTGAGCGACGGGACCCGCCCCGTCCGCGGCGAGAACGCGCGCATTCCCGTCACCGTCGAGATCTCCGAGCCCCTCGGCCACGAGGTCCTCGTCTACGCACGACTGGGCGGCGACCTGATCGTGGCCAAGGTCGACCCGCACCGCGCCCCCTCGATCGACCAGAAGCTCGAGTTCGTGGTGGAGCTCGACGCCCTTCATCTCTTCGACGCCGCGACGGAACGCCGTCTGACGGCCTGAAACGACCGGAGGCAAATGCGATGAGAATCTCCCGCCTCGCGCTCCCGCTCCTTTTCGCCGCCCTGGCGGCGCCGGCTCTCGCCCAGAAGGAAGTCGTCGTCTGGCACGCCTACCGCGCCGAGGAGAAGGCCGCCCTCGAGAAGGTCGTCGCCTCCTACAACGCCGCGAACGCGGCCAAAGGCGTCAAGGTGACGACGCTCGCCGTCCCCTACGACGCCTTCGCCGACAAGATCACCGCCGCCGTCCCGCGCGGCAAGGGCCCCGACATCTTCATTTACGCCCAGGACCGTCTCGGCGGCTGGATCGAAGCGGGCAAGACCGTCGAGCCGATCGACTTCTTCCTCGACAAGGCGACGACGGATCGCTACATCCCGACGACGATGGAGGCGATGACCTACCGCGGCACCGTCTACGGCCTGCCGCTGAACTACAAGGTCATCACGCTCATCTACAACAAGAAGCTCCTCCCGACGCCCCCGAAGACGTCCAAGGAGCTCGTCGCGATGGCGAAGAAGCTCACCGACGCGAAGTCGGGCCGCTTCGGCCTCGCCTACTCCTACTCCGACTACTACTACCACGCGGCGCTCCAGAACGCGTTCGGCGGGCGGGCCTTCGACCCTGGCCCGAAGCCGGTCCTCAACAACCCGCAGAACGTGAAGGCGCTCGAGCTCCTGATGAGGTGGTTCACGGTGGACGGGATCCTCCCCGCCGAGCCGTCGACGGCGCTCATCACGTCGCTCTTCAACGGCGGCAAGGCGGCGATGGTCTTCTCCGGCCCCTGGTTCCTCGGCGAGATCGCCAAGGACGTCGACTTCGGCCTCGCGCCCCTCCCGACGATCGACGAGGCGGGGGGCAAGCCGATGCGCCCCTGGATGACCGTCGAAGGCGTCTACGTGGCCGCTCCCTCCACGAACAAGGACGCCGCCTACGCCTTCGCGAAGTACCTCACCGACACGCCGCAGGCGAAGGTGATGGCCGTCGAGGGTCGCCAGACCCCCGCCAACAAGGCGGTCTACTCGGACCCGGCCGTCTCGGGCGATGCGATCCTCTCCGCCTTCCGCAAGCAAGTCGAGGTCGCCGTCCCGATGCCGAACCTCCCGGAGATGACGATGGTCTGGTCGCCGGCGACGACGGCGATGAATACGATCGTGAAGAAGTCGGCGGCGCCGAAGGCGGCGATGGACCAGGCGCAGAACGCCGTGCTGAAGGACGTCGCGGCCTTGAGGAAGAAGTAACGTGAGCGAACGGCCGGACGGGAGCGGGAAGGGGCCCTCTCACCGGCTCCGGTTCGGGGCCGGACTCCTCGTCGGCACGATCCTCGTCGCCGCGGTCGGCCACAGGCTCCTGACCACCTCGCTCGGCGAGACGGCCCGCTTCGGCGAGGACCGCCGCGCCGTCATCTCTCTCCGCTCCCTGACCGACGTCGTCGCCAGGGCGGGCAGCGGTGAGGCGGTCCGGGCCGTCGTCGCCGAGTTCGCGAAGCTGCAGCCGCAGGTCGCCTCGACGCGCGTCGTCCTCTTCGACGGGATCTCCCTCGAGGCCTCGACCGACCCTGCCGACACCGGCGAGAACGCCGCCCCACGGCGCCTGAAGCGCGAGGAGAAGGACCTCTACGACCGGGGACAGCGCCTCCGCGCGTCCGTCGAGACGAACCGCCAGGAGGGCGGCGGGAGAAAGGACGAGGTCGAGAAGGAGAGGCTCCCCGACGGCTCCCTGTCGCTCGCCGCGCCGATCGAGAAGGACGGCGAGGTCGTCGGGATGGTCGAGACGCGGCGCGTCCCTCCCCCCCCGGCGCCGCGCCCCTCCCTCCTGACGACGCTCTCCTACGTCGCGGCCCCCGTGGTCCTCTTCGCAATCCTGGCCCTTTTCGTCGGCGAACGGAGGGTGCCGCTCGGCCTCCTCGCCGCGCTCCTCCTCGCCGGGACCGCTTGGGGATACGGGGCGCAGTCGTGGGCGAAGCTCTCCCGGGCGCGAACGGCCCTCGAGGCCGACGTCGCCGGGCAGGTGAAGACCTCCGCCGCGCGGGCTCAGGAGCTCCTCGACTCGCTCGCGGCCTCCCCCGCTCAGGAGGCTCAGGCCCCCGAGACCGCCCCCGACGCCGCCCCCGCGGCCGCCCCCGCTCTCCTCGACCCCGCCTCGTGGGACTCCGACGCCTTCCGCCGGCCGCTCGGCTTCTCCGACGGCGCGGGGCACGTCGACGAGGCGAAGGTCGCCGCCGCGCTCGGGTCGGCGAAGGCGACCGTGAGGCGGACGACCCTCCTCCTCGGGGCGCTCGCGCTCGTCGTCGTCGGGTTCATCGGCCTCGGCGCCCTCGCTGCGCTCCTCGGGACGCTGAAGACCCACCGCGTCGCCTATGCCTACGTCCTGCCGGCGATGGTCGGGATGGTCCTCCTCGTCTTCTTCCCCTTCGTCTACGGCATCGTCCTCTCGTTCACGGACCAGACGATCTACAACTCCAACGCGCCCCTCACCGAGATCTGGGTCGGCTTCAAGAACTACGTCTCGATCCTGACGGACTTCAAGGTCGCCCAGACGGCCGCCGACGGCGGCCTCGTCTTCAACTACCAGAACTTCTACTGGACGCTCTGGATCACGGTCGCCTGGACGGTCACGAACGTGACGTACGGCGTCGTGGTCGGGCTCATCCTCGCGCTCGTCCTGAACACGAAGGGCCTCGCGCTGAAGCCGGCCTACCGCGTCCTCCTGATCCTCCCCTGGGCCATGCCGAACTACATCACGGCCCTCATCTGGCAGGGGATGTTCCACCAGCAGTTCGGCGTCGTGAACCAGGTCGTCCAGATGTTCGGGATGGAGCCGGTCTCGTGGTTCGAGACGCCGGCCACATCGTTCTTCACGGCCTGGGCGACGAACGGGTGGCTCAGCTTCCCGTTCATGATGGTCATCTCCCTCGGCGCCCTCCAGTCGATCCCCTCCGACCTCTACGAGGCGGCGCGCGTCGACGGGGCGACGCGCTGGCAGCAGTTCCGCGCGATCACGCTCCCGTCGCTGAAGCCCGCGCTCGTCCCGGCGGTCATCCTCTCGGTCGTCTGGACGTTCAACATGTTCAACATCATCTTCCTCGTCACCGCGGGCCAGCCCGCCGGATCGACCGAGATCCTCATCACGCAGTCGTACAAGTACGCGTTCCAGAAGTACCAGTACGGCTACGCCGCGGCGTATTCGACCGTCATCTTCGGGATCCTGCTGATCTACGGCGTCTTCCAGAACCGCATGACCAAGGCGACGGAGGCCATATGAACCGCACCCTCTGTTCAAGGGTGGGGGGTCCGGGGGGGCGTGCGACAGGAAGTCGCCTGCACGACGGGTCGGCGGATTGCGGTGAGGGTCCGGGGGGCGCGCGAAGCTCAGCCCCCCGGCGAGGCAGCCCCCCGGCGAGCGAGGCGATCTAGATGAGCCTCTTCAGCTCCCGCAGCCGGGCCGGCGCCGACGAGCCGCCGCACTTCCCGATGCACGTCCTCCTCGTCGTCGCGACCCTCTACGCGCTCTACCCGGTCCTCTGGGTCCTGTCGATCGCCTTCTCGGGCAAGCAGAGCCTCGCCATCGCCGACGTGCCGTCCAACCCGACGTTCTGGGACCGGCTCCGCGCCGTGATTCCGTGGCCCGCGGACATCTCCCTCTCGAACTTCACTGCGGTTTTCGCGGATCAGCCGTTCTCGACGTGGATCCTCAACAGCGCCATCGTCTCCATCGCCACGACGATCCTCGGCGTCTTCCTCGCGTGCACGGCGGCCTACGCCTTCTCCCGCTTCCGCTTCCCGGGGCGCCAGACGGGGATGATGTCGTTCCTCATCTCCCAGATGTTTCCCGGGACGCTCATGCTCATCCCCCTCTACATCATCCTCGTGAAGTGGCTGAACCTCGGGAGCACGCGGACCGGCCTCGTCCTGGCATACTCGACGACGGCGATCCCCTTCTGCGTCTGGATGATGAAAGGCTACTTCGACACGATCCCGCGGGACCTCGAGGAGGCCGCCCTCATCGACGGCGCCTCCCCGGCGACGATCTTCTGGCGGATCGTCCTGCCGCTCGCCAAGCCCGCCGTCGCCGTGACCGCCCTCTTCTCCTTCATGACGGGCTGGAACGAGTTCATCCTCGCGGCCACGCTGATCGACAAGGAGAGCATGTACACGGCCCCGGTCGGCCTGCGCTTCTTCGTCGGCGGCTTCTCCCAGCAGTGGGGCTTCTTCGCCGCCGGGGCCGTCATCGTCTCCATCCCCGTCGTCGCCCTGTTCCTCTACCTCCAGAAGTACCTCGTCTCCGGCCTGACGGCCGGGAGCGTCAAAGGCTGAATCTCAACGAAAAGGAGGCAAGAAATGAAGAGCTGTTTCCGCTACTCCGTCCTCTTCCTCGCGATCGCCCTGGTCGCCGGCACCGCGCTGGCGCAGAAGGTCTCCTTCAAGGACCCGTCGGGCGACGACAAGGGCCCCGGCGCTTACGTCTACCCGACGGACAAGGTCTACACGCCCGGCTCGTTCGACCTCACCGAGCTCAAGATGAAGGTCTCCGGCGACAAGGCCGACTTCTCCGTTTCCGTCGGCACCAAGCTCGAGGACCCGTGGGGCATGGGCGGCGGCTTCGCGACGCAGATGGTCTTCATCTTCATCGACACCGACAACAAGGAAGGGAGCGGCTTCACGAAGAGCCTCCCCGGCCTCAACGTCGCCTTCGCTCCGGCCGACGCGTGGGACAAGTGCGTCATCCTCTCGCCCCAGCCGCAGAACCGCGTGGCCAGTGAGGCGGAGACGAAGGCCGGCTGGGCCAAGGGCGCGGTCGTCATCCCGACGAGGACCCGCGGCGCCGGCCGGACGATCAGCGGCTCCGTCGCCCTCAGGGACCTCGGAGCGGGCGACCCGGCGAAGTGGGGCTACCAGGTCGTCATGCAGTCGAACGAGGGCTATCCCGACAAGGCCGACCTCCTGACCCGCAAGGTGAACGAGTTCGAGGGGCAGCACCGCTTCGGCGGCGGCAACGACGGCGACTGCGACCCGCACGCCATCGACGTCCTGGCCGGCAAGGGGACCGGCGACAAGAGCGAGATCGAGGACCAGAAGAAGATGCTCGCCTACGAGTGCAACGCCGATGGGACGTCGAAGACGATGGCGACCCTGACGATGATCCGCAAGTAGACGCGGAATGACCCGTTCGATCTTGATAAGGGAGGAAAGAAGTATGCGTTCCATCAGAACGATCGGCTTGGTTCTGCTCCTCGTCGCCGTCGCCACCTCCGGTACGGCCCTGGCGCAGCAGGGCCCGACCTTCACCCTCGGCGGAACGACCTACACGAAGTGGCTCTGGGGCAACCAACGGGACCAGGGCTCCATGTACAACTTCACGACCATCCCGGGAGAGGGGTACGGCAACAACGGGCAGGGGACCGAGATCGAGCTGCTTCTCAACGCGAAGGTCTCGAAGGCCGTCGAGGTGAAGGCTCGCCTCCACAGCCGGTTCAGCCAGAATTTCTGGACGAACGGCGGCGGCTGGGGCGGGGACAACCCCCCCAAAGTGCCCTGCGTTGCCGGCAACTGCGGCGAGTTCGACGAGCGTTCGAATCAGTACGTGAAGCTCCGCGGCGTGACGGTGACCCTGACCCCGGGCTACTCGTGGCTCGACTCCGCGACGATCGGCTCGAGCGACTGGGGCATGTTCGACCCGTTCGTCGTCGGCCGGATCCGGTACATCGACCGCGACAACGTCCAGGGGCTCCTTTTCCAAGGGTCCGCGATCGGGAAATCGCTCACGTGGGACGCGGCGCGGATCTCCCTCTA
This sequence comes from uncultured Holophagales bacterium, assembly GCA_963696015.1. Taxonomy (GTDB): domain Bacteria; phylum Acidobacteriota; class Thermoanaerobaculia; order UBA5066; family UBA5066; genus UBA5066. Next base: position 16,006 of record CAVOJA010000005.1, read on the forward strand.
TCGCCTGTCGCAAGGCCCCGACTGGAAGACGGGCAACTACCACGCGGCCGACGGGGCCTACGTGGGACAGTTCAAGTACTCCGGCGGCTCGGCCTGGGACGTCGGCGGCCTGCTCCAGTGGGTGAACGACATCGAGATCGATCAGACCGACATCAACTACGACAACGGGCTGAACACCCGGATGCGCTTCCGCAACACCGTCGTCGGCGCCAAGGTCGGGGTCCACCCGTCGGCCACCGTCGACGCGAAGGCCGCGTTCTACTACTCGACGTACGAGTCGGCGAACGACCTCGCGCCGGCCTCCTTCGGGATGAACGGGTACGGGACGGTCCCCGCGGGCAAGCACGACGACTGGACCGGGAAGGTCAACCTCGACTTCAGCGACCTCGGCGGCACGGGCTTCGGGATCAACGTCGAGGCCTTCCACATCGGCGCCGAGTACGCCTCGATCATGGCGGCGCGGCGCGAGTCGGACGTCCTCCTCACCGAAGGGCACGACGCCACCTGGGCGCTTCCCGGTCCCGGCAACGCCACCTACGGAATCTGGGGCGGGAACGCCTCCCGGATCGGCTACGGCGGCTGGGAGAAGAACGCCCAGCAGGTCGCCACGATCAGCGTGGACAACGAGTTCACCGACTTCGACGAGCCGATGGCCGAGACCGCCATCGGCTGGGAAGGCCTCACGATCACCCCGACCTACCAGAAGGGGGCGCTCGAGCTCGCAGGCGAGTACTCCTACATCACCTACGACACGAACTGGCAGGCGTGGGGCGACCCGAGCAAGTCGATCACGAACACGCCCTTCCCGGCCGCGGACATGTCGGTCGGCATGGGGAGCTTCCGGTCGGCCTACGCCCCGTTCCAGGACAAGAAGACGCACATCGGGCTCATCAAGGGCAAGTACGTCATCGAGGCCGGGAAGGGCATCGACCTCTTCGGCAAGCTGAAGTTCATCAACGAGACCGACAAGCGCATGAACGATGCCCGCTACCTCCCCTACGCGGCCGGCGACTGCGCGACGTCCGGCACCCTCGGCTGCAAGAACGTCAAGAACAGCTACTCCACCGGCAACTCGACGGCCGACTTCTTCAACAACCCCGGCGTCATCGCCGGAGCGAACGGCCAGCAGGGATACCAGTGGAAGCCGTTCGACAACCTCGCCGACGACGACCGTGACCTGAGCTACTTCATGGCCCAGCTCGGCGCGGGCTACCAGTGGACGCGCGACCTGTACGGCTCGCTCGAGTACAACTACTACAACGCCGACCTACAGGACGGAAACACCGCGTTCCAGGCCTACAACATGATGGAGATGGCCTCGGGTACGCACCAGAAGAACCAGATCATCGCGAAGTTCCGCTACACGCTCGGCGGCCTCTCCGAGTGCGGCCTCACATACGAGTACAACTTCGGCACCTTCGACCCCGACTACGGCACCGGCTACGTCGCCACCAGGGCGAGCCAGGACACGGCCAACAACGTCCACGTCCCGCTCAATTCCCTCGGCTTCTTCAACCGCTACGGCGGCTGGAACACCCTCGAGAAGAGGGACTTCGACCAGCAGCGCCTGAAGGCCTACATCAAGATCCTCTTCTAGCTCACCGTCCCCGAAGGGACTCACGACGGGCCCGGCGGCTCCTGCCGCCGGGCCATTTTTGTTTCCTCCCCAGGGCCATCTGCGGCAAGATCTCCGCATGACGACACCTTCCCTGTTCCGCTGCGGTCGGGCCCTCCTTCCGGGCGCTGCGCTCGTCGCCCTCCTCTCGGCGACCGCACCTGCGCTCTCCGCCGAAGAGAAGCTGTTCGTCCTTTCGGATCCCGAGAAGGACGACCACGGAGCCGGGGACCTCCGCTACCCGGTAAGGTCTCAGAACGACCTCGTCCCCGGGCACCTCGACATCCTCTCCTTCTCGGCCCGGAACACACCCGACGGGACCTTCTTCGAGGTCACCTTCGCCCGCGCTCCACAGAAGACGGAGCGGCGCCCGATCGACGACGGCGGCACGATGCTGACCGACGTCGCCAAGCTCGGCTTCTACACCTTCAACGTCGACGTCTACATCGACGTCGACGGCAAGCCAGGCTCCGGCAACACGCGGATGCTCCCGGGCCGCAACGTCGAGGTCGACCCGGCCAGCGGCTGGGAGAAGGCGATCTGCCTGACGCCGCTTCCGGACCAGGCCGGACTCCTCTTGAGGCGCATCTACGCCGAAGCGGAGCGGAACGAGGCAAAGGAGACGCAGACCGAAACCGGGCTTCTGACGGTCGAGCAGAAGAAGGTGATCAAGGAGGAGGTCGGGAAGCAGGTGGCCGAGTCGGTCTTCTTTCCGACGGTCGTGGAGATCCGGGGGCGCCTCGTCCGCTTCTTCGTCCCGAACACGTTCTTCGGCGGCCCCGCGAAGGCGGACTGGGGCTACGTCGTCGCCTCCTCCGGCGCCGCGGTCACGGGGCGCTACGACCTGGTCAAGCTCGCGGGCCTGGAGAAGGACGCGCCGATGGAGCCGCTCTTCATCATGCGGGCGGCTCCCGGTCGAACCGAGACGTCGTTCGGCGGTGCCGACGAGGATGACCCGGCCCCGCCGGCCCTCGTCGACGTCATCGTCCCGCCAGGAACCGAGACGCAGGAGAAGCTCCTCCGGAGCGGCAACCCGAGAAAGAGAGTTCTCCCGAAGCTCCCCGCGATCGTTCCTTCGAAGCTCGCGGCCCCCGCCACGAAGTAGGTCCTTTTCCCCGTTCGGTCCCGGACGCGGGGGCCGCCAGGCGGCCCCCGCATCAGAGCGTCAGGCCCTCGCCAGGCGGCTCCGGCTCTTTCCGTACAGGAAGTAGATCCCCAGCCCCACCACGAGCCAGATGACGAAGCGCTCCCACGTCAGGGCCGGGAGCTTGACCATCAGCGCGACGCACATCGCGATGCCGAGAAGCGGGACGAGCGGGACGAACGGTACCCGGAAATTCCGCGGCCGGTTCGGCTCCCTGTAGCGCAGGACGAGAATCCCGATACAGACGAGGGCGAACGCGAAGAGCGTCCCGATATTCGTCAGCTGGATGATCTCGTCGATGTTCGCGACCGCCGAGAACGTCGCGACGAAGACGCCCGTCAGGATCGTCCCGACGTGGGGCGTCCGGTACTTCGGATGGATCTTCCCGAACCAGGGCCCGATGAGCCCGTCCCTCGACATCGCCATCAGGATGCGCGGCTGGCCGAGCTGGAAGACGAGGAGGACGGCCGTCATCGAGAAGACCGCGCCGGCGGCGAGGATCCCCGCCGCCCAGTCCTGCTTCACATAGGCCAGCGCCGCGGCGAGCGGGTCGGCCACGCCCACGAGCTTCGTATACGGGATCATCCCGCAGAGGACGAGGGCCGCCGCGACGTACAGGACCGTGCAGACGGCCAGCGATCCGAGGATGCCGCGCGGCATGTCCCGCCCGGGGTCCTTGCACTCCTCGGCCGCCGTCGAGATGGCGTCGAAGCCGATGTAGGCGAAGAACATGAGCGAGGCGCCCATCCAGACCCCGGAGAAGCCCCCCGGGAAGAAGGGATGCCAGTTCGCCGGCTTGACGAAGAAGGCGCCGACGGCGACGAAGAAGAGGAGCGTCGCGACCTTCAGGACGACGATGAAGTCGTTGACCCGCGCCGACTCCTTGATGCCGCGGACGAGGAGGATGGTGATGGCCGCCGTGATGAGCGCCGCGAGGAGGTTGAAGACGATCGGGACGCCGAAGAGCTCCGGGTGGTGCAGGTGCGCCTGGTAGGCAACCGACTGCTCGGGCGACAGCGCCCCGACGCCCCCGCCCGCCACCGCCTTCGCCGCCAGGAGCGTCGAGCGGTAGTCGGTGGCGAGGAAGGCGGGGAACTCGAAGCCGAACCCGAGGAGGAGCTGGCGGAAGTAGGCCGCCCACGAGATGGCCACGGCGATGTTCCCGACGGCGTACTCGAGGATCAGGTCCCACCCGATGATCCACGCGACGAGCTCGCCGAGCGTGGCGTAGCTGTAGGTATAGGCCGACCCGGCGACCGGGACGAGGCTCGCGAACTCGGCGTAGCAGAGGCCGCAGAAGCCGCAGGCGAGCGCCGTCAGGAGGATCGAGACGACGACGCCAGGGCCCGCGGGAGGCAGGGTGCCGCCGCCCGACGACGCCGTCCCGAGCGTCGCGAAGATCCCGGCGCCGATGATCGCGCCGATCCCGAGGGCCATCAGGTCCCCGGCCGTCAGCTCGCGCTTGAGCCCGGTCCCGTCGTCACTTCCCTCGGCGACGAGCTGGTCGATCGGCTTGGTTCGGAAGAGGCTCATGGACGGCTCCTCATGACGGGCGTTCGGCGTGGGCTCTGGGGCAGACCCGGGGCAGGATCTCCTCAAGCGACCGGATGCTCTCGAAACCGTCGTGGGCGAGGCCCGCGCGGTCCAGGAGGAGGGCCGAGAGGCCGGCGTTCCTCGCCCCCGCGTAGTCCTCGGAGGGAGAGTCGCCGACGTGAAGCGCCTCGTGGGCGGCGACCCCGGCGAGGGCGAGGGCGGTGTCGAAGATCTCGCGCGCGGGCTTGGAGGAGCCGACGAGGGCCGAAACGACGACGCCGTCGAAGTGGCGCGTCAGGTCGAGGCGGTCGAGGAGGGCGGGGAGGGTGGAGTCCCAGTTGCTGACGACGACGAGCTTCAGGCCCTTCTCGCGGAGGGCCCCGAGGACCTCGAAGACCTCCGGGTAGAGGCTCCAGCTCTCCTGCCGGTGGAAGTGGAGGACCAGCTCGTCGAGGAGCCCCTCCGGCAGGTCCCCTCCGCCGACCCGGCGGAAGACCTCCTGGACGAAGCTCCTCCAGAAGCCGCGCTCGCCGTCTTCCCGTCCCCAGCGCTCCTCGCCCTGCGCCTGCCGCGCCGCGACGACGCCCCACGTCCCGCGCAGGGCCGAGAGGACGGCCTCGTCCGCGGCGGCGACGCCCCACCGGCGGAACGTTCCCCCGTAGACGCTTTCGACGGGCGGGTCTGCCGAGAGGAGCGTGTTCCCCGCGTCGAGGAAGACCGCCTTCGTCTTCTTCAGGGCATCACCTGCCCGCCGTCGATGACGATCGACTGGCCCGTGACGTTGCGCGCGTCGTCCATGGTGAGCCACGCGACGAGGCCGGCGACTTCTTCCGGGACGAGAACTCGTCCGAGGGGGGCCATCTTCCCCGCAGCGGCGAAGGCTTCCTCCTCCGTGAGGCCCATCGCCTTTCCGTAGCCTCGGATGCCATACCGCCCCATCTCGGTGTCGACCCAGCCGGGGCAGACCGCGTTGACCGTGATCTTCCTCGGGGCGAGCTCGAGGGCGAGCGCCCGCGTCACGCCGATGACCGCGTGCTTGGCCCCGCAGTAACCCGACTGCCCCGGGACGCCGAAACGCCCCGACACGGACGAAAAGTTGATCACCCTCCCCCCCTCCGCCAGGAACGGGAGGGCGGCGCGCAGGACCCGCCAGGTGCCGGTGACGTTCACGTCGAAGATCCGCTCGAAGGCCCGGTCCGACCGCTCGTCCCCGTCGAGAGGGGTCTGGCCGGTCAGCCCGGCGTTGTTGACGACGATGTCGAGGCGCCGCTCGGGCCGCGCGGCCCGTTCGACGCCGGTCGCCACCGAGGCCGCGTCGGTCACGTCGAGCAGAACCGCCACGGCCGTCCCGCCCGCCGCGGCGATCTCGGCGACGAGCGGGTCGCCGTCTTCCGCCGTCCTCACCCCGAGGGCCACGACGGCCCCCTCGGCCGCGAGGCGCAGGGCGATGGCCCGCCCGATGCCACGCGAGGCCCCCGTCACGAGGGCTTTCTTTCCGCTGAGCCACCCCGGCGTCTGCGTCACTGTTCCCTCCTGGTGCGCCCGGCATTCTAGCGGCCGGGCGACTGTAAGATCCCCGTTCATGCGGGTCGAGATCCTCCTTTTCGCGTCCCTCCGGGACGAGCTCGGCGGAACGAGCACCGTAGACGTGCCCGAGAGCCGCCCCGGCGAGACGACGGTCGGGGTCCTGCGCGAGGCGTTCCTCGCCTCCTGCCCCTCCGCGACCCGGCTCGGGAAGCGGATCCTCGTTGCCGTGAACGAGAAGTTCGCCCGGGACGTCGATGCCGTCCGCCCCGGCGACACGGTGGCCTTCCTGCCACCCGTGGCGGGGGGCTGAGCGTGTCCCGCGTCACCCGGTCCCCCCTCGACCCGGCTGTCCTCCTGTCCGAGGCCCGGCGGGACGGCGACGGCGGACTGACGCTCTTCGTCGGCGTGGTGCGCGACAACGCGGACGGGCGGACCGTCGAGGCGATGGAGTACGAGGCCTACGAACCGATGGCGGAGAAGGAGATGGAACGGATCGAGGCCGACCTGGCGACCCGTTTCCCCGCCGTCCGGATCGTCATGAGGCACCGGATCGGGCGGCTGACGGTCGGCGAGGTCGCCGTCGTCGTCGCCGCCTCGGCCCCTCACCGGGAGGAGGCGTTCGCCGCCTGTCGGGCCGGAATCGAGGAGATCAAGGCCCGGGTGCCGGTCTGGAAGAAGGAGTGGGGCCCCGACGGCAGCGTCTGGGTCGACCCCCTTGATGCAGGGTGTAATCACGATAATTGTTGAAAAGTCAATCACTTTCTGGTAAAGAGCTTCGGCAGGGGAATACTCCCCGGGAAACGTCTGAGGGACCGGCGGCGATTCGGCCACGGCCTGGCCGCTGGTGCACTGCTCGGGAGGTTGAGATGTTCGTGGCCTTGCGGCGGGTTCACGTCGCCGCCAGCGACTTTTCGCGGTCTCGCCGCTACTACGGGGAAACGCTCGGCCTGCCCGAGATCGGGGGGTTCGAGAAAGACTGGGTCGAATTCGGCCTGGGGCCCGTCCTCGTGAAGCTGACACCGCTCCGTCCCGGCGAGGTGCCGGCCCGCAACCAGGTGGCACTGACCCTCTCCACCGCCGACCTCGAGGCCTGCCTGACGGCCCTGAAGGAGCGGGGAGTGACGGTCACCCGGGGGCCGCTGGAGGAGTTCACCGGCCGATCGGCGGAGATCCTCGACCCGGACGGGTACCGAATCATCGTCTTCCAGGCGTCCGACCTCCACCCCGACGACGAATACGTCCCGATGTCGGAAGTGGAGGAGAAGGTCAAAGAGAAGATTGCCCTCCTGCGAGCCAAGGACAGGGGGAAAGTCCCTCCCTCCAAGCCGCCCGCCCCGGCCCGACCGGCCCCGGCCAGGGCCGCCTCGAGGAAGCAGGCTTCGAAGCCAGCGGCCAGGCCGGCGCCCAGGAAGCCCGCCCCAAAGGCCCCGGCCCCGAAGAAGAAGGTGGCCAGGCCGGCCCCGAAGAAGCCGGCTCCGAAGAAGGGAAAGAAGTAGGCTTTCAGCCCGCCCTCCGCCGAATTCCCAGCGCCCCGCACCCGCGGGGCGCTGGTATTCTGGCCGGTCATGAGCACCGCCCTCATCGACTACTGCCGCACCGAGATCGAGGCCCTCAAGGAGGCCCGCACCTTCAAGAAGGAGCGCGTCCTCGAAGGGCCCACGGGAGCCCGCGTCCGCGTCGACGGCCGCGAGGTCCTGATGCTGACCTCCAACAACTACCTCGGCTTCGCCAACCACCCGCGCGTCGTCGAGGCCGCTCGCAGGGCCCTCGAGCGCTGGGGCAACGGCCTCGGCTCCGTCCGCTTCATCTGCGGGACGCAGGAGCTCCACAAGGAGCTCGAGCGGACGATCTCCGCCTTCTTCGGCACCGAGGACACCATCCTCTACATGTCCTGCTGGAACGCCAACGAAGGGCTCTTCCAGCCGCTCCTCGGCGAGGAGGACGCCGTCCTCACGGACGGCCTCAACCACGCCTCCATCATCGACGGCATCCGCCTCTGCAAGGCGAAGCGCTTCGTCCTGCCGCACGGCGACCTGGCCGCTTCCGAGAAGGCGCTCGTCGAGTCGCAGGTGCAGCGCCGGCGCCTCTACATGACCGACGGCGTCTTCTCGATGGAGGGCGAGATCGGGCCGATCCCCGAGCTCGTCGACCTCTGCGCCAGGCACGACGCGCTCCTCGTCGTCGACGACTCGCACGCCACCGGCGTCCTCGGCGCGACGGGCCGCGGCTCGGCGGAGGAGACCGGCGTTCACGGAAAGGTCGCCGTCTTCACCTCGACGCTCGGCAAGGCGATGGGCTCGGCCGCAGGCGGCTTCACGACCGGCCCGGCGCCGCTCGTCGAGTTCCTCCGGCAGCGCTCGCGAACGACTCTCTTCTCGAACGCCCTGCCCCCCGCCGTCACGGCGTCTTCCCTCGAGGCGTTCCGGATGCTGATGGAGGACCCCACCCCGGTGCAGCGGGTCCGCGCGAACGCGGCGTACTACCGGACGAAGATGACCGACGCGGGCTTCAACATCCCGAAGGGAGTCCACCCGATCGTCCCGGTCATCGTCGGCGACACCGCGAAGGCCCTCGCAATGTCGGCGGCCCTGTTCGAAAAGGGGGTCTACGTCTCGGGCTTCGGCTATCCCGTCGTCCCCCAGGGGCATGCGCGCCTGCGCTGCCAGATCTCGGCCGTCCACTCCACCGCCGACCTCGACGAGGCCGTCGACGCATTCGTCGCAGTAGGGAGAGAGTTCGGCGTCATCTGAAATGACGGTGGGGGGGACCACGACCCTGCGAGCCGGCGGCCGGTCCCCCCGCACCCCCTCCGAGCCGGCTCGGTCAGCCGGCGAGACCCGGGACGGTCGCGAAGGGCTCTTCGCCCGGCGCCCGGCGCGCGGCGAAGCCCTTCCTCACGAGCGCCCACGCGATCGCGAGGCTCGCCGCCGCGACGAGGATCCCCGCCTCGCCCACCCAGATCGACCGCTCTTTCGTGGAAACGTCGAATGCTCCCTGGATCACGGCATTCCAGACCCCGTGGAGGACGATCGCCGGCCAGACGCTCCCGGTCGAGAGGCGGAGAAAGGCCATCGTGAAGCCGATCCCGACGACCGTGGCGACGAAAACCGCCGCCGAGAGGACGCGGTTCGGCCCGGCGGCGTACTGACCGCTGACGATGAGCGGCAGGTGCCACAGGGCCCAGACGAGGCC
>CAVOJA010000006.1:0-65416 GCA_963696015.1 uncultured Holophagales bacterium
GATGCGGGAATAGCGGCGCGCAACCGCGTGGCGCAGGAGCTCCAGGCGGCCGCGGCGAACGTGGCCTCCTCGTGGGCGCCGCCCAGCCCGACGCACCTCGAACGGCTCCGTCAGGCCGAAGCCCGACTGACGAAGCTCCTCGCCGACCTCGACGGGTTCTGGGCGAAGGACGTGGACGCCTTCCGGGAGAAGGCGGCGAAAGAAGGGGTGGGGCTCCTGGCGCCCTGACCCCGCCGGGCCCGTGCGGACCTAGAATGACGGGTGGCCCTCGGAGAGAGGGCGGAACGAGGAAAGGGTGATTCGCCGTGGGCGTCCCTGGGCGCTGGCGTTCCTGCTCGGAGGCCTGTCCGTGACGGGCCTCCCGGGAGGGGCGTGCGGCGCGGCGGCAGCGGGAGAGACGGCCCGGCCGCCTGCGCTGGCGGGGAGCTGGTATCCCGAGTCGCCGGCGATCCTCCTCGCCACGGCGCGAGATCTCCTGCGCCAGGCGGCGGCAGCGCCGGCACCGGCCGGTCGGCCGTTTGCCCTCGTCGTTCCGCACGCCGGGTGGGCCTGGTCGGGGGTCGTCGCCGCGACCGCCTACCGTCTCCTCGCGCGCGGAGAGTTCGCGCGGGTCGTCGTCGTGGCGCCGTCGCACCACGGCTCCTTCGACGGCTACGCCCTCGACGACGCGCCGGCGTACCGGACGCCGCTCGGGGAGGTCCCGCTCGCCCGGGAGGCCGTCGAGACGCTGAAAGCGCCAGGGCTCGCGCGCGTCGTCCAGGGGGTGACCGGTCCGGAGCACGCCATCGAGATCGAGCTGCCGTTCCTGCAGGCGGTCCTCGGGCGTTTCTCCCTCGTCCCGGTCCTCGTCGGGCGGGTCGACGCCGCCGCCCAGGAGGCCTTCGCCCTGCGCCTGGCGATGCTCGACGACGGGAAGACCCTCTTCGTCTTCTCGTCCGACTTCACGCACTACGGCCCGCGGTTCGAGTACTCGCCCTTCGGGCCGACGTCGGCGGCGCGGGCGAAGATCCGCGCGCTCGACGCGGCGGCGATCGACCTCCTCTGCCGGGTCGACACCGACGGTTTCCGCGACTTCGTGAGGGAGAAGGACGCGACCATCTGTGGACGGGCCGGGCTCGGTACGATGCTGGAGCTCCTCGCGAGGATCGCGCCGAAGGCCAGGGGAACGCTCCTGGCGCACTGGGCGTCGGGCGAGATTCCCGGTTCGCGCGACGACAGCTCGGTCGACTACGCGGCCCTCGCCTACACGAGAGAGGGGGGCGCGGGAGGCCCGGCGCTGACCGCCCCTCCCGCGATGACGCCGGTCGACGCTACCGCCCCGCCGCTTCCGGAGGCTCTCGGACGGACGCTCGTGCGCGCGGCGCGGGGCGCGCTCGAAGCGGACCTCGCGCGCGACACCACGCGCCTCGACGCGGCCCTGGGCGACCTCGACGACTCCCCCGAGGCTTCGCGCCTGCAGGCCGTCTTCGTGACGCTCAAGAAGACGGACCCGCTGGAGATCGCGCGGCTCGGCGAGCTGCGCGGCTGCGTCGGGCAGGTCGTGCCGACCTACCCTCTCGTGCTCGCGGTCGTGAAGTCGGCCCTGGACGCCGCGCTCGACGATCCGCGCTTCCCCGAGGTGGAGGCGTCGGAGCTGCCGAGGCTCTCCGTCGAGGTGACGGTCCTCTCCCCGATCGTCCCGACGGCCACGTGGAAGGACATCCGGATCGGGACGCACGGAATCGTCCTGGAGAAGGGGGGGCGGCGCGCCCTCTTCCTCCCGCAGGTCGCCGTCGAGCAGAAGTGGACGCTCGAGGAGACGCTCGACCACCTCGCGTCGAAGGCGGGGCTCGGGCGCGGGGAGTGGCGGACCGGCGCGAGATTCTCCGTCTTCACGGGGCAGGTCTTCCACGAGGAGCGGCAGCATTGACGATGGCGGCCACGCCCCCGGTGAGGACCTGACGAAGTGAAGACGCGTCGCGAGCTCCTCGTCTCGGCCCTCGGCGCGGCGTGCGCGGCGGCGGAGGGGCTCGCCCGTGCAGGTATACCGTGGCCCCAGGACCCGGCGCCGTCTGCCGGGCTCTCGACGCACCCGGGCGAGTCCGGAGGCGCGGCGCATCCCGCCCGGTGGTGGACGAGCCTCACCCAGTCGCGGGTCGCGTGCGGCCTCTGTTTTCGCGGCTGCCGGATCTCCGAGGGGGCGCGCGGGCACTGCGGAGTCCGCGAGAACCGGGGCGGTTCGCTGAAGACGCTCGTCCACTCGCGCCCGTCGGCGCTCGCGCTCGACCCGATCGAGAAGAAGCCGTTCTTCCACGTCCTCCCGGGCGCGTCGGCCCTTTCTCTCGGGACGGCCGGCTGCAACTTCCACTGCCGCTGGTGCCAGAACTGGGAGATCTCCCAGGCGCGGCCGGAGGAGTTGCCGGCCTCGACCCTGACGCCGGACGAGGTCGCCACCCTCGCGGTGCGGAAGGGCGCCCCCGTCGTCGCCTGCACCTACAACGAGCCGACCGTCTTCGCCGAATACGCCCTCGACGTCGCGGTCGCTTCGCGGAAGAAGGGGGTGCGGACGGTCGTCGTCTCGAACGGCGCGATCCGCGAAGAGCCGCTCCGCGACCTCTGCGCGGTCCTGGCGGCCTACAAGGTCGACCTGAAGTGCTTCTCGGAGCGGACTTACCGCGAGCAGTGCAGCGGAGACCTGCGGGCCGTCCGGGATACGCTCCGGCGCCTCGCGAAGATGAAGGTCTGGACGGAGATCGTCGTCCTCCTCATCCCGGGCCTGAACGACTCCGAGGCCGAGCTCCGGGGGCTCGTCCGCTTCGTCCGGGACGAGGTCGGTCCCGAAACGCCCGTTCACTTCACGCGCTTCCACCCGACGTACCGCCTGACGAACCTCCCGCCGACGCCGGTCGCCACTCTCGAGAGGGCGCGGGACGTCGCGCTCGCCGAGGGACTCGCGTTCGCCTACGTCGGCAACGTCCCGGGGCACCCGGGCGAATCGACGTACTGCCCGGGATGCAAGGCGCGGCTCATTCGGCGCGTCGGGATGGCGACGGTCGAGAACCGCCTGGCGAAGGGCGCGTGCCCCGACTGCGGCCGCGCGATCCCTGGCGTCTGGAGCTGAGCGGTCAGCGGGCCCGCGCGGCGGCGGCCGCGGCGAGGAAGACGAGGGCGGCGGCGAGGAGGCCGGTGCTCCTCATGCCGAGCGCCGGGACCAGGACGACTCCGGCCAGGAGCGCGGCGAACGCGGCGCCGAGGTGGTCGGCGGCCTCGAAGTGCGCGGCCGAGGTACCGGCGCTCTCGCCCGAATCGAGGAGGACGCGCGCGGCAACGGGAAAGAGCGAGCCGGTGGCGATCCCCGCCAGGAGGAGAAGGCCGGCGTGGGCTCCGAGCGAGACGGCGGGCGGGAACGCCGAGAGGCTCGCGAGCGCGGGGAGGAGAAAGGCCATTGCGGCGAAGGCGGTCGCCGTGGCGAGGAGGACGACGAGGAGGGCCGCGCGCGGCGAGGGCGTCCGGGAGGAAGCGATGCGATGCGACCCGGCCGCCCCGGCGGCGAGGCCGAGCATGAACGCGGCCGTCAGGGCGCCGAGCGCGCCGTAGAGAGCCCCCTCCCGCGTCTGGTACGAGAGGAGAAGGAGGAACGAGAGGGCCATGCCGCTGGCCCCGGTTGCGGTGGCGGCGTGGAGGGCGGCGCGGCGCAGGGGCGCGGGTGCAACGAGGGCGCGCACGGCGAACGCGGCGGAGGGAAGGAGAACGAGCGCCACCAGGAGGGGCGCCGGGAGCCGCCCGAGGGCGCCGAACGCGCGTCCTGCGAGGCTCGCCGTCTCCCGCTGTCGGCGCGCCAGGGCGTAGAGGAGCGAGACGGGACGGTCGTCGCGGCTCGGCGGGACGCGTTGGGACGCTTCGGCGAGCGCAGCCTCGACGCGCGCGACGTTGCCCGGCTCGAGGAAGAGCGGAAAGAGCTCAGGGACGAACGCGTCCGAGGCGATCCGTCGGTCGCGGAAACGCGCCGCGACGACGGCCGGATCGAGCGTGACGGCGGATCCATCGAAGCCCGCGACGACGAGCGTGTCGGGGCCGGGCGTCGCGCGGACGACGGGGAACGCGGCGCGAAGGGCGCCGAAGACCGAGCCGCCGAGGGCCGCGGTCGCGCCGGTCATCGCCGCCGAGGCGGTCCGGAGCGAGACGACGAGGGCGCCCCGGGGCGCGAGGCGCGCCGAGACGGTGCGGAAGCTCTCCTCGGTGAGGAGCCGCGCGCGGCCGAGCGTGACGGGGTCGGGGCCCAGCAGGAGGACCAGGTCCCAGGTCTCCCGCGTGCGGGAAAGGAACCGGCGCGGGTCGTCCGCGACGACGTGGACGCGCGGGTCGAGGAGCGCGCGCAGGTCCTCGCGCGGCAGACGGTCGCGGACGAAGGAGAAGGCGAGCGGGTCCGTCACGACGAGGTCGACGCGCTCGGGAGAGTGTCGGAGGAGGAAGCGGAGCAGCCCGCGTTCGACCGCTCCGAGCGCGAGGACGCGGCGCGGAGACTCCGCGAGCGAGGCGGCGAGGTGGGCGAGCGTCTCGCTCGCGTACGGGTCGGGGAAGGTCGCGGAGAAGGCGCCGTTTTCCCAGAGCTGCAGCGGGTCGCCGCCGAGGGCGAGGTGCGCGTGGGGCGTGTCGCGGACCGCGACGAGCGGCGCCACCGGGGAGAGGGCTGCGAAACGGAGCCGCTCCGTCGCGTGGTCGAGCGGGCGGGAGGCAGCGGACGCGAGCGCGAGCAGGGCCGCGGCGACGAGGGCGGGCCGCCGTCCCGGATGGCCCGAGGCGAGGAGGAGGAGGGCGGCCACGAGCCCCGCGAGGAAGGCGGTGGCGAGGGGCGGGAGGAGCTTTCCGACGAGGAGGCTCGCGCACGCGCCGGCGGCGAGCGAGCCGACCGACTCCACGACGTAGAGCCGCGTGAGCGCCTCGCCGGGCGGCAGGAGGGTCGCCGCGTGCGCACCGAGCGCAGCGAAGGAAGCGCCGACGAGGGCTCCGGAAGGGAGCAGCGAGACCGAAGCGAGGAGGAGGACGAGGCCGAGTCCCGGGAGCTCACCGGCGGGCGGGGCCGCAGCCACGCGGAGGAGCCGGAGCGCGACGATGCCGGCGCCGCCGGCCCCGGCGAGGAGGGAGAGGAGGGTGAATGGGGAAAGGGCCGGACCGGGAACGCCGCGCCGGCGAGCGACCGCGCCGAGCGCGATGCCGAGCAGCCACGCGGCGAGCCCCGCGCCGATCGACGCCTCGTCCCCCGCGGCGCAGACGAGGAGCTCGCGCAGGAGGAGGACCTGGGCCGAGGTGGCCGCGAATCCGGCGGCGGCGAACGCCGGGAGGAGGCTCGGGGGGGGCGTGCGCACGGAGAGGGCCTCGGGCCGAGATTAGGCCCGAACGGTTTCGCCGGCTCCGTTGGCTCGTGCCGCCCCGGCCCCCGGGGGCGGGCACTAAGCTCCACGCGATGCGCGCCGCCGCCGTTCTCGTACCCGGATCGATCCTCCTCACCGTCGGCCTGGCCCTGGCAGAGCCGGCGATACCAACAGCTCCGCCCGGGCTGAAGCTGGTGCCGGAGGCCGAGCGCCCCTACCGGCGGCTCGTCATCGGCCTCGACCCGCTTCTCGCGAGCCCCTTCATGCTCCCGGAGGGCTCGCACTTCGAGGGCCTCGGAAACAAGCATCTCGCGCAGATCCGGCGGCAGCTCTACTGGCTGAACTTCGAGCTCATGCCCGGCCGGATCGTGAACGCGATCCCGAAGCGGACGCGGCTCTTCGTGGCCGTCCCCGACCCGCGCCTGCACGTCCGCGAGCTCGGGGACGAGCGCGACGAGCTCCGCGAGTACCTCGAGGTTCGCGCCCGCTGGACTCCGGCCGAGATCGCGGAGCGGGTCCGCTTCTTCGTCGTCGGCCGGGCGATCCCGTTCCCGCAGGACATCGCCGAACCCCTCGGTACCGACGAGGCGGGGCGTCTCGTCCTCGGGATCGGGGCCGAGGCGGACCTCTTCTACCGCGAGAGCCTGCAGCAGATGGTCCGGGCGTTCCCGCGCGAGTTCGCGATGCACTCCCTGCCGGGCGTGAACTCCGAGGGAGGAGACGTGGAGCTCGTGCGCCTTCCCGGTGGCCGGCTCGGTCTCCTCGCCGGGCACCACAGGGTCCTCAGGTGGCTCGAGTACAAGTACGGCGAGGGCGTCATCGGGCGAACCGTCCCGACCGCGCGCATCGAGGAAGCCCGAAGCGCCTTCAGGAAGGCGTTCTTCGGTCTCGACGTCCTCTTCGTGAACGAGGAGGGGCTTCGGTCGCCGTCCCTCGTCGCGGACGAACTCTTCCACTCGGACATGATCGTGAACGTGGCCCGGGGCTCGAAGGGGATCGTGGCGTTCATTCCCTCGTACGAGGGCGGCCCCGTGGACGCCATCACCCGCGAGCCGCTCGCGCCCGAGGTGCAGAAGCGTGCGCAGGTCATCTACGACCGGGTGGCGAAGCAGCTCGCGGCGTGGGGCTTCCGCGTGGCGCGGCTGCCGTTCGCGGACCACCCGGTCCGCAACCCCGTGAACGTCGGGAAGTACTCGGAACCCTCCGGAGAGCAGGTCGTCCTGCTCGGGAAGTACCCCTACCACTTCGCGCTCCCGGACGGGCCCAACCCGCAGAGGGAACTCCAGAAGCGGTTCGACGCGCTGTCCGACGAGCTCGAGGCGTGGCGGGGCCGGCCTTCGGACCGCGCGTTCGAGCGCGTGCTGAAGAGCGTCCGGGAGGTCTGGACGGAGATGGACCGGGCGGCGGCGAGCCCGAACCCCACGTTCGAGAGGCAGGCGAAGGTCTACGAGGCCGAGGGGATCCACGTCGTGCCTGTCCCGATCTACCCCACGGGCGAGGGAGGCCTCCACTGCCTCGGACTGGCGGGGCGGATGGAGGAGCCGTCGGAGGTCGGGGTGAGGGTCGCGGCGCTTTCCGGGCCCGGCGGGCGGTCGCCTCGGCGGTGCCGGCGCATTCACGCGCGGGGGCCGGCTCGCCGCTCCCAGGCCTCGAAGATCCTTTCGAGGTAGACCGACTTCACCTGCTCCCTGGCGAGCGCGCGTTCCACGGGGGGCAGCCTGAGGATCGCCCCGAGGAGCGTTCCGAGGATTCGGTGGCTCGCGAGGGCCCGGTCGTCGAAGACGAGGTCCGCGAGGTTGCCCCGTTCCAGAGCCATCCTCACGACGCGCCGGGCCGTGTCGCGCGGGGGAATCACCCGCTCCTGCCGACGGACGAGGCGGAGTGCGTCCCGCCGGCAGGCGGGGACGCAGACGCCGCAGCCGAGGCACGCCTCCTCGACGAGGCTCGCGGCCCGGCGCCCGGGGACCCGTGGGTCGCCCGCGGGCCGAAGTGCCATCGCCTCGACGGGGCAGGCCTTCGCGCAGGCGCCGCAGCCGTTGCACCTCTCGGCGTCGACCTCGGGAAGGAAGCCGGTCGTGTGGACGGGCCGGAACGCGCCGAAGCGCTTCTGTGCCAGGAGGGCCTCGCAGCAGCAGCCGCAGCAGTTGCAGACGAAAGCGACGCTCTCCCGGACGTTCTCGCCGAACTGGACGAGGCCCCGCGAACGCGCCTCGGAAAGGAGGTCGAGGGCCTCGGGGGCGTCGACCCGGCGGGCGAAGCCGTGACGGGAGAGGGAATCGGCCGTCGTCCCGAACGTCAGGCAGATCTCGAGCGGGGCGCCGCAGGCCCGGCCGACGTGGGCCATCTTGTGCCGGCAGTAGCAGACGCCCACGGCGGCGGCGCGAGCCGTCCGCGCCACCTCGCTCGCCCGCTCCCAGTCGAGGACGTGGAGCACGTCGTCGTCGGGGATAGCGTCCTCGTTCACGAAGGCGCGCCCGAGCTGGGTCTCGCCCCGGGCGAAGAGCTCGCGGACGAAGTCCTCCTCGACGTTGAGGTACTCGTAGAAGAGCCGGGCGAGGGCCTTCTGATCGACGTCGTCGCGGACCCGCATCATCGAGAACTCGAAGAAGCCCGCCATCGGCGGCGGGAGGACCCAGCGGGTCTCGCCGTCACGCTCGGCATCGAGGAGGAGGGCCCGCGCCGCAAGCGCATCGAGCGTCTTTCGCGCTTCGTCGGGAGTCGTCTTCCAGGCCCTCGCCGCGGTCGCGAGGGTAAAGGGCTTCACCGGGAGGAGCGCGACGAGGCCGGCCTCACGCTCCGAGAAGAGGAGGGCGAGGATCCGGTACAGGAGGTCCGACGGGGGCGCGCCCTGTGGAAAGCGGTTCAGCCGCTCGACGAGGTCCCGGTACCCGGAGCGCGCCGTGGCGTGGGCCACGAGGGTATTCTCCCAAAAAAAGAGCCGCCCATCGGGGCGGCTGGGAGGAGAGGCTGGAGTGTGCGCCACCCTCCTTAATGCAGGGGGCGTGCCAGTCTTTTCCGTGCCATTTCGACCACTTTCGGGCCCACTTCCCGCCCGAGACGCCGGAGGAGAGCGTGCCCCGGCGGCACCGGGGTGATCCGGGTCACGCTTCGACGACGACGTCGTATCCCTCGTGATGCAGATGCTCGTCCACCTGGACGTGGATCGGCATCCCGACATGTTCCTGGAGGTCCTCGATGAGGTGGCGCTCGTCGGAGGAGAGGGCCCTCGAGATCTCGGGGTGGACGCGCAGGACGAGGGCGTGCCCCTCGCCCGAAGCGGTCCGCTTGAGGATCTCGCGGCGGATCTCGAGGAGGATCGTCGGGACGCTCTTGATGCGGCCCGAGCCCGAGCAGTAGGGGCAGGGCATCGTGAGAGCCCTCTCGAGGCTCTGTCGTTGCCGCTTGCGGGTAATTTCGACGAGCCCGAACTCGGAGACGGGGAGCATTCGGTTCTTGGACCGGTCGTTCTTCAGCTCGGCCTCGAGGGCCGTGACGAGCTCCTGGCGGTGATCCTCCTCTTCCATGTCGATGAAGTCGACGACGAGGAGCCCGCCCAGGTCGCGCAGCCGGATCTGCCGGACGATCTCGTGGACGGCTTCCATGTTCGTGCGCAGGGCGGTGTCCTCGAGCCGTTTCTTGCCGATGTACTTGCCCGTGTTGACGTCGATGGCCACGAGCGCCTCGGTCTGGTTGATGACGATGTAGCCGCCCGACTTGAGCCAGACCTTCGACTTGAGGGCGTTCTCGATCTCCTGCTCGACGCCGAGCTCCTCGAAGAGGGGGCTCGACTTCCTGTAGAGCTTCACCTTGACGACGAGGTTCGGCTGCACCTGGTCGAGGAACTCGACGATCCGCCGGTACTCCTCGTCGTCGTCGACCCAGAGGACGGAGAACTCCTGGGCGAAGATGTCGCGCGCGGCCCTCAGCGTCAGGTCGAGGTCCCGGTGCAGGAGGGCCGGGGCGCCCGAGCGCTCGGCCCGCTTCCTGATCTGCTCCCAGAGGCGGCCGAGGTAGCGCTTGTCGGCGGCGAACTCGTCGGCCGAGCGTCCCTCCCCGGCGGTCCTCACGATGAAGCCGCCGGGGCCCTTCCTGAGGGAGGTGAGGATGTCGCGCAGGCGGACGCGCTCCTCCTCGTTCTCGATGCGGCGCGAGACGCCGACGTGGTCGATCGTCGGCATGTAGACGAGCGAGCGTCCGGGGAACGTGACGTGGGTCGTGATCCGCACGCCCTTGTGGGCGATCTGGTCCTTCGTCACCTGGACGACGAGCTCCTGCCCCTCGCGCAGCAGCTCGTCGATGGAGGGGAGCGGCGCCCGGACGGGGGGCTCCGCGTCGACGGTCGCGGACGCCGCCACGGCGGGCACGTCGACCTCGGCCTCGGCTCCGTTCTCTTCCATCCCGCCGAAGCGGTCGAAGTCCTCGACCTCCTCGCCGACGTCAGCGACGTAGAGGAAGGCGTCCTTTTCGAGGCCGATGTCGACGAAGGCCGACTGCATCCCCGGCAGGACCCGCGTCACGCGCCCCTTGTAGATGTTGCCGACGACGCCCCGCTGCTTTCGGCGTTCGATCTGGACTTCGGCGACGCGGCCGTCCTCGAGGACGGCCACCCGGGTCTCGCGGTCGTTTGCGGAGATGAGGAGCTCTTTCTGCATGTCTGTGTCCAGTCTAGTCTTCCACCGTGCTGCGCTCGACCCGGGGGCACGGGGGCTTCGCTGATGATGATCTCGGGGAACCCGGACGCCGGGGGAGCCGGGGGTGGGGCCCCGGCGAGTCGAACCCCTCCGCGCGGGTTGTTCTTTAGACGTTGACGAACCGGCGCTGGGCCACGGAGAGGACGAGGCCGGTCATCGCCCAGGTTGCGATGATCGACGAGCCTCCGTAGGAGACGAACGGCAGGGTGATGCCCGTCGTCGGCAGAAGCCCGACGTTCATGGCGATGTTCGCCGCGGCCTGCGCCACGACGTTCAGGATGACGAGGAGGACGAGCATCGAGCCGCCCCGGTCCCGCGCGTCGCGCGCGATGGCGACCCCCCGGGCGAGGAGGAGGCCGTAAAGGCCGACGACGGTGGCGACGCCGGCGAACCCACGCTCTTCGGCGAGGGCGGCGAAGATGAAGTCGGAGTGTCGCACCGGGAGAAAGCCGAGCCGGCTCTGGGTCCCTTCCTTCCACCCCTTGCCGAGGATTCCGCCCGAACCGATGGCGATTCGCGCCTGGCGCACCTGGTAGCCGGCGCCGCGGGCGGCGAGGTCCGGGTCGAGGAAGGTCCGGATCCGGTCCTTCTGGTAGTCCTTCAGGACGAACCACGACGCGCCGACCGCGAGCGCGCCTGCCAGCAGGAGGGCTCCCCAGACGCGGCCCGGAAGCCCTCCGAGGTAGAGCGCCGCGAGGAGGAAGGGGCCGTACGTGAGAGCCACGCCGAGGTCGGGCTGGAGGAGGACGAGGGCCATCGGGAGTGCGACGACGCCGACGAGAGCGATGACCGTCCGGGACGAGAGGAAGGAGCGGTCGTCGTTCTCGAGGATCCAGGCGAGGAGGAGGACGGTCGCGATGCGTGCGAGCTCGGACGGCTGGAGCTGGAAGCCGCCGAAGAGGCGGATCCACGATTTCGCGCCCGCGATCGTCGGTCCGAAGATCGGGAGCCAGACGAGCGGCAGGAGGGAAGCGGCGAAAAGGCCTGGCGATGCCCTCAGGAGGAGGCGGTAGTCGAAAACGGCGAAGAACGTCGCGACCACCAGGCCCACGACGAGGAAGAGGGCCTGCCGGCCGCCCAGGCCGCCGCGGGGGGTTCCGGAGGTCGTCGAGACGACCATGGCGATGCCGATGCCGGAGAGGACGAGCGCGGCGAGCAGAAGCGGGACGTCGAGGCGCCGCGGGAGCGCCTCGGAGAGGCGCGCCACCTCAGGTCCCCCGCCGCGGCGAGAGGGGGGGCGCGCTTCGCTCGGCGGTCGTGGAGCCCCCGGGAGGCGTCGCCTCGGGGAGGGGCGCGGCCGGTGGTGCCGGCAGCGGAACGCTCCCGGGGCGCAGGTACGCCTCGATGAGACGCGTCGCGAGCGGGGCGGCGGCCGAACCCCCGTGGAGACCGTTCTCGACGAAGACGACGACGACGATCTTCGCGTCGTCCTTCGGAGCGAACGCTGCGAACCAGGCGTGGTCGCGAAGCTTCTCCGGTAGGAGGTGCGCCTTCTTCGCCTCCTTCTGGCCGACGACCTGGACGGTGCCGGTCTTGCCGCAGATGTCGAGACCCTCGACGCGGTATCGGTAGGCGGTTCCGCCGGGGCTGTTCACGACGCGCCACAGCCCTTCGACGATCGTCTCCCTCACGCCGGCGGGGTACGGGATCCGCTCGGTGACGGGCGGGCGGTAGGCGACGCGGGCCCCGCTCCTCACCTGCTCTCCGATCCGGAAGAGGTGCGGCACCGGGAGCGCGCCGTCGGCGTTGGCGATGCCGGCGTAGGCGCGGGCCGCCTGGAGCGCCGAGACGAGGAGCGGTCCCTGGCCGATGGCGACGGAGATCGTCTCGCCCGGATACCAGGCGTGCTTTCGGACCGCCCTGCTCCATTCGGGCGAAGGGACCGTCCCCGTCTTTTCCGGACCGAGGTCGACGCCGGTCGTCCGGCTGAATCCGAAGGTGCGGGCCGTCCTGGCGAGGACGTCGATGCCGAGCCTCTTCCCCATCGTGTAGAAGTAGGCGTCGCAGGAGACCTGAAGCGCCGTGCGCAGGTCGACGGTCCCGTGAACGCCGTGGCAACGGAACCGGCGGCCGTAGAAGTTGACGGATCCGGGGCAGTGGACCGTCTCGGAGGCGTCGATCCCGTTCGTCAGAGCGGCATAGGCGACGAAGGCCTTCCAGATCGAGCCGGGCGAGTAGACGTTCTGGATGGCCCTGTTCTGGAGCGGCCGGTCCTCGTTGCCGACGATCGCCTCCCACTCGGTACGGCTGACGCGGCGGGAGAAGACGTTCGGGTCGAAGGCCGGGGCCGAGACGAACGCGAGGACCTCCCCGGTCTTCGGGTCGAGGGCGACCGCGGTACCGACCTTGTCGCGAAAGTAGTCGTCGGCGAGCCGCTGGAGGTCCAGGTCGATGTTCAGGACGAGCGTGTTCCCGGGAAGAGGGTCGACGCGGTCGAGCTCGGCGACCTCGCGCCCGAACGAGTCGATGACGAAGGTCCTGAGCCCCGACGTCCCCGCGAGGAGGTCCTGGTAGGCGGCCTCGATGCCGTTCTGCCCGATCGCCTCCCCGGCGCGAACGCGGCCGGCCCGGGCGGCGAGCTGGTCGGGGCCGGCCTCGCCGAGGTGGCCGAGGAGATGCGCCGTGACCGAACCGTACGTGTAGACGCGGCGCTCGGTCGTCTGCACCACGAGCTCGGGGTGCTCGAGGGCATGGGCCTCGACGGAGCCGACCTCGGCGACGGTCAGGTCGTCGTCGAGAACGACCGGGATGAAGTCGTAGCTCGTCCGCGAGCGCTCGACGCGTCGGCGAAGGTCGTCCAGGCCGCGTCCGAGGAGGCCCGACACGAAACGGAGGGAGCCGTCGACGTCCTGCGTCTCCCGCCGGTAGAGCAGGAGCGTGAAGGACGGTTCGTTCTCGGCGAGGAGCCTCCCGTGGCGATCGAGGATGAAGCCGCGCGAGGCGCTGATGGGGACGGAGCGCTGCCGGTTGTTCTCCGCCTGGCGGGCGTACTCGTCGCCGCGGAAGACCTGGTGGACCCAGTAGACGCCGAGCAGGAGCGCCAGGAAGGAGAACGCGCCTGCAGCGAGCCGGTCGATCCGGAGGAGTAGGGGTCGGCGGTCCTCGCGGGCGCTCGCGGGCATCTTGCGCCTCGGACTATGCCAGCTTCCGTCGCCGCCGGGCCGCCCGGGCTTCCTTCCACGGGTAGCGGAGGCCGGCCTGGAGGAGAGCGGCGAGGACGCCGGTTCCCGCAGCGCGGAGGGTGAGGGAGAGGAGATCGGGAAGGAGCGGCTCACCCCTGAGGACCCAGAGGAGTCCGGTCAGGACGAGGCTGTCGAGAGCGACGGCGGCCCAGGCGAGGATGCCGAACATGACCGGCTTCTCGACCAGAGCGCGCGCCCCGATCGCCGCCATCAGGTAGGCGAGGAGGACCTTGGAGAATGCGTTCAGGCCGAGGAGCCTCACCGGCGAGGTGAGGGCGTCCTGGGCAAGGCCGGCGAGGAGCCCCGTGAGCATCGACGGGATCGCGCGCCCCCGGCGGGACACGGACGCGACCGGGAGAAGGAAGAGGTCGGGGGGGTGGGGGAGCCGCAGCACCCCGAGGAGGAGCGTGGCGAGCGCCGCCAGGGCGACGCCCAGGATCGCGGTCACGATCCCGGTCGCGCCGGGAACGGAGGACCGGACGCGGGCGCGGGCACGTCGGGCCGGATGGGAGGGAAGACGAAGACGAGCGTTTCGCGCATCGGGTCGGCCGCGACCGCGACCGGAAGCTCCAGGAAGAGCGAGGAGCCCGGGCGTCTCACGGCGGAGATCTTCCCGACGAGGAGGCCGCGCGGGTAGATCCCGTCCGTGCCCGCGGTGACGACCTCGTCTCCCACCGCGACGTCGGCGATGGCCGGTACGTACTGGAGGGCTGCGCCCGAGGCGCCGTCGCCGCGCGCGACGGCGGCGCGGCCGGTTCGCGGGAGCAGGATTCCCGTCGCCGCGGTCCGGTCGGAGAGGAGCTGGACGCGGGCGCCCCGTTCCCCCGCCGCCACGACGCGGCCGAGCAGGCCGGCCTCGCCCACGACCGCCCCTCCCGGAACGATGCCGTCGGCGCGGCCGCGGTCCAGGAGCGCGGTCTGGAACGGCCCGGCGGTCTCCACGACGACGATCCGCGCGGGGCGGGTTCCCACGGGGGGGACGGGACGGCGCCGAGGAGCTTCACCATCCGGTCCTTCTCGAGCCCGGCCTCCCGCAGGGCATGGAGCCGCACCTCCATGCTCGTCACGCGTGCCCTCAGGGCTTCGTTCTCGGCCCGGAGGGCGGCCAGGGAGTAGAAACGCTCCCTCGCCGCGGCCGCGGTGGACCGGAGGCCGGTCGCCCCGCGCACCAGGACCGACGAGGCGTCGAGGAGCCATTCCTCGCCGAGCGTTCCGCCCCCCGCCCTCCTCACTTGCACCGAGAGGAGGACGATGCAGCTGCCGAGGAGCGCCGCGAGGACGAGCGCTGGCCGTGCGGGAGAGAGCGGAGCGGCCACGGGGGCCTCAGTCGACGGAGATCTTCCGGAGCAGGTCGACGTCGGCGAGCATCGCGCCGGTCCCGAGCGCGACCGAGTCGAGCGGCAGCTCGGCGATCGTGATCGGGAGGCCGGTCTCCTCGCGCAGGCGCCGGTCGAGGTTCTTCAGGAGCGAGCCGCCGCCCGTGAGGACGATTCCCTTGTCCATGATGTCGGCCGAGAGCTCCGGTGGCGTCTTCTCGAGGGCGACGCGGACGGCGTTGACGATGGTCCCGACCGTCTCCGCGAGCGCCTCGCGGACCTCGGCGTCGGTCAGCGTGAGGGTCTTCGGGATTCCCTCGACGAGGTCGCGCCCCTTGATCTCCATCGTGATCGGCTCGTCGAGGGGGAAGGCCGAGCCGATCTCGATCTTGATCTGCTCCGCGGTCCGCTCGCCGATCAGGAGGTTGTACTTCCGCTTGATGTACTGGATGACCGCCTCGTCCATCTCGTTCGAGGCGACGCGGACCGACTTCGAGTAGACGATGCCCGCCAGCGAGATGACGGCGACGTCGGTCGTCCCGCCGCCGATGTCGACGATCATGTTCCCGGTCGGTTCCGTGATCGGCAGGCCCGAGCCGATGGCGGCCGCCATCGCCTGCTCGATGATGAAGACCTCGCTGGCGCCCGCCTGGAGCGCCGAGTCCTTCACGGCCCGCTTCTCGACCTGGGTGATGTCCGACGGCACCGAGATGACGATCCTCGGCCTCACGAACGGCGAGCGGCCGTTCGCCTTCTTGATGAAGTAGTCGAGCATCTTCTCGGTGATCTCGAAGTCGGCGATGACGCCGTCCTTCATGGGGCGGATGGCGACGATGTTCCCGGGCGTCCGGCCGAGCATGTCCTTGGCCGCGCCTCCGACCGCCTCGACCCTGTTGGTGACGCGGTTGACGGCGACGATGGAGGGCTCGCGAACGACGATCCCGCGCCCCTCGGCGAAGACGAGGGTGTTGGCGGTGCCGAGGTCGACCGCCAGGTCCGAGGAGAACCACGAGAAGAGTGAGCGGAGACCCAAGGGACGTTCCTTTTCAGATTATGGGCGCCCGGGGGCGCGGCTGCGGACTTTGTGCCTGAGATGAAACCGAGCGATGTCGTGGCCCCCGAATCGGGGGGTCCGGGGGGCGGCGAGCAGCGCCCCCCGAAGAGCCTAGTAGATCTCGATCATGACCGTCTCGCGACGGAGGGTCTCGTTGCCGGCCCCGTCCACCGCGCGCACCGTGAGGACGTTGACCCCTTCGTTGACGAAAGAGATCACCTTCTTGAAGTTGCCGGCGGCGTCCACGTCGGCCGGCTCGCCGTTCACGGAGACGGCCGAGCCCGGCTCCGAGCGCCCCGAGAGGATGACGAGCGTCCCGTTCGCCTGCGGACGCGAGAGGATGAGCTCGGGCGGAGTGCTGTCGGGTCCGCCGGCGACCCGGCCGCCCTGGAGCACCTTGAACCGCCGCGTCGGAGACCACTCGGAGATGACGTTCCCCTTGCCGACCGTCGCGACGCGCCAGTAGAAGGCGCCCTCCTTGGTGGCCGTCACGTCGGCTTCCGGGCGCTGGCGGTCGTCGACGGAGAGGATGGAGTCGGGGATGAAGAGGCGGCTCCGCGCGATCTGGAGGCGATAGCGGACCGCCTCCTTCACCGGGGACCATTTGAGCGTCACGGGCTGGATGCGGGTCAGGTCGAAGACGGCGGCGTCGTCCGGAGCGAGCGGACGGGGCGGGTCGGGAAGGACCGTCTTCGCTCCCAGGCCGCCGGCCCCGACGCGAGCGACGACGCGCTCGCGCTCTTCGAGGGTGACGGAGCCCGACGCGGTGGACAGCGTGACCCGCCCGCGGTACGCGGAGACGCCGGTCGTCTTGGAGGGGTCGACGTCGACCCCGACGGTCGACCTCGAGCTGATGTCGGCAATGGCGGCGTCCGTCCGGACGATGGAACGCGATCCTTCGCCGGTGTCGATGTCGACGGTGCCGACGATGAACTTGATCTCCGACTGCCTCCTCGGCTCCCCCTCGCCGGCCCCCGCGAGGGTCTTCCCGCGGTGAACCTCGAAGAGGGTTTCCGGCTTGATCCGGTAGAAGGTCCCGTCGACCGCCATGACCTCGGCGAGGCCGTTGGCGCTGGTCTTCAGGAAGTCCCCCTCGTAGAGCTTCATCCCGACGCGAGCCGATTCCCACGTGGCGCGGCTCGCACGCTGGATCTCGACACGTCCGCCGAGCTCCATGATCGCGGCGTCGTGGCGCATCGTCCCGGCGCCCGAGGTGATCCTGAGAGCGAGCTGGCGCGCCTCGACTGCTTCCTTCAGCGCATCGGCGTAGAGGGCTCTCGCGTGGGACGCGCGGGCCTTCTCGAGCTTGTCGGCCGCGGCGGCGATTTCCTCTCTCGCGCGGATCGCGCCGGGAGCCGTCCTTCCCTTCGCGAGGAGCTCGTCCGCGGACGCGATCGCGCGGCTCGCACGCCCCGCCAGGTCATCGCCACGGTTCAGCCACCAGTAGACCCCGGCCGAAACGAGAATCGCAGCCCCGACGAGGAGCAACACCCAACGCCAGAGGGTCTCTTTGGAGACGTAGTACCAGTCGAGCTCGACCTCGAACCGGCGCCCGTCCTTCTTTGCCGCCATAACCTTCGCGTCTTCAGCCGCTTACCGGCTAGGCGGCATTTATATCATGCCGGCGGTCGCGCCTTGTCGGGCCGGTCGGCCCGCGCTATCCTCCAACGCTTGCGGCGCCGGGAGCCCGGTTGCCGTCTCGGAGTGGGAATGCTCAAGACGTTCAGGGAAAACTTCAAGCACCTCAAGTGGGTCCTGTGGGCGGTCATCGCCGTCTTCGTCATCTTCGTCTTCGCCGACTGGGGGATGGGAGCAGCGGGCGGCGGCGGCGTCGTCGATTTCGCGGCGAAGGTCGGCTCGTCGAAGATCACCGAGGTGGAGTTCCGGCGGGAGTACGTCCAGGCCGAGGAACGCTATCGGCAGATGTACGGGCAGAGCTTCAGCCCCGAGCTCGCACGGGCCATGAACCTCCCCACGCAGGTGCTGAACACCCTCGTCGACCGGCGGCTCCTTCGAGCCGAGACGGAGCGCCTCGGCCTCTCCGTCTCCGACGCGGAGGTCACGGCCCGGATCCTCAGGATGAGGGACCAGCAGGGCAACCTCCTCTTCGTCAAGGACGGGACCTTCGTCGGCGAGGTGATCTACCGGCGGATGCTCGCCGGCGCCAACCTCAGCCCCGAGGGGTTCGAGGCCGACACGCGCGAGCAGGCCCTCATGGAGAAGCTGAACCGCTTCGTCACGGAATCGTCGTTCGTCGGCGAGGACGAGCTGAAAGCCGACTTCGAAGGCCGGACGGTGAAGGCGAAGATCGCCTACGCCCTCGTGCCGGCCCCCGCCCTCTCGCCGGAGTCGATCCCGGACGCCGAGGCGGAGGCGCTCTTCAAGCAGAGCCCCGCGGACTACCAGCTCCCCGAGCGGCGCAAGGCGAAGTACCTCCTCGTCGAGACCGCGCAGCTCCGGGCGGAGGTCGCGAGGAAGGTGACGGACGCCGACGTCGCGGCGGAGTACTCGAAGAACCTCGCTACCTACAAGAAGGGCGAGGAGGTGACCGTCCGGCACATCCTCTACAAGGCGGACGGGACGCCCGAGGCCGACGCGGCCGCCCGGGCGAAGGCCGACTCCGCGGTGAAGCGGCTGAAGGGGGGCGCCGATTTCGCGGCCCTCGCGAAGGCCGAATCGGAGGACCCGGGCTCGAAGGCCTCCGGCGGCGAGCTGGGAGCCGTTTCGCGCGGGCGAATGGTCCAGGAGTTCGAGGACGCGGCCTTCGGCGCGACGCAGGGCGACATCGTCGGCCCGGTGAAGTCGCCGTTCGGGTTCCACGTGATCCAGGTGACCGGGCGGAGCGCCGAGCGCGTCCAGCCCCTCTTCGAGGTTTCCTCGTCCATCCGCGGGCGCCTCGAGGAGACGCGGGCGGGGGACGAGGCCCGGCGCCTCGCGCGCGAGCTGGCCGACCGGGTCGGGAAGCTCGGGAAGAAGCCCTCGGACGACGACCTGAGGAAGCTGACGCGGCCGGGCGTCACGTTCAACGAGACGGAGTTCCTGGCCCGCGCCGACGCGCCGGCCGGGATCGGACAGAACCCGTCCTTCATGCAGCTTCTCTTCGAGCTTCCGCTCGGCGAGGTCTCCGATCCGGTCGCGACGGCGCGCGGTGAGGCGATCCTGAAGCCGATCGAAGTGAAGGCGGCCGGGCCGGCGGCGTTCGCCGACGTGAAGGCGCGCGTGAAGGCCGACCTCGTCAGGAAGAAGCAGCAGGAGATCGCCCTGGCCGCCGCTCGCGCGGCGATGACGCCGGGCGCGACGCTCGAGGCCATCGCGCAGACGACCGGGGTGAAGGTCGAGACCCCCGAAGCCTTCCCGAAGGTCGGTCCGGTGCCGGGCCTCGGGACCTCGAAGGCCCTCCTGGACGCCGCGTTCTCGTCGGCCGCCGGCGAGACGAAGGGGCCCGTCTGGGTTGCCGATCGCGGGGCCGCGGTCCTCCGGGTCCTGGAGGTCACGCCGTTCGACGCCGACGCCTTCGCGAAGCAGAAGGGCGAGGCCCTCGAACGGCTGCGTCAGCAGAAGTCCGGGCGGCTTTTCCAGTCGCTCGTCCAGCGGTTGCGCGCCGAGGCGCGCATCGAGGTCAACAAGGAGCTCCTGGCCCGTTTCTCCGGGCAGGCATGACCGGAGCGTGATCGGGCGCCTCTCGGGAATCGTCCTGGAGAAGCGGCCCGACCGGGCCGTCGTCGACGCCTCGGGCGTCGGCTACGAGCTCCACGTTCCTCTCGGGACGTTCGCTGCGCTCCCCGCCATCGGGGAGCGCGCGAGGCTCCACGTCCACATGCACGTCCGCGAGGACGCCATCCTCCTCTTCGGTTTCGCCACGTCCGAGGAGAAGGCCCTGTTCGAGCGGCTCATCACGGTCTCGGGGATCGGCCCGAAGCTCGCCCTCGTGGTCCTCTCGGGCCTCCCGCTCCCCGAGCTCGTCGGCGCGATCGCCGCGCAGAACGTCGCGCGCCTGTCGACGATTCCCGGCGTCGGCAAGAAACTGGCGGAGCGGCTCGGGGTGGAGCTGAAGGACAAGGTCTCGGGCCTCCTCTCCTCGTCCACCTCCTCGACGGCCTTCGGGGTCCCGACGGCCCTTGGCGGCTTCCTCGACGACGCCGTCGGGGCGCTCGTCAACCTGGGCTACCGCAAGCCACAGGCCGAGGCGGCCGTGAAGGCGGCGAGCGACGGAACCGTCCCGGCGGACCTCCCGGCGCTCCTCTCGGCGGCGCTGCGCCTGCTGTCGCGGTGAGGCGGAGGACGGGACGATGGACGAACGTCTCCTCGCGGGCGAGCCGGAGCCGGAAGAGCGGGAGCCTGAAAAGACGCTCCGGCCGAGAGCCCTCGGCGATTTCATCGGCCAGACGAAGCTGAAGGAGACGCTCGGCGTCTTCCTGACGGCCGCACGTCGCCGGCGCGAGCCGCTCGACCACGTCCTTCTCTTCGGTCCCCCCGGCCTCGGGAAGACGACGCTCGCCCACATCATCGCGCGAGAGATGGGGGCCCAGGTCCGGGTGACGGCGGGACCCGTCCTCGAAAAGGCGGGGGACCTCGCCGCGATCCTGACGAACCTCGGGCCGGGAGACGTCCTCTTCATCGACGAGATCCACCGCATTCCGGCCGCCGTCGAGGAGATCCTCTACCCCGCCCTCGAGGACGGGAAGCTCGACCTCGTCATCGGGACCGGACCCGCCGCGCGGACCGTGGAGCTGCGCCTGCAACCATTCACGCTCGTCGGCGCGACGACACGCGCGGGGCTTCTCTCGACGCCGCTCACCGCCCGATTCGGCATCACGCACCGCCTCGACTACTACGACACGGCCGCGCTGAAGACGATCGTCCTGCGCTCGGCGGAGATCCTCGGCTGTCCGATCGACGAGGAGGGAGCCGGGGAGATCGCGCGGAGGAGCCGCGGGACACCCCGCATCGCGAACCGTCTCCTGCGGCGCGTGCGCGACTTCGTGGAGGTGGCGGGGGAGAGCCGGATCTCGGCCGCGGGGGCGCGCAGCTCCCTCGACCGGCTCGAGGTCGACCACTTCGGCCTCGACGAGCTGGACCGACGAATCCTCGGGACGATCGTCGACCGCTTCGGTGGCGGTCCGGTAGGCCTCTCGGCCCTCGCCCACTCGCTCGGCGAGGACAAGGGCACTCTCGAGGACCTCTACGAACCGTTCCTCCTCCAGTCGGGCTTCCTGACGCGGACCCCGAAAGGGCGCGTCGCGACGGCACTCGCCTACCGGCACCTCGGCCTCCCTCCCAGGACGGCCGCGGGGCCCCTCTTCGACGGCCCGGCGTGAGGCGCGGCCTCCTCGTCCACAACCCGGCGGCGGGAGGACGCGACCGGACCGCGCAGATGGCGGCGCTCGCCGAGCGGGCGCGCGGGCGCGGGGTCATCCTCTCGCTCCTGGCGACCGAGCGGCCGGGTCACGCCGCCGAGCTCGTCTCCGGGCACCTCGCGGAACGACCGGACCTCGTCGCCGTCGCCGGCGGGGACGGGACCATCGCCGAGGCGGCAAGCGCGCTCGTCGGGTGCGACGTCCCGCTCGCGATCCTCCCCGCGGGGACGACGAACGTCGTCGCCCGGGAGCTCGGCCTCGGAAAGACCCCCGAGGAGGCGGCGGAGCTCCTGTCTTCCACGGCGACCCGGACGCTGACGACCTGGCCCTCGGCGGGGCGGACGTCGCTCATCTGCACCGGTGTCGGCTTCGACGCCCGCGTGGTGACGAACGTGAACCCGACGCTCAAGCGTCTTTTCGGACGGGTCGGGTTCTCGCTGACGGCGACGTACGAGTGGGTCCGCTACGAGTTCCCGCCGATCGAGGTGACGGGACTCGACGCCGACGGCGCTCCCTTCACCCGCCGCGCGACGTTCGTCGTCGCGGCGAACACGAGGAAATACGCCGGCGACGCGATCCTCTCGCCGTTCGCCGATCCCGGGGACGACCTCCTCGACCTCGTTCTCTTCACATCCAAGAGACGCATCGACCTTCTCCGGTTCTACCGTCTGCTCCCCGGCGGCCAGGCGCGGCAGCTGGGCGTGCGGGGCGTCGAACGATTCCCGGTGAGGAGCTTCACGGCCCGATCCCTCGCGGGGTACGAGCTGGAGGTGCAGGTCGACGGCGACGGCGCCGGGATGACACCCGTCACCGTTGGTCCGGCCGGCGGCAAGGTCCGCTTTCTCGTCCCCCACGGCCCGGACGACTGACCGACGAACCGTCGCGGGGCGCTACAGGGCACCCAGCCGGGTTCAAATGTGATTCCTGTCACAAGGTTGGCCCCGATCAGGCCGCGAGACCAGAATCCGGGCATGAGCCTCTACAGGGTCCTGCGCTGGTCTTCGGTCCTCGTCTGTGCGGCGCTTCTGCCTGCGGGTTCCGCCTCCGCCGGCGTCGAGCCGGTCCTCGTCGCATCCGGCCTTTTGAACCCGCTACGCGTCACGGCACCCGCGGGAGACTTCCAGAGGCTCTTCGTCGTCGAGCAGGGAGGGCGGATACGAATCGTGAAGGACGGTCTCCTCCTCGGCGGGAGCTTTCTCGACCTCTCGGGGCGGATCAGCTCGGGAGGCGAACGGGGGCTCCTCGGTCTCGCGTTTCACCCCCTGTACCGCAGGAACGGTCGCTTCTTCGTGAACTACACCGACCCCCAGGGGAACACCGTCGTCTCGGAGTTCGCGGTTTCGTCGAATCCCGATTTCGCCACTCCAGGGAGCGAGAGGGTTCTGTTGCGCCAGACGCAGCCCTTCTCGAACCATAACGGCGGTCACCTCGCGTTCTCCCCGACCGACGGGACCCTGTATCTCGGACTCGGTGATGGCGGAAGCGGTGGCGACCCGCAGAACCTCGCGCAGAACGACGAAACCTGGCTCGGGAAGATCCTCCGGATCGACGTGGACGACAGGGATCCGGGAAAGGAGTACGCCGTCCCGGCCGACAACCCGTTCGCGGGGCGGACGAACCCGCGGCCGGAGATCTGGGCGAAGGGGCTCCGCAACCCGTGGCGATTCTCGTTCGACCGGGCGATCGGCGACCTCTGGATCGGCGACGTCGGACAGGGGGCGTGGGAGGAGATCGACTGGCAGAGCGCCTCGTCTTCGGGAGGCGAGAACTACGGATGGCGGCGGATGGAGGGGTTCCACTGCTACGACCCGGCCTCCGGGTGCCAGACGCCGTTCCTGACGCTCCCGATGCTGGAGTACGCGCACACGGCGAATCCTTCCCGCTGCTCCGTGACGGGGGGCGTCGTCCCGCGCGGAGCGTCGGTCCCCGAGATCGCCGGGCGATATCTCTTCGCCGACTATTGCTCGGGAGAGGTCTTCAGCGTTCGCCGGCTGGGAGGCGCGGTGACGGACGCCCGAAATCACAGGGCGGAGTGGGTGCCGGCGGGGGGGCGGACGATCGGCAGCGTGTCCGACCTCGGGGAGGACGCGCGGGGGGACGTTTACGTGACCGACTCGGCCGGGGGAGAGGTCTTTCGGCTGACGACGACGACCCCCTCGGCGACGCGTCTCGTCCCGATCGTCCTCGACGCGACCGGCAGGGAGGCGTCCCGCTTCACGACCGAGCTCGTGGTCGCGAACCGCGGCGCGAGCACCGCGACGATCCGCGCGATCTACACGCCGGCTGCTCTCTTCGGCGGCGGCGGGGGAGGGACGATTTCGGAGCTGATCGGGGCCGGCCAGCAGAAGAGCTGGACGGACGCCCTCGCGTGGCTCCGGTTCAAGGGACTCCCGATTCCCGACGCCTCACAGGGCTCGCAGGGCGGGACGCTCCGGGTCGAGCTGACGGGCCTCGTCTCCGCCGTGGACGGCGTCGTCCTCGCGCGGACGACCACCCCGCCCGGGCCGGGGCGCGCGGGGCTCGCCTATCCGGCGCCCCGGGCGCAGGATCTCGTTGCCGAGACGGCCTTCGTCTACGGCCTCCGGGAGACAGCGGCCGACCGGACGAACCTCGCTCTCCTCTCGGGCGCGACGGCCGGGACGACGACCCTGAAGATCACGCTCGTCTCGGGCGAACGGAGATTTATCCTTCCCGAGACGGTCCGTCTCGAGCCGGGCGAGTGGGTCCAGCTCGACTCGGTCCTCGCCCGCGCCCGCTTCGAGAGCGGATGGGCGGTCGTCGAGCGGCTGTCGGGGCCAGGCCCCTTCTGGGCCTACGCCGTCTTCAACGACAACGGCACGAGCGACGGCTCGTATGTCGCGCCGGTACGACCGGTGCGTTCCGTCACGGCCCAGGTCGTTCCCGTCGTCGTCGAGACCTCCGCGTTCGAGAGCGAGCTCGTCCTGGCGAACCCCGGGGTCTCCACCGTCACGGCGCGCCTCCTCTGGGTCGAGTCGCTCGCCACAGCCTCGCCGCGCCGGTTCGTGGCGGTCGAAGCGCTCGGTCCGGGGGAGCAGAAGATCCTCCCCGGTTTCGTCGACCGGCTGCGGACGAAGGGCCTTCCGGTCGGGGCCCGCGGCGGCTCCTACGCGGGAGCGCTCTTCGTGACGTTCGAGGACGCCTCTGGACGCGCGACCCAGGGGTACGCCGGCGCGAGGACGGCCTCGCCGGCGACCGGCGGCGGCGCCTACGGGCTCTTCACCCCGGGCGCGAGCGTGGACGACTGCGCCTTCCGCGAGGCGTGGCTCTTCGGCCTGCGCCAGGACGACGCCGTGAGGACGAACCTCGCGCTGGTGAACGCGGACATGGACGGGGGCTCGGTCACGCTCCGTTACGAGGTCTTCGAGGGGGCTGCCGGGAGGAAGGTCGGGACCTCGCGCGACGTCGTCCTCGAACCGGGGGAGTGGGTCCAGATCGACCGGGTCCTGCGCGAGTACGCGCTTCAGGAGGGCTACGCGAGGGTCTTCCGCGTCTCGGGGAACGAGCGCTTCCTCGCGTACGCCGTCGTCAACGACGGCCCGGCGGCGGGCGGGACGGGAACGGACGACGGCAGCTTCGTCCCAATGGAGGCGGCGGAATAGGGGGGGCGTCAGCCGTCGCCGAGGGAGAACGAGACTTCCACGTCCTGCGAGGCGAGGAAGAAACAGGAGCGGGAAACGTCGACGAAGTCCTCCTGAAGCCTCAGGAGCCGGGCGGCGAGCTCTTTCGGCCCCGGCTGAACGATGGCCGCGAAGAACTCCGGGGCGCTCCCGGAGAAGTGGATCTCGGCAAGCCCGTCGAAGGGGGCCGCCGAGCCGGGACGGAGCTGCCATTCGGCGTTCGCGTCGACCACGAGGGCGGCGCTGACCTCGACCCGGACCGCGCCGAGCTCCGCGCCGAGGGAGACGATCGCCTCGCCGTACTCCTGCCACTTGCGGCGGAACTCCACGACGGTCAGCTCGGGGCGGCGGCGGACGCACTGAACCCACTTGAGCATGATCAGCCTCCTCGGGCGGACGTGTCTGCACGGAGATCATAGCGACTCCTGCGGTGACGGGCCGACCTCGCGAAGCGCCGTGAGCAAGGCCCTCGCGCTCAGCTCCTCAGGTTGCGCATGACGAGGGCGAAGCAGGACGCCGCGAGGGCGAGGAGCCCGAGACCGGCGGCCGTGGCGCCGAGGACGACCTTGCCGATCCCGAAGAGGGCAGCGTAGACGAGGACGGCCGCAAGGCCCCAGTTCGCGAAGGAGAGCGCCCCGCCGGGGATCCCCTCGCGGCCGAGGCCCATCGCAGCGGAGACCCGGGCCCAGCCCGGGCCGCCGGGGCGGACCCGCTCGTAGAACGAGCGGAGCTTCTCGTCCGGCTCGGGCTTCGTCAGGAACGTGACGGCGAGCCAGACGATCGTCGAGACGACGACGGTGACGAGCATCGTCCTGGCCTGGATCTCGAAGTCGGCTCCCGGCCCTGAGGCCACGGCACCCGGGCGCTTGAACCACCGCATCGCGGCGAGCGAGACGACCATCGAAGCGCCCATCGCCGAGATCTCGCTCCAGGCGTTGATCCGCCACCAGTACCACCGGAGGATGAGGACGAGGCCCGTCCCGCTCCCGAGGGCGAGGAGGAACAGCCACGCATCCGCGATCGTCCCGAGGTTGAGCGTGACGACGATCGACGCGAGGAAGAGCAGGACGGTCGTGAGGCGCGCGGCGAGGACGTAGTGCTTCTCGGTCGCGTCCTTCTTCAGGAAGCGGCGGTAGACGTCGTTGACGAGGTAGCTCGCTCCCCAGTTCAGGTGCGTACCGATCGTCGACATGTAGGCCGCGGCGAAGCCGGCGAGGAGGAAACCCCGCCAGCCCGACGGGAGGAGGTCGACCATCGCCTGGACGTAGGCCGCCTCGACGTCCTTCTTCCCGGCGATCTCGACACCGCCGGGGTAGAGGAGGACCGTGCAGAGGCCGGTGACGATCCAGGGCCAGGGGCGGAGCGCGTAGTGGCCGACGTTGAAGAAGAGCGTCGCGAGGATCCCGTCCCGCTCGCTCTTCGCCGAGAAGATCCGCTGCGCCACATACCCGCCGCCGCCCGGCTCCGCCCCCGGGTACCACGCGGCCCACCACTGGACGGCGAGGAAGGTGAAGAGCGCGATTGCCGGCATCCAGGGCGAGCCGGCGGGCGGGACGACGGAGAGCGCCGCGTCGAGCGAGCCGAAGTGCGCCGTGAGCCCGACCTTCAGGGCGCCCATCCCGCCGACGGCGTCGACCGCGTAGACCGCCAGGACGATGACCGCCGTCATCATGATGCCGAGCTGGACGAGGTCGGTCCACAGGACGGCCCTCATCCCTGCGGCGGCCGAATAGGCGACGGTGACGACGAAGCAGATTCCGACCGCCCAGATCGGGGAGATCCCGAGCGCGATGCCGAGGATCTTCACCATCGCGAGCGTGACCCATCCCATGACGATCAGGTTGATCGGGAGGGCGAGGTAGATCGCGCGGAAGCCGCGCAGGAAGCTCGCCGGCCGGCCCGAGTAGCGGATCTCGGCGAGCTCGACGTCGGTCATGACCTTCGCCCGCCGCCAGAGCCGCGCGTAGAGGAACACCGTGAGGGTCCCGCTCAGGACCATGTTCCACCAGAGCCAGTTCCCGGCGACGCCATGGCTGGCGACGAGACCCGTCACGACGAGCGGCGTATCGGCGGCGAACGTCGTGGCGATCATCGCGGAGCCGGCGAGCCACCACGGGACGGAGCGGCCGGCGACGAAGTACTCCTCGAGCGATTCGCCACCCTTCTTCGTGAACCTGAGGCCGATTCCGATCGACAGCGCGAAGTAGGCGAGGACGATTCCCCAGTCGAGAAGCGTCAGGCTCATGGCGATCGGGGATGTTAGCGGGAACGGGGGGGTTTCCACTTGCCTCCCCGGAGCGGCGGAAGGATCATGCCGACGTGGAGGACCCTGCGTGTCGATGCGGGAGCTGGCGGTCGAGACCCGGCTCTCGACGATCCTGGCGCGTGGGAAAGTAGAGGCGGGCTTCCGGGCCCTCAGCCCGGAAGACGCCGTGGACCGCCTCCTTCGGCCGGTCCTCCTTGCTGAGGGGTTTTCACCGGACGCCGCCGATGCGGCTCTCGACGGAATCCGCAACCGGGAGGGGGCCGGTTCGACCTCGTTCGGAGCGGTGGCCCTGCCCCACGCGCGGGTCGGCGGTCTCGGCAGGATCGTCGGCGCGCTCGGTGCCAACGCCTCGGGCGTCTTCGATTCGGGTCCGGCCGGGATCCGGATCGTGCTCGCCTTCGCCTCGCCGGCGTCGGCGACCGTCGAGCACCTCCAGTTCCTCGCCCAGGTCGCGCGCCTCCTGCGCCAGGAAGAGACCGTCGCGGACCTCCTCGACGCGAGGGACCCGGCGGAGCTGCTGGATGCGATCCGCCGGCGAGAGCGCTAGGGCCCGCGCCGCGGGCCGTCACGTGGGTCGCCGGTAGCTCGCGGGCCTGCGGTCCGAAAGGACGGGGAACTTCCGGCGCACCTCGGCCACCGTCTCGGAGGAGATCTCGGCGACGAGCACCGATTCCTGCTCCGCGGCCGAGACGATCGTCTCTCCCCACGGGCTGACGAGGGCCGAGTCTCCGAGGTAGCGCAGCCCGTCTCCCTCGCCGACGCGGTTCACACCGGCGACGTACGCGAGGTTCTCGACGGCCCGGGCGCGCAGCAGGAGGCTCCAGTGGTGACGCCGCCGCTCGGGCCAGTTCGCGATCACGGCGTAGAGATCGGTCTCCTCTGCCGCGAAGCGAAAAGGCTCGGGGAAGCGGAGGTCGTAGCAGACGAGGGGCGTCACACGGAGTCCTTCGACGTCCCAGGTGACGACGTCGGTCCCGTTCCCCATGACCTCGTCCTCTCCCGCGAAAGAGAAGGGGTGGATCTTCGTAAAACGCCTCGCGCGTCCATCGGGGGATACGAGAAGGGCCCGGTTCTGCGGGAGCGGCACGTCCGTCTCGGCGACGCCCGCGAGCAGGTGAAGGCCGAGGGCCGCGGCCCGCTCCCGCAGGAACGTCTCCGTCGGTCCGCCCTCCGGCTGGGCGATGCGGCGCCCGTCCATGGAGAAGCCCGTCGCGAACATCTCCGGCAGGATCGCGAGGCGGGCGCCGAGGGCCGCGGCCTGATCGAGCAGGCGGGAGGCCCGGGCGTGATTGGCGGGTACGTCTTCCCAGGCGATGTCGAGCTGGAGGAGAGCGACCTTCATCGGCCCATTCTCGCGCGTCCGGCCCGCAGCGCGGGCCATCGGCAGGCCGGCTCCCGCGCCCTATCTCGCGCGCCGTATCTCGCGTTGACGAGCCCTCCCGGCCGCGGCTACCCTGCCGCCTCGTGCAGAGGGGGTGCCCATGACGGCACACAAGGAACAGTGGGCGTCGCGCGCGGGGCTCGTCCTGGCGATGGCGGGCAACGCCGTGGGGCTCGGGAACTTCCTGCGCTTCCCGGCGCAGGCGGCGCAGAACGGCGGCGGGGCCTTCCTCATCCCGTACCTCGTCGCGTTCGTCCTGATGGGTATTCCGCTCCTCTGGGTGGAGTGGGCGATGGGGCGCTACGGGGGCCAGTTCGGCCACCACTCGGCCCCCGGGATCCTCGACCGGATGGGAAAGAGCCGCGTCCTGAAGTACATCGGCGTCTTCGGGCTCTTCACGAACCTGACGCTCGCGGCCTACTACTGCTACATCGAGAGCTGGACGCTCGCCTACGTCTGGCACTCCTTGAAGGGGACGTTCAAGACGACGCCGCCGACGGAGTTCTTCCCCGCATACCTCGGGCAGCACGCCGGGTCGATCACCTCGCTGCCGCCCGAGGCGACGTTTTTCTTCGTGGTGACGCTCGCGCTGAACGGCTGGATCCTCTCCCGGGGCCTCGCGAAGGGGATCGAGATCGCGGCGAAGATCGGGATGCCGCTCCTCATCCTCTTCGGGATCATTCTCGTCGTCCGGGGGCTCTCGCTCGGGACGGGCGACCCGGGCGTCGTCGAGAGCCCGCTCAAGGGGCTCAACTTCGTCTGGAACCCGGATCTCTCCGGCCTCGGGGACTTCAACGTCTGGCTCGCCGCAGCGGGGCAGATCTTCTTCACGCTCTCCGTCGGCATGGGCTCGATCCACTGCTACGCCTCCTACGTGAAGAGGAACCACGACGTCGCGCTGAACGCGGCGAGCGCGGGTTGGATGAACGAGTTCGTCGAGGTGATCCTCGGCGGGTCGCTGCTGATCCCGATCGCGACGGCCTACCTCGGTCTCGCGGCGGTCCAGAGCGCGACGAGCGGGGGGAGCGGATTCGCGCTCGGTTTCCTCACCCTGCCGACCCTCTTCAACAACTGGGGCTGGTTCGCGCCGGTGGCCGGGGCGATGTGGTTCGGGCTCCTCTTCTTCGCCGGGATCACCTCGTCCCTCGCGATGGGGCAGCCGATCATGTCCTTCCTCGCCGACGAGTTCGGGACCGCGCGCTCGAAGGGCGCGCTCCTCTTCGCCGGGTGCACGTTCGTCCTCGGAATGTGGTGCGTCTGGCTCTACCCGGGCGGCTCGTTCGACGAGTTCGACTTCTGGACCGGGACCTTCTCCCTCGTCGTCTTCGCCCTCCTCGAGGTGATCGTCTTCGCCTGGATCTTCGGGATGAAGAAGGGGTGGGAGGAGATCACGCGGGGGGCCGACATGAAGGTCCCGGTGATCTACCGGTACATCATTCCCTACGTGACGCCGCTCTTCCTCGCGGTCGTCTTCTTCGGTGCGCTCGTCCAGCCCGAGGGCGGGGAGTGGAAGGCGGCGGTGAGCGGCCTCTTCGACGGGCAGGGATGGCCCCTCTCGCCCGGAAGCGTCCTCGGCAAGCTGACGCACGTCGGAGACGCCGGGGGCTGGCACGGCCCGAGCGGAGAGGTGACGTCGAGGATGGTGAAGGACCTGAGCCGGATCCTCCTCACCCTCGTCTTCGGGGCCTGCGCGCTCCTCGTCTTCGTGGCGTTCCGGAGGAAGGAAAGGAGGGCCTCGTGACGGCAGCGGCCTGGACGATGCTCGGGGTGACCTGGTCGGTCATCCTCTTCTTCACCCTCCGCTTCTTCGTGAAGGTCCTCCGGAACCCGACGCCGCCGGAGGCGGACGACGGGCCGGACATTCCCTTCAAGGACGCGTAGGAGTAGACCCCCGAGGGGGGACGTTCGCCTCCCTCCTCCTTCCTTCCGCTCCTCTGCGGGCTTCAGCTGTGCTTCGCGGCCTTCTCGAGAGCGGCCTTGTGTGCCTTCTCGAAGTCCGCGGAGAACTTCTCGAGGAGGTCCTTCTCGTCGGCGGAGACCTTGCTCCCGAAGCCGAGGAAGCCGCCGGAAGCAGAGGCGACGGCCAGCGAGGCGGTCATCTGGTCGCTCCTGAGCGACGCGCGTTTCTCGTCCGGGAAGAGCTCCAGGAGCCGCTGGATGATCTCCATCGTCCGCTCGAAAAACTGCTGGGACGGCGGCGTCTCGAGCCACGAGAGGAGCTTCGCGTGGACGGGGGTCCCCTCGACCACGTTCCGGGCGGCCGCGATCCGCAGAATCTCCTCCCTCTCGGCCTTCGAGATCTCGCCGTCGACCCACGCGACCTGGAGGATCGGGACGAGGTGGAGGATCTGAACGGTCTCGCGGTCGTAGCCGGCCTCCTCGAAGGCCTTCAGGATCTCCTCGTCCTGCACGCCGTGGTGCTCGCCCAGTAGGCGCCGCTCGGCTGCTTTCGCCGCCCGGGAGCGGACCTTCTCGAGCAGCTCGGCCTCGGCCCTCAGGAAATACTCCTCCTCCTTGCTGCGGGCGCGTCCGGTCACGGCACGGGTTTCGGCCATCGGGTCATCCTCCTCGGGCGGTTTCGAGCGCGAAGCCGCCGCGACGTTTTACCAGAACGAGGCCGGCCGGTGTCACCTCCCGCCGCGCCTCATTCGTAGATCAGGAACCGGGCCCTTCGCCGCTCGAACTCCATCTGTCCGGCGGCCCAGCCCGAAACCACCTGTGCCGCCGAGTCGCCCCGCTCGAGCCGGGCGGCGGCGGCGTCGCTCGCGAGGAGTTCGCTGAAGCGGTCCCGCTTCCAGTCGGTGCCGTGGAGGTCCCGAAGAGCAGTTGCGATCTCGAGGCCGAGGGTGACCCCACGAAGGGCGTCGCGGTCGGTGACGGTCGTCCGGAGGCCCCGGCAGCGCTCTCCGGCGTACTTCGACGACTTCGGCGTGAATTCCACCGGCGCGAACCGAACGCCCGGGACGTTCCTCGTGTTGAGCGTCCGCGCGAGGCGCTCCGCGTCGATCCAGGGTGCCCCGAGGAGCTCGAAGGGGGCGTCGGTGCCGCGTCCGACGGAGACGTTCGTCGTCTCGAGGAGCGCAACCCCGGGGTAGAGCGCCGCCTGCGTGACCGAGCGGAGGTTTGGCGACGGGTCGACCCACGGGAGGCCCGTCTCGTCGTACCAGAGGGACCGCTTCCAGCCTCCGAGGGCGACGACGGTGAGCGTGGCGTCGATCCTCCGCTCTTCGTTCAGCATCCGGGCGAGCTCGCCGATGGTCATGCCGGTCCGGATCGGGATCGTGTGGACGGCCATGAAGGAGAGCCGGTCCGGGTCCGCGGGCGGCCCTTCGACGACCTCGCCGCCGATGGGGTTCGGGCGGTCGAGCACGACGACGCCGACCTTCGCCTTCGCGCACTCCTCCATCACGTACGCCATCGAGGTGAGGTAGGTGTAGAAGCGGGCGCCGGCGTCCTGAAGGTCGACGACGACGGCGTCGAGCCCCGCGAGGTCCTTCGGCGAGGGGCGCCTCTTCTCCCCGTAGAGGGAGACGACGGAAAGCCCCGTGGCCGGGTCGACGGTGTCGGCGACCTTCTCGTCGAGGGCCGCGGCGAGTCCGTGCTCCGGCGAGAAGAGCCGGACGAGCTTCACGCCGGCGGCCTTCGCCCTTTCAGAGAGGAGGACCGACGCGGTGCTCCTGCCGTCGCGCGTCACGCCGGTGGAGTTCGTCAGGAGAGCGACGCGCTTGCCCTTCAGCGCGGCGAAGCCCGAGGACTCGAGGACGTCGACGCCTGCGCGGACGTCGAACGGAAGGGCGGGCGCGGGCCCCTTCTCGCGGGACACCGGGACGGCAGGGCGGGCTGCCAGGTGGGAGACGCGCTCGGAGGCGAGGCGGAGGGCTTCGGGAGAGGCGTCGGTGACGGCGGCGGCCACGACGCTCGCGAGCCGCGACCGGAGAGGGATCGCGTTGCCCGCTCCGTCGGGGTGGTTGCGGGCCGACAGGACGACGACGAACGTGTCGGTCGCCGGATCGAGCCACATCGACGTCCCGGTCCAGCCGGTGTGTCCGAAGGAACCGAGGGGGAACAGGTCGCCCCGGCACGTCGAGTAGTGCGTCTCCACGTCCCAGCCGAGCGCGCGCAGGTCGCCGTCGCCGAAGTCCCGGACGCGCGTCATCGCGGCGACGCCGGCCGGCGAGAGCCAGCCGGCGCCGTCGCCCAGGAGCGCGCGGGCGAAACGGGCGAGATCGTCGGCGGTGCCGAAGAGGCCGGCGTGCCCCGCGACGCCGCCGAGGGCGCGGGCACGGGGATCGTGGACCTCCCCGCGGAGGAAGACGCCGTCCTGCTTCTCGGTCGGCGCGATCCTCGCGACGGGAAGACGACCCCCTCTTCCGATGGGACGAAACTCCGAATCCGTCATTCCGAGCGGGTCGAAGACTGCCCGTCGCGCGTAGACGTCGAGCGTCTCCCCGGTCACCGATCGGACGAGCTCGCCGAGGACCTCGTAGCCCGCGTCGGAGTAGAGGAACAGCCTTCCCGGGGGGTTCAGGAGCCGGCGCTGGTGCTTCTTCGCGAAGATCTCGGCCGGCGTTCCCAGGTAGAGGTCCATTGGGTCGTCGGCGACGAGGCCGCCGCGGTGCGTGAGGAGCTGCTCGACGGTCACCTTTTCCCGCTCGCCGCCCCCGGTGCCGAAGGCGGGGAGGTACACCACGACCGGGTCGCCGAGGCGAACGCGGCCCTGCTCGACGAGCGTCATCACCGCGCTGGCGGTCGCGACGGGCTTCGTGAGCGACGCGAGGTCGACCGCGGTGTCGACGGTCATCGGCTCGACTTCGGGCGCGAGCGCGCGATGGCCGTAGGCCTTCCGGAAGGCGACCTTGCCGTGCCGGCCCACGAGGACGACGGCACCGGGAATCTCCTTCTTCGCGATGGACCGGTCGATGACCTCGTCGATACGCGAGAGACGTGCCGGAGAGAGGCCGACGGACTCGGGAGCGACGGTCTCGAGCGGCGGCGGGGCGGCGAGCGTCGCGACGCTCGCGAGAAGGGCCGGGAGCAGGACCAGGGACCCAAGCCGGGTGGCCCCGGATCGCGCGTCCGGGATGCGGGCGGGGGTCCTCACTTCACCGCCTCCTTCCGCAGCCCTGTCCCTCGCGGGGCGACGCCGGGAATCGTCACCGGGAGCTTCCCTTCGATGGCCTCCTCTCCGTAGAGCGCGCGGACGGCAGCCGACTGGACGAGGGCCTGGGGGCCGTACCCGCAGAGGTAGGTCGTGAGCGCCGGCACGTCGCGCAGGAGGTAGGGGCTCCCGAACGAGACGGCGACGACCGGCCTGCCGGAGGCGAGGAGGGCGGCGATCGCCGCCTTCCCCTCCGCCGGAATCTCGAGCGTCCCTCGCCCGGAGCGCGGCCTCACGAAGAGGCCGACCAGGATGGCGTCTGCTGCTGCAGCCTTGTCGGCGAGGGCGGCCCCTTCTCCCGCGCAGGAGGTCGGGTCGAGGCGGACGTAATCGACCACCGCGGCCCTCCTCTTCAGCTCGGACTGGAGCGTCGTGTCGATCGCCACGGAGGCCCGGTCGTCGTGGATGGCGAGCGCGAGGAGCTTCGTGCCGGAGCGGAAGGGAAGGACCCCTTCGGCTTCGCGGACGAGCGTCAGGCCGCGCCGGGCGACCTCCTCCTCCGTCGCCTTCTGGGCGCGGGTGCCCGCCCGGGTGGAGATCTCCTGGAGAGGAATGCTCCGCTCGCGGAAGAGCCCGAGCCGTTCCTTCTCGGCGAGCACTCGCGCGACCGCCTGGTCGAGGCGGGCCTCGGGGAGGCGGCCGCTCGTCACCGCGGCGACGATCGCCGCGATGGCGACTTTCGCGTCGGGGGGCATCAGGACGACGTCGCCGCCGGCTTCGAGGACGCGCACGGCGGCCTCGCCGGTCTCGAAGTGCGCCACGACGCCTCCCATCGTCATCGCGTCGGTGAAGACGAGGCCGTCGAAGCGCATCTCCTCGCGCAGGAGCTTCGTCGTGATCCCGGGAGAGA
The DNA here is from genome assembly GCA_963696015.1 of uncultured Holophagales bacterium. GTDB lineage: Bacteria > Acidobacteriota > Thermoanaerobaculia > UBA5066 > UBA5066 > UBA5066. Next base: position 34,245 of record CAVOJA010000006.1, read on the forward strand.
GTGTCGCCGGAAGGGTCCTCTCCGTTTCGACTTCGGTGACGTCCTCGGTGAAGTCGTGCGTTCTCGGCGGGCTCTGGAGGATGGGGACCGGCGTCGCGTCGAGGGCAGGCACGGACAGGTGCGCGGTCATGACGCTCCGGGCTCCGGCGTCGAGGCCGGCCCGGAACGGGACGAGCTCGACCGCGTCGAGGCGTGCACGGTCGAAGGCGAGAACGGGGAGGGAGCGGTGCGAGTCGGTGGCGGTGTCGCCGTGCCCGGGGAAGTGCTTCAGCGTCGCGAGGACGCCGCCGTCCTGTAGTCCTTTCACGGTCGCCGCGACGAAGCGGCCGACGGCGACCGGCTCCTCGCCGAAGCTCCGCACGTTGATGACGGGGTTGTCGGGGTTGTTGTTCACGTCGGCGACCGGGGCGAAGACGACGTGGATCCCGATGGCGCGTGCCGCCTCGGCCGTCCCGCGGGCGCGACGCGTGGCGAGGTCGAGGTCTCCCGCCGCCGCGACGGCCATCGCCGATGGTCCGAAGACGAGGTCGGGGAGACGCATACCGGGTCCTGCCTCGAGGTCGGCGGCCACGAGGAGCGGCACCTTCGCCTTCGCCGCGAGGCGGTGGTTCAGGTCGGCCGTCTCGAGCGGGGTCGAGGCGAACCAGATGACGCCGCCGATTCCCTCTTCGGAGACGAGCCGCGCGAGGTCGAAGTATTCCGGGTCGTCCTCCGCGCGGTAGACGCCGCGGGAGCCGACCATGACGACCTGCCCCGCCTTCTCGCGAAGGGAAAGGGAGGCGACGGAGGGGGCGCGGACGGGGAGTGCGGAGGTCGCCGGGGCGGTCGCGGGCCCGGACGTGGTACAGGCGCCGACGAGGACGGAGAAGGTGAGGAAGAGAGGGCCGCCGGAGGTTCGGCGGCCCGTTGCGTGGGTTTCCTGTACGTGCGGCACGGCGGCCGAATCATAGGCGCGGCGGCCGCCGCCCGCTCACTGACTGACGACCATCGGAACGTAGCTCCCGTCATTCGTCCCGCTGTCCCTGTCTTTTCCGTCGACGACGGTCGCGTAAGCGAAGAAGGCGTCGAAGCCCGAGACGACCGTCATGTGGACGGACCCGTTCGTCGTGCTGCCGAGGACCCCGTCCAGCTGTTTCCACTGCCCTGGTGCGAGCGGCCCGACCGTCGTTTCGGAGACCCTCTGGCCCGTCGTGCCGCTGTAGACCTCGACGCGGACGGCGATCGCCTCGTTGAAAAGGCCGGCGTTGACGATGGCGAGATTCGATCTCGCGGCGGAGTTCTGCTGGAGGCCGAAGACCCACGCGTCGACGGCCGACTCCGCCCCCGCGAGGCTCGTGTAGAAGAGGCCGTACTGCCCGCCGATCGGTGCGGGCGCGCCGGTCCGCGCCCCGGACAGGCCGACCAGGAGGGACGTGTCGCTCGCGTAGGCGACCGAGAGCGCGCCGGCGTAGCCGCCGCCGCGCGGGCCGATCGTCGCGCCGGCGGCGCGGAGCTCCTGGAGGATGTCGGGGAAGATGGCCTGCTCGAAGGGGTTCAGCTCGACGTAGAAGAGGCCGGTCGAATCGCCGCTTCCGGCGAGCGATTCGACGTACTCGAGGAAGGCGTAGCCCGGCTCCTCCGAGAGGTTCGAGACGACGAGCTCGCTCCGGAACGTGGAAGTCTCGACGAGGACGGGGACGGTCCCGAAGGCGTCGACGGTCTCGGTCGGAACCGCCGGCACGTACGAGCCATCCTGAGTGAGGTTGTCGTTGAAGACGGCGTACGCCGTGTATGGTTCGGTCCCGGACGTCTGCTCGATGAGGATCCAGCCGTCGACGTAGCCCGCGAGCTCGAGGATCCGGTCGATCTGCGTCCACTGCCCCGGCCCGAGCTCGATGTCCGATTCGATGTACTTGTACTCCGTCCCGTCGCCCTTGACGATGTTGACCTGGAGCCTGATCGTCCCGGCCGTCCCGGCGTTCGCGAGGGCGAGATTGCTCCGGTCGGCGGCGTCCTGGCGGAGTCCGACGATGACCGACTCGCCGTTCAGGAGCTGCGACGGCGTCAGAGCGGGGTACGAGAGGCCCGCGCGGCCGTTCCCGGAGGGCGTCGTCGTCCTCGCCCCGGCGAAGCCCGCGTCCTCGGAGGAAAGGCCCTCGAACCTCACGCGGAGCGTTCCGCCCTGGTTCGACCCGCCGCCCGGGATCGCGAGGCCCTTGCCCCGGAGGTAGGCGATGGCGTCGGGGAGGATGAGCTGCCGACCCGGCGCGAGCGTCTCGGTGACCGTCCCGCTCCCGGCCCCGCCCCCCAGGATGAGCGAGCCGGTGTAGGTCATCCGGACCGTGGCCGTCGAGGTCCCGCGGTTCGTCAGCGCGAGCTCGGAGCTGAAGCGGGCCCCTCCCTGGCCGGCGACGGCGAGGACGATCGGGACGAAGAGCGTCTGGGTCGCGGTCCCGCCGCCGGTCGGCTTGCCCGCGACGGTGACGGTCCGCTGCGTCTGGTTCGACGAGCCGCCGGCCGAGACGGCGAGGGTGACTGTGTAGCTGCCGGGGTTCGCGTACGTGTGCGACGGGCTCTTCGCCGTGGAGGTGTTCGACCCGCCGGAGGAGGGGTCGCCGAAGTTCCAGGAGTAGGTCGTCGGGCTCCCCCGCGAGGCGTCGACGAAGCCGACGGGCTGGCCGGCGAGCGGGCTGACCGGCGTCCACGAGAAGTCGGCGGTCACGGGCGTGCCTCCTCCCCCGCCCGAGAGGACGCGGAGGACCGCCCGCGGGTCGTGACCCACGATGAACCTGTCGTTCGAGGGCTTCCCCGCCTGCCAGGGCTGGTCCTCGGCGCCGTTCACGGTGACGATGGCGCCGACGTAGTACTCCCCGGCGGCCGTCCCGGCCGGGACGGAAAGTGGCGCGGTGTAGGCCCCTTCACCGTCGACGGGGACCGAGCCGACGGTGCCGTCGACGAGGACGACGTCTCCGGGTTGCGGGTACTGCCGTCCGCTGCTCTTCGGCCAGGCGTAGAAGGTGACGACGACGTTCGAGGCGGCCTGGTTGCCGACGTTCTGGAGCGTCCACTGGTCGGCGGTGAACGCCTCGCCCGGCGCGACGGAGCTCTTCGAGATCGTCGCGTACTCCTGGGCGTACTTGTCGTTACCGTAGACGAGCGGGTAGATCGCGACGTCGAGGAGCGAGCCCGACCGCGAGGGGTATTCGGTTCTCACCGTCTTCGAGTCGATCCGCGTCACCCAGCGGGCCGCGTCGTCATTGGCATAGTTCATCACGGAGAAGCTGTTCGCACCCTGGTACTCGAGCTGGAAGATGTGGTGCAGGCCGAGGGTGTGCCCTACCTCGTGGAGGACCGTCGCCTGGACCATCGCGAGTCCGCCGCGCTGGTCGTTCCCCGGACTGAACCAGTCGGGGGTCCACCCTTCCCCGAAGCCCGCGTTGATGACGACGTCGGTCTCGGTGAAGGGGCCGCACCCCGTCGCAACGAACTCGCGGCACTCGTTGAAGTTCCCGAAGTTGTCGTCCGGGAACATGACGGCCCGACCGAAGAGGCCCGGTTCCATCTCGAAGCCGTAAAGCGCGTCGGACTCGGCCGGGGAGATGAACGTGTTCACCTCGTTGATGCCGTTCCGCGAGCCGAGGGTGCTGCTCGAGTCGATCCTCACGTTGAAGAGGTTCACGTACCGGTTCCACTCGACGAGCATGTCGGCGGTGGCCTGCTTCTCGGCGGCGGAGGCGTTGCGTCCCCGGACCCAGTAGTCGCGGACGATCCCCGTCTGGTAGCCGCACCAGCACCCTTCGTCGTCGACCCAGCGGGCGTTGGCGCTCGCCTGGGCGAAGACGGGAGCGGGGGCGAGAAGCAGGAGGGCGGCGAGGGCGCGAAGCGTCGTCTTCACGATCTCACCTCTCCGCCGGCTTCAGGAGGCTCGCGACGTGTTCCTTCAGCGAGGTCACCGTCACCGTCGCCCCGTCGATGCGGACCGGCGTCGCGTTCCGCGGCTTCGTCACCCGCACGGGAACCTTCGTGACGACGTTCCCGGCGGCGTCGCGGTAGACCGGCTCGGGTATCTTCTTCGGGCTGGCGGCCGGCGGCCGCATCGCCATCTCCCGATCGGAGACGAGGCGGACGATGCCGGGGAGGGCGGCGGGCTCCGAGGGGCGTCCTCGGCGGAGTCGGCCCGAGGTATCCCGTTCGAGCCTGCGTCCCTCGACGTCGATCAGGAGCGTCTCGCCGCTCGCCTCCTCGATCACCTCCCGGAACATCCCCTGCTCGGTCCCGACGACCGGGGAAGCAAAGCGGTGATCGTTGCCGTAGGCCGAAACGACGTAGGTCCCGCCCGCTTCGAAGCTCGGGACGTGGGAGAGCTGGATCGACCTGCCGTCGAGCGTCCCGCCCGCGACGCGGACGACCCGCCGGGTCACGCCCTCCCCTTTCCACGTCTCGCGCACGTCGAACGTGTACTCGGTCCAGATCATCTTCTTCCCTTCCCCCCAGACGGCTCGGGTCGAGACGACCTTTCCGACGAAGACCGCCTCGCCCTGGGTGAACACCTCGTCGAGGGGCACCTCGCGCGAGAGCGCGGCCGCGGGCGGCGCGGAAATGAAAGCGAGGACGAGAGAGCTCGTCCAAGGAGAGAAACAGAGGCGTCGCATCATGACGTCCCTCCTTTCCGGGGGTTCATTTGTGTTCTGAGCCAGACAGTCTAGGACCGCGGGCGCCCCCCGTCGGTGTCTCCGCTCATGTTGCGGGTCGCGGCCCGTCGCGCCGGAGGCGGGGAAGGGCGGAGGCATGGAACGACGGGGGGCGCCGCCAACCCACGGAGGACGAAAGGTACGAACGGCCGGTTAGCCGCCCGCCACCGTTCCCGGCTCGCCCCGGTGCAGCTCTTCGAACGTCCCGCGCTTGCGAATGACGCGAACTTCGTCGCCGTCGACGAGGACCTCGGCCGGAAGCGGTCGGGCGTTGTACTCGCTCGCCATCGCGAAGCCGTAGGCGCCGGCGTCGAGGAAGACGACGAGGTCGCCCGCCTCGGGCATCGGGAGGAGCCTCCCCTCGGCGAGGATGTCCCCCGTCTCGCAGACGTCGCCGGCGACGTCGAGGGTCATGGGCGTGGCCGTCTTCCCCACGACGCGGACGCGGTGCTGGGCGCCGTAGAGGGCCGGCCGCATGAGGGTGTTGAAGCCGGCGTCGACGTTGACGAACGTCTTCACCGGGGTGGTCTTGACGGAGTTGACGCGGGCGACCAGGAGACCCGCCTGCGCGACGAGGAACCGTCCCGGCTCGATCCAGAGCTCCGGCTCGTCGCCGAGGAGAGCGATCTCCTCTTCCCAGATCGGCTTCAGCGCCTTTGCGAGCTCCTCGGGGCTCATCACGGTCCGGCCGTCCTCGAAGGGGATTCCGAGGCCGCCGCCGAGGTCGACGAAGGAGAGGCGGATGCCGAGGTCCTCCTTCAGGTCGCGGACGAAGGCGAGCATCTTCCGGGCGGCCTCCTCGTACGCGTCGGTCGCGGTGATCTGCGAGCCGATGTGGCAGTGGATACCGGCGATCGCGAGCCCCGGGAGAGCTTTTGCCGTCTCGTACCCCTTCCGCGCGATTCCTCCGTCGAGGTGGACGCCGAACTTCGATTCGGCGCAGCCGGTGTTGATCTGGTGAAGGGTGTCGGGATCGACTCCGGGGTTGATCCGGAAGGAGATGCGGGCGGTGGTCCCGAGGCGCGTCGCCGCGGCGGAGACCTGCGCGAGCTCGTCGAGGTTGTCGACGTTCAGGATGACGTCGTGCCCGAGGGAGAAGTCGATCTCGGACGGGCTCTTGGAGGACGACGAGAAGAGGACGTCGCTCCCTCTCGCTCCGGCGAGGAGGGCGGCGCGAATCTCTCCCTCGGAGACGACCTCGGGGGCGAGTCCCTCGGAGAGGACGAGCCGCACGATCTCGACGTTCGTATTCGCCTTCAGGGCGTATCGGACTCTCAGCTTCGGAAAGCGCGGGGCGAAGGCGGCCCTCATGGCGCGGGCCTGTTCACGGATCGTCTCCGCGTCGTAGACGTAAAGGGGCGTGCCGTGCGCGGCGGCGAGCCGCGTGAAGGCGGCGACGGCAGCCGGGTGAGCGGCCTCGCCGGCGCGGGCGTGGAGGAGACCCTCGCGGAGAGTCACGGGGTCCTCCGCGCTGGAAGAGTCGGGGACGGAAGGAGGCGGAGGAGGGCCGGGGCAGCGGTGTGGAGCGAAGGATGACTGCTCATGGGACGTCGTCCGATTCTGCGGCCGCGGAGGGTCGCGGTCCAGACGCGGCGCATAGAATCGCCGGGTGAAGACCCGCCGCAGCCTCCTCGCCGATGCCGCCTTCGCCTCGGCCTTCCTGGCTCTCCCGCGCTCCGCCCGCGCCGCGGCGTCCCCCGCGGGGCCCGTCCGCCCGAAGGCGCTCGCCCCCGGGGCGCGGGTGGCGCTCGTCTCCCCCGCGAGCCCCGAGGAAGAGCCCGAGGGGATCGTCATCGCCGAGGAGATCGTCGCCTCGCTCGGCCTCGTCCCGAAGAGAATGCCGGCGGCGGCCCGACAGACGATGTACCTCGCCGGGACCGACGAGGAGCGGGCGGCCGATCTGAACGCGGCGTTCCGCGACTCGTCGGTCGACGCGGTCTGGTGCGTCCGGGGGGGGTACGGATCCGGAAGGCTTCTGCCGCTTCTCGACTGGGAGGCGATCCGGAAGAACCCGAAGCCCCTCCTCGGCTTCAGCGACATCACGGCGCTCCTGAACGGCCTCTACGCGAAGACGGGCCTCGTGACGTTCCACGCGCCGAACTGCTCGTCGAACCTCTCCGAGTACTCCCTCGCCGAGCTCAAGAGGGTCGTCTTCTCGACGGAGCCCGCGGGCGTCATCGCTGCGGCGCCCCCGGTCGAGCTGCGGGAGGGCTTCGTCGACCGCGACGACCGGCTGCGCCGGATCGTTCCCGGCACGGGGCGCGGCCGGCTCGTGGGCGGGAACATCAGCGTTTTCTCGATGCTCGTCGGGACGCCGTGGGAGCCGCCCCTGGCGGGGTCGATTCTCTTCCTCGAGGAGGTCGGCGAGGATCCGTACCGGATCGACCGCTGGCTGACGCACTTCGTCCTGACGGGGCGTCTCGAAAAGTGCACCGGGATCGTCTTCGGGAAGTTCAAGGACTGCGGCCCACGGGACGAGGGGAGCTTCCAGGGATCCTGGACGTGGCAGTCGGTCGTCGCCGACCGCCTCGGCAAGCTCGGTGTTCCGATTCTCGCCGGCCTGCGGTTCGGGCACGTGACCGACAAGTCGACCCTTCCCGTCGGCGTCCTGGCGGAGCTGGACGTGGCGAAGGGGACGCTCACCCTCCTCGAGCCCGCGGTCTCCTGACGATGACGGGGCCGGCACGCCTCGCGCGACGAGCCGTCCTCGTCCTCCTTGCGGCATCCGCCGTGCGGACTCTGGCGGCGGGTGCGGACCTCGTCGCGCCGGTGCTGCGGGCGGACGCGATGCCTGGACCGGACCCCGCGGGCCTGCCGATGGTCCTGTCGAGCGGCTGGAGGGCGGCCGACGGCGATCCGCCCGACGGGGTCGCCGGGATCGACCGCCTCGACTTCCGCCCGGCCGACGCGCTCGAGGACCAGGCGCCGCGCGAGGGAGTCCGCTGGTACCGGGTCCTCGTGGACCTTTCGCCGTTCGTCGGTCAGCCCCTCGCCTTCGCCGTGCCCGGGATCCGGGACGTGGACGAGGTCTGGTTCGACGGGGTGAGGATCGGCGGTCTCGGAGGGTTTCCGCCCACGTCGGATACGGCTCACTTCGTTTCGCGCCTCTACCCGCTTCCGACGGACCGGGTCGACTCCGCGGGGCCCCGCGAGCTGGTTCTCAGGGTCTGGCACGGGAAGAGGGACGGGAGCGTCTTCCGGGGGCTGCCGGTCATCGCGAGGCTGGACCGCCTCGAGAGCGAGCGGTCGCTGCACGACCAGAGCCTCGTTCTCTTCCTCGGCGCGTCGTTCGTCGTGTCGGTTCTCCTGGTCCTCTTCGCGTTCCACGCGAGGAGCCCCGCCGACTACCTCCTCTTCGCCGGCTTCGCCACGGCGCTCGGCCTGTACCTGATGCTCGGCCATTCGGTCTGGAGCGACTCGCCGGTTCCTCTTTCGGCCGTCTTCCGGGGCGGCATCGTCGTCCTCGTGGCGACGGCGATCTGCTACTGCGCGGCGATGCTCCGGTTCCTCGGGGCCGGGCTCCCGCCCGGCTACCGCCTGCTCCTTCCCGCCTTCGCCGTCCTCGGTGTCGTGGCTCCCGTCGTCCCGGGGATCGAGAGCTTCGTCGTCCCGCTGCAGGTTTTCAGGTGGTGCTTCGCGGCTCTCCTCCTCGACCTGCTCGTCCGGTTCGGTACCGCCGCGTGGCGCGGCCGCCGGAGCGCGAGGACCGATCTCGCGGGCCACGTGTCGTTCCTCCTGGCGGTCGTCCCCATCGCGGGCCTCGTCCCGGGAACGGGACCCGCGGATCTCGACCCTGCGTGGCGCGTCGTCCTCCTGGGCCTCCTCTTCCTCTGCCTCGCGTCCACCGTCCTCTGGCGGATGTCGGAAGAGGTGAGGCGCTACCGGCTCGCGGGACTGACCGACCCGGGGACGCGTCTCTGGAACCGCGATGCGCTGTACGGCGAGATCGCGGAGCGGGGGGACGTGTTCCGGAGGGGCAAGGGGCGGGGCTTCGGGCTCCTCCTCGCCGACGTCGACCGTTTCAAGGAGTGGAACGACGCGAGGGGCCACCTGGCCGGAGACCGCCTCCTCCTGGGTGCTGCGCGCGCCCTCCTCGATGCGTCTCGCCCGCAGGACTTCGTCGCGCGCTACGGCGGCGACGAGTACGCAGTGGTCGTCGGAGACGTGGACGGGGAGACGCTCCCGGCGCTCGCCTCGCGGTTGAGAGATGCTCTGGGCGCGGCGCTTTCCGAGGAGACGGACGGCGTTCTCTCGAGCGCGTCGATCGGGACGGAGCTCTTCGACGGAGCCCGCCACCGGACGCCGGAGGACCTCCTGCGCGACGCCGACCGGAAGCTGTACGAGGCGAAGGAAGGACTCCGCGCGGGGCACCCGGTGCGGACGGCCCGGCAGACCCCGTCGGGGAAGTGGTCCGTCCGCCTCTAGCGGATTCCGTACACTCCCGGCCCGTGACCGCACGCCGCCGGAGCCTTCCAGGATTCGCCGCCCTCTTCCTCGCCGCCCCGCTCGCCGCTCCCGTCCTTGCCGGGAGCGCCGTCGACCCCCTCCCGACCGAGACGCGCGTGGCCGTCGCCGCGCTCGCCGCGAAGGGCTCCTCTCCGACCCGCGCGACCGAGTGGGTCCGGCGGCTCACGGACGAGGTGGGGCCGCGCCTCGCCGGCTCGCCGGGTGACCGGGCGGCGGTCGCGTGGGGGCAGGCCCTCCTGCGCGAGCTCGGCTTCGCGAAGGTCCGCGCCGAGGAGGTCTCGGTGTCGGCCTGGGAACGGGGCGTCGAGACGGCGGTCGTCGTCTCGCCATATCCTCAAAAGCTCGTCGTCACGGCGCTGGGAGGGAGCGTCGGAACGCCGCCGGAGGGGATCACGGCGCCCGTCGTCGAGATGAAGACCCTCGAGGCGCTCGAGGAGGCGGTGGAGGCCGACCCCGACGCGGTGCGCGGAAAGATCGTCTTTTTCAGCCGCCGGATGGCGAGGTCCGGAGAGGGGCCGGGCTACGGTGCGAACGTCCCGATGCGCTCCTCCGGCGCCGCGAAGGCCGGGCCCCACGGCGCGCTCGCCGTCCTCGTCCGGTCCATCGGGACGTCGACGAGCCGGTTCGCGCACACGGGCTCGACGGACTACGCCGGCGGGGGGCCGCGAATTCCCGCGGCGGCCGTCTCGAACGCCGATGCCGACCTTCTCGAGCGTCTCCTCGCCCGGGGCCCCGTGAGGGTAACGGTCGTCCTCGGCTGTCGCCCGCATCCCCCGTCCACGTCGGCGAACGTCATCGGCGAAATCCCTGGGCGCGAGGAACCCGACGAGGTCGTCGTCGTCTCGGGTCACCTCGATTCCTGGGACCTCGGGACGGGCGCCATCGACGACGGCGCCGGGTGCGCCATCGCGATCGAGGCGGCGCGACTGATCGCAGAGAGCCCTCGCAGGCCACGGCGGACGATCCGCGTCGTCCTCTTCGCGAACGAGGAGAGCGGTCTGGCGGGCGGCAAGGGCTACGCTGCCCGACACGCCGGCGAGCTGCCGAAGCATGCCGGTGCCTTCGAGGCCGACAGCGGAACCGGCGCACCGACGGGCTTTTCCTGGAATGCGGCCGACACCGTCGAGCCGGCGCTCACCGCCGTGGCGAAGCTCCTCGAGCCGCTCGGCGCAGGGACGCTCCAGAAGGGTGGCAGCGGTGGGGCCGACCTCTCGCCGATGGCCCCGGCGGGGGTGCCGCTCTTCGGCCTGAGACAGGAGACGGGGCGCTATTTCGACTTTCACCACACGGCCGACGACACGTTCGACAAGATCGAACCGGCCTCGCTCGACGAGGCGGCGGCGGCGCTCGCCGCGATGGCCTACGCGGTGGCCGATCTCCCCGGAGTTCACGCCCTGCCCGGTCCCGAGTCGAGATGACGGGTCGGACCAGACAGCGGAGACCAGCCGCCCGGGTGAGCGTAGGCCTGGTCACCTCGAGCGAGACGGCCAGCCCCCGATCCGGCCTCCACCGCTCGATGGCCCTGGTTCTCGCGGCGGCCGCCGCGCTCCTCGCGGCCGTCCTCTCACAGGGGCTGTTCTCGGGAATGCCGCGGATCGGCGACGAAGTCGCGTACGTCCTTCAGGGCCGCATCTTCTCCGCGGGCAGGCTCTTCCTCGCTCCTCCGGCGGTGGCCGAAGCGTTCGCGGTGGACAACGTCATCCTGACGGCGGATCGCTGGTGCGGAAAGTACCCGCCGGGCTTCCCGCTTCTGCTGGCCGCAGGCTGGCTGGCAGGAGCGCCGTGGCTCGTCAACCCTCTCCTGTTCGGGCTCGTCGTCTACGGCGTGTTTCGGCTGGGCTCGAAGCTGTACGACTCCGGAACGGCCCTGGCCGGGGCCTTCCTCTTCGCCTGTCTTCCGTTCGCGTTCCTCCAGGCGGCGAGCTTCATGTCGCACGTCGCCAGCCTCGCATTCGTGGTCTGGTGTCTTTCGCTCCTCGCGGACGGGCATTCGGAGACGTCGTATCCCCGGCTGCTGGCGGCGGGGCTGCTCGGGGGCATGGCCTTCCTCGTCCGGCCGATGTCGGCGGTCTTTCTCCTTCCGGTCCCCGGCCTGTTGATCCTGTGGATGTTCTATCCGCGGGAAGCCCGGCTGCGCGCCGCCGGCGCCGTCATCGGCGGCGGCCTCCTCCCCCTCGCCTTCCTGCTCTGGACCCAGTGGCGGACCTTCGGGAGTCCCTTCCTCTCCGGCTACGCCGTCTTCGATCGCTGGGAGAGCTTCCTCGGCAACCGCCACGGCACCCGGCGCCTCGGGGATATCTTCCGGGAGAACCTCCGTTGGTACGGGGAGTCTCTCCCCAGGGCCCTGTGGGCCATTCCCGGGCCCCCCTTTCTTTGGCTGGCCCTCGTTCTTCTGAGGCCCAGGAAGGAGGATCTCGTCGTCGCCGCGGCCGCGGGCGGGCTGGTCATGGGCTACCTCTGCTACTACTTCCATGACGTCCTCTACGGCGGTCCCCGGTTCGCATTGGAGTCGACGGCCTTCTTCGCGCTCCTTCTCGCGCGGTCGATGGCGAATGCCGCCGGTGGCCTTGCCACCCGCATCCGATGGCCCGTCGCCCGGTCCGCCGCGTTTAGACTGACCTTGGTGATGATGACGACGGCACCCCTGTGCGCCGCGACCATGTGGAGGGAGACGCCGAAGATCCGGGCTCATGCCCTCTCGTACATGGGTATTCCAAACGAACCGATGGCCGGGGCCGACAAAGCCGGTGTCGGACCGGACGCGCTCATCCTCGTGGACTTCGAGGACCCTCGGCGGTCACTGGAGTACACGGCGGCGGACGCCCCTTCGTTCTCGGCCTATCTGTTCCGAAATTCCCTCGACCCGTCCACGGGAAGAAGGGTCTTCGCTCGCGCGCTTCGGGGAAGAGAGCGGGAGCTCATGGCGGCCTACCCGAGGGCGGAGACGTGGCGGGTCGTCGTGAGCCTCTCGCTGCCTACGGTGGACGAAGCGCCGATGAGCGGGCCGAGCGTCCTGCACGGGATGCGATGGATGCGCCTGCCATGAATCTGCCGTCCCTTCCCTCCCTCCCGACGGCGGGCGGCGCGGCGCCGCACGCGCCGCCGCCTGTCGACGGTCCCGAAGTGGAGCTCACGATCAGGGGGATGCACTGCGCCTCCTGCGTGGGACGGATCGAGTCGGCTCTCGGCAGGGTGCCGGGCGTTTCCCTCGCCGTCGTCGACCTCCTCTCGGGGCGTGCGCGCGTTCGACTCTCGGACCCGTCGCTGTCCGTGGAGCGCCTCGTCGACGCGGTGGCGGGCGCGGGATACGAGGCACAGCCGGCGAGAAGCGCGGACCTCTTCGGGCTGGAGGAGCTCGTCGACGCCGAGCAGGCCGAACGCGCTGCGTCCCTGGCGGACCTCACCCGCCGGCTCGCCCTGGCGGTGGCGGTCGCGGTGCCGGTGGCGAGCCTCTCGATGGCGGACGTCGCGTTTCCAGGGCGCGACGCCCTCTTCCTCGTCCTGACGGCGGGCGTCCTCGCCTTCTCGGGACGGGACATCCTCGTGAGCGGGGCGCGCGCCGCCGGGCGTCTCGCCCCCGACATGAACACTCTCGTCGCGCTCGGCACGGCGTCGGCATTCCTCACGTCGGCCGCGGCCACGCTCCTTCCGCACCTGTTCCAGGTTCCGGGCGGGCACGCGCCGGTCTACTACGAGGCGGCGATCGTCATCGTCGCGCTCGTCCTCCTCGGGCGGTTCCTCGAGGAACGGGCGAAGGGGAGGGCGGGGGAGGCGATCCGAGCGCTCGCCCGCCTCGGCGCGCGACGGGCCCGCCTCGTGCGGCCGGACGGCGACGTCGAGGTGCCTCTCGAGCGCGTGCGTACCGGTGATCTCCTGCGCGTCCTTCCGGGCGAGAAAGTGCCGACGGACGGCGTTCTCGTCGAGGGATCGACCGCGGTGGACGAAGCACTCGTGACGGGCGAGTCGATCCCGGTCGAGAAGGTCCCGGGCGATCCGCTCCTCGGCGCGACGGTGAACGGGAACGGCGCCGTCGTCATGAAAGCGACGCGCGTGGGGAAGGAGACCGCCCTCGCCCAGGTCGTGAAGCTCGTGAGGCAGGCCCAGGCGACGAAGGCCCCGGTCCAGCGCCTCGTCGACCGCGTCGCCGCGGTCTTCGTCCCGGCCGTCGTCGTCCTCGCGCTCCTCTCCTTCGCGGGCTGGATGCTCTTCGGCCCGGAGCCGAAGCTCCTGCGTTCGCTGCTGGCCGCCACGTCGGTCCTCCTCGTCGCCTGCCCATGCGCCCTCGGCCTCGCCACCCCGACGGCTCTCGTCGTCGGGACGGGGCGCGGCGCGCAGCTCGGCCTCCTCCTGCGCGACGCGGGAGTGCTCGAGAGAGCGGCGCGGGTGACGACCGTCGTCTTCGACAAGACGGGAACGCTGACGGCGGGGCGCCCCGCGGTGACCGCGCTCCGCCCCGCGGAGGGCGTGAGCGAGGAGACACTCCTCGTCACGCTCGCCGCGCTCGAGTCGGGATCTGAACACCCGCTCGCAAGGGCGGTCCTCGAGGCGGTCCGCGCACGCGGCCTCGGTTTCGAGCGCGCCCGCGACGTGGCGGCGGTGCCGGGCGGGGGCGTGACGGGGACCGTGAATGGCGGGCCGGCGCTCGCGGGCTCGGAGTCCTTTCTGGCCGCCCGCGGCGTGCCGGTGCCGCCGGAGCTCTCCGACGCGGGGGGCGACGGGACGCTCGTCCTGACGGCCGTTTCCGCGCGGCTTCTCGGAGCCGTCGTCTTCACCGACCCCGTCAAGCCGCACGCCCGCGAGGCGCTCGCGGAGCTTGCGGCACGGGGTCTCTCGCTCCACGTCCTGTCGGGCGACCGTCGGGGTGCGGTCGCCGCCGCGGCGCGAGCGGCGGGAATCCCGGAGGAGAACGTCGCTGCTCGTCTCTCGCCCTCCGAGAAGGCCGAGCGCGTGAAGGCGCTCCGCGCGCAGGGCGAGGTCGTGGCGATGGTGGGAGACGGGATCAACGATGCTCCCGCCCTCTCGGCCGCGGACCTCGGGATCGCGATCGGGACCGGGACGGACGTGGCGCGCGCAGCCTCGGACGTCACGCTCGTCGGCGGTGCGCTGTCGGGAGTCGGAACAGCGCTCGACCTGTCGAAGGCGACACTCCGGAACGTGAGACAGAACCTCTTCCTCGCGTTCGTCTACAACGTCGTCCTGATCCCGGTCGCCGCCGGCGCGCTCTATCCCGTCACGGGCTGGACGATGAGCCCGATGCTCGCGAGCTTCGCGATGGCAGCCTCGTCCGTGAGCGTCGTCTCGAACGCCCTGCGGCTCCGGCGCTTCGGGAAGTAGAGGCGCTCAGGACGGGAGGAGGAGCTCTCCACGGACGACGGTGACGGCCGATCCCGCGAGGCGGACCCGCTCGCCGTGGCAGGAGACGAGGACCGTCCCGCCGCGCGGAGAGGCCTGATAACCGACGAGATCGGCCTTCCCGAGCTTTCCCTGCCAGTACGGCCCGAGAGCGCAGTGGGCCGACCCGGTGACCGGGTCCTCGGGGACGCCGCATTCGGGGGCGAAGAAGCGGGAGACGAAGTCGAAGGGCGACCCCGCGTCGGCCCGCGCCGTGACGATGACGCCGCGGTACGGAACCTGGTCGAGGAGGCCGTAGTCGGGCTTCAAGGCACGGACCTCGGCTTCCGTCGCGACCTCGTGGAAGAGGTCGAAGCGCGTCTTTCCGGAGTAGACGGGCGAGATCGAGAGCGCCCGGAGCGCGTCTGCGAGGGGCGCGAACTCCTCGGCGGGGGTCGCGGGGAAGTCCAGGACGATCGACGTGCCCTCGTGCTCGGCCGTCAGGAAGCCGCTCTTCGTGTGGAAGCGGGCCGTCGCGCCCGGCGCGACGAGTCCCTGCTCGAAGAGGACGTGGGCCGAGGCGAGCGTCGCGTGGCCGCAGAGGTCGACCTCGACTTCCGGGGTGAACCAGCGAAGCCTCCACGCGTCGCCCTCCGGGAGGAGGAAGGCAGTCTCGGCCTGGTGCATCTCCATCGCGACGTTCTGCATGACGTCGTCGGGAAGAGGCGACGAAAGAAGGCAAACCCCGGCGGGATTCCCGGCGAACGGACGGGCGGTGAAGGCGTCGACGAGGTAGAACGGCAGCGCCATCCACGGAAGATACGCCCGGATGAATCCTCCGGCGCGGTCTCCAAGTCTCATACTCGGGAAAAAGAAATCGGACCGGAAGGGTCCTGGAGGCACGTCATGAGCAAGGTCTTCCCCGTCAACGAGCACATCGCCGAGCGCAGCCTGCGCGTCGCCATCGGCCTCGCCCTGATCGGCCTCGCCGTGGCCGGGAAGGTCGGCCCATGGGGGTACGTCGGCGTCGTCCCTGTCCTGACCGGGCTCGTCGGGAGCTGCCCGCTCTACACGCTCCTCGGGTTCTCGACGTGCCCGGTGAAGGCCGGGAAGCCGTCCTGACCGACGAGCCGGCCCGCTGACAGGGGATGGGCTCGGGCCAGGTCGCGAAACCTCCGGCCGTGTCGATCGTCTCACCCGTCGTGAGACCCTTGCGGGCGGTGACCATCGTTCCGGACGACGACGCCGGCCTGATGGGCCGAGTCAAGGCGGGAGACCCCGCCGGGGCCGAGGCCCTCTTCTCTCGTTACGCCGGTCCGATGCTCGGCTTTACCGAGCGGATGCTCGGAAACCGGGCCGAGGCAGAGGAGGTCACGCAGGACGTCTTCCTGAAGATGATCTCCCGCTGCGAGCAGTACGACGGACGGGCGTCGGTCTCGACCTGGCTCTTCGCCATCGCCGCCAACGCCTGCCGCGACCGGCTGCGGAGCGCCTGGCGGACGACCTCGGTCCCGCTGGAAGCGGTGCCGGAGCCGAGGGGCGAGGGGTCGATCGAGGGGGGGCTTCTCGAAAGGGAGAAGCGCCGGGCCGTCCGGGCGGCGCTGGACCGCCTGACGCGGGAGCAGCGCGAGGCGCTCCTGCTGGCTCGCTACCGGGGAATGCCCTACGCCGAGGTGGCCCGGACGCTCGGCATCAGCGAGGGGGCCGTCAAGACGCGCGTCTTCCGAGCCGTTGAGACGCTGCGCGCCCTTTTCGCCGAGGAAGGAGCTACGAGATGGACTGCCGCGAGGCCCTAGAGATCTCCGTGGCCCGGACGGCCGGCGAGCCTGCCGGTGCCCGGGATGCCGAGGCCGTTTCGCACATCGAGAGCTGCGAGAGCTGCCGCCGGGGCGCGGCGGCGCTCGACGAGGCGTGGGAGCGGATCGCGCTCCCGGACCCGGAAGTCCCTCCCGTCTTCCGGGAACGGACGATCGGCCGGATGGAAGAGGCGCTCGCCCGCCGCAACGCCGTCCCGTTCCGCTCCCGGTCGTGGTGGAGGCCCGCACTGCAGGCGGCGGCCCTGGTCGTCGCCGGGGCCGGAGGCTTTCTGCTCGCCCGGGCGAGCGCGCCGGCCGCGGTGCCGTTCGGCGGCCCCGGGGCCGTCACCCCGGCGTTCGCCGTCGTCCCGGAGCGGCAGGT
This sequence comes from uncultured Holophagales bacterium, assembly GCA_963696015.1. Lineage (GTDB taxonomy): Bacteria > Acidobacteriota > Thermoanaerobaculia > UBA5066 > UBA5066 > UBA5066. Next base: position 50,891 of record CAVOJA010000006.1, read on the forward strand.
CGACGTCTCCCGCGTCGGTCTCGACCTCTCGGAGAACCCGCGCCTCCGGAACGTCTCCTTCCGCCCGACCGAGGCGGACGGCCGCCTGACGATCTCCTTCGATGTGACGACCCGCTATACCGTGACGGGACGGCCCGAGGACCGCGCGGTCGCGTCTCTCCTCGCCTACGTCGTGAACGCGCAGTCGGCGACCGAGGGGGCGCGCGGCCGGGCCATCGACCTCGTCTCGAGCGAGCTGGGCGAGAAGGCGGCGGCTTCCCCCGAGATCGTCGAGGTTCTGGTGAGGACCCTGAAGGAGGACCGCAACCCGGGAGTGAGAAAGAAGGCCGCCGAGGCGCTCGTCCAGCTGCCGCCGTCGCTCGCCATCCGCGACGCCCTCGCGTTCGCCCTGACGTCCGACACGAACCCCGCCGTGAGGATGATCGCGGTCGACGGACTCGCGCGGGCCGCCACGACGCTCCGCGATCCCATCAGCATCGAGACCCTCCGCCTCAAGGCGGCGGACCAGACGGAACCCGGGTTCGTCCGCGTGAAGGCGGCTTCGGCGCTCAGCTCGATTCCGCTTTGACCGTGACCTTTCCGGCGGTCGCCCGTCAGACCGGCATGAACACGGAGACGACGATGACCCCTGCGACCCCCCGCCCCGTGTCCCGCGGCTGGACCGTCCTCTGGATCCTCCTGATCGGGACGTTCCTCGTCGTCTCGCTCGCCTGGTCGGCGCGGGCCGACCGCTACGCGGCGTCCGCGAGCCGAACCGACAAGTTCACGGCGGCCGCGCCGGCCAGGTCGCTCACGGTCGACGGCGTCAGCGGGGACGTCGAGGTGACGACCGGGCCGGCATTCACGGCCTCGGTCGACGTGACGGTGAAGGCGGAGAGCGACGCGAAGGCGAAGGAGGTCCTCGGCCAGACGAAGATCGCCTTCGAGAACCGCGCCGGGGAGCTCTCCCTCGCGACGCTCGAGCCCGGGGCGCGCTACACGCGAGACGGGGGGCGGTCGCGCCTGCACGGCTCGGGCGACGGCGGCCGGCGGTGGAGGGTCGAGGCCCGGTACCGCGTGACGCTCCCGCCCGGGGCCGGGCTCGTCGTCTCCGTCGTCAACGGCGGGGTCGTGACGACCGGGCTCGACGGCGTCCAGGAGCTGGCGACCGTGAACGGGAAGGTGGCCGCTTACGACGCGCGCCGGGACGTCGAGCTGAAGACGGTCAACGGCGGCGTGGAAGGGACGCTCGCGGCGCTCCCGCGCGGGGCGAAGGTCGTCGCCGAGACGGTGAACGGCGGCGTCCGCCTCGTCCTCCCGGTCGACACGGGCTTCGACCTGAGGGCCTCGGCGATCAACGGCGGCATCCGGTCGACCTTCCCGCTCCCGATGAGCGTGACGGACTCGGGAGCGGACGACTCCCGCGCGGCCGAGGAGGCCGCCCGGGCCCAGGCGGACCGGGCGCGGGCCGAGGCCGAGAGGGCGCGCGCGAAGGCGGAGAAAGGCCGCGAGAGGGGAAAGGAGCAGAACGGGGAGTGGGACCGGGAGTGGGAGGAGTTCGGCCGTGAGATGGCGAGCTTCGGCCGCGAGATGGCCCGCTTCAGCCGCGAGATCTCGCGATCCGTGAACGGGAGCCTGAACCGTTCCTACGAGGGGACGGTCAAGGGGGGCGGGGCCTCGGTGAAGTGCTCGACGGTGAACGGCGGAATCGTCGTCCTGGCCGCCGGGACGACGGAAGGGGACGCGAAGTCGCTCGTTCCGAAACGCTCCCCGAGAGTCTCGGTCTCCGGCGTTCCGCCGGTCCCGCCCGTGCCGCCGGTCCCGCCGGTCCACGCCCATGGCTGGGGAGGGGAGGAGGACTCGATCGTCAAGGGGGACGTGGCCGGCGATTTCAGCGCCACGCTGCCGACGGGCGACGTGAGGCTCGGGAACGTCTCGGGGCGCGTCACGGTGCGGACGAGCTCCGGCGACGTGAGGGTCGCGTCGGCCGGAAATGGGGCCGACCTCTCCAGCTCGGGCGGCGACGTCAGGATCGATCGCGTCGAAGGGGGGCTCACCGCCTCGACCCTCGGAGGCGACATCGTCGCGGGCGACATCTCGGGTGAGACGAAGCTCCGGACGATGGGCGGCGACGTGCGGCTCCGCTCCGCGAAGGGGCCGGTGTCGGCGAAGACCGCCGGTGGCGACGTCCGGCTCCTGCGGGTCGCGGGTTCCGTTCTCGCGGAGACGGCCGGGGGAGAGGTCTACTGCGAGATCGTCTCGAAGGACGCCGGTCCGGTGGAGCTCTCGACGGGTGGCGGCGACGTGACGCTCGTGCTGCCCGCCAACTTCAAGGGAGACGTCGAGGTGGTCGTCCGGGGCGTCGATGCCGACGGCGACTACGTCGTCTCGGAGTTCCCGGAGATCTCGGTCCTGGCGCATCGGAGCCCGGGAATCGGCGTCGTGAAGGCCGAGGGGAAGCTGAACGGCGGTGGTCCGAAGGTCTCGATCAGCGCCGCGTCCGGGACGATTCACCTTCGGAAAGGGCCTCCGGCCTGACGGCTCGCTTCGACCGTGCGGTCGTGATTCCGGGCACTCCCGGAAGCCCCGTGGCCCCCGCTACGGCAGGGGCTTCGTCGTTTGCTACCCTGCGGCGGGCGTCCCTTCCGGGCGCCGTGTCCGGGCGCGGGGTCCGACTCCGCGATTTCCGATCGGAGGTTTTCATGAAGCGATCGATTCCCGCGGCGCTCCTCTTCGCGGTCGTTCTCCTCGCCGCTCCCGAAGCGAGCGCCGTGATCCCGGAGAAGGGCTCCATCGCGGTTTTCGCCGGAGTCGGGCCGATCCTCCCGTTCGAAGGGGACTACGACATCGGGTTCCAGCTCGAGGCCGGGGGCGAGTACTATCTCTCACCGGTCTTCGGCGTCAGGGCGACCGTCGCCTACACCGGTGCGGGCGTCGATGGCGGCTCGGACGTGAAGATCGGCGGGTTCGAGGCTTCGGCTGTCTACACCACCCGCCGCGGAGACTGGGCCCCCTTCGTTCTCGGCGGGTTCGGTATCCACACGGTCGATCCTCCGGGTGATGGGCCCTCCCAGAGGCTCGGGGCTCACTTTGGCGCGGGGACGGAGTACTACCTCGACCGGCGGACAGCAGTCACGGGGCAGGTCACCGGGCGGTTCATCGGGAGCGCCGGCGGGCGGACATCCAGCTACGCGAGCGTGACGTTCGGCGTCAAGTATCACTTTTGAAATGACTTGCATCGACCAGGGGACGCTGCCGAAAGGCGCGCTGCACTCTCCGGCTCTACGGTGGCCTTCGCACCGGTCGGCAGACAGGAATTGACAGGGACGGGTTTTCGCCCACCTTGGGCGTGTTGAGCTCTCGTCGCGTTCCAGCCTCGACCGTCGTGGCCGTCACACGGACGGTCGCGGTGTCCTTGCTGGGTGTGAGGCTCTTTTTTGCCGGTTCGGCGACCTCGTGCGCGGAAGCGGGTGCCTCCTGCTGCTGCGCCGGGTCTCCCGCCGACGCGCCTGAAGGCCGGGAAGGATGCGGCTGTGGCTGCTCCGTCTCCCCGGCCGCTCCTGTCCCGGTCGCCGTCCTCGGGTCGGCCGACGGCTTCGCCCCCCCGGCGCTCTTCGCCGAAGGGGCCGAAACCCGAGTGGTCGACGGCCGGGGAGTGCTCCCGGCCGTCCCGCGGGCAGCGCCGAGGGCCCGATCGGCGCCGACGCAGGCACTCCTCGAGACGTTCCGGAACTGAGACCTCGGAGGATCGTGCTCTCGCCCGTCCCGCGTGGGACGGCCTGACGACCGTCTTTCCGAGGTGGCCATGTCTCTGTGCCGCGCGTCCTTTCGTATCTCCATTCCTGGTGTCCTCGCCGCGAGCGTCTTCGCGTTACCGGCCGTCGCCGTACCCCCGGCGACCGACTTGCCGGACACCCCGGCGAGCGTCGAGGTTCTCGTCGCCGAGGCGCTGGACAAGAGCCCCGCCCTCGCCGCCGCCCGGGCCGAGGTTGCCGCCGCGCGCGAGCGCATCGCTCCCGCCGGCACGCTCCCCGACCCGATGCTCTCGCTCGGGTACGAGAACGACGGAACCTCCTTCTCCCTCGGCGAGGAGCCGATGACCCGCCTCTCGTTCATGGCCGAGCAGGAGATCCCGTGGCCCGGGAAGCTCCACGCCGCAACGAAGGTGGCCGCGGCGGACGTGGAGGTCGTCGAGGCGCGCCTCGCGCGCGTCCGCCTCTCCGTCGAAGCCGCCGTCCGCAGGGCGGCCGCGCGCCTCCTCGAGGCGCGCGAGCTCGAGGCCGTGACGCGCGACCAGGGGAAGACCTGGGAGAGGATCGAGGCCGTCGCGCGGAACCGGTACGCCGCCGGCCTGGGGACGCAGCAGGACGTCCTGCGCGCGCAGGCCGAGCGGACGCGCCTCCTCCAGCAGGCGCGCCGCGACGAGGCCGCCGGGCGGATCGCCCTCGCCGACTCCGACGCCTTCTCCTCCGCGGCCCCGACGAGCCGGTCTCCCTCGCGGGGAGCCTCGCCGGCGCCCCTCCCGTCGCGCCCGAGGCGGGCGCGGAACGCGCGCGCGCCGAGGAGGAGAGCCCCGAGCTCGCCCTCGTGAGGAGGGTCGCGGCGCGCGAGGCCCTTGCGATCGACCTCGCGAAGCGGGACCGCGCCCCGGACCTCGTCGCGTCGGCCGGCTACATGAATCGCGGCTCCCTTCCCCTGATGTGGAGCGTCGGGCTCGGGGTCTCCGTCCCGCTCTTCTCCTCGCGCAGGCAGGAGCCGCGGGTCCGCGAAGTGAGGCCCGCCTCGCCGCTGCGAAGGCGGCGGAGGGCGACGTGGACTCCCTTCTCCTCGCGAGGACCGAAGAGAGGCTCGCCCTCCTCGACCAGCTCGCCGAGGAGGCGCGCCTCGACCGGGAGTCGCTCCTCGTCCAGGACCGGCTCGCCGTCGAGGCCGCGCTTGCGAGCGACGGCACGGGCACGGTCCCGTTCGCCACCGTCCTCGAGGCGATCGGCACCGAGTTCTCCGACCGGCGCGCGTCCCTCGCGCGCCTCGCCGTCTTTCGGACGGCCCAGGCGGACCTCCTCGAGCTGAGCCTCGAGGGTGCCGCCGCGATGACCCCTTTCGCCGCCCCCTCCGCCCCGGCCGCGATGAGCGCCGGCGGCGGGATGTGAGGAGAGACCCCATGAACCGCACGAAGACGAAACCGACCCGCGCCGCGCTCCTCGCGGTCCTGCTCCTCACGCTCGCCGTTCCGGCGGTCCTCCTTGTCGGCTGCGGCGGCGGCGAGCCCCCGGCCTCCGCCGGGACGAAGACGTACGTCGGCCCCATGCACCCGGAGATCGTGAAGGACCACGAAGGGGACTGCCCGATCTGCGGGATGCGGCTCGTCCTGAAGGAGTCCGGCCCGGCGACGACCCCCGCCGCCCACGAGGTCTGGACCTGCCCGATGCACCCGGAGATCGTGAAGGACCGGAAGGGGAGCTGCCCGATCTGCGGGATGGACCTCGTGAAGAAGGAGGAGGGCGCGCCGGGAGGCGGCACGGCCGAGGCGGGCGTTCCCGGCTTCGCGACCGTGACGATCGACGCCCGCAAACGCCAGCTCCTCCCGCTGAAGACGGCGAAGGGGGGGCGGGGAACGTTCGGGACCGGGATCCGGACGGTCGGCCGGGTCACCTCCGACGAGCGGCGGGTCCGCCACGTCCACACCCGGTTCGAGGCTCACGTCGAGCACGTCGCCGCCGACTTCACGGGCAAGTACGTGAGGAAGGGCGAGGTCCTCGCCCACGTCTACAGCCCCGAGCTCTTCGCGACCCAGCAGGAGCTCTTCCTCGCGCTCCGGGCCGTCCGCGCCCTCGGGCCGTCGGCCGACGCCACGGCGCGCGAGGGCGCCGAGCGCCTCCTCGACGCGACCCGGCAGCGCCTCCGTCTCTGGGACGTGGCGCAGAAGGACATCGTGGCCCTCGAGGCGCGGTGTGAGCCGCTCCGGAGCTTCACGATCTACGCGCCCACCTCCGGCGACGTGACGGCGCGGACGGCCTTCCACGGCATGAAGGTCATGCCGGCCGACACGCTCTTCGACATCGTCGACCTCTCGTCCGTCTGGGTCCTCGCCGACGTCTACGAGTCGGAGCTCCCGCGCTTGAAGGTGGGGCAGACGGGGCGAATGACGCTCGCCTACCGGCCGGGGCAGAGCTGGACGGGGAAGGTGACCTACGTCTCCCCCTCGCTCGACGAGAAGACGCGGACGGCGAAGGTCCGCCTCGAGTTCGCGAACCCCCGGGAGGAGCTGAAGCCCGAGATGTTCGCGGACGTCGTCCTCGAGAGCGCGCCGCGGACGGCGCTGAAGGTGCCGGACGACGCCGTGCTCGACAGCGGGACGCGGAAGGTCGTCTTCGTCGCGAAGGGGGAAGGGGTCCTCGAGCCGCGGGAGGTGGAGGTCGGCGAGCAGGGGGGCGGGTCGTGGGAGATCCTCTCGAGCCTCGGGGAACGGGAGGAGATCGCTCTCGGGGCGAGCTTCCTCGTCGACTCCGAATCACGGCTCGCATCGGCTCTCGCGGGAATGCGGGACGGCGCGACGCCGGCGACGGGTCACGAAGGCCACGCGGCGCCTGCGCCCGCGCCGTCGCCGTCCGTGCCGGACACCGGGCACGCGCACTGAGGAGACGGCAGTGATCAGGCGAATCATCCACTTCTCGGCGGAGAACAAGTTCCTCGTCCTCGCCCTCTGGGCCGTCGCGGTCCTCCTCGCCTTCCGCGCGCTCCGGAACGTCCCGCTCGACGCGATCCCCGACCTCTCCGACACCCAGGTCATCGTCCTCTCGAGGTGGGACCGGAGCCCCGACATCCTCGAGGACCAGGTGACCTACCCGATCGTCAGCGCCCTCCTCGGGGCGCCGAAGGTGAAGACGATCCGGGGCTTCTCAGACTTCGGCTACTCGTTCGTCTACGTCATCTTCGAGGACGGGACGGACCTCTACTGGGCCCGCTCGCGGGTCCTCGAGTACCTTTCGAAGATTCAGGGGAGCCTTCCGCAGGGCGTGAAGACGGAGATCGGCCCCGACGCGACGGGCGTCGGGTGGGTCTACCAGTACGCCCTCGTCGACGAGACGGGGCAGACCTCCCTCGACGCGCTCCGCTCCGACCAGGACTGGTTCCTCCGCTACCAGCTCCAGTCGGTGCCGGGCGTCGCGGAGGTCGCGACCGTCGGCGGGATGGCGCGGCAGTACCAGGTCACCGTCGACCCGAACCGCCTCGCGGCCTACGGCATCTCCCTCGAGGCCGTTTCGGACGCGCTCCGGAGGAGCAACGACGAGGTCGGGGGGCGGCTCATCGAGATCTCCGGCCGCGAGCACATGGTGCGCGGCCGCGGGTACCTCCGGGGATCGGCGGACATCGAGAAGGTCGTCGTGAAGACCGACGAGCGCGGGACGCCGGTGACGATCAAGGACGTCGGCAGCGTCGCCCTCGGGCCGACCTGCGCCGCGGGCTCGCCGAGCTGGACGGGAAGGGGGAGACCGTCGGCGGGATCGTCGTCATGCGTTCCGGCGAGAACGCCCTCCACGTCATCGAGCGGGTCAAGGCGCGGATCGACGAGATCCGGCCGTCGCTTCCGACCGGCGTGAAGCTCGTGACGACGTACGACCGCTCGACGCTCATCGAGTCGGCGATCGACAACCTGAAGGGGAAGCTCGTCGAGGAGATCGTCATCGTCTCCATCGTCATCCTGATCTTCCTGTGGCACGTGCCGAGCGCGCTCGTCCCGATCCTGACGATTCCGGTCTCGGTCCTCCTCGCCTTCATCCCGCTCCACCTGATGGGGATCACGGTCGCCATCATGTCGCTCGGCGGTATCGCCATCTCCATCGGTGTCCTGGTCGACGGCGCGATCGTCGAGGTGGAGAACGCCTACAAGAAGCTGCAGATCTGGAACGACACGGGACGGAAGGGGGACTTCCACGCCATCCGCCTCGAGGCGCTGATGGAGGTTGGCCCGTCGGTCTTCTTCTCGCTCCTCGTCATCGCCGTCTCGTTCCTCCCGATCTTCACGCTCGTCGACCAGGAGGGGCGCCTCTTCACGCCGCTCGCCTGGTCGAAGAACTTCGCGATGGCCCTCGCGGCCGTCCTCGCGATCACGCTCGACCCGGCGATGCGGATGCTCTTCGCCCGGATGGACCCCTTCCGGTTCGGCTTCGCGCACGGCGGGGAGAGCGCCCTGGTGCGGCTCGTCCGGCTCCCGGCGCGCCTCGCCGAGAAGGCCGTCAACGCGGTCGCCGTCGGGACCTACCACGCCGAGGAGAAGCACCCCGTCTCGAAGGTCCTCTTCCGGCTCTACGACCCGGTCTGCCGCGGCGTCCTGCGCCACCCGAAAAAGGTCGTCGCGGTCTCGCTCCTCGTCCTCGTCTCGACCGTGCCGGTCTACCTCTCCCTCGGTTCGGAGTTCATGCCTCCGCTCCACGAGGGGACGATCCTCTACATGCCGACGACGCTCCCCGGCATCTCCGTCACCGAGGCCGCGAAGCTCCTCCAGACGCAGGACCGCGTCCTCTCGACGTTCCCCGAGGTGGAGCGCGTCTTCGGAAAGGCGGGGCGCGCCGAGACGTCGACCGACCCGGCACCCCTCTCGATGATGGAGACGACGGTCATCCTGAAGTCGGAGCACGAGTGGCGGCCGAAGGAGCGCTGGTTCTCCCCGTGGGCACCGGAGTGGCTGTCGGCGGTCCTCCGGCACGTCTGGCGCGACCGGATTACGTACGAGGAGCTCATCGGCGAGATGGATCGCGCGCTGAAGATCCCGGGGACGACGAATGCCTGGACGATGCCGTTCAAGGGGCGGATCGACATGCTCTCGACGGGGATACGGACGCCGATCGGCGTGAAGGTCTTCGGCTCGGACCTCGCCGAGATCGAGCGGATCGGCGCCGAGGTCGAGGCGGCGGTGAGGACGCTCCCGGCGACGCGCTCGGCCTTCGCCGAGAGGGTCGCGGGAGGCACCTTCGTCGACTTCGAGCTGAATCGCGACGCGCTCGCCCGCTACGGCCTCACCGCCGCCGACGCGAACATGGTCATCATGACGGCGATCGGCGGCGAGACCGTGACGACGACCGTCGAGGGGCGGGCGCGCTACAGCGTCAACGTCCGCTACCCGCGCGCGCTGCGCGAGGACCTCTCGAGCCTCTCGCGCGTCCTCGTCCCGACGATGTCGGGGGCTCAGGTGCCGCTCGGGCAGCTGGCCGACATCCGCCTCGTCACCGGGCCGTCGATGATCCGCAACGAGAACGGGCTCCTGTCGGGCTACGTCTACGTCGACTTCGACACGTCGAAGGAGGACGTCGGGTGATTCGTCGAGAAGGCGAAGACCGCCGTCGCGGAGCGGGTGACCATCCCCACCGGGTACTCCCTCGTCTGGAGCGGCCAGTGGGAGAACATGGTGCGGGTGCGGGAACGGCTCGAGGTCGTCATCCCCGTCACCCTCGTCCTGATCTTCCTCCTCATGTACGCGAACACGAAGTCGGTGGCGAAGACGCTCATCATTGTCCTGGCCGTCCCGTTCTCGGTCGTCGGCGCCGTCTGGTACCTCTGGCTCCTCGACTACAACATGTCGATCGCGGTCTGGGTCGGGATGATCGCCCTCATGGGCCTCGACGCCGAGACGGGGATCTTCATGCTCCTGTTCCTCGACCTCGCCCACGACGAGGCGAAGAAGAAGGGGCTCCTCCGAAACCTCCCCGACCTCGTCGAGGCGATCGTCCACGGCACCGTGAAGCGGATCCGGCCGAAGGCGATGACGGTCCTCTCGGCGTTCTTCGGCCTCCTGCCGATCATGTGGTCGACGGGCGTCGGGGCCGACATGATGAAGCGGATCGCCGCGCCGATGGTCGGAGGTCTCGTCACGTCGTTCGCCCTCGAGCTCCTCGTCGACCCGGCCGTCTACCTGCTCTGGAAGAAACGGGAGCTGCCGGGGCCGGAAGCGCCCGGAGAGGAGGCCGCCGCGATCGCGTGAGAAACTCGGTACTGAAGACACTCCGGATGCAGGTCACCGGTCGGGCCCACCCTCGTCTGGTCCCGCCCGGGGCCCGGGAGGTTCCGTGCGCTTTGCCGTCCCGCTGCTCCTCGCTGCGTCTTTCGCAGCGCCCGCCGCCGCGCGTGTCGTCTCGTACGCTCCCGTCACGAACAGGTACGCGACGCCCATCCACCAGCCCAGGGCGAGCGCCCGATTCGTCCTGGCCGAATCGGACGTCCAGTCCACCTGGTACTACTCCTCGACGCCCCGCGGGCGCCTCGTGGTTCACGACGCGACCGGCCGGGACGAGCCGCGGGTCGTCCTGCCGACGACCGGGCCGGAGGTGCTCTTCTCGGTCGCCGCCGCGAGGCCGGGTCCCGGCGGGAGCCTCCGGATCCTGGCGCTCGTCGACCGAAGCCCCCAGGGAGTCGAGGACTACTCGAAGAAGCAGCTCCTCTTCAGCCGCGACGGGGGCGATACCTGGGCCGAGGTCCTCCTCCCCTCAGGGGTCCTCCCCGTGGTGTCGGTGGCGACGAGCCCGATGGCCGATTTCGGAGGCCCGAACGCTCGGGGCCGGCAACCCTCGCTGAGGCTCGGCTCAGACGCGACTCCGTTCTTCCTCTGCCTCAGGACGTCGGCGCTCGGCGACGACCGGGCCGTCGTCGCCGTCGACGACGACGGAGCGGCGCGGGTCCTGACCGGGGCGTCGATGGTCACGTGGCCGGACGGGCACGGTTCGCAGATCGGGTACGTCCCGTTCTTCGTCGGAACGAGCCACGACGGTGCCTCGGTCCTGATGGTCGGAGGCCTCCCGGCTCCAGGAGCGCCAGGCCAGCAGCCGGCGGGTCTCTGGCGCGTCGACGCCGCGGGCGGCGTGGAACGGCTCGTCGAGCTCGCGGGCGCGCTCCCGTCGATCGAGGCGTGGCTCACGCCCGGCGGTCTCGCCTATCTCGACGTCGACCCGTGGGCGGGGCCCGCACCGACGGCGCCGTTCCACGAAGGGCAGGGGCTGTACCTCGTCGAGGGCGGGACCGTGAGGCGGGTCGCCGGGCCCGACGGAGCCCCCCCCGGTTCGGGCCAGACCGGGACGGAGCTGATCGCGATCCCGACGTCCGACTTCGAGGGCTCCTGGGTCTCTCGCCGCGGTCTCGGTCGGCCGACGACTCTGGCCCGGCACACCCCTGGCAGCGGGCTCGTCGAGATGTGGAGCGACCCGACGGCCCCCGAGGTCGAAGCGCTTCACGCGGGCTCCTCCGGCCAGAGGCTCCTCGTCCAGGTCCACCGGCCGCGTCCGCAGATGGACCAGCGCCTCATCCTCGACCCGGCCCTGGCCGTCTGGGAGGTAGGGGGGCCCGCTCCGGCCCGCTACGACGAGCTCTTCCTGAACGAGCAGCCGACGAAGGGGTTCGTCCACCTCGACGTCGAGACGGTGGCGTCCGGGCAGCCGTTCGTCTTCGATGCCGGACCCCTGGAGGGGTGGTGCTGTGCTGGGGGCGGGCCGTCCGGCGACGGAGGGAGCGGCGGAGCCGACGTGTTCCAGGAGTGGGGCGTCGTCAAGGGGTCTCTCCGCCAGCGCCTCGTCATCCCGGCCGTCGCCCGGACCGGGGGCGCGGGCGGCGCGTTCTGGACGACGGACATGGTCCTCGGGAACCCGGGCCCGGAACCGCTGGCGCTGGACCTCCGTTTCGTACCCGCCGAGGAGGGGGAGGCGGAGGATGCGACGCTGACCCTCGGCCCGAACGAGATCCGGGTCGTCGCAGACGTGCTCGGCTCGCTCTTCGGGAGGGAGGCCGGCTCGGGGGCTCTTTTCCTCACTCCCGAGGGGACCCGCGTCGTCTCCGCGACGACCCGCACCTACACGGCCTCCGAGGAGGGGTCCTACGGGATGTCCCTCGGTGCGGTCGACCTCTTCGCCGCGTCGAGCGCCCGGTTCCCGCTCGCGTTCTCGGGGGCCTTACCCGGCTGGGGATACAGGACGAACGCGGGGGCGGTCGACGTCGCCGGACGGGGCGCGACCGTCGGCCTGAGGTTCGCGTCGGAGTCGGGATGGGCGGGCCGGCCCGACCTCTTGGTCGAAGCCAGGCCCGGCGGAACGGCGCAGCTGAACCGGCTGGGAACGTGGCTGGGGGTCGAGCCGTGGCGGGCGGGCGCCCTGAAGTACGCGCCCACGCGGGGCGAATCCGTTCCGTTCGTCATTTCGATCGACGAGGTGACGAATGACCCGACCGCCTGGCGACCCGACCTTCCCGCGCCGGTGGCGAGGGCGATCCCGGCGCTCGTTCACGCCGACGGAAGGAACGGGGCCCGGTTCCGGAGCGACCTCTTCCTCTACAACGACTCGGACGTGCCCGCGAGCGTCACGCTGGCGGCGAAGCGCTGGGATTCGACGGCTCCCGAGAAGCTCGTGACCCTCACGCTCTTTCCCCGCGAGGCGAAGACCGTTCGCGACGCGCTCGCCGCCGTGTTCCAGCTGGAAGGTGTCGCCCGGCTCCGGTTCATGGCGGGAGAGGGCGGGGCCGGGCTCGGCGTCCGGGTCACGTCGCGGGCCTATACGGTGAGGCCGGACGGCGGCACGTACGGCGTCCCGCTCCCTCCTCTGAACGCGTTCCAGATGGCCGGGGCCGGCGAGGCGCTCGTGCTCTTCGGCGTCCTCGGCGGACCGTCCTTCCGGACGAACCTGGCGCTCGTCGACATGACGGCCATCGCCCGCGGAACGACGGTTCGGGCGAGGGTCGAAGTGATCGGAGACGGCGGCGCCGTCCTCGACGCGTTCGACGTGAACGTCCCCGTCGCCGGCGGCATACAGATCGACGACGTCTTTCGCGCCCGGGGCCTCGGCGACGGCCCTCCCGCCGCCCTGCTCCGGATCCTGCCGGAAGGCGGGCTCGTCGGGGCCTACGCCACGTCGATCGACCAGGGCACGAACGACGCAATCCTGGTTTCCGCGGCGCTCGCCGCGCGGGATTGAACCGCGGCCGGCGTCCCGGCAGGGCTCTCCCTATCTGCCGTAGGTCGTTTCTCTGTCGAGAATCGTCAGGGTTCGCGCGTAGAGGTGCTCGACCTCGTCGCGGCTGTTGCCGATGGCGGTGACGCCGATCTTCCCGTACTGCGAGAGCGCCCCGATGAGGTGAAAGAGAACCCCGGACTCGGTGTTGTGCGAGTAGTGGAGGCCGTTGATCGTCAGGATCTCGATCAGGTCCTCCGGGAGAAGGCCGCGGTACGCCTCCGACTTGAGGTTGTCGGTGGCGCGGTAGTACTTCGGGATGCCGCGTGGGGAGAAGAAGAGCCCTGTTCCGGCGTCGATCTGGCCCCCCGTGATGAACTGGAGGGCGAGGTAGGGGTGGGTCGTCCCTCCCATCCGGAGGTTGATCTCGAGGGCGTGGGTGACCCACTCGTCCGAGCCTTCCGCGCGGGTCGCGAGGAAATCGACGGCGAGGCGGCTCATCACTCCCTTCCGGGCCAGGACGGCGCCGATCTTCATCGCCTCGTCCTGGATCTTCAGCCGATACTCGGTCGCGGCGGGGAAGAGGCAGCCGAGGAAGACCTGTCCGCTCGTCCCGCCGAGGACCTGGTCGTGGGTCGAGATCGGAATCACGGCCCCGTGCGGGTCGACGCGAAGCTGGACGCTCGGCGAGGTCTTGTGGTCGCCGTCGAGGAACTCCTCGACGATCCCCCCCATTCGCTCGAACCGGGCGAAGTAGTCGGCGTTCGTCTCCCACGACACGGCGTACTCGAACCGCTCCATCGCCTCCCTCACGGAATCGCGGTCGACCCGGTCGGGATAGCGGAAGAGGGCGTTACCCTCCCCCGAGAAGCTGTCGTCGAGCTTGACGACAGCCTTTCGCAGGCCCGGGCGGCGGCGGTGAAGCTCGAGGAGCGCCTCCTCGACGTCGTGGAGCGTGCGGAGATCCTCGAAGCCCTCCGGAAGAGGCACCCCTGCCTCCCGGAAGACCTTCCGGCTGCCCGACTTCGTCCCGAGGTGCCCAAGGGCAGGGTCGACGCCATTCAGGGGGATGCCGAGGAGGACGGCCAGCTTCCTCTCGAGAGGTGTGGAGTTGAAGACGGTGAGGTAGGCCCTCGACGGGTCCCCGATCCCGGCCCGGATCCGCTCGATCAGTCTGGGCCGCTCGAGGATCTTCTCCGTGAGGGAGCGCGGCGAGTCGTCGTAGGCGCAGAGGAGCGTCAGGCGCGAGCGGGCGTGGCTCGCCGGGATCCCGACCAGGAGCTGGAAGTAGTACTCGAGGACCAGGGGGTGGACGGGCTGGGAGGTCACGAAGACGATCCGCGCCCGGGGGTTCCGAAGGCGGATCAGGAGGAACAGGAGCCGCTCCTCGTAGAAGCTCGACCCCTCCAGCTTCTGGAGCTCGCTCTGGTCGAGCGTCAGCGACGGGACGACCACGGACGTATGGGGCTCCTCGTCTCGCATGGAGATGGAGTCCCAGACTTCTTTCAGCCTGGGCTTGAGCTTCTCGAACTCGGCAAGCTCTCGCTCGGGCGTCAGGTCCGACGCGAACGGTACTTTCGGGATCACGCGTCGACATTCTAGACGGAAGTTCCTGGCAGAGGAA
>CAVOJA010000007.1:0-59507 GCA_963696015.1 uncultured Holophagales bacterium
GGGTGGGCGCATCGAGCCGCTGCCCGAGGTCAAGCCGTACGAGACTTTCGACTACGCCGCAGCGAGCGAACGCTCGCCGTTCGAACCGGGCATTTCCGCCGCGGCGAGCGCGCCGGGGGCGATCCGCCCGGATTCCAGCCGTCCGCGCGAGTTCCTCGAGCAGTTCTCGCTCGACACGCTGCGCATGGTCGGTACCGTGAACCTCAAGGGACGGCTGTTCGGACTGGTACAGACCCGCGACGGCCTCGTGCACCGCGTCCTGCCGGGGACCCACCTCGGCCAGGCCGACGGCCGCGTCACGAACATTGATGAAGGCAAGATCTCGCTCATCGAGATCGTTCCGGACGGCATGGGCGGCTTCATCGAACGCCCGGCCGCACTCGCGCTGAGCGAATGATCTGCAAGGGAGACCCGAGAATGACCGCATCGTCGCACGTGAACGACGCCGCGCAGGCGCCCCGGGGGCGCAACGTCCGTGCCGGGTGCGCGGCCGAGGCCCAGGTCGATGCGTCCGGGGAACAGCGATTCGAGCGTCCCGAACTGCTCCGCCACCATGAGGGGCGCGTGGTTCGGCAGCATGATGCCCCCCGCTCCCACGCGGATCGTGCGGGTGCCTGCGGCGAGGTGGCCGATGACGATCGCCGTCGCCGCGCTCGCGATGCCGGGCATGTTGTGATGCTCGGCGACCCAGTAGCGGAGATAGCCGAGCCTCTCGGCGTGCCGCGCGAGATCGAGCGAGCGGCGCAGGGCGGTCGCCGCGTCAGAGCCCTCGGTGATGGGCGCCAGGTCGAGAATGGAGAAGGGGATCATGCTTCCATTCTGACAGCCGAAGGGACAGAGATCGGCCGGCGCTCGAGACTCCGAACCGTACCCGCTCTTTCGCCGCCTCGCCGTTTTTACGCAGCCAGACCTCGACGGCCTCGTCGGCCGAGCCGAAAGAGCCCTTTCGGCCGAACGCCCGGCTCGGGCGCGCTCGCGGACGAACGCGGCGGCGCCCGGACCCCTTCGCCGAAGCTCTGCCCTCGGTGTGCTTGGAGCTGCCGTCTTCGGCGCTTAGCATCATCGGCGATGACCAAGCGCCTCGTTCCCGATCTGAATCGTCTCGACCTCTCGAGCGAGTGTGCGCGACCTCGCCACGCACACAGGCGGGTCTCCCCGCCTTCGAGCACGGCAACGCGCCTCCGGAGCTCTTCGCCGAGGCCATCCGGAATGACCGCTGAGCGGAGGACTCTGTGAAGCGAACGTCGAACGGCGGGATCGAGTCGCCCGGGTCGCCGGCTTCGGAGGCCGGCTGGACCCCCGTCGAGCCGCCCCAATCGATCGGGGCCGGTCGTTCCTTCGTCTCGGGCGAGCCGAACGGTGACCGGTTGCGCGTCCGCTACTACCGGCGCGAGCGAGACGGGGCGCTGGTCGGAAAGGTCTGGTTTGGCCCGGGCGCCGAGGGCCCGCCCGGACACGCGCACGGCGGCAGCATGGCTGCCGTGCTCGACGAGGCGATGGGTGCCGCCGCCTGGATGGCGGGGCACACGGTGGTCGCCGCTCGGCTGACCGTCAACTTCCGGCGGATGCTCCCGCTGGGAACCGAGGCGCTGCTCGAATCCTCCGTCGACGGAGTGGACGGCAAGAAGGTGAAAATGCGCGGCCGCCTCTTCGGACCGGACGGCCAGCCCTACGCGGAAGGCGACGGGCTCTTCATCGTGCTCGTGGCCGAACGATTCGGCACGCTGCCCGGCCGGGCGTCGCGGATGCTCGACCAGGCACGTGGAAAGCCCGTCGCGGACGGCGAGACCGGGGACGTCTGACGTGAGCCTTCCGGCGCCTTCTCAGCTCTGCTTCCGCCTGTAAACGAGAGCGGGCCGGCCGGCCCGCCGTCTCCCCGCGCGGCTCCGGGCCACGGGCGATTGCGCGACGCGGATAGGAGGGTTCGAGGCGGGGGCGGCGGGGGAGGTCCGGCGCGAGGGGGAGCAGGAGGCCGACCCCTACCACCCGACTGCCTGCTGGCCCTGCGTCGCCTCGAGATACGGCTCTTCCATCGCCTCGGCCTGCCCCCTTCGCGCCTCTCGGAGTCGTCATTTCCCTCGTTCGCCCTTTCCCTCCACCTGCAAGGCGGCTTCTGGCGGGACGATCCTCCATCCAGCACCAATCTGAGCGGCCCGACACGGGTCTTGACAACACGGGTCTTGACTCTGCACAGCCCAGAGAGAGAATCGCCCCGTTCCCGGAGTCTCATTACACGGCGCGTTTACGCGGAAGAGGAGGGATTTGTGTTGAGAGGCTATTCCCGGTACGGGCTCGGAGGGGTTTCGCTCCTTCTAGCCGCCGCGTTGTTCGCCGCAGGTCCGGCGTCCGCCGCGGGGTTCTCGATCTTCGAAGCAGGCTCCCGTTCCACGGCCATGGGCGGAGCGTTCGTCGCGCAGTCCGACGACCTCTCGGCCATGTTCTACAACCCAGCAGGCATGGCGAGGCAGGCCGAGAAGGGGAAGCTCAAGGTGATGGCGGGCGTCACGCTCATCATCCCGAAGGCCAAGCTCGAGGAGGGCTTCGACCCCTACCCCGGCTCGGGCTACTCGGCCGAGACGTTCAACTCGGTCTTCTTCCCGCCGAACCTGTACGCCTCCTACGGCCTGAGCGAGTGCGTCAGCCTCTCCTTCGGGACCTGGTTCCCCTTCGGCCTCGCCACCCGGTGGGACGACCCGGACCATTTCCGTGGCCGCTTCATCTCCCAGAACATAGACATCAAGGACTACGCGGCGTCCGTGCAGGTGGCCTGGCAGATCAATGACTACCTTGCCGTCGGCGCCGGTCCCGAGCTCCGCTTCTCCACGGTCAAGCTCCATCGGAACGTCCCGCTCTTCAACCCGTTCACGAACCGGGTCGTCGATGCCGCTCACGTGGACATCCGCGGCGACCTCAGGGTCGACGTCACCTTCGCCGCGGGCATCCAGATCACCCCGACGCCCGCGCTCTCGATCGGCGCCTCGTACCATGGAGCCGTGGACGCGAACTTCGAGGGGAACGGCACCTTCTACCAGATATCCACGGGCAACGCCGAGCTCGACGCCCGGTTCGCGGCGCAGATTCCGGTGAACAAGGAAATCCCGGGGAAGACCACGCTCCAGTTCCCCGCCGTGACCCAGTTCGGCGCCGCCTACGACTTCGGAAAGGTGACGGTGCAGGCCGCCGCCACGTTCACGCAGTGGTCTGTGTTCGACGAAACCGTCCTCGAGTTCGAGCCGGTCGACGGCAAGCAGGTCCCGACGGCCGTCCTTCCTCACAACTGGGAGGATGCCTGGGCGTACCGATTCGGCGTGAAGTGGAAGACGAGCGAGCGCTTCGAGCTGATGGGCGGCTTCGTCTACGACCAGACCCCGATTCCCGACGAGAGCCTGGGCCCGCTCCTCCCCGACGCGAACCGCCGCGGCTACTCCGCCGGCTTCAGCTGGAAGGTGGGGAAGGAGACGTGGATCGACTTCTCGAACCTCGTGCTCACCTTCAGCAAGCGGACGATCACGACGAACGAAGACAACTTCAACGGCCGCTACGCGAACTTCGCGAACCTGACCGTTCTCAACCTCCGGACGGCCTTCTGAGGAGGTGACCGATGAAAGCCATGAAGAACCCCCTCCTCGTCGGCCTCGCGCTCGCCCTCGCGGTCTCGGCCTCCCCGGCTGCGGCCCAGGCTGATTTCACCAAGTTCGTCTCCGTCGGTGCCTCCGTCGACGCGGGATTCATCGACAGCTGCTGGGTCAAGCACGGCCAGACGGACTCCTGGCCCGCGATCTTCGCCCGCCAGGCGGGCGTCGCTGGCTTCCAGCAGCCCATCGTCGGCGAGCCGGGCCTCGGCCCGTGCCAGATCCTCACCAGCCTGGCGCCGACCTTCAGCTACGCGCCGAACACCGGCAAGCCCGAGAACCTGACCCTCGCCCGGCCCTACGACAACCTGGCCATCCCGGGCTACCTCGGGGCCAGCGTCGTCAGCTGCGTGACCAACACGGGCACCGTGCCGTGCAAGAACGCCCTGATCGACCTCGTCCTGCGCGGCAGCGGGGCCACGGTCCTCCAGCAGGCCGCTTCGCTGAAGCCGTCCTTTTTCGCGATCGGCATCCTCGGAAACGAGCTCCTCGGGCCGGCCACCTCGGGCACGGTCATCGACGGCGTGACGCTGATCTCGAAGGAGGCCTACGCGGCCTCGTACAAGACCATCGTCGACACGATGAAGGCGGCCCAGGGCGGCACCGGAAAGGGGATCGCGGCGACGGTCCCGGACGTCACGAGCCTCCCGTTCTTCACGGCCGTCAAGCCGATCATCGGCGTCAACCCGTCGACGGGCGCTCCGATCTACGTCCTCGGGCCGACGGGCTGCCCCACGGGCGTCCCGGCCTGCCCGGTGCCGGCCGACACGATCGTGCCTCTCCCGCTCGGCAGCCTGATGAAGGCCGGGTACGGGATTCCCTGCGCGGTCGCCCCCACTCTCCCGATGTGCAACAACCCCCTCCCGGACAACGCGACCCTCATCGGCACCGCCGGGGTCCCGGGCCTCCTCTACCCGAGCGAGGTCTCGCTCCTGAAGGCCCGGGGCGCCGAGTACAACGCGCAGATCAAGGCGCTCGCTGAGGGCGCCGGCTACAAGGTGTTCGACGTCTCCGCGCTCCTCGGCGACATCGCCGCGCACGGTCGGGATTTCGGCGGGATCATCCTCACGTCGTCCTACCTCTCGGGCGGCGTCTTCTCGTACGACGGCGTCCACCCGAGCGCCACGGGCTACGCCATCGTCGCGGATGCCCTGGTCCAGTTCGTGAACGCGAGCTACGGGACGAGCCTCCCGCGGGTCGACATCGCGGCCTACCTCTTCAACGGCAACTCGTCGGCGGGCGGCTACCCGACGAACTCCTACGGTCCTCCGACCCAGCAGCAGGTCATCGATTTCGCCGCGGCGTACTTCACGCCGGAGGTCCTCGAGAGCTTCTGGAAGACGATGGGCGTTTCGACTCAGGGGAGGGGCCTCGTCCTCGGAGAAGGCGACGGCGAGCTTCCTGTTCCGGACGCTCCTCGCGTTCCGCGCGTCCGGGTCCTCGACTAAACCACCCCATCAGAACGGTTTCCAAGCGGGACCGCCGTCGGGCGGTCCCGCTTGCTTTGGGGGACGTAGTCGGTTTACCCTCCACGCGTTTGGCGCCGCGGGAGACCGGATCGTCCGGCGGAAGCTGCGCTGAGCGGAAGGGCTGTACCAGGACGCGGAATGATCTCAGCTACCGAACTTCGAGCCGGCATGATCGTCGTCCACAACGGGGAGCTTCACCGCGCCCACTCCGTCGTCCACAAGACGCCGGGGAACCTCCGCGGCTTCGTCCAGGCCAAGCTCCGCAGCCTCAAGTCCGGCTCGATGAACGAGCACCGCTTCCGTTCCGAGGACAAGATCGAGAAGGCGAGCCTCGACACGCACGAGATGCAGTACCTCTACTCGGACGGCGAGGGGCACCACTTCATGAACCAGGAGACCTACGACCAGATCCGCCTGACGGACGAGATCGTGGGCGACGCGATGAAGTACCTCCTTCCCGAGACGGTCATCGACGTCGACTTCTACGAAGGGAACCCGATTTCCGTCGAGCTCCCGACGACGGTCGCCCTGAAGATCGTCGAGACGGACCCCGGGATGAAGGGCGCCACGGCCACCGCGTCCTACAAGCCGGCGAAGCTCGAGACCGGCCTCCAGGTGATGGTCCCGCAGTTCGTCGACGTGGGAACGGTCATTCGGATCGACACCCGCGACGATTCCTACCTGGAGAGAGCAGGCTGACGAGGCCCGCACTTTCCGGGGCCGCGGCCTTTTTCGGGCTCGCCCTCGCGGCGGCCATTTCCGTGTCCGCTTTCGCGGCGGGAGCCCCGGCCGGCTCGGCTCCGGCCGACGCGACCGCCTCGTTCGCTTCCGGCCCCGATTCGTCTTCTCCCGCCCACGGCACCGTGGCCCCCTGCCCCGTCCGAGATCCCGAAGACGGCAGCTGCTATCGGACGGCCGACGAGGCCGATCTCGCCTGGATCGCCCGCGGAAACCAGGCGCCCCGGAGCCGCCACGTGGCGCTTCCGCCCGGTCTTCCGGCCTTCCTTTCCGTTGCCCGCGAGCAGGCCGACGACCTCCCCCTCGAGGAGGACCCTGACGGGGACGAGCCGACGGAAGACGGTCTCTATCCCCAGGGTTCCGTCGTCCCGGCCGTGCTCCCCTCACTCTCCGACGAGCAGAGGTCCTTCTGGCAGAGCCTCGGACGGACGCTGAAGGGGCTCGTCGTGCGAAAGAAGGACAGCAAGCCGGCCTCCATCCCGGAGGAGGAGCTGGCCGCTCTCTTTGCCACGGACTTCCCTCTTCCGATCGAGTCCTTCCCGAAGGAGAAGCTGCGCGACACCTTCAACGCCTCGCGCGGCCGCCACAGGAAACACCATGCGATCGACCTCGGCGCCCCCAAGGGAACGCCGATCGTGGCCGTGAATGACGGAACGATCGAGCGCCTCGGTCGCGACCGCCGTGGCGGCATCGTCATCTACCTGCGCGATGCCACGGGACGGTTCGTCTACTACTACGCCCACCTCTCACGCTACGCTCCCGGACTGAAGGTCGGCGACAGGGTGGCGCGCGGGCAGAAGATCGGCGAGGTCGGCTCGACGGGACGTTCCTCCGGTCCGCACCTCCACTTCTCCATCTTCCGCGACACCGAAGCCACGAGTCCCTGGAAGGGGCTCGTCGTGAACCCCTACCTCGTCTTCGCCCCTCTCCTCGGACCGAGGTGACGTGCAGCCGGCCCCGGGCCGGCCCTTCCTTTTCACCTCCCCTCCGTCTCCGTCAGCGCCTGCGTTGACCCCGTGGGCGCAGAGCCGACAGAATCCGGGCATGAGACAGAGCGTCGTCTTCCACCGTCCGGCGAAGCCGCTGCCGGATGCTCTCGACGAGGCGGTGCGCGCGGCAGGACTCGAAGACCGGCCGTCGATCGAAGGACCGCCCGCGCCCGGTGACGGACCCGCGCTCTATCTCGCGTCGGAACACTGGCAGGATGCTCTCTTCGGCCTCCTCCCCGCGGACGCACCCGCCGCCCTGGTCAGGTGGGGCGCAGCGCCGGAGGGTCTGCTGCCGGCCTTCGCCCTTCCCCACGACGCTCCGGCAACCATCCTCACCGCGATTCTCTCGGCCGCCGCGGAGGTCGCCTCCGCCCGCGCGTCGACCGCGGCGCTCGCCCGGCGACTTTCCGAGGCCGAGGAGCGCGTCTCCGCCCTGAACAGGATCGGGATCGCCCTCTCCGCCGAACGAGACCTCGACCGCCTCCTGGAGAAGATCCTCACCGAGTCTCGCCGGTTCACGGGGTCGGAAGCGGGAAGCCTCTACCTTCTCGAGGAGGGGCCGCACGACATGCGTCTCCGCTTCAAGCTCGCGCAGAACGATGCGGTACGGTTCGCCTTCTCCGAGAGGACGATGCCGGTCGACGACGCGAGCCTCGCCGGGTACGTGGCCGGGCATGGCGAGCCGGTGAACCTCGACGACGCCTACGCCGTGCCGGAGGGCGCCCCGTACCGGCACAACACCGCCTTCGACGAGCAGACGGGCTGGCGGACGCGCGCGATGATCGTCGTCCCGATGAGTGACCACACGGGCGCTCTCGTCGGCGTCCTGCAGCTCATGAACCGTCGCCTGCCGGCCGGTACGCACGCCGCTTACCCCGCCGATCTCGTGCCGCTCCTGCTCTCCCTCGCGACGCAGGCCGCCGTCTCGGTGAAGGCGAACCAGCTGACCGCCTCGATCCGGCGCCTCTTCGAAGACTTCGCCCGCGCCTCGATCATGGCGGTCGAGCTCCGCGACCCGACGACCGCCGGCCACAGCAACCGCGTCGCCGACCTCTCCGTCGCGCTCGCACGAGTCGTCGACCGCGCCGCAGACGGGCCCTACGCTCAGGTCGCCTTCTCGCGGGAGGAGATTCGCGAGCTGCAGACGGCCGCGCTCCTCCACGACTTCGGGAAGATCTCGATCCCCGAACGCGTGCTCGTCAAGGCGAAGAAGCTCGACGAGGAGGAGGTTCTCCGGATTCGCGACCGGTTCGACTTCGCCCTCGAAGCCGAAGACGCGCAGGAATCCCGGGCACTCCTCCTCAGGCTGCTCGAGGCGGGCGTCCCGCCCTCGGCGGAAGACGTCCGCCACCTCGACCTGGCGCGGTGGGACCGCGCGCAGGAGCTGGAGGAGATGTTCGAGGAGGTGCGGCGTGCCAACGAACCGACCGTCCTCCCGGAAGAGGCGGCAGGTACCCTTCGGCGTCTCCTCACCCGTTCCTTCCGCGACCGGCGGGGCGTCATGACGCCGCTCCTGGACGACTACGAGTTCCAGCTCCTCTCCATCCGCAGGGGGAGCCTCTCGCTCGAGGAGCGGACGCAGATCGAGAGCCACGTCTCCCACACCTACCGTTTCCTCTCGTCCATCCCGTGGACGGCCGACCTCGCCCGGGTCCCCGAGATCGCCCACGCTCACCACGAGAAGCTCGACGGCACGGGCTACCCGCGCGGCCTCCAGGCCGACCGGATCCCCGTCCCCGCGCGGATCATGACCGTCTGCGACATCTACGACGCCCTGACGGCCGCCGACCGCCCCTACAAGCGCGCCGTCCCGCGCGAGAAGGCGCTGCGGATCCTCGAGGACGAGGGCCGGGCGGGTCTCCTCGACCCCTGGCTCGTGACCGCCTTCGTCAGCGAGAAGATCTGGGTGCCCGCGGGTCACCCCTAGCCATGACCGGGGCGGCACTCCTGCTCGCGGCCCTCCTCCCGCTGGTCGCGGCGGGAGAGGTCGAAGCCCCCGCGCTTCCCGGCCGCGCACTCACCTCTCGCGGCCGGTGGCACTACGAGGTCCCCGGTCCTCCGCGCGTTCGATGGTCCGTCCTCTTCCGGCGGACCGAGGGCGAGGACGAGACCCGCCTCCTCGTCGAGACCCCGGCCGGACGCTGGACCCTCCGGTCGACGCAGCCCGCCACGGGCTCCGGGACCCGCGAGGAGGTGACGCTCCCCGCTCTCGGTGAAACCGTCACACGAACTCTCGCGAACGTTCCTCCCCCGAACGCTCCGGAGTGTGCCCGCATCCACCCGCCCGACGCCTGTCTCGTCCTCGACGGCTCCCGCGGGAGGTTCGCCGCGCCTCTCTCGGCCTTCTCCGGAAAGGACGCGTCCTCGTTCAGGCACCGCGCCTCCGGGGTCGTCTCCCCCGAGTTCCTCGCCCGGCTTGGGGGCCTCGCGCCGGCGCTCCCGATTGCCGACCTCGCCTTCTACTCCGAGGACTTCCTGGCGCTCCTCGACCCGGTGCTCGATCGCCCGCCGGGCCCGGACCTCGCCGGTCCCCGCCTTCCCGGCTGCGAATTCGACGCCTCCTTCGGCGTCCCGTGCACGGCCTATGAGAGGCGCCGGGAGGAGTGGCTCTTCCGCCACACCCCGACGCCGTCGCCGCCCTGAGGCCGGCTATTCCGGTCCGGGGCGGTGCTCGGGCCGCAGGAGGTCGAGGACGCTCTTGACCGGGGCGAAGGTCTCGATCGGCACCTCGACGAACAGCGTGTTCCAGAAGGCCATGGCACCGTTCCAGAGCCCCGGCCGTTCGAGGGCGAGAAGCTCGACGCCCCCGTGCGACTTCTTCGAGATGAAGACGGCTTCCTCGTCGACGAAGCGGGAGAGGTCCCACGGTCGCCCCGAGGCGTCGCGCAGAGAGAGGACGAGGTCGACCGGGTTGAAATGGGTCCCGGCCGCCCAGATCGCCTCCTGCGCCGGGTCGGCCAGATCCACCTCGGCGCTCTCGACGATCTGGCGGGAGAGGCGGCCGTCGCGACTGCGCACCCAGAAGGGACCTCCGCCCGGCTCCCCCTGGTTTCTGACGACTCCACAGACCCTGAGCGGACGTTCGAGGCGGGCCCGCACCCAGGCCACACGCTCGGCCGGCGAAAGGGTGTCGGCCTCGGCCGTCGCGTTGCCGAACGTCTCGCGGAGGTACGACAGCGCCTCGGAAGCCGCCGTCGGGTCGCCCGCCTGAAGGAGCGAGACGAGGTGGCGAACCCGCCGCTCGACCTCGAGGAGGCGCCCGGCGAGGAGCCTCTTCCAGAGGAGCGTCGGTCCCTTGCGCGCGTCGGGAACGACGTTGTCGATGTTCTTGACGAAGACGATGTCGCCGCCGATCGCGGCGAGGTTCCCGAGGAGGGCGCCGTGCCCCCCGGGGCGGAAGAGCAAGTCCCCGTTCGCCGTCCGAAACGGCAGGCCGTCCAGGCCGACGGCGAGCGTGTCGCTGGAACGCTCCTGCACGGAGAACGTCACCTCGAACCGCGCGTGGAGACGCCGCTGCAGCCCGTCCCGGTGCCGTTCGAGAAGGGCCTCGAACTCGCCCCGCGCCTCCTCGGCGACCGTGAAGTGAACGGGCGTCCGGCCGTCGGCCGCTCTCACCGTGAGGCCCGACTCCACCAGGTGCTCCTCGAACGGAGTCCGCGACCCTTCCTCCTCGAGATGAAAGGGGACGAGCCCTTTCGGACGCGATGCGAGGCCGAGCCCGGGGGCCTCGAGGGTCGCCCCGAGGAGCTCGCGCAGTCGTCCCCGCGGATCGGCGAAGACCTCCCCGCCCGCGGCCGCGCGCAGCTCGGTCGCGAACGGCAGCTGCTCGAGGTTCTCGACGAACCGGACGACCTCGGCGGCCCCCTTGTCCCCCTTCTCACCACGGTCGTTCCAGTCGAACCAGGTCGCCTCCTCGTCGTCGAGCGCCTTCCGGAGGGACTGGAACATCCGGCTCGCCGCACCCGAGGCCGGAACGAACTTCGAGAGCCGCCCCCCCTTCTCCGCCTCCTCGAAGAGGGAGAGGAGGTCCCGGTGGCGCTCATCAGCGATCCGCTCGACGCCGTCGCCTCGCGTGCAGGGCCTCGCGAGACGGGTCGCAGCGGGAGGGTGCGTCAGGAGGGCGACGTGCCGGGCCGCCTCGGCGGGGTCGATCCCGAGGCGCGCCATCGCGGCGAGGTCGGCGGTGGTGAAGAGGTCGGTCACGTCTACCCTCCCTGTCGTGCGCCCGCCTCGGCCTCCTCTTCCAGGAGCCGGAGCAGATACTGCCCGTACTCGTTGTTCTTCATCGCCGTCGCGGTCTCGCGGATCTGGTCCGCTCCGATGTAGCCCATCCGGTAGGCGACCTCCTCGAGGCACGCGACCTTCAGCCCCTGCCGCTCCTCGATCGCCTGCATGAAGTTCGAAGCCTGCAGGAGCGACGCGTGCGTCCCGGTGTCGAGCCACGCCACGCCCCGGCCGAGGACCTCGACGTGCAGCTCGCCCCGCTCGAGGTAGACCCGGTTGACGTCGGTGATCTCGAGCTCCCCGCGCGGCGAGGGTTTCAGCTTCGCAGCGATATCCAGGACGCTGTTGTCGTAGAAGTAGAGGCCGGTGACGGCGTAGAACGACCGCGGCTTCGCCGGTTTCTCCTCGAGGCTGATCGCCTGGCCGCCGGGCCCGAACTCCACGACGCCGTAGCGCTCCGGGTCGTGGACGCGGTAGGCGAAGACCGTCGCTCCCGTCATCCGCCCCGCGGCGGACTGCAGCAGCTCGGAGAATCCGTGGCCGTAGAAGATGTTGTCGCCGAGGGCGAGCACCGCCCGCTCCGAACCGACGAAGTCGCGGCCGATGAGGAAGGCCTGTGCGAGGCCGTCGGGGCTCGGCTGGGCGGCGTAGGAGATCGACACTCCGAACGGGCTCCCGTCGCCCAGCACGCGGCGGAATCCCTCCTGCTCGTGCGGCGTCGTGATGACGAGGACGTCGCGAACCCCCGCGAGCATCAGCGTCGAGAGGGGGTAGTAGATCATCGGCTTGTCGTAGACCGGGACGAGCTGCTTGCTGACGCCGCGGGTCACGGGATGGAGGCGCGTGCCGGAGCCGCCGGCCAGGATGATTCCCTTCACTGTGACTCCTCGTCCCGGATCTTAGCGGGCGCCGCGGCGGGTGGGGTGCCGCCCTCGCAGGCGACCCGCCGGCGGGCGCTAACATGCATCATGGCCTCTTCGCGCATCGCCCCCCTGGACGGGCTGCGGGGTCTGGCCGTCCTCGCAGTGATCCTCTATCACGCAACCTTCCTCGAGCCTGGCACGGGTCCCGTCGGGCGAGCGCTCCTCGGGGCCACGCGGCTCGGGTGGGCGGGGGTCGAGCTCTTCTTCGTTCTCTCCGGGTTCCTGATCACCCGGATCCTCGTCCAGTCCCGCGGGGCGGAGAACTATTTCCGCGTCTTCTACGTCCGACGCTTTCTCCGCATCTTTCCGCTCTACTACGCCTCGCTTCTGCTTCTCGTTCTGCTCTTCCGCGTCGCGGGGGGCGAGTCGGCCTGGTACTGGCTCTACGCCTCGAACGTGAAGATGACGCTCGCCGGCTGGCCCTCGGCGCCACTCTCCCACTTCTGGTCGCTCGCCGTCGAGGAGCAGTACTACCTCTGCTGGCCGCTCGTCGTCTCGCTCCTCCCACAGCGCGCGCTCGTCGGTCTCTGCGGCGGACTCGTCCTCCTGGTCCCCGTGGCGCGGGTCGCGGGCTATCTCCTCGGCGTGCCGGACATCGGGCTCTACATCCTGACCCCCTTCCGCCTCGACGGGCTCGCGGCGGGAAGCCTTCTCGCGCTCGTCGTGCCAGGGCTCAGGGAGCCACGCCGGTACGTCCCCCACGCCCTCGCGACGCTCTTCCTGTCGACCCTGTCCTCGGGACTCGTCATCGCTTCCGCGGGCGACGCCTTCTGGGGCAGGCCTCCGATGCTGACGCTCGGATTCACCTCCCTCGCGGTCGCGTTCGCGGCGCTCGTCTTCCTCGCGATCGCGCTTCCCCGCGAGACACTGCTCCCGCGCCTTCTCGAGTGGAGACCTCTCCGAGCCGCGGGGAAGGTCAGCTACGCGATGTACGTCTTCCACTGGCCGTTGACCTTCGTCCTGCGGGACGCGGGCTTCCGCCCCACGACGATCGCTCCAGGTGCCGTCGGTTGGGCAGCCTACCTCGCCGCCCTCTTCGGCGTCATCTCGCTCCTGGCCGCCCTGTCGTGGGCGCTCCTGGAGGGGCCCTGCCTGGTCCTCAAGGACCGGACCACCTACCGATTCCCCGGAGAGGTCCGGCCGAAGAGGTAGCATTCGCGCATGCTCCGCCGAAACCTCCTTCTGCCTCTTTCCCTCGGGGTGATCCTCGCGTGCGCCGCGCCGCTGGCCGCCGCCGAGACCCATCCTTTCTCCATCCACGACATGCTCGCCATGGACCGGATCTCCGACGCGCAGGTCTCCCCCGACGGCAGCCTGGCCGCGTTCGTCCTCAGGACGACCGACCTCGCCGCAAACAAGGGGCGGACCGACCTCTGGCTCCTCGACGTGCGGACGAAGGCCGTTCGCCGCCTGACGACGCACGAGGCCGGCGACTCGAACCCCCGCTGGGCGGCCGACGGGAAGAGCCTCTACTTCCTCTCGACGCGCGGAGGCTCGCAGCAGGTCTGGAACCTCCCGCTCGCCGGCGGCGAGGCCGAAAAGGTCACCTCCGAGCCGCTCGACGTCGACAACCTCGAGGTCGCTCCGGGCGGCAGGCTCCTCGTCCTCTCGATGGAGGTCTTCCCCGGGAAGAGCCCCGCCGAGACGAAGATGGCGCTCGAGGCGAAAGAAGCGGTGAAGTCGAGCGGGATGCTCTTCGACCGCCTCTTCGTCCGCCACTGGGACACCTGGAAGGACGGCCGCAGGAACCACGTCTTCGTCCTGCCGCTCGGCTCCGACGGGAAGGCCGCCGGCCCGGCGAAGGACCTGATGCCGCAGATGGACGCCGACGCTCCGACGAAGCCGTACGGCGGCCTCGACGAGATCGCCGTCAACGGCGACGCGAAGAAGCTCGTCTTCACCTGCAAGAACGTCGGCCGCGAGGAAGCCTGGTCGACGAACTACGACCTCTGGGAGGTCCCGACGGACGGTTCCGCCGCGCCGAAGAGGATCACGACGAACCCCGCCTGGGACGCCATCCCCCGCTTCTCCCCTGACGGCACGGCCCTCGCGTACCTCGCCATGAGCCGCGCCGGCTACGAGGCCGACCGGTACGAGGTCGTCCTTCGCGACCTCGCGACAGGCAAGGACCGCTCGTACACGCTCCGCGCCGGAACCGGGAAGAACGACGACCGCTCGCCGGCCGGGCTCACCTGGTCCGCCGACGGGACGTCCCTCTACGCGACGGCGGACCACCTCGGGCAGAGGGCGCTCTTCGCGATCGACGCCGCGAGCGGACAGGCGAAGGTCCTCGCCTCGGACGGCACGATCGACGGTCCGGCCCCGCTCGGGAAGGACCGGATCCTCTTCACCCGCCACTCCCTTCTCGGACCGACCGAGATCTACGCGATGCCCGTCGCCGGCGGGACGTTCGAGAAGCTCACGTCGGTCAACGACGCGAAGGTCGCCGCGGCCCGCTTCGGAAAGCCGGAGCAGTTCACGTTCACGGGAGCGAAGGGAGACATCGTCTACGGATACATCGTCCACCCCGTCGACTTCGACCCGGCGAAGAAGTACCCCGTCGCCTTCCTCATCCACGGCGGGCCGCAGGGCTCCTTCGGCAACGACTTCCACTACCGCTGGAACCCGCAGGCCTATGCCGGCGCCGGCTACGCGGCGGTGATGATCGACTTCCACGCCTCCACCGGATACGGACAGGCCTTCACGGACGCCGTGAACGGCGACTGGGGCGGCGCGCCCTACGAAGACCTGATGAAGGGACTCGACGCCGCGCTCGCGAAGTACCCCTTCCTCGACGGCGGCCGCGTGGGCGCCCTCGGAGCCTCGTACGGCGGCTACATGATCAACTGGATCGCCGGCCAGACCGACCGCTTCAAGTGCCTCGTCGTCCACGATGGGAACATCGACGAGCGGATGGCCTACTACGACACCGAGGAGCTCTGGTTCCCCGAGTGGGAGAACGGCGGGACGCCCTGGACCGCGAAGGAGTTCGGCAAGTTCAACCCGATCGACTACGTGAAGAACTGGAAGACCCCGACCCTCGTCGTCCACGGCGGGAAGGACTACCGCGTCGTCGACACGCAGGGCATCTCGACGTTCACGGCCCTCCAGCGCCGCGGCGTTCCGAGCAAGCTCCTCTACTTCCCCGACGAGAACCACTGGGTCCTGAAACCCGCGAACTCCCTCCAGTGGCACGACACGGTGCTCGGCTGGCTCGGGGAGTGGCTGAAGAAGTAGGCGTCTGACGCGCCGGGCGCCGCGCGGCCCGGTTCGAAGGCAGCGGCCATTCCAGCGCCCGGCGGAAGCCGGGCGCTTTCGTTCGGGCCTCAGCCCTCGTCGAAGAGCGGAACGTGAAGACCCGCAATCGACTCCCGGGACTCGCGGTAGGTCGCGCGCGCCGTGTCGACGGCGCCGACGGCGCGCCGAAGGTCGCCGTCCCATCGGTCGAGGAGCGCCTGGAGCTCCGGCGACAGCGGTGGCTCCTGGTCCCCGGACGAGAGCGAGCTGCCGGTCTCGGGGACCAGCGCCGCGAGATCACGGCGAAGCTCCTCCGGTCCTTCCTCCGGCAGGAGGAGAAGCTCGCGCAGCGCCGCTTCTCGCGCCTCGCGGGAGCGGAGCGTCGCGAAGAAGGCCATCCGCTTTCGGCACTCCGCCTCGTCCTTCGGCCGGCCGACGGAGAAGCACCGCGCGAGCTCGGGGACGAGGGCCGGCCGCTCGACGGCCGCCTCGTCGATGAAGGAGAGGAGCGTCTCGGCCGGGTAGTGGAAGCCCGTCCCGGTGACGCACCGCCGCGCGAGGGGAAGCGCGAACGCGAGCCCGCTCAGGTAGAGCATCCGGTGGAGGAGGATCTCCCCCATCACCGCGTAGTGCTTGAAGCGGCGCTGGTAGATCCAGCTCACCGCGAGGAGGGCGGTCGTTGCGGTGTCGTCGTCGCCGCGGCGATGGGCCAGCTCGGCCGCGTCGAGGAGCACCTTCAGGCCGGTGCCGTCGCCCAGACCGAGGGCGAAGACGAGCGTCGGCGGAACGGCCCGCTCGAAGACGAACGGCTCGATGGCCCGCAGCGTCGCGTTGCGCAGCTCGGCGCGCCCTTCGCAGAGGAGCTTGCCGACGAAGCCGGCGATCGGGACCTCGAGGACGGGTCCAGCCTCGCACGCAACGCGGAGGAGCGACGGCAGGAGGCGGGCGGCCGTGGCGTTCACGAACGCCCACTCCTCGAAAGGGATCGCGAGCGCGACGCGCCGGCTCGGGTCGGACTCGCTCACGACCCGGTAGACGAGCTGCTCCGTCCGCGGGTCGTCGTCGGCCACTTCCGGGGCCGGCCGCTCGTCCGGGCTTCGGCGGCGAGGGATCGCCCGCGCCGGGTCGGGGAGCGGAGCCCACAGGCGCCTCTCGAGCCGGCCGTCGGAGCCGCACGACGGACAGTCGACCCGCTCCGTGTCTTCCTTCCGCTCCAGAGCGTCGCCGCAGCCGGGGCAGACCGTCCGCTCGACATTGCTCCGCCGGTAGCCCTTCGAACGGACCCACGGGACCGACGCCGACGTTTCGCCGGCCTCGGCGGCCTCAGCGTCGAGGTAGAGGCGGAGCGGCGCCCCCTCCACCTCCGGCTCCACCTTCCTCAGGCGTCTCTCGAGAATGGCGAGCGAGCCGCAGAAGCGGCACGTCACCTCGGGAACGTCGTCGTCCAGCTCGAGGGGCGTGCCGCACCCGGGGCAGAGACCGCGCTTCGTCCGGAAGAGGACGCGCGGCAGCTCCGCGCTCACAGCCGCTGCAGCCACTCGGCTTTCTTGGCCTCGTACTCCTCCTGCGTGAGGGCCCCGGCGTCGAGGACCTCCTTGAGCTGCTTCAGCCGGACGACCGGGTCGACGTCGGGCGCAGCCGGCGCCGCGGCGCTGTCGGTCTTCTGCATCCCCTGCATCATCTGGGGGACGAGCATCGCGGCTCCGAGCGAAACGCCCACGTCGAGCGCCGAGCCCCCTCCGCCCGCCGCGCCCACGTTCGACGCGAGCTCCTCGAGCGCGTCGGTCGTCCCTACCGCGCGGTAGCTCGTCCCCGCCTGCTTCAGGGCCGTCGCCCCCGCCGCGCGGGCCTCGAGGTCGTACTGCGCTCCCTTCGCTTTCGCGAACGCCTCCGAAGCGATCCTCGCGTTGCCGTTCAGCGTCGCCTGGATCTCCTCCGTCGTCGTCACCGAGTTCACCGAGAGGTCGGTCAGCTCGAGGCCGAGCGCGGCGACCTCGGGCCCGAGAATCGCCCGTACGCCCGTTCCGAGCTCTCGAGTGAAGCGCGGCAGCTCGACGAAGGGCCTGCCGAGAGACGCGAGCGCGTCGGTGAGGGCCGAGACGAGGTACTGCGCCCGCAGGAGCTCCTCGAGGTCGCGCTGCCGGAAGACGGGCCGGGTGCCGACGACTTTCGGGACGAAGACCGTGGGGTCCGAGACGCGGATCGCGAAGCGGCCGTTCGCGCGGACCGGGATCTGAAGGAGGACGGGGTCGGGAATGTAGACCGGCTCCGGCGTTCCCCAGCGCAGGTCGCGGAAGAGCTGCCGCCCGACGAAGACGACCTCGGCGCGGAACGGCGACGCGCCGTCGTAGGCGAGCCCCGCGACGAAGCTCGTCAGGCCGGCCACGGTCTGCGTCGTCAGGACGTGCCGCCCCGGCTCGAAAAGGGCCATGGTGCGGCCGTCGCGCAGGAAGAGGGCGCACTGCCCCTCACGGACGACGAGCTGCGAGCCCCACCGGATGACGGCCGGGCCCTCTGCCGGCACGCGGGCGGCGAGGATGTCGCCCGTCGCGTCGACGAGCTCGAGGATGTCGGCGAGATCGGGCATCACTTCATCTCCCGCAGGGCCTCGGCCCGGCGCTGCAGGGCAGACTCGGCGTCCGACACGACGGCGCTCGCGCGATCGAGACCCGCGGGGTCGACGGCCGCCGGAAGGCGCTTCGACACCTCCACGACCTTCTCACACGCGTCCCGAACCTGGAGATCGAAGGCGTACAGGCGATCCAGGTCCGCGGCGTCCACCGGCGCGGCGTCGAAGAGCGCCGCGTAGCCCGCGGGGGCGTGCCGGACCGCGTCGGCGAGCGCCGCCACCCGGCGGGAGAGCGCGTCCAGCGGATCGAGGACGTCGAAGCGTCCCGTCCGGGCGCAGGCGGCCGTCCGGCGGTCGAGCGCGGCCCGCGCGATGCCGAGCCTTCCGGCGACGGCGAGCCGGAGAGCCTGGTCGCTTTCCCGTCGCTTCTCCCTGTCGGCGTATCCCGCGTAGCCCGGAACGAGCGAACCGAGCCGGCCGAGGAGCGACGTCACGGCCTCGCTCACGGGAAGGCTTTTCCGACCGGGACGCCTCGACGCCCCCTCATGGTCAATCCGCCAGCGTGGAGAGGTCGCCCGGGTCCTCTCCCATCTCCACGGCCTTCAGGTAGCGCCTCACGATCTTTCCAGAACGTGTCTTGGGAAGCGTCGTCCGGATCTCGATCTCCGACGGCTGCGCGATCGGGCCGAGGTCCTGGCGGACGTGGTCCTTCAGCGACGCGATGAGGCCGGACCCGGCCTCGACGCCCGCCTTCAGGACGACGAACGCCTTGATCCGCTCGCCCTTGACCGGGTCGGGAAGGCCGACGACCGCGCTCTCGGCAACCGCGGGGTGGCGGAGGAGCGAGCCCTCGACGTCGGCCGTGCCGATCCGGTGCCCCGCGACGTTCAGGACGTCGTCGGCTCGGCCCAGAACGGCGAACCAGCCGTCCTGGTCCCGCACGGCGATGTCGCCCGCCGCGTAGAAGCCGGGGATCTGCTGCCAGTACTTCTCGTATCGCGCGTAGTCGCCCCAGACGGTCCGGAGCATGTAGGGGACCGGCTTGCGCAGGACGAGGAGACCTCCCTGGCCGTCCGGGAGCAGGTTCCCCTGCGCGTCGACGATCGCCGCGTCGACGCCCGGGATCGGCTTCCCGACCTTCCCCGGCCGCGCCTCGAACGTCGGGAGCGTCCCGAGGACGGGGGCGGCGATCTCCGTCTGCCAGAAGTTGTCGACGACCATCCCCTTCGACTGCCCCACGAGGTGCTTCTGGCTCCACAGGTGCGCCTCGGGGTTGAGCGGCTCGCCCGCGCAGGCGATGAGGCGCAGGCGCGAGAGATCGTACTTGGCGGGCGCCTCGGGGCCGTGGCTCATCCACATCCTCACGGCCGTCGGCGCGGTGAAGAGGAGGTTCACGCCGAAGCGCTCGCAGAGCTCCCAGGTCACATCCGGGCTCGGCCAGTCGGGCACCCCCTCGCGGCAGAAGACCGTCGCGCCGACCGAGAGCGGCCCGTAGACGATGAAGGAGTGGCCGACGATCCACCCGATGTCCGACGTCGACCAGTAGATGTCCCGCTCGCCGATCTGGTAGAAGGCCTTCGAGAGCCAGGTGACGCCGACCATGTAGCCGCCCGTGGTGTGGACGACCCCCTTCGGCTTCCCCGTCGTCCCGGACGTGTAGAGGATGAAGAGCGGGTCCTCGGCGTCCATCGGCTCCGGCGGGCAGTGGATCTCGTTCGCGTTCTGGATGTCGTAGAAGTCGTGCTCGCGCTCGCTCTCGAACTCGTAGGGGGCGTCGCCGACGCGGGACCCGCGCCGGTGGACGATCACGTGCTCGACGAAGACGAGGTCGCGGACCGCCTCGTCGATCGTGGGCTTCAGGGAGATCTTCTTGCCGCGCCGGAAGGTGAAGTCGGAGCAGACGATCGCCTTCGCCTGGCAGTCGACGATCCTCGACCGCAGCGCCTGCGTTCCCATTCCGGCGAAGACGACGGAGTGGATCGCGCCGATCCGGGCGCAGGCGAGCATCGTGATGATGCCCTCGGGGACGAGCGGCATGTAGATGATGACGCGGTCGAACCGGCCCACGCCGAGGCGCTTCAAGGCGTTGGCGAAGCGGTTCACCTCGCGGTAGAGGCGGCTGTAGGTGTAGGTGTGCTCCTCGCCGTCCTCGCCGACCCAGATGAGGGCCGCCTTGTTCCGGCGGTCTCCGTACACGTGCCGGTCGATGCAGTTCGCCGCGGCGTTCAGCTTCCCGCCGAGGAACCACTCGTGCTTCGGCAGGTCGAACCGGAAGACCTCGGAGAAGGGCTCGATCCAGTCGACGAGCTTCGACTTCTCCTCCCAGAAGGCCTCCGGGTCGGCCGCCGCGTGCGCCCTCTCGACGGCGTCGTTCCCCATGTGCGCCTGGCGCGCGAGCCAGATCGGGGGCGCAATGACGTTCGCGTCCGTCGCCAGCCTCAAGATCGCCGCCTGCTGCGCCTCGCTCAGATCGAGCTTCGCCCCGGTCGGGGCACCCGGCTTCTCCGCGCTCATCGTCGCCTCCTCCCCCGCGCCGTGCACGGGACCGTTCCTCCGATGGATCCGGGAATGATAGGGCGAGCGCGCCCGGACCCGAAACGCGTTTACGCTCTCTCCCCTCTTCGGCCGCCGATCACTGGCGTCCCGGCCCCGAAACCCCGGCGCAGCCGCGCCGTATCAGTCGTGGTGGGGGATCGTGTCGAACTCGGGCTCCGGGAGGAGCGGCCCCCGGCGGGAAACCCTGCCGACGCCATGATCCGGCTCACCCGGCTGAATAAGAGCTACCCCATGGGATCGAGCAAGCTCCACGTTCTCAAGGGGATCGACCTCTCGATCGCCCCGGGGGAGCTCGTCGCGATCATGGGGGCGTCGGGATCCGGCAAGTCGACCCTCCTGAACGTCCTGGGGCTCCTCGACGGGTACGACGACGGGGATTACCACCTCGACGGGCGCCGGATCGGGCAGATGTCCGAGACGAAGGCCGCGGGCCTCCGGGCCAGCCTCCTCGGCTTCGTTTTCCAGTCGTTCAACCTGATTCCGTTCAAGACGGCCGTCGAGAACGTCGCCCTCCCGCTCTACTACCAGGAGGTCCCGAGACGAAAGCGCAACAAGCTCGCCGAGGAGTACCTCGACCGGGTCGGCCTCGCCGACCGCGCGGGGCACCTCCCGCGCGAGCTCTCGGGCGGGCAGCAGCAGCGGGTCGCGATCGCGCGGGCCCTCATCTCGAACCCGAAGGTCATCCTCGCCGACGAGCCGACGGGCGCCCTCGACTCACAGACCTCCCTCGAGGTGATGGAGGTCCTCCGGCAGATCAACGCGACCGGCGTGACGCTCCTCATCGTGACGCACGAGCGCGAGGTCGCGGCGAGGACCCGCCGCGTCATCCGCCTTCGCGACGGCCGGATCGAGGGGGACGGACCGCCCGAGACCGTCTTCGCCCCGGCCCCCTTCGCCCCCGGCGCGTTCGCGCCCGTCCCCGCCGCTCCTTCCGCCCCGGCCGCCGCCCCGGCGACGTGACGCCGCCGTGTTCGAGCTCGACACCTGGCAGGAGATCTTCGACACGGTCCGGAAGAACAAGCTCCGGACGTTCCTCACCGGGTTCAGCGTCGCGTGGGGAATCCTCATGCTCATCGTCCTCCTCGGCTCCGGCCAGGGGCTCTCGAAGGGGGTCGAGTACGGTTTCCGGGACGACGCCACGAACGCCATCTGGATGCGGAGCGGGCAGACGAGCGTCCCGTGGAAGGGGCTCCGCCCCGGGCGGAACGTCCAGTTCACGAACGAGGACTACGACGTCATCCGCGAAGGGGTGAGGGGGGTCGAGCACATCACCTCGCGCTTCTTCATCCGCGGGACGCTGACGGTCGCGTGGCACGGCGAGACCTCGAGCTTCGACGTCCGCGCCGTCCACCCGGACCACCAGCACCTCGAGAAATCGATCATCACCGGGGGGCGCTTCCTCAACCCCACGGACGTCGCCGAGCACCGGAAGGTCGCCGTCATCGGCGAGCGCGTGAAGGCCCAGCTCTTCCAGGGAGCGCCGGCCATCGGCGAGTACCTCGAGATCAAGGGGGTCCCGTTCCAGGTCGTCGGGGTCTTCACCGACGTCGGCGGCGAGGGGGAGCAGGAGAAGATCTACATCCCGATCTCGACGGCCCAGCGGGCCTACGGCGGCGCGAACAAGGTCGCGATGATCATGATGACCGTCGGAGACGCCTCGGTCGACGAAAGCCAGGCGATCGCGACCGACCTGAGGCTGCGGATCGCCGAGCGGCACGACTTCGACCCCGACGACAAGCGGGCCGTCTTCATCTCCAACGCCGTCGTCGAGTTCCAGCGGTTCGTCGACCTGATGGGCGGCATCCGCGCCTTCGTGTGGGTCATCGGCATCGGCACGCTTCTCGCCGGCGTCGTCGGTGTCTCGAACATCATGATGATCGCGGTGAAGGAGAGGACGAAGGAGATCGGGATCCGCAAGGCGGTCGGCGCGACGCCCTTCTCCGTCATGTCGCTCATCCTGAAGGAGGCGATCCTCGTCACGGGGGTCGCGGGCTACGTCGGGCTCGTCGTGGGGGTCGCGCTCCTCGAGCTGATGTCCCGCTCGCTCGCGGATTCCGAGATGTTCCGCAACCCCGAGGTCGACTTCGGCGTCGCCGTCTCGGCGACGCTCCTCCTCGTCCTCTCGGGCGGCGTGGCCGGCTTCTTCCCGGCGCGGAAGGCCGCGGCGATCCGCCCCGTCGAGGCGCTGAGGGACGAGTAGCCGTGAAGCACCTCCTCGACCTCGACCACTGGCAGGAGATCCGGGTCGCCCTCCTGCGCAACCGGGCCCGCACCGCCCTCACGGCCTTCGGCGTCTTCTGGGGGATCTTCCTCCTCATGGTGATGCTCGGGTCGGGCTCGGGCCTGAGGAACGGCGTCCTCCAGGGCTTCGCCGACGGCGCGACGAACAGCTTCTTCCTCTGGACCCAGCGGACGCAGAAGCCGTACGCCGGGATGCCGGCCGGCCGGGGAATCCGGCTGACGAACGCCGACGTCGAGGCGATCCGCGAGAAGGTCGCCGAGGCCGAGGTCGTCGCCCCGCGCAACCAGCTCCGGGGCTCCGGCGGCGGCAACAACGTCTCCCGCGGGCAGAAAACCGGCGCCTTCAGCGTCATGGGGGACTACCCCCAGATCCGCCGGATCCAGTCCCTGAAGATCGAAACGGGGAGGTTCCTGAACCCGATCGACGTCGAGGAGAGCCGAAAGGTCGCCGTCATCGGGACCCGCGTCCGGGAGCTCCTCTTCTCCCGCGGGGAGGAGCCGATCGGCGACTCGATCGTCATCCGGGGGGTCTACTTCCAGGTCGTCGGCGTCTTCGTCTCGCCGCAGACGGGAGATGCGGCCGAGCGCGACGCCCAGACGATCTTCGTCCCCTTCACGACGTTCCAGCGGGCCTTCAACTACGGCGACCGTGTCGGCTGGATGGCGATCATCTCCCGTCCCGACGTCCCCGCCTCCGTCGCCGAGGAGAACGTCCTCTCCCTCCTCCGGTCGCGCCACAAGGTCGCCCCGGACGACCTCCGTGCCTTCGGCCACTTCAACCTCGAAGAGGAGTACGCGAAGGTCCAGGGCCTCTTCTCGGGGATCCGCCTCCTCGTCTGGATCGTCGGCGTCGGGACGCTCGCCGCGGGCGTCATCGGCGTCTCGAACATCATGCTCATCATCGTCAAGGAGCGGACGAAGGAGATCGGCATCCGCCGCGCGCTCGGGGCGAAGCCCTCGGCCGTCGTCAGCCAGATCGTCTCCGAGTCCGTCATCCTCACGTCCCTCGCCGGCTATCTGGGCCTCGTCGCGGGGATCGCCCTCGTCGTCGGCGTCGGCAAGCTCCTCCCGCCGGGCGGCGCAGGAATGTTCCTCGACCCCGACGTCGGCGTCGGCGAGGCCCTCCAGGCGCTCGCCATCCTCGTCGCGGCAGGCGTCCTCGCCGGCCTCGCCCCCGCGCAGCGCGCCCTCGCCGTCAGCCCCACCGTCGCCCTCAGATCGGAGTGACCGTCCCATGCTGAAGAAGATTCTCGGAATCGCCGCGGCCGTCCTCGTCCTCGCCCTCTTCGCCGGCACCGTCTGGTTCCTCTGGGCGAAGTCGCGAAAGGCCGAGACCGTCTGGCAGACC
Source organism: uncultured Holophagales bacterium (assembly GCA_963696015.1). GTDB lineage: Bacteria > Acidobacteriota > Thermoanaerobaculia > UBA5066 > UBA5066 > UBA5066. The sequence continues at coordinate 23,927 of CAVOJA010000007.1, forward strand.
GAGTCGCCGAAATTCGCGACGATCATCAAGAAGGCCGTCTCCACCGGATCCGTCGTCCCACGGCAGGAGGTCGCCATCAAGCCGCGCGTCTCGGGGATCATCGAGGAGATCCACGTCGAGGCCGGGGCGAAGGTGAAGGAGGGGGACCTCATCGCGAAGATCCGCCTCGTCCCCGACATGGTCCGCCTCAACGAGGCGCAGAGCCGCGTCGAGAAGGCGAAGATCGCCCTCGACGCCGCCGAGAAGGACCACGCGCGAAACGTCGCGCTCGCCCGCGACGGGACGATCTCGGCCTCGGCCTTCCAGACGTACCAGACCGCCCTCGAGAACACGCGGACCGAGCTGAACACCGCGAGCGACAACCTCGACCTGATCCAGAAGGGGATCTCCCGGACGACGGGCGACGCATCGAACACCCTCGTCCGCTCCACGATCTCGGGGACCGTCCTCGAGGTGCCGGTCAAGGTCGGCAACTCCGTCATCGAGACGAACACGTTCAACGAGGGGACGACGATCGCGACGATCGCCGACATGGGAGACATGATCTTCCTCGGGAAGGTCGACGAGTCCGAGGTGGGCAAGCTGAAGCCGGGGATGACGCTCCTCCTGACGATTGGCGCCGTGGAGGGGAAGAAGCCCGAGGCGACGCTCGAGCACATCGCTCCGAAAGGGGTGGAGAAGGAAGGGGCGATCCAATTCGAGATCAAGGCCGCCCTCGAGCCGATCGAGGACGTCGTGATCCGCGCGAACTACAGCGCGAACGCCGACATCGTCCTCGACCGGCGGGACGAGGTCCTCGCGCTGAACGAGAGCCTCCTCGCCTTCGAGGATGGAAAGAAGTTCGTCGAGGTCGAGACCGCCCCGCAGAAGTTCGAGAAGCGCGAGGTGAAGACCGGCCTCTCCGACGGCATCCAGGTCGAGATCGTCTCGGGCCTCGTGGAGAAGGACAAGGTCAAGGGTCCGCCGGAGAAGACGAAGACGGGAAGCTGACCGGCGCTCGTTCGCGGTGCCGGGCCGCTCCTCCCCGTACAATCCGCCGGCCATGAGCGAGCCGGTTGCGGGGGCGCCCGAGGGGGCGCGGCGGGGGACGTCGTCGCGGGTGGCGGCGGTGGTGGCGCTGTCGTTCTCGTCGGGGCTGCCGCTCGGGCTCGTCTGGATCGCGATCCCCGACTGGATGCGCTCGATGGACGTCGACATCCGCGTCGTCGGGCTCTTCACCCTCGCGCAGGCCCCGTGGTCCTTCAAGTTCCTCTGGTCGCCTCTCATGGACCGTTTCCGGTTGCCGTTCTGGGGCCGGCGGCGGGGATGGATCGCGGTGGCGCAGGTGGCGCTCGCGCTCTCGGGGCTCGGGCTCTCCGGCGTTGGGAGCCGTCCCGAGACACCGTGGGTCGCGCTGGCGCTGACGCTCGCCGTCGCGCTCTCGGCCGCGACGCAGGACATCGCGATCGACGCCTACGCGGTCGACGTCCTCCGGAAGGAGGAGCACGGCGTCGCGGTCGGCCTGCGCACGGCCGTGTACCGGGCGGCCATGACCCTCTCGGGGGGCCTCGCGATCTGGGCGGCGGCGAGCCTCGGGTGGGGTGCGGTCAACCTCCTCCTCGGCCTCGCCTACCTGCCGCTCATCCTCGTCACGTGGCGCTCGCCGGAGCCGGAGGAGCCGCCCGCCGGGCCGAAGACGCTGCGCGACGCGATCTGGCTGCCGTTCCTCGAGTGCCTCTCGCGACACCGCGCCGTCGAGATCCTGGTCTTCGTCGTCCTCTACAAGCTGGCCGACGCGCTCTCGCAGTCTCTCCTCCGGCCCTTCCTCATCGACATGGGGTACGGCGGGTTCGACCGCGGCTTCGTCCTCGGCACCGCGGGCGTCGCCCTGACGATCGCCGGCACGTTCCTCGGCGGCGTCGCCTGCACCCGGATCGGTCTCGGGCACTCGCTCTGGATCTTCGGCTTCTTCCAGATCTTCTCGAACATCGGCTACGTCCTGATCACCTACTGGCCGGGCGGACGCCCGGTCATGTACGGCGCGATGGCGTTCGAGATGGTCACGAGCGGCCTCGGGATGGGAGCGTTCGGCGTGCTCCTCCTGCGCATCACCGAGAAGAGGTTCTCGGCGACCCAGTACGCGCTCTTCTCGTCGCTCTTCGGCCTCCCACGCATCCTCGGCGGCCCGATCACCGGCCTCATCGTCGACGCCGCAGGGTGGCGGACGTTCTTCTGGTTCACCATCGTCGCCGGCGTGCCGGGGCTGATCCTGCTCCAGAGGTTCGCGCCGATCGGCGTGCGCGAGCCGCGCTTCACGGCCGAGACGGTCGCGGTCCGGCGGCGGATGACCGGGCCGCAGATCGCCTGGGGCGGCGCGATCGGTGCGATCGCGACCCTCGTCGCGAGCGCCGCTTGGATGATCGGGCTCGTCGCGGTCAAGGCGTATCGCAAGGACCCGGCCGCCGGCTTCGACACCGCCGCCGCGGCCGCGGCGTTCTTCCAGCCGGTCACGGTCGGCGGATGGACGCAGCTCGTCGCCGTGCTGGTCGTCGGGGTCCTCGGCGGCCTCGGCACCGCGGCGCTCCTCACCGCGCGCCACGGGGAGCGGGAACCGGAGGACGGGAAGAGCAGGGCGTAGGAAGCCGACGGTCTTCGGGAGGCCCCGACCTCCCGAACCCGCTCAGAGCCCCGAGCGGATCCGTGCCTCGTAGAAGAGCACCCGGCCTGCCAGCTCCGCGGCGAAGGCGAAGGCGAGGGCCGCGACGACGGGCCACGCCGCGTCCGGGGCGAGGCGTGTCGCGAGGCCGCCGGCGACGGCGAGCGCCGTGAGGGCGATCCGCGCCGCGACGAGCCCGCGCCGCTCGCGGCCCGTCCGCGCGAAGGCCTCGCGCTCGGCTCCGCTCCCCGCCGCGAGCCGCCAGAGCCACAGGAGCCCCGAGACGAGGGCGACGACGAGGACGACGAGCCCCGTGGCGAGGAGCGGGATCGGGCCCCAGGCAGGGTCCGTCGAGGCGGCCCCGCGGAGCGCGAGCCCCGCCGCGACGGCGAGGGCGCCGAGCGCGACGGCCGTCGCGAGGAAGGCGACCGGCGTCGCACCCTGATCCCACGAGGGGACCGTCCGGAGACGGTAGGCCCGCGCCATCGTCACGACGAGGCCGAATCCCGCGACCGCGGCGAAGCCGTGTGTGAAGCCGGCGGCGAAGCCCGCCGGGCCGGGCCGGAGCCGGAGGAGGGTCGCCGCGCCGAGGCCGGCGGAGAAGAGCGCCGCGAGGAGGATCTCGCGGCTCAACCACGAGGAGCCCAGGTTCCCGAGAGCGCGGACCGCATTGCGAGGGTTCCCGAGGTGGAAGAACGACGCCGCGAGGCCGAGCAGGGCGGCGACGAGCGCGAACGAGAGAACCGGCAGTGCGGCCGCCGCAACGGAAGCGCCCGCGCCCGCTCGGACCGCGCGTCCTTCGAACGCGAGGAGGAACGCGCACGCCCCGGCCGCCGCCTGCGACAGGAGCGTGAAGACGACGAGCGGGCCTTCCCTCAACGCTCCACCTCCTCGACGTTCGCGATCTCCCCGTCCTCTTCCGAGCGCGAGGCGGACGGGTGGGGCGTCAGCCGGAGCGCCGGCTCCGTCAGGCGCGGGTCGGGGAGGGGGAAGCCTCCGGCCTCGCCGTACCGGCCCACCATCTCGGCTCGCGACCCGAAATCGAGGGCCCGCATCGGGCAGGCCGCGACGCACGACGGCGCGAGCCCCTCCTCGAGGCGATCCGCGCAGAGGTCGCACTTCGTCATGACGCCCCGCTCCGCGTCGAACCGCGGGGCGCCGTACGGGCAGGCCCACTCGCAGTAGCGGCACCCCATGCACTTGCCGGATTCGAGGAGGACGACGCCGTCCTCGCGCCGGTGGACGGCTCCCGTCGGGCAGACCTCCGCGCAGACGGGCCGCTCGCAGTGGTTGCAGGAGAGGGAGAGGTTCCAGGCGAAGACGTCGTGCGTCCACGCGGCTCCCGCCCTCGTCCACCCACCCCCCGAGACCTCGTAGACCCGCCGCCAGAGGATCCCGGCGGGGAGGTCGTTGTGGTCCTTGCAGGCGGCCTGGCAGGCCTTGCAGCCGGTGCAGGACGAGGCGTCGAAGTGAACGGCGAAGGGGCCGTTCACCGGCGCCCCTCAGCGTTGCGGAACGCCGCGGCCGCCGGGCGGGGCCGCCGGGTCCGTTCCTGTTTCGCGCTCCCCTTCTCCGCCCGTTCCACCTGCGCCATCGCCGTGTGCTGCGCGGTGCCGAAGGCGAGCGGCGTCCAGCGTTCGCTCGTCAGGACGTTCACGTTGCCGCGGCGGTCCTCTCCCCGCTCGTCGGGCGTCCACCACGCCCCCTGCGGGATGTCGATGACGCCCGGCAGGATCCGCGGCGTGACGCGGCACCGGAGGACCACGGCGCCGCGGCCGTTGAAGACGCGGACCTCGTCGCCGTCGGCGAGGCCGCGCTCCCCGGCGTCGAGCGAGTTGAGGAAGACGCGCTGCGGAAACGCCTCCTCGAGCCAGTCGTTATTGTCGTGCGTGGAGTGGACGCGGTGGAGCGTGTGGTGCCCGATCACCTGCAGCGGGTACGCCGCCGCCTCGGGGCCGAACGGGCTCTCCCGCTCCTCGACGTACTTCGGGACGGCCGGGATCTCGTCGGGCCGCCCCTTCTCGAGGAGCGCCTTCGAGAAGATCTCGATCTTCCCCGACGGAGTGTCGAGCGGGTGCCCCTCCGGGTCTCTCCGGAACGCCTCGAACGCGACGGCGGGGCGCGTCACCGGCTTCGCCCAGACGCCGACGTTCCTCTCGAGGAGCTCATCGAGCGGCGGCAGGTCGGGAAATCGCGTCTCCCGGTAGCGGTCGAGGACCCACTCCACCCAGCCCCGCTCGTCGCGCCCCTCGGTGAAGGCCACCTCCACGCCGAGACGTCGCGCGAGGTCCGCGCAGATGCGGTAGTCGCTCCGGCACTCGCCGGGCGGCTCGACGACCTTCGGCATCAGGAGGACCTCGTCGCCGTACTTCCAGCCGTCCTCGACGCCCCACGTCTCGAACTGCGTGCAGGCGGGGAGGACGACGTCGGCGAAACGGGCCGTCGGCGTCAGGAAGTTGTCCTCTACGACGAGGAACTCCACCTTCGACTCGTCGGCGAGGATCCGCGCCGTCCGGTTCACGTTCGCGTGCTGGTTGACGAGCGCGTTCGTCGCGACCGCGTAGATGAGCTTCACGTCGGTCCCGAGGCGGCGCGACGAGGGCCCGGCCCCGAAGACCGCCGCCGCGTCGCGCCCCCTCGCGACGGTCCCCGAGAAGACGACGCCGTCCTCTTCCCCCATCTCGCGGCCCCGGAGGACCGCCTCGGTCCAGAGGAAGCACGGGATCGCCGCGCCGAACGGGTTCTCGCCGGTCGGGAAGACGGTCCAGAAGGGGCCGCCGTCGGGCGCCTGGTTCCCGAGGCCCGAGGCCCAGCCGCCCGGGATACCGACGTTTCCCGCGAGCGCCGCCAGGACGCAGCCGGCCCGGACGACCTGCTCGCCGTACGCGCGACGCTGCATCCCGTAGCCCTGGTAGAGGACGCCCGGGACCATCGTCGCGTACTGCCGCGCGAGGCGCGCGATCGTCTCCCGCGGCACCGTCGTGATCGGCTCCGCCCATTCCGGCGTCTTCGGGACGCCGTCCCTCGCGCCGAGGAGGTAGTCGCGGTAGCTCTCCTCCCCCTCGCACCCGGGCGGCATCCGCGAGGCGTCGAAGCCTATGCAGTGGGTCCCGACGAACTCGGCGTCGTAGAGCCCCTCGGTCACCATGACGTACGCCATCGCGGTCATCAGCGCCGCGTCGGTGCCGGGGCGGATCGGGACCCACTCGTGGGCGAGCGACGCGGCCGAGAGGCTGTGCCGCGGGTCGATGCAGACGACGTGCGCCCCCCGCTGCCGCGCGAGCTCGAGGAAGTAGTCGCTGTTCGTCCCGTCGCGCATTTCCGCCGGGTTCCAGCCCCACATCAGGATCAGTTTCGCGTTGAGCCAGTCCTGCCGCTGGTTGCCGGTCGTGAGGGTGCCGTAGACCGTCGGCGTCGCCACGTTGATGGCCGCCCACGAGTAGCTGTTCCAGATCCCGAGACACCCCCCGGCGACGTTCATCAGTCGTCGGGCGACGTGCGAGCCGTTCGTCTGGTTGTACGACCCGGTCCCGTACGGGACGAAGAGGGCGCCTGGGCCGTGCGTCTCGCGCACTCTCTTCATCTCCGAGGCGACGAGGTCGAGAGCCTCGTCCCAGGAGACGCGTGCGAACCTCCCCTCCCCGCGTTTCCCGACCCGCTTCAGCGGGTGGAGGAGCCGGTCGGGGTGGTACTGGCGGCGGAGGTAGGCCCGCCCGCGGGCGCAGGCCCGGAGCTGCGGCGCTTCGAGGACGTCGGGACGGTCGTCCGCCTCGAGACGGACGATCCGCCCGTCGCGCACCGTCGCGAGGAGGACGCAGCGCCCGCCGCAGTTGTGGGCCGGACAGCCGACCCGGACGATCGTCTCCTCACGACTCGCCCCCTTTCGCCGCTCGTGGCCCGTCCGGGCCGGACCCCAGGCCATCCGCACCGACCTCCGACCGGTCATGGTACTTCGGACGGAGGTGCACGTCCCGCGCCGGGTCGCCCTCGCGCGTTCAGCCCAGCCGGACGGTCCCGAGGAGCCCCGCGGGGTCGAGCCGCACCTTGAGCAGGCGGCAGACCTCCTTCACGAGCTCCGGCGTGTAGAGGTCGTAGAAGGCCTGGTTGTGCGGGCCGACCCCGTGCTCGGCGCTGTAGCTGCCGTGGAAGGTGCTCACGGCGAGGTCGTAGAGCCGCGGCTGAAGCTCCGCCTTCAGCTCGGCCGCCGGCCGCGGCGCCTGCTCGGGCGTCCAGACGAGGTTCACGTGGACGCCGCCGTCCCCCCAGTGGCCGTAGTCGCAGAAGCGGACGAAGGGCCAGCCGGCGGCGACCGTCGCGCGCGCGGCGTCGACGAAGGCGGCCATCGAAGAGCGCGGGACGGAAATGTCGAAGGCGAGCACCTCACCCTCCTGGCGGAGGCTCTCGGAGACGTGGTGGCGGATCTCCCAGAGCTCCGACGGCTTCCCCGGGAAGACGTCCGTCATCTCGCCGCCGTCCGCGGCTTCGAGCTGCTCGGAGAGGGCCGACTCCAGGAGGTCGTCGAGCGCGAGGCGCGACGGGTCGAGCGTCGAGGAGAGCTCGACGAGGACCGTGTAGGCCGGGGGCCGTCCGCCGAACGGGTCGCGCAGGCGCGGCTGGTGACGGAAGACGGGGGCGAGGGCGGCGGCGCCGATCGCCTCGAAGGCGGTGAGCACCTCGCCGAGCCGCGTCTCGAGGCGCGCGAGGAGGCCAAGGACGGCGGCCCCCGAGGAGAGCCCGACGAGCGCCGTCCCCCTCTGGACGGGGCGCGGGACGACGCGCATCACCGCCTTCGTCACGACGCCGAAGACCCCCGAGGTGCCGACGAAGAGCTGGCGCGCGTCGAACCCCGTGTTGTTCTTGCGGAGCGGCCGCATCAGGTCGAGGACCGTGCCGTCGGCGAGGACCGCCTCCAGGCCGAGCAGGTTCTGGCGGACGTCTCCGTAGCGCAGGAGACGAGTCCCGCCGGTGTTCGTCGCGACCATGCCGCCGATCGAGGCGTCGGCCCCGAGGTCGATCGGAAAGAGGAGGCCGTGCTCGGCGAGCGCGGCGTCGAGCCGGCTGAGAGTGACCCCGCCGTCCGCCGACACCGTCCGGTCGACGGGGTCGACCTCGACCGTCCGGTTGAGACGCTCGAGGCTCAGGACGAGCATCTCCCCGCTCCCGTCCGGCGTGGACGCCCCGACGAGGCCTGTGTTGGCCCCCTGGGCCACGACGCGCAGGTCCACCGCGGAGGCGTGGCGGAGGAGTCGCGAGACCTCCTCCGTGCTCGACGGCCGCACCGCGGCCAGGGCCTTTCCCCGGCCGTAGCGCCACCCCTTCTCATAGCGTTCGAGCTCGTGCGGCTCGACGACCACGGCGCTCTCGCCCAGGAGCGCGCGGAGCCCTGCGAGGACCTCTTCGCGCGTCATGGCCACGCGGGGGTCGCCTCGGAACGGAGGGCGCGCGAGTCGCCAGCCATGCTCGACCGCACGCGCCCGGCCCGCAGGAGGGCTGAAGAAGCACGGCGGCGATCGCCGGGAGCAGAAGGGACTCGGCGGGTCATCATGTCTCCGTGCCGCGCCTCGCTGCCCTCACATCGGATGCGGCCCGGCCGCGGCGTCCGGACAGGCTAGCAGGGCGCCCCGGAGGTGTCGAAGCGACGGGAGGTCCCGAATCTGTTGTCGGGCGGCAGCAGCACGCCGGCACAGGCTCCCTCCCACTCGTGCGCGTCGCAGGTGGCTTCCATGGTGCCCTCTGGCCTCAGCCCGGCAGTCGCCCCTCACCGAGCCGACTGGCGGCATGCGGATTGCGCTCCGGGTCCGTGCGAAGGACGGGGCGACAGTGAGGCAGACACGCTCACGATTCAGGCTTCCACTCGCGGCCGCGGCTGTCTCTTGCGCGCTTTCGTTTGGCGCCGCGGCTCAGGACGGCCAGGAGCCTCCTTCTCCGCCGCCGCCCGGGATTCCTGCCACCGGAGGGGCCCCGGAGCCGGAGACGCCCGTCGAAGAGGCCGTCGGGGAGGTCACGGACGTTTTTTCCACCGTCGTCTTCCGTCCGGTCTCGTGGTTCGACCGGCTCTTCGGCGACGAGCGCTTCGTATCGAATGGAGTCAGGAGCGGCGTCGGGCTCTTGGGACTCGGAGTCGAATGGTCGAGGGTGGACGGCGGCGAATTTCTCTCGCGGGGACGGGTCAACTACCCCTTCCCGTTTCTTCGGCAGCGCCTCTCAGCGATCCTTTTGGGCGGCGACGAGGAGGAAATCGACACCGACCGAGACTCGTGGATCCGGCGGACGACCCGGCCCCCGGGCGGCCTCGACGACACGACCTACCTCGCCGGGCTCGGCTACATGCCGTACGAAGGGACGAAGAGCCGGCTCCGGCTTCGGGCGGGCATCCGGATAGGATCCACGCCCGAGGCGCTCCTTCAGGCACGCTACCGGTTCAGGACGTTCATCGGCCGGGACTACGGGGTCGGGGTCTCGGAGACGATCTTCTATCGAACCGCGCTCGGGCCGGGCTCGACGACGATCCTCGATGCCGACAAGGCCCTGAGCGACCGGACTCTCGTCCGGGTCACGGTCGAAGGCACGTACCACACGCGGGTGCATGGCCTCGACTGGGGAGCGGGGCTCACGATGTATCAGCGGGTGGGAGCGGAAGCGGCGATGTCGCTCACGCTCGCCACCGAGGGCGCCCGTGGAGGGGCCGTGACCCCGCGGTACGCGGGGATTCGGGGCTCGTATCGTTGGCCGCTCATCCGGAACCGTCTCGTGGCGGACGTCTTCGCCGGGATCGCGCGAGCGCGGAGGGAGCCGGGAGAGCCCTGGATGCTCAGCCCCTCGGTGGGGCTCGTTCTCGAGCTGACGTTCGTCGAGAAGCCGCGGGGCGCCGAGAGCGTGAGCCCGTAGCGCCAGGAGTCTCCTCACCCGTACGTCGACCCCACCCGGCGATCCTCAGGCCCTGGATCACGCGGATCAGCACGACGACGATGGCGACGACGAGCAGGATGTGGATGAGCCCGCCCACCGTCAACGAACGTGCCCGGGCGGTCTTCTTCCGGATTCTCAGCGCGGGACCTTCACGGAGAAGGTCGTTCCCGCGACAGCGCCCGACCGAACTCTGATCTCGCCGCGGTGCGCAAGGACGATCTCGCGGGCGAGAAAGAGCCCGAGCCCCTGGCCGCTCCGTTCCGCCGCGGTCGGACCGCGGCGGAACGGGTCGAAGATCAGAGAGAGAGCGCCCTCGGTGATCGCCGGCCCGCGGTTCGTCACGTCCACGTGCACCGACGCCCCGTTGCCGCGTGCCGTGAGCTCGACGGGCTCTCCCGGGGCACCGTAGAGGAAGGCGTTCGACAGGAGGTTCGCGAGGACCTGATGCATCCGGACCGCATCCCACCGGCCGGAGAGATCGCCCTCCGCCGAGAACCGGACGCGCCCGGGGGAGAGCACCTCGATCTCGTCCGCGGCTGTACGGCCGATCGAGCCGAGGTCCCCCGGCGCCGGATGGAGCGGGATCCCGCCTCCGAGCCGGCTCCTCGCGAAGTCGAGGAGGGGGTCGATCATGCGGGACGTCCGGCCGGTGCTTCCGAGGATCCACGAGGCTCGGCTGGGCGGCCTCTGGCGTTCGGCGCTTCAGCGCGTGAACGGACACCGCGATGGCGTCGAGGGGATTCCGGAGTTCGTGGCCCAGCGTCCCCAGGAAGAGCTCCCGCGTCCCGTCGGCTTCGCGCCGCGCCTCCAGGTCGGCCGTCACGTCGCGGACGATCTTCGCAGCGCCCACGATCCGGCCGTCGCGGTCGCGGACCCGCGAGACCGTCAGCGACACGTCGAGAATCCGCCCGGCGCGCGTCTGGCGCCGCGTCTCGAATCGCTCGACGCGCTCTCCATCGACGAGTCGGCCGAGGATCTTCCTCCAGTCGTCCGCCCGTTCGGCCGGCACCAGGATGTCGACCGACCGCCCGATCACCTCCTGCCGGTCGTATCCGAACAGACGTTCCGCCGATCGGTTCCCGTCGCGGATCCGGCCATCGAGGTCCTTGATGATGATCGCGTCCTCGCTCGAATCCACCACCGCGGTGAACCGGCTCGCCATCTCCTCGCGCCTCAACGCTTCGTCGCGAGTGCGCCGGATGGAGGCCAGAGCGACCGCGGACGCGAGCGCGATCAGGAGGAAGAGGTCGAGGGCGATGACGGTCCTCGCCGTCCAGCCTTCGGTATGGGAGAGGAAGATGGCGCCAGCCGCAGTGGAAAGGGCCGTCGCGAGGAAGCCGGCTTTCCGCCCGAAGCACCAGGACGCCGCGAGGATGGCGGGGAGGAAGAGGAGAGTAAACGGCGTCGAATCTCCGAGGACTGGCGACAGGATCTCGCGAACGAGCCACGCGAGGGCGACGAATCCGGCGGTCCAGACTCCCCAGACACCGCCCGAGAGCCCGGAGAGGCCGGCGCGGAGATACTCACCCCTTCCAGCGGAGACGTGCGGTGCCTGCCTCTTCGACTTCCCGGGCTCCGACGTCCGACCCTTCTCGGTCACGAGACCTCCGCAGCGGGAAGACGAAGACGCGGCTGAAGACGGCGCTCAGCAGAACTGACGGATGACGTCGAGCATCCGATCGGGGTTGATCGGCTTCCTCATGTAAAGGGCTCCGGCCGGGACCTGCGAAGCATCCGACGACGACGACACGAGGACCGGGATCGACGCGAGGTCCGGCCGCTCCCGCATCGCGGGGTAGACCTCGTTCCCGGTCATGACGGGCATGCGGACGTCGAGGATGACGAGATATGGGGGGAGGCCCGCCGTCCAGGTGTTCCAGCGCTTCCCGCCCGTTCGCGGCGGACCGGACGGAGAAGCCCTCGTCCGCGAGGAGCTCGACCAGCGACGCGACGAGGTCGGCCTCGTCATCGACGATGAGGATTTCTCTCTCATTCGCGCTGGGCCTTGCCGTCGTCATCGTCCCGTTCTCTCCCTGGGTGAAGTCGAACCACCCGCTCGAACTTCTGGGAGCGAGAATCCTGCTCCTTCCTCCCCGAGCCGGCGGCAAGGGTACGCCTCCGCCCACCTGTCGTTCGAGACAGGCGTCCCTGAGGAGGGAGAGCGTCTCGCCAGCGGACGAGCTCCCCTGGGGTGTGAAAGATCTACCTGACCCTGAAGATCCCGCGCAGCGCGGCCTAAGCCGTCTACCCTTCGCCCCTCGAGGACACCGTCGCGCTCCTCGGCACCGGCCCCGGGTCGCTGCGGGACGACGCCCGCGAAGACCGCCCGGCCGGCGTTGCGGCTCCGTCGTGAGCGGCACGGCCATGCGCAATCGAAGCGCTCGGCCCGTGGAATCCCGTCGTGTGCCTCGCGGACATGATGCTTCCCGACGGCGACGGCCTCGACTTCATCCGCGCCGCGCGGGCCATGAGCCCGCCGCCTGAAGTGGTCGCGCGGACCGGCCACGGCTCCGTCAAAGTCGCGGTGGAGGCGATGAAGGCCGGCGGCCGACGACAACCTCCTGAAGCCCCTGAAGCCGGTGCAGCTCGAGGCCATCCACCAGCCTTTCACCGAGAGGGCCGAACGCCGCCGCGGGCCGGCGGACCCCACGGGACTCGCGGAGACAGACGGGCTCGAGGAGATCGTCGGACGGTCGGAGACGATGCGCGAGGTCTTTCGCATCATCGGACGCGTGGCCCGCTCCGCCGCTCCGGTCATGATCACCGGCGGAAGCGGGACCGGGTAGGAGGCCACGGCCGCCGCGATCCACGGCCTGTCGAGGCGGCGGGACAGGGCCCTGGTCGCCGTCAACTGCGGCGCCGTGTCGGAGACGCTGATGGAGAGCGAGCTGTTCGGGGACGAGAAGGGCGCGTTCACCGGGGCGGACCGGAGGCGGATGGGCTACTTCGAGACGGCCCACGGCGGGACGCTGTTCCTCGACGACGTCACCGCGATGTCGACCGAGATGCAGGTGAAGTTCCTGCGCGTGCTGGAATCCCGCACGTTCCGGCGCGTCGGCGGCACCGAGGAGCTGAACGCCGACGTGAGGATCATCGCGAGCTCGAATCGTGACCTTCCCGAGGCCGTGGCAGCGGGCAAGCTCCGTGAGGATCTCCATTACAGGCTCGTCGTCTTCCCGGTCCACCTTCCCCCGCTCCGGGAACGGCGGGACGACGTCCCCCTGCTCGCCCGTCGCTTCCTCGATCTGATCGAGCAGGCGGGGATCCGGGACCTCGATGGCGAGGCGCTCGATGCGCTTTCCGCGCACCACTGGCCGGGCAACGTCCGTGAGCTTCGCAACGCCATGCACCGCGCTCACGTCCTCTCCGACGGGCCCGCCATCACAGCGGACCTCGTGCGCGCCGTCCTCGACGGCGTCCGCTCGTCGGCGCCGATCGTGCTCCACGACGCCCCCTTCGTCGAGGTGCACATCGGCGAATCGCTGGACCAGCTCGAACGAGAAGTCCTGGAGCAGACCCTCGCGTTCGTCGGCGGGAACACGCAGCGCGCCGCCGAGATCCTCCAGGTCAGCGTGAAGACGATCTACGACGAGCTCGAGCGGTCCGGGCTCGAGAGCTGACGCGCGGTCGACGATCCTGAGCAACGGCCGGGCCGACGGGCTTCTTCAGTCGATCCGTCAGGCCCGGCCGGTCAACCGGCTCTCGAGCGCTCAGGACGACTGTCGTATCGCGAGCTGGATCGCGGCGAGCGCCGAGATGTGCTTTCGCTGACGGGGAACGAGCTCTTGCGTGATGACGCGTTGGGCGTCCGGCTGAACGGACTCCACCGCTTTCTCATACTCCGAGAGCCCGTGCTCTTCGCCTTCGCGCAGGCTCTTGACGGCGGCCCGGTCGCTGAAGAGATCGACGGACCCCTGGACGAAGCGGGTCACGGCGCCCCAGATGCCGGCCTTCTCGTCCGGCGTGCCGCCCAGGGCCGAGACCGCGGCCTTCAGCGTCTCGGCGGACCGCCGGTGATCGGACGCGAATCGGAGGAGCTGATCGCCGTCCGCTGCCGCCGGACCGTCGACGGACTTCAGAGCCATCTCGTACGTGGCCACCGCCGCGAGCTCGCCGCGGAGAAGGGAGTTGAGCGTGTCGATCTCGGTCTTCGTGCTGGTCGTTGTCGACATGGGTCTTCCTTTCTGCGTCTTCGGAAGGTCGAACGAAGAGGCCCGGTCCCGACGACCCGGGACCGCTCGCCGTTGTCGCGAGGTACGCAACCGACGTGCCCGCAAGGCCGTCGCGGCGTCGCCTCATCATCTCTTCCTTCGTGTACTCCTTTCGGTTCTCTCGCCAAAGAAGCCCGTGAGGCAAGCGGGGTGCCGACCGATGCGCTCGTGATCGCGTCGGGAGGGGCGGCGCGCTTCCGGACGACGCCGGCCGGCCCTGCGGGAAGGGTGTGCTTGACCGGCCCCTGGCGTGGCACTCGCGTTGCCACGAAGGCACTCGAGGTGATTCAGATGGAAAGCTCTCTCGATGCGTCGTTTACCGAGCCCGGCAAGAACATCACCAAAGACGGCAACCGGCATGGCAAGGGCCTCCGGAGCGACGTCGCGAGCGTCGTAGCGCGCGGTCGCGCGGTCGCGCGGTCGCGGATGACCTGACGTCCGAAGCGCGGGATGCGGTCGAGGAGCTCGCGGATCGGGGCCAAGTCGCGGCCGATCGGCTCCGGGGTTACCTCTCGGAGGGCCGTGACCTCTCGGCACGATCCGGGCGCCGGGACGTTCTATCCCTCGAGCCTCACGGTGACGCGACGGACCTTGTCGTCGCCGGTCTCGTCGATGACCGTCACTCGCTTGCCTACGGCGAGGGCGCTGTCGACGGAGTCGATGACGTCCTTGTCGTCGGGAACGAAGCCGTCAGTGATCTTGTCGCCCGCCATGACCTCGACCTTCTTTCCCGGGGTGAGCTCGGTCACCGTCCCGACGACGGTCTCGGTCTTCGCCGTCGCGGTGCCCGAGGACGTCTCGACCTCCGTCTTGCTGCTAGCCTCCAGAGTCGTTCCCGCCTGGCTCGACTCACTGGCCGTGTGGACGGTTCCTGCTGCCGTCTCGGTCGTCGCCGCCGACTTCGTCTCGACGGTGTCCGCTGGCTTCGAGCAGGCCGCCGCGATCGCGAGGAGGCCGCTGGAGACGAGGATCGTGAGGTTTCGGGTGTTCATGATCGTCTTCTCCTTTCCCGCCCGGGGCAGAAGGCATGCCAGCTCCGGACGAGCCGACGGACGGAAACCTACGTTCCGAGCCCGGCGACGGGGCGGCTCGTCGCTTGTAAAAGCTACCGACTGAGGAACGATTTTCCGACCTCCGGACGTCGAGCACCGGTGCGCGCGGCGGCAGGCGGCCCCTCTTCCGCATCCGACGCCTTCCAATGGCGGGCATCTGCCTTGCAAGCACCGGGAGGGATCGGGCTGAGAGCCTCGAGACCTGAACCGGAACACGCATGTCCTCACGAACCGCACTGAAGGAGAAGCCATGAAGAAGATCGTAACCGCGCTCGTTTTCACCCTCGTTCTGGTGACGTCCTCCGCCCCCGCTCTCGCCGGCACGTCATCGACAGACCCCGAGGTCTCGCAGGCCCTCACCGGCGTGGCCGTGAAGGCCAAGCTCATCGAGAAGCTCGGGACGGACGGTCTCCGGATAGACGTCCAGATGAACGGGACGACGGCCGTGCTGAGCGGCCAGGTCGAGAAGAAGGAGAGCCAGGAGCTCGCGAAGGAGGTCGCGCTCTCCGTCGTAGACGTCAAGAACGTTGACAATCAGCTCACGCAGAACCCGGCCAAGGAGACTTCGGCTTCCAAGGACCTCGAGCTCGAGATCCGCGACGGCGTCCTCGAGACGAAGGTGAAGAACATCCTCCTCACCGAGGTCGGCGCGAACGCCATGAAGATCGAGGTCGAAGCGACGAATGGCGTCGTGAGCCTTCGTGGCACGGTGCCGTCCACCGAGATCGCGAAGGCGGCGGTGGCCAAGTCGCAGAGCATCTCCGGAGTGAAGAAGGTCGTCAACCTCCTCAAGACGCGGGCCTGAAGCAGCTCCCGCACTGAGCGTCATGGCGAGCCGGGCGCCGAACGCGCCCGGCTCGTGTCTCGCGATACCAGGGCGATGCGAGAGCGTCCGACCCCGACGACATCGACGCCCTGGTCGACCGGCATCCGGGTGGATTGGGTCTCTCTGCTGAAGCTCTTCCTGGCAGTGTTGGCGATCTGGGCGATCTGGCGCCTCTGGACCGGAATCGAGGTGCTGCTGGTCGCGGTGCTCCTCGCTGTGGCGATAAGCCCGATCGTGGACCGGCTCGAGAGATGGGGACTGAGCCGGCCGTGAGCCGTCGCGGCGCTGCCGGCCCTCGCCGTCCTTCTACCGGGTGCCTTCGCGACCTTGTCGGCGCCACTCCTGGCCGCTCAGCTGACCGTCCTGCGGAAGGTCCTGCCGGGTCTTCGCGCGATGTTCGCGGGCGGTATCGAGCGGTACGGGGCTCTGTCCCACGTTCTCCTGCCGCTCCTCGACCTTCCGGCGTCTCCGGCGATCGCCTCGTGGCTCTCCGAGCCTCTGCGGTGGGGGAAGGCCTTCGTCGAAGCGGCGGCGGCCGCCCTACTCGTGGTGGTCCTCGCGTTCCATCTCCTCCTCGACGGGCGCCCGGTGATCGCCTGGCTTCTGGCCTATGTCCCGCGCCGCCATCGCGGGCGCATGTCGGCAACCGTTCCCGAGGTCTTCGACGTGGTGAAGGCCTTCGTCACCGGGCAGCTCACGGCGACCGGGCTGTTCGCTCTCTTCTGCTTCGTCGTCCTGTCCGTGTACCGAGTTCCGGCGGCGCTTCCTCTCGCGCTCTTCTCCGGGGCCGGCGCGGCCGTCCCGACGGTGGGGATCCTCGCCGCGATGGCGGCCGCAGGGCTGGTCGGTCTCACCGTCAGCCCCGGAACGTCACTGGCTGTCCTCGGCCTCACCTTCGCCGACCACCAGGTCGAGGCCTACGTTCTCCTGCCGCGGCTCTACGGCGGGCGTCTGCGGCTGTCGACGCTGACGGTCATCCTGGCGATCGTCGCGGGCGGGATGCGCGATGGGATCGTCGGGGCGGTCCTCGCCCGACCGATCGTCGCAGCGTATCCCGTGGTCGAGAAGCACCGGCTGGGGGACGACCTCCATCCGGACGCGGTCGAAGATCACGCCTCGCTCCACGCCGCGAGCGGCGAGGGAACGGTGGGACACGATGCTGCGGTCGAAGCCGTCATCAGGGGCGAGAAGCCGCGACTCAGGAGTGAGTGACTCTGAAGTTCCTTCTCCGGCGTGGGTCATTTCTTCCGCTTACATGCCGTCCGGAGCCGGCGCTGGCCATCTCGACGTTCGCCGGAGCTGGCAAGGGTCTTGCCGTAGCGATCGTGACGAGCCCGAGCCGGGCAGAGTCGCCGAATGACCCAGAAGGAGATCGCAGCCGGAAGAAGCAACCCCGGGGAAGGTTCCGGTTCCGGCGCTCGCCGGGATCAGGCCCACGAAGCCGGCTGGCCGGCGCGGTCCGCGTACCCCCCGGACCCCCGCCTGCGAGCTCCCGGGACCTTCCCCGTGCACCCGGAGGCGGCGTCCCCCCGTCGCCGCCTCCCTTTTTCATGCCCTTTCGGGCGCGCATTCTCATCAGGTACCAGTCCGGGCGAGGCGGAGGATCAGCCCGTCCGCGGCCGTCTCGTCTCGCAGGTCGATCCCGGCGAAGGCGGCCCTCGTGTCGTCCCCCTCGGAGTCGAGGAGCGTCTGGGTGACGGTCCACTGCCGCGGGCCGGTCAGGCGCAGGCTCGTCCATTTGTGGAGACGCGATTCCGGGCCGGAAACGAGCTCGGCGTGCTCCTCGAAGAATGGGGCCAGCGCCGCTTCGAAACGCTCGGACGTCCAGGCCGTCTCCGCGGCTCCTTCCGCCCCCTCCACCGGTTGCCAGTCACGCTCGGCGGCGTCGCCCCCGTCCCTGCGCGCCAGCGCGCGGACGAGGAGGTGCATCTCGGCGCGCACGCGCGCCGAGAAGACGCGCGGGTCCGAGAGGAGCTCCCTGAGCCAGGCGGCCTCTCGCGGCTTCTCCGGCTGCGTCTTCGCATCGAGGACCTCCTCGGGGTGCCGGAGGCTCTCCCACTCCTCGAGAAGGCTCGTGTCGGTCTCGCCGAAGAGGGAGCGGAAGAAGCAGAGGACGTCCCAGAGGGCGTCCGTCTTCGCCGGCTCGGGGACCGTCTGGTCGAGCGTCCGGTAGAGCTGCGAGAGGTAAGGCGTCGGGAATAAATAAAGGTATCAGTTCGCGCTCGTTCCCGCTATCCTGCCGTTCGTGGGTCATGCCGTTGATCTGGAGCGCAAGCTCGCAGCCGTTTGGCCCATGTTGGACGAGCGGACCCGACGCATCATGGCTGCCAGCGAGGCGATGGCGATGGGCTTCGGCGGGGTTTCCGAGGTTCGCCGGGCCTGCGGGCTGTCACGGAAGGCCATCGCCAAGGGGATTGAAGAGATCCGGAATGGATCGGTCCTACCCCCGGGGCGGGTTCGGCGCGAGGGTGCGGGGCGAAAGGCGATCACATCGAGCGATCCCAGCCTACTGGATGCCCTCGACCGCCTGGTGGCTCCTGAGACCCGGGGTGATCCGGAGTCCCCGCTGCGCTGGACATGCAAGAGCACTCGTGCCCTGGCCATGCAGCTGAGCAGGGACGACCACACGATCAGTCATGTGAAGGTCGGCCAGCTGCTTCGGGGACAAGACTACAGTCTGCAGAGCAACCGGAAGACTGAGGGAGGCAGGGATCACCCGGACCGGGACGCCCAGTTCCGTCACATCAACGCCGAAGTGAGAGCCGCCCTGGCCGCCGCGATACCCGTCGTCTCGGTGAACACGAAGAAGAAGGAACTGGTCGGGGAAGACCAGAACGCCGGCCAGCAGTGGCTTCCTGCGAAACATCCTCGGCCGGTGAACGGCCACGACTTCCCGGATCCGGCCGTGCCGCGGGCGTATCCGTATGGCGTCTACGACATCGGCCGAAACGAGGGCTTCGTCAACGTGGGCACCGATCACGACACCGGGGCCTTCGCGGTGGCGTCGCTTCGCGGCTGGTGGCGCCATGAGGGCCGGCGCCTGTACCCGAAGGCGAAGAAGCTCCTGATCACGGTGGACGGCGGCGGAAGTAATGGTACGCATCTTCGACTCTGGAAGCTCGAGCTCCAGAAGCTCGCCGACGAAACGCTGCTTGAAACCGCCGTCTGCCACTTCCCGCCGGGCACGAGCAAGTGGAACGAGATCGAGCACCGGCTGTTCTCGTTCATCTCCTCCAACTGGAGAGGCGAGCCCCTTCGGGACTACGAGACGATCGTGAACCTCATCGCCAAGACGACCACGGCGAAGGGACTGAAGGTGGTATGCCGCCTCGACCGCAGAAAGTACCCGACGGGCCGCAGAGTGACGGACGCAGAGTTGAAGACGTTCGATCTCGAGCGCAAGACGTTCCATGACGAATGGAATTACCTCATCCGGCCGCACGCCCGACAGAGCAATAGTTGATACCTCTATTTATTACCGCTGCTCAACGCCGGAGGACGCCTTCGCTCCTCTCGAGGCCGTAGCTCTTCTCGTCGTCGGAGAAGCCCGCGAACGTCTCGAACATCTCCCGCCCGATCGACTTCGGTTCCGGCTCGGTCCCGCCGGCCCACAGGTGTGTCTCGCGAAACGCCTCGAAGGCGCCGAACAGGACGTCGGCGAGGGGCTGCGGGGACCAGCCCTTTCAAGGTGGTAAAGTATTGTAAACTGGTGACTTACCGTAAGAACAGGCGCTTGCCATTGGCTTTCCGGCCTTCGTGACGGGCAGCTTCAGTTCTTTCCAGACGCGGAAAGCCACTCACCATGCGGGTTGCGGCCGCCGGCCACAAAGGAAACGGTCACCTTGAAAGCGCTGGCTGCGGGGACCTGACCTCCTCCAGCCAAATCACCTACACAGAGGCTTCGTCTCGTCTCAGCTTCTGATCCGGAAACTGCGAGGGACCGCCCCGACGACCCTGGCATCTGACCAAGGCGGCCCGTGACGATGTCCCAAGGAATACCGGTACCGCGCTGCACCAGAGCCACCTCGCTCGGCGCCTTCGCCCTCCTCTGCGTCCTCCTCTCCGGGGCGGCCTTCCCCGCAAGCGCGCCAGCCGCGACGGCCTTCGTGGCTGCCGCGCTCGCGTCTCTGGGTGCCCTGGGAGGCCTCACTGCTCCGCGGGCTACGACCCTCGCTCTCGCGGTCGGGGCGCCCATCCTCCAGGGCGCCCCGCGGCTCTGGGGGGACGTGTCCGAAGGGCCGTTCCTCCTCGCGGCCGCCCTCCCCACGGCGCTCGGGATCCTCGCAGGGAGGGCCCTCCGGGAGGGACGACGCGCTTCGCCGCTCGGAGCCATAGCCGCCGCTTTCCTCGTCGTCGCCGGCGCTTCCGCCGCCGCGTCGTCGGTCCGGGGAGAGACGCTCTTCCTCCTCCTCCGCGGAGGCGCCGTCCCGCACGTCCTCAACGGCCTCGGCATGACCGCCGGAGAGAGGACGCGGGAAGCGGTGGAGACGTTCGGGACGCTCGGCCTTCTCGTCGCGGCGTTCGCCGCGTTCGCCGCGTTCGCCCGCGAAGAAGGCGGGGCGAGCCGGCTCGGCGGCGCGCTCGCGATCGGCGTCTCCATCGGGGGATCGATGCTCCTCCTCGAGCGCGCCGCGGGGCTCGCCCTGACCGAGCCGCGCTGGCGCGCGATCGGGCGGCTCTCGGGCCTCGCCTCCGACCCGAACGCCCTCGGCGTCGGTATGGCGATCGCTGCGGTGCTCCTCGCCGGCCTCGCCGCCACGAACCCCGGACAGCCGCGGCACGCGGCGGTGGCGGGCACCTTCCTCGCGCTCGTCGCCCAGGAGCCCTCCGGGTCGCGCACCGGGCTCCTCCTCCTCGCCGTCGCCACCGCAACGTCCGCCGCGGGGCTCGCCCGCAGGAACGCCGAGTGGCGCCTCCGGGTGGCGCGGCTGGCCACCGCGAGCCTCCTCGCCTTCGGCGGGCTCCTCCTGGCGGCGCCCCGCGGCGGGCCTCCCGCGGCCGGCGGCCTCCTCGAGAGGCTCGGCGCGACCTTCTCGGGCGCGACCGCGGAGGAGATCGCGAACCACCGCTTCCTCTTCTGGCGCGAGGCCGTCGGCACGGTTCTCGAGGCGCCGCTCGGGGGGTGCGGCCTCGGGGGATTCCCGTTCGAGGTCCCCCTGCGCGCGGCACGTCGGGGAACCCCGCTTCCCGCCACTGACGGCGCGACGAACGCCGTCCTCGACGTCGCCGCCGAGTGCGGCCTTCCGGCCCTCGCGCTCGCGCTGGCCGGCCTCGCGCCGCTGCTCTCGCTCGCTCTCCGGAGCACGCTCGCGGCGACCTCAGCCTCCCTCTCCCGGGCGGCGGGTGCCGCGGTCGTCGCGCTCGCCGTCGCTTCCGCGACGGGCGCTCACCACCGCTTCCCCGACGTCGCGATCGTCGCCGCC
The DNA here is from genome assembly GCA_963696015.1 of uncultured Holophagales bacterium. GTDB lineage: Bacteria > Acidobacteriota > Thermoanaerobaculia > UBA5066 > UBA5066 > UBA5066. The sequence goes on from CAVOJA010000007.1 coordinate 44,983, forward strand.
CTAGCGGCGGCGATCGTCGCCTCGTCCGCTGGACCCATGGCGACGCGACCCTCGGAGACTCGCTTCCCGGCGGCGCTCGCGCTCCTCGGCCTCGGCGGCGCTCTCCTCGTCCCGCTCCCGACGGCGTCCGTGGAGGCAGCGTTCCCGTCGGGCTCGTGGACCGGGGCTCACGCTCCCGAGGGCTCGCGCCGCTGGCTCGGGCCGCGCGCCTTCCGCAAGGTCCTTCCGGGCGAGCGGCGCGTCTCGTTCACCCTCGAGAACGCGCGCCCCGACGGTCTCGCGGTCGTGGTGCGCGTGGACACCGGCGGGGCCGCCGCGGCGGTCTCCCTCCCGAACGGCGAGCCCCGGACGCTCACGGTCGACGTCCCGGACGGGGCCGAGGCGATTCGCCTGGGATTCGACCCCGTCTTCGTTCCCCGCCGGCTGACGGGCGGCGCCGACGACAGGACGCTCTCCGTGATGCTCCTGGGCGAGGCGGCCGCGCCCGGCCCTCGCTGAGGTCTCCGACACGCCCGGGGACCGGCGCCGGCGCGGGAGCGCGAGGCTCCCGCGCCGGTCCGGGACGAGGGCGAAGCGCGGACGCTCAGTCGAGCGGGAGCGGCGATCCGAGGCGGACGAAGAGGAGCTCGGAGGCGACGTCGCCGTGCGTCACGTTGCAGTCTGCGTCGAGAGTCTTCATGTTGTAGTCGTTGTCGTTGCCGACGACGATCGTCCACTTGTCGAGGATCGCCATTCCCTCGATCTTCTGCGGCAACGTCTTGCCGACGACCAGGTTGAGGTCGACGACGAGCGACTTCGCCGCGGGGACGACGCCGGCCGCCGCGAGGTCCTCGGGCTTCGTCGCCTCAAGCGTCGGGGTGGTCGCCGCGGCGTCCCACTTCGTCCCGAGGAGGTTCGTCGCCGCCGCGACGTCGATGCGGTACACGCGCGCGATCGGGTCGGTCCGCTCGAGCAGGAGGAAGCTCGTCGCGTTCACGCGGGAGAGGGCGCTCACCTTCATGTCCCCCTGCTTGCCGCCGCCGAACGAGCTCCCCGTCTCGGCCACGATGGCGTACTCGGCCGTCGGGTTCCCGGTGACGGTGTCGAGGACGATCATCCGGTAGATGCGGGAGGCCTTTCCCGTGGCCGAGTCGGGGTTCTCGAGCGGGCTCTGCATCACGGCGTAGACCTTCGACCCGTCCCTGCTGATCGCGATCGACTCGAGGCCGCGGTTGCTCCGCCGCTTCGCCCAGATTGCCGGGAGGGTCTCGGCGACCGGGTAGTGCGTCCCCGAGATGCCGGCCCCGCCCGGGACGTAGCGCATCTTCACCGTCCCGTCGAAACCGACGCGGAGGATGGAGGGCGCGTACTCGTCGACGAGCCAGAAGTCGCCGTCGGGCGCGCGGACGATCCCTTCCGTGTCGAGGCCGTCCATGTTGTATCCGACCTTCGTCGTCCCCTTGCAGTCGAACGACTCCTCGTCGACGCCCTGACGGTTCGGAAGGCCCGTGACGGGCAGGCCCGACGTCGTCCGAATCGGGTGGGGCTCGTAGATCTTGATCTCGGCCGGCGAGTCGTCGCCCGCCTGGATGCGGATCATGTAGATCGTCGGGTCGAACTCGGGGACGACGAAGGTCCGCTGCGGGAGCTCCTGGTTCGGGCCCCGGTCGGAGAGGCACCAGAACGTGAGGAACGGGTCCTCCGGGTCGCGGTAGAGGTCCGAGAAGAGGGAGCCGACTTGCATGCCCTTGTCGTTCGGGATCGAGCCGGGAAAGTCGGCGTTCTGTATCGCGCCCATTCGGTCGGGAAGGACGTATTTCGCGCGGAGCACGACCGAGGGGTTGTTCGACGGGTTGTAGTGCGCCCCGACCTCGACCGGCTCCGGCGGGGCCACCGTGGCGGCGAACCCGGACGGGGCCGCGGGGGCCAGGGCGAGAAGGACGACGGCGATGCTCCGGTGTCTCATGGTTTCGCGAACCTCCGTGCGCGCCGTTCTCACCGACCGGCGTGAAAGGCCGGCCAGCGCGGGATGAACGTGGCGTTAAGGACCCGGGCCACGGCCTCCCGCCGTGATCCGGCGGGGGACGGGCCTCGGCGGGGTCTCGTCAGAGGGCAGGATCACCTCGACGTCGACGCAACGATTCCGGGCGCGTCCTACCTCGGACGGGTTCGTCGCGACGAGATCGTCGGTGCCCGCGGCCTCGACCCGGGGACCCTTCGGCGGGACGCGCGTGCGACACGGACGAACGACGCGTAAGGGCGATAGGGAACCTCACTCGGTGCCCGTCCTTCCGCGACGGTCGGGACGGCGACAGCGACGTGCTCCCGACCTCGGTGACGCGGCTCCCCTCCCCCTTGACGAGGTCCACGTGAGCGACGAGGTCCTGGTCCTCCATCCGGTCGACGAGGACCGTCCGCGCGTTCGACTGGGCGTCGAGGTACGCCTGTCGATCTGGTGGATGTCACCCGTGGAGACGATCTTCGAGCCCTCCCCGGCGCGCACGATGATCGTCTTCACCTCGAGGGGGGCAGGCGCTGCGCCTCGTCCACGATGAAGGAAACGTGGTCGAGCGAGCGGCCGCGGATGCGGGGGAGCGGCGCGATCGTGGTCTTCTCGTGCTCGATCATCTGCGCGAGAGCCACACTGTGCCGTCCGCGAGGAGGCGGGCCTCGGCCCGATCGATTCGGGAGGCCAGATCGACGTCGCGGCCGAGAAGTGAGCGGGCGCGACCATACCTGCCGCAGCGACGCGCGAGGGCGGGTGGACTACGTCCCGATCCGCTCGACACGAAGGATCGGCCCATCCGCGGCCGTCTCGTCGCGCAGGTCGATCCCGGCGAAGATGGCCCAGGCGTTGTCGCCCTCGGGGTCGAGGAGCGTCTGGGTGACGGTCCACTGCCGTGGGCCGGCCAGGCGCAGGTTCGTCCACTGGTGGAGACGCGCTTCCGGGCCCGCGACGAGATCGGCGTGCTCGTCGAAGAACGGTGTCAGCGCGGCGTCGAAGCGCTCGGGGCTCCACTCGCCCTCCGCGCCCTCCACCGGCTGCCAGACCCGCTCGGCGGCGTCCTCCCAGTCTTTCCGTGCCAGCGCCCTGACGAGGAGGTGCATCTCCGAGCGGACACGCGCCGCGAAGACGCGCGGGTCGGAGAGAAGCTCCGTCAGCCAGGCGGCTTCCTTCCGCTTCTCGGGCTGCGCTTTCAGCTCCAATGGCTCCTCGGGGTGCCGGAGGCTCTCCCACTCCTCGAGGAGGCTCGCGTCGGTCTCGCCGACGAGGGCGCGGAAGAACCCGAGGACGTCCCAGAGCGCGTCGGTCTTCGCCGGCTCGGGGACCGTCTGGTCGAGCGTCCGGTAGAGCTGCGAGAGATATCGGAGGAGGACTCCCTCGCTCCTCTCGAGGCCGTAGCTCTTCACGTAGTCCGAGAAGCCCGCGAACGTCTCGAACATCTCCCGCCCGATCGACTTCGGCTTCGGCTCGGTGCCGGTGGCCCAGGGATGCGCCTCGCGGAACGCCTCGAAAGCGCCAAAGAGGAAGTCGGCGAGAGGCTGCGGGTACGTGACCTCCTCCAGCTTCGCCATCCGCTCCTCGTACGGCACGCCCTCGGCCTTCAGCTCTTCGACGAGCTTCCCCTTCGCCCGGTCGGTCTGCTTTCGAAGAATGACGTCGGGGTTCTCGAGGATCGACTCGACGACGGTGACGACGTCGACGGCGTAGGTCGGCGAGGCGGGGTCGAGCCGCTCGAGCGCCGTGACGGCGTAGATCGAGAGCGCCTGGTGGAGGGAGAAGTCCCACTGGAGGTCGTCGGCAACGACGACGCGGCGAAAGCCCGTCTCCTCCCGCGCCATCCCGACGATCCCGGCCCGGTAGAGCGACCGGACGAGGAGCGCCGCGTGCTTCAGGAGGCGCGCCTTCGTCGCGTCGTCCTCGTGACAGCGGGCAACGAGATCGCGCAGCGCAGAGAAGTTCCGCTCCGGCGGCGGGGCGTCGCGGTTGGTGTCCGCGTCCCTCTGGACGAGGTCGAGGACCATCCCGTGCGTGAGGTGGAAGCGCGACTTCAGCGTCTCCGGCGGCCGGGTGATGAGCTTCTGGAACGTCTCCTCGGTCCAGGAGATCTCCCCCTTCGCCGGCCCGCGGAACGTCTTTCCGATCTTCTTCCCCGACGCGTCGGACTTCTTCGTCGCCTGCTTCTTCTCGACGATGTGCTCCGGCGCCTGCGCGACGACGCTTCCCTCCGTGTCGAAGCCGCGCCGCCCCGCGCGCCCGGCGATCTGCTTGAACTCGCGGACGGAGAGGAGACCGACTTTCGTCCCGTCGAACTTGGCGAGCTTGGAGAAGAGGACGGTCCGGATCGGGATGTTCACGCCGACGCCGAGCGTGTCGGTGCCGCAGATGACGTGCAGGAGCCCCTTCTGCGCGAGCTGCTCGACGAGGAGCCGGTAGCGCGGGAGGAGCCCCGCGTGGTGGACGCCGACGCCGAACGAGAGGAACCGGCGGAACTCCTTGCCATAGGGGGTGACGAGCCGTCGCCCCGCCACGACCTCCCGGATCGCCTCCCGGTCCTCGCGGCTGCCGATCTTCACGCTCGTCAGCGCCTGCGCCAGCTCGGCGCACTCGCGCTGCGTGAAGTTCACGACGTAGATCGGGCTCTTCCCCTGCTCGAGGAGCTTCTCGATCGTCTGGTGGAGCGGCGTCTCGGCGTACTCGAAGTCGAGCGGGACCGGACGTTCGTCCGACGTGACGAACGCCACCTCTCGCCCCGTGTCGTGCTTCAGCCGCTCCGCGATCGCCGACGGGTCGCCGAGCGTCGCCGACATGAGGAGAAACTGCGTGTTCGGCAGGACGAGGAGCGGCACCTGCCAGGCGACCCCCCGTTCCTTGTCGGCGTAGTAGTGGAACTCGTCCATGACGACGTAGGGCGCGTCGAGCTCCTCACCGACCCGGAGCGCCATGTTCGAGAGGACCTCCGCCGTGCAGCAGACGACGCCCCCCTCGGGATTGATGCTCGCGTCGCCCGTCCGCATACCGACGTTCTCCGGCCCGAGCTCGCCACAGAGGGCGAAGAACTTCTCACTCGCGAGCGCCTTGATCGGGCTCGTGTAGAAGGAGACGCGCCTCTCGCAGAGCGCCTTGAAGTGAAGCCCGAGCGCGACGAGCGACTTCCCCGAGCCCGTCGGCGTCCCGAGAATGACGTGCTTGCCCGCCATGATCTCCAGGAGCGCCTCTTCCTGCGCCGGGTAGAGCGTCAGCCCGGTTTCGGCGACCCAGTCGAGGAAGAGGCCGAGGATCTCGTCGGCGTCGCTCGTCCCTCCGGGCGGGATCCGGTCCGCGAGGGGGGTGACGCTCCGCGGCTCGTCAGGGGTCTGGTCAGCGTTCGCCATGGCGTGCAGCAGCGGAGTTTCCCATTTCCCGGGGCTGCGCCTCCGAAAGTCCCCCGGAGCCTCGGAGGGCGGCTCCGTTCCGAGGCGCCGAGAGACCGGTTCGTGGGCATCCCGGTCCCTGTGGGACCCGGATGATCCCGACGAAGCGCGCGCCGCGTCGACACGCCAGGTCTAGACCGTCTGCAAACCAGCAGGAGGTGGCTATGCGTGCCAATGGCCTCCGAAGCCTCTCCCTCGCGCTGGGCGCCCTTCTCGTGCTCGGCGCCGCCCCGCCCCCGAGGAAGGCCGGGCCCGGGTCGAAGCAGGGCGCCCCGCAGCCGACGCTCCCGAAGGTCGTCCTCGAGGAGCTCGTCGACGACCGCTACGGCGGCGGCGAGAGCAAGAGCGGCCTGATCGCCGTCCTGAAGCTCGCGACCGAGAAGAGGGACGACGACCCCGTCGGCCGCGCCTTCGTGAAGGATGCGCGCGACGACGCGGGGCGGTCGCTCCTCCCCGAGAAGCCGGAGACGCCGCAGCTCAGGGACCTCGGCTACTCCACCGGGCTTCTGATCCCCCTCGTCGCTCCACCCCGTTCCCCTCGCACCGTGATCCTCTCCGGGACGGTCGAGCTCTTCACCCCGAAGCTGGATCCCGCTTCGATCGTCGAGGTCCCGAAGGCCCCATCGAAGCTCGACGTCCCGCTCGTCTCCCCTGGTCTCGCCGCGGCCAGGATCCAGGTGACGCCGCTTTCGACGGCGCGGCCCGCCGAGGAGCTGAAGAAGCAGAGCGGTCCGGAGGCGATGGCCCGCTTTCGCGACGCGATGAAGGCGGAAGGGAAGACGGACGAGGAGATCTCGGAGATGCTCGCGACGAGGGAAGCGCTGACGAAGGCGTTCTCCTCGGGCGAGTCGGAGCACGCCGTCGTCCTTCACGCAAAGCTCGAGGACTTCAAGCGGATCCAGAAGGTGCAGATCGTGGGCCCGGACGGCCAGGAGATCTACGCCGGGATGAGCGGCGGCTCCGACGGAGTGATGACGACCCGCCGCTACGAGCTGCGGCAGGCGCCCGACCCCGCCACCATGCTCGTCTTCACCCTCTACACGGATAGAGCGCGGGTCACCGTCCCGTTCGCCCTGAAAGACGTGAAGCTCCCATGACTCCCAGTGCTCGAGGAGCGATCGCAATGAGAGACCCTCGAGTCCACCACGTCCTCCGCTTCGCCCTTCCGGCCCTCCTCCTGGCGCCCAGGCCGCCTCTCGTGGCCGAGCCCGCCGGAACGGCCGCCTCGACCCCGGCATCGGGCGCCTCCGCCGGACTCACTCTCGCGGAGGTCAACGACCGGCGCGCCAAGTCCTTTCCCAAGATCACGCTCACCCTCCTCGCCCCCGACTTTCTGGAAGCGGAGGTCCGCGGGCAGCGGGTCGTCCTGAAGGAGGCCGGCGACGACACCGGTGCGAACCTCGTCCCGGAGGGTGCGGCCGAGGCACCGTTCCATCTGAACTACGCGGCGCTTTCCAATCGGGCCCAGAGAGAACCCGCCAAGGTCCGGGTCGAGCTGAAGAGCCCCGCCCGGGCGGTGACGTCCATGAAAGTCGTCTCCGGCCAGGTCGAGCTTCACGTCCCCGGACGGGACCCCGCCTCGTCCGTCACCGTCGCGAAGTACCTTTCGACGGACGGGCGCCCGCTCTCCGATCCCGCCCTCTCGGCGAACGGGGTCGAGGTCACGGTCCTCGGTCCGAAGGGCATCGCCGCCGAGAGGAAGGCCGCCGAAGAGGCGGCCCGGAAGGAGGCACGCGAGGCTGGCCGGGACCAGCGGAGGTGGAGGAGCTCGGAGCGAGCGCGGAGAAGAACTACCTCTCGAACGACGACCCGAAGTACCACACCGTTCTGAAGGTGAAGGACCCGAACGACCGCATCGGCGCCTGCGCCCACGTCGATCCCCAGGGAAAGGAGGATCCTGCCTCGAGCTCCTCGTTCTCGGGCTACATCTTCATGACGCACGAGCCGGAGGTCGGCCCCGACTGGGGCCTCGAGATCCAGCTGAAGACGCCGAAGAGCACGCTCGTCCGCCCGTTCACACGGAAGGACGTGCCTCTGCCGTGATATTCCCGGCACGAGCTGGCCGGCCCGTCTCTCGCCGCCCGCTCCCGGGTCCCTGTCGACGGCTGGAACGCCAGGGAGAATGCCGATGCCCATAGAGGTCCTTTCCCTCGCCCGGATGAAGATCGTCGGAGCGGCTGCACTCGAAGCCGTCCTCGTCAGCGGCCAGAAATGGCCATTCATGAACCGCGACGGGAAGTCCGTCCAGGAGGTCGCGGACGGACTCTCGATCCTGCGGTATCACGAGTCGTCAGGGGCGTCTCCTCTCGATCCCGCCATGAAGGACGGCCTCCGGCAGGGATTCTGGCTCCGACAGAAGCCCTCGGAACCCCCCGAGCCCGAGTCGGCTTTCGAGGCCCTTGGTCTCGGGGGATGCCGGAGTGTCGTGTCCCTCACGAAGAAGGGGGCATCTCGTGGTGCGGCCTCTTCGTCAGGGCGGTCCTCGCCGACGCAGGATTCCAGGCGACCTGGGCGGGACGCAGGCTCTGCCTCCCGAGCCGCCAGTTCCGGACGATCGAGAAGGGAGCCCCCGGGTGGAAGGACCTCGAGCTGAAGCCCGGGGACGTGGGCATCATTCCGGGACGCATCCGCCACGTGATCCTCGCCGGGGAGATCTCCCCAGGTGCCTTCGAGGTCGCCGAGGGGAACATGGGCCCGCCGAGCTTCGTCTGGTATCGGACGGGCACTCCGAAGAGCGTCTACCGGAAGAACGACTTCGGGCTCGTCTACAAGCTCCTGGAGTGACGAACGACCCGCGCGAAACGCTGCTCAGGTCGTCGGAGTCCCGGCCGGAGGCTCGCCCGACGGGCCCTGGACCGAAGGCCTGGCGGCCCCGGGCTCGGCGCATTCGACGCGGTTCCGCCCCGCGCTCTTGGCGCGGTAGAGAGCAGCGTCCGCAGCGGAAACGAGCAGGCCCGGGTCACCACCGGTCGACTCGGGGACGTGTGTCCCGGGCACAGACGTCGCGACGCCGAAGCTCGCCGTCACGAACGGAGAGGCCCCGTCGGGATGCGGGATCCCGAGCGCCTCGATCCGCGCGCGCGCCGTCTCCGCGACGATCGCCGCGTCGGCCGCACCGGTGGCCGGGAGGAGAAGCATGAACTCCTCCCCGCCGTAGCGGGCCACGAGGTCCCCCGCCCGCCGGGCCATCGCCTGGAGCACCCCCGCCACCTCGACGATGCAGCGGTCTCCGGCCTGGTGGCCGAGAGCGTCGTTGTAGCGCTTGAAGAAGTCGATGTCGGCCATGACGAGCGAGAGCGGGTGGCCGAACCGGATGCCCCGCTTCCACTCGGTTTCGAGCACCTCGTCGAACCGCCGCCGGTTCGCGATTCCGCTCAGGGCGTCGGAGAAGGAGAGCTCCGACAGTCGCTCGTTGGCGCGACGCAGCTCCTCGGTCCGCTCGGCGACGAGCCGCTCGAGCTTCGCCTGGCGCCGCCTCAGCTGAACCGTCCGGCGCCGGATCGCGAAGACGACGGCGGAGACGCCGAGGACCAAGGCGAGGACCCGGAACCAGGTGGTCTGGTGGAAAGCCGGGAGGACCCTCAGCGAAACGAGGTCCGCCTCTTCTCCCCAGGGGCCATCCCCGATCCGGCTCGCGACCCGGAACCGGTATCGGCCCGGAGGTAGACCCGTGTAGAAGGCCGACCGACGCGTGTCGACTTCGGCCCAGTGCTCGTCGAACCCGTCGAGCCGGGAGCGGAAACGGATGAGCTCGGGCGGCTGCAGGGTCGTCGCGGCGTAGCGGATCTCGACCATCAACCGGCCGGGACCGATCTCGAGGCCGTTCCTCGCATCCCGCACGGCCCCGTCGACGAGCAGCTCCTCCAGGCGGACCCCGGGCGGAGAAGGAGGTCGAGGAATTCGCTCGGGATCGACGACGACGACGCCGCGGTAGGACGGAAGCCAGATCCGCCCGTCCGGCCCGATCGAGCCGGCCGGCTGCTGTCCGCTGGCGAAAGAGGCGCTTCGAAGTCCATCGGCGAGGCCGAAGGCGAGCGGGTGAATGGAGCCCGGCTGCCCGGTCGAGACGGCGATCAGCTCCCGTTTCAGGATGCGCTGGAAGCCCTTGTTCCCGGTGAGCCAGAGCCCGCCGGACCGGTCCTCGAGGAGCACCTGCGCCCGCCCCTCGGCGAGACCGTCCTTCGGGCGGATCGCGGTCAGCACCCCATCCTTCAGCCGGTTGATGCCGCTCCAGGCGCTCCCGATCCAGAGATCGCCCTCTTCATCCTCGTGCAGCGCGGAAATCCGGTCGCTCACGAGGCCGTCGCCCATCGTCAGGACGTGGAATCCCGAAGTGTCGTATCGGACGAGGCCGTCTCCCGACGTTCCGAACCAGAGAGCCCCCGTCCTGTCTTCCAGGAGGCACACGACGGCACTCAGCGACACGCCGTCGGGAGTCCGGAGCGGCTCGAACCGGCGGCCGTCCCGCGACGTTGCGACACCGGACGTCGTCGCGACCCAGATCGTCCCGCGCCGATCTTCGTGAATGACGCGGATGTCGAGACCGGGAAGGCCATCGGCCCTTCCAAAGGTCTCGATACGCCCGCCGCGGAGCCTCGCGAGGCCCGACGTGTACGTGCCCACCCAGAGCGCGCCGGACCGATCCTCGAGGAGCCCCGAGACCTCGTCGCTCGGGAGGCCATCGGCCTTTCGGAGGACGTCGATACCTCCTTCGCGCAGCCGGTTGAGCCCGCCGCCGGCGGTCGCGAGCCAGACGCTTCCGTCGCGTCCGTGAAGGACGGAGCGGACGTTGTCGTTCGAGAGACCTTCGGGAACGCCAAAGGCCGGAAAGCTCCTGTCACGCAGCCGGTGGAGGCCCCCGACCCACGTGCCGACCCAGACGAATCCCTCCTCGTCCGGCAGGATCGACCAGATCTTGTCGTTCGAGAGGGGGGGCGACCCGACGCAGGAGAAGCTCCCCTCGCGCAACCGGCAGATCCCGCTTCCCCACGTGCCGATGAAGAGGGAGCCCGCCGCATCGAACGCGAGCGCCGTGAGCTGGTCGGTCGGCATTCCGTCCGTTTTTCCGTAGACGCGCTGAGACTCTCCGACGATCCGGACGAGACCGGCGCCCGCCGTCGCGACCCAAACGCCCCCGGCCGGGTCCGGAAGGACCGTGATGATCTGGTCGCTCGGAAATCCGGTTGCCGTCGACCGGATCGTCACGCGGCCCTCGCGCCACGCGACGAGACCGGCGCCGCTCGTCCCGATCCAGAGAGTTCCGTCCTTGTCCAGGCAGACGGACCGAAGCCGACCGGCGGGAAGCCCGTCCTTCTTCGTGAGCAGGGTGGCCTGGCCGTCCTTCCAGCGCACGAGGCCCTTCCCCGCGCCGGCCCAGACCGTGCCGTCGGACGCCTCCGAAAGAGACCAGACGGTTCCCTGCCCCAGCTCGTCCCCGAGGACCTGCCGGAAGACGCCGTCCCTGTACTGGACGACGTTCTCGCTCCGCCCGATCCAGAGCGTCCCGAGGTGGTCCTCCATCAGGGCGAACGCCGACCCGGTCGCCAGGAGGGGCGTCGTCTTGCCGTCGAACACCGTGAAGCGGGCGCCGTCGAACCGGACGAGGCCATCGTAGGTCCCGAACCAGAGGTGGCCGTCGCGTGTTCGCAGGATCGACGTGACGGTGTTCTGGGGAAGACCGTTCTCCGTCTGCCAGACGTCCACCTGGGCCTGGCTGAGGGGCCGTTCCGGGCGCAGCGCCGCCGCGGAGACCGCCAGGAAGAGCGGCGAGAGGAGCAGCGCACCCCGAATGAGCCGCCACGTCTGTCCTCCCGGTTCCGCTCTGCTCACGCCGTCCCTTTGCCCCCGGCCATGCGCCAGGACTCGCACCTCGCACGCCTCCTACCCAGGAGGCCACGGAAACCAATTGATTCTACGCGCCGCATTCCCGCAAGAAGCCCGCTTCAGACGGAACGTCGCGGGCCGGACCTGCGGCAGATCGGGGCGGGGAGTGGAACAATCCCTCCGATGCGCGAGCTGGAATCCCTCTTCCTCGGCCGTACCTTCGACGACTTCCTCTTCCGGCCCCAGCGGAGCCCGGTCACCAGCCGGCGCGCCCTCGACCTGACGATGCCTCTCATCGAGGGGCTCGGCATCGGCCTCCCGATCGTCGGAGCGAACATGGACACCGTCGTCGGCGAGGAGATGGCCCGGGCCCTCGCGCTGGAAGGGGCCTTCGGCTTTCTCCACCGCAGCTGCACGATCGAGCTCCAGGCGGCGCGCGTGAAGTACGTGAAGACGCGCCACTCCTACGTCATCGAGAAGCCGCTCGTCCTCCCCCGCAGCGCCACGATCGCGGAAGTGCGGCGCCTCATCGAGCGCCACCGGTCGAGCGGGATCCTCATCGAGGAGACCAAGGGGTCGGGCCTCCTCGCGGGCCTCCTCTCCCAGCGCGACCTGCCGCTCGAGCAGGGAAGCGGCGAGCGCCTCGTCGAGGAGCTGATGACCCCGCTCGCGCGCCTCGTCACGCGCCCGCCCACCGTCAGCATGGAGGACGCCGAGCAGACGATGTGGGAGCGGCGGGTCGAGAAGCTCCCTCTCGTCGACGAGGGAGGTCTCATCCGCGGCCTCGTGACGATGCGCGACCTCCACCTCTTCAAGAGGAAGCCCTATTCCGTGAAGGACGTCCGGGGTCGCCTGCGCGTCGGCGCTGCCATCGGCGCGGCGGGAGACTTCCTCGAACGCGCCGCGGCGCTCGCCGAGGCGAAGGTCGACGTCATCCTCATGGACGTCGCCCACGCCCACTCCGAGATCCTGGCGAAAGCCGTCCCCGCATTCCGGAACCGCTTCCCGGACATCCCGCTCGTCGTCGGCAACGTCGCGACGGGCGAGGGAGCCCGCTTCCTCGCCGATCTCGGCGCGGCCGCCATCAAGGTCGGCGTCGGTCCCGGGCGGGGCTGCCGAACGCGCCTGGAGACGGGCGCGGGCGTGCCGCAGCTGCAGGCGATCCGCGAGACGTACCTCGCGACGGAGGGGAAGGTCCCGATCATCGCGGACGGCGGGATCCGCAACGACAAGGACGTCTTCCTCGCGCTCGCCTGCGGCGCCTCCACCGTCATGCTCGGCTCGCTTCTCTCGGGAACGGACGAATCGCCCGGCATCGTCGTCGACGACCCGGCCACGCGCCAGAAGATGAAGCTCTACCGTGGGATGACGTCACCCGAAGCGGTCGTCGACGGCTCGACGGACGCGGCCGTGGCCGACGCCCTCGCGACCCCCGCCGAGGGGCAGTCGGTCCGAATCCCTTACGTCGGAAGCGTCGTCGACGTTCTCGCGCGAATCGCCGGCCACCTCCGCTCGGCCGTCAGCTACGCGGGCGAGACGACTCTCGAGGCGGCCCACCGGAAGATCGCGGCGGACCCGGGCCGCTATCTCGTTCCTCTCTCGGCGGCAGGGCGGGCGGAGTCGTTCGAGCGCTGAAGCGCCGAACGCGTTCCGGAGCACTCCGATGAAGGGCCTTTTCGCTGCACTCCTCGCGTCGCTGACGCTCGTCACCGGACTGCCTCTGAAGGCGAGCCCTGCGCCCGACGCTCCGCCGGACCCGGCCCGCATCGACTTCACGGTCTCGATGCCCCGCCCCGAAACGCACATCTTCCACGTGGAGATGCGGTGCGAGGGAATTCGCGACGAAACGGTCGACCTGAAAATGCCGGCCTGGTCGCCCGGCTACTACGTGATCCTCGACTACGCGAAGAACGTCGGTCGTTTCGAGGCCCGCGACTCGTCCGGCCGCCCGCTGACGTGGGAGAAGACTTTGCCCGGAGGATCGGGACCCCCGTGACCGTCACCGTCGCGCCGCGGGAAGGCTGGCCTCGCATCTCCACCGGGCTCGCCCCGGTGAAGGGCCAGCCAGGCAGCTTCTCCGCCCCTGACTTCGACGTCCTCTACGACAGCCCCCTCCTCGTCGGCCACCAGGAGGTCCTCTCCTTCGAGGTGAACGGGATCCCCCACACCTTCGAGGGGCGCGACCTCGGGAAGCTCGACCGCGTCCTCTTCACGGCCGACCTGAAGGCGATGGTGAAGGCCGCCACGGACCTCATGGGGGACATCCCCTACGAGCGCTACGCCTTCATCTCGATCGGCCCCGGGGGTGGCGGCCTGGAGCACCTGAACTCCCAGCTCATCACGTTCGACGCCGCGAAGATGGCCGACCCTGTCGAGTACCGCCGGACCCTTCGCTTCATCGCGCACGAGTACTTCCACCACTTCAACGTGAAACGGATCCGGCCGATCGCCCTCGGCCCCTTCGACGACGACCGGGAGAACACCACCCGGATGCTCTGGGTCTCAGAGGGCTTCACGGTCTACTACGAGGACCTCCTCCTCGTGCGGAACGGCTTCACCTACGCTAGGAATAACCCCGTCAATGTTGTCGACCCCTTCGGGCTGATGGCGGAGTGCGTCGGGACTCAGTGCACCGACAGCGCGACCGTCATCGCAGCGGACCCAGGGGCCGAATCAGCGAGGCGATTCGAACTGGAGCTTCGGATGATGCGGATGCGCCGCGAGCGTGAACTCACGTCGTTCGGGCAAGGGCTGCTCGGCGCAGGTACCACCTCCTCCCCGGCGTCCGGCGAGTACGCCGCCCAAGGTGCATCGGTCGGCGACGAGTTCCTGGCGGGACTCGATATTCCTCAGTGGCTGGTTGACGGAAGCGCGGGATTCGGGGACGGAGTTTCTCTGGGCCTGACGAGCCTGCTCCGCCCGGACAACGTGGTTGACACTTCGAGCGGCGCATATATTGGTTCGGCGGTCGCTGGCGTAGCCCTGAACGTCACCATCAATCGGATTGGCGTGACAACGGGCGCCGAACCGTTCGCTACCAGGAGCTTCAGACTCGCCCCTTGGGGAAACCGCACGCGCCACCCTCTTGGCGAACGACCTCACTATCATCGAAGGGTTCATGACCCTCGGCGGCCTGGGCAGTCTCTCCCAGGTCAAGGGATGAAACGCCACAGACCATGGGAGGGTGGCTGGTGAGCGATGCCTTTGGAGTCGGGATCAAGACGCCCATCGTTCTTAACGACAGTGGCGATGTGCAGATGTTTGACTCGGTAGAAAGCGTCGAGCGGTATATCGAGCCAATCGACGCG
>CAVOJA010000008.1:0-15516 GCA_963696015.1 uncultured Holophagales bacterium
AGAAACTCCTTAAAAGGTATGAGGCAAACCCTATCCTTACTCATCGCGACTGGCCATATACCATAAATTCGGTGTTCAATCCGGGCGCTACAATGGTTGATGGCCAGAACCTGCTGTTGGCGCGTGTGGAAGATCGTCGGGGATTCTCACATTTGTGCGCTGCACGAAGCCCAAATGGACTTACTGACTGGAAAATCGATCATCTTCCGACGTTTACGCCGCAGCCCGAAGAGTACCAGAAGAGACATGGGGAATAGAAGATCCTTCGAATTACGTCACTCAGGATCTAGAGGACTGTGGGTTGTCACACCTGCATATTCAGATGTCGGACCTGCTGTCTCCCTTGCGTCCACGGCCTCCCTGACCCTGAACGTGACGGAGGCCTTCCCCGTGAACCTCGTCCTGGGGCTCCTGCTCACGTGCAGGGGCGGGCAGGTGGTCAAGGGGAAAGCGTAGCAGCGACCCGAGCCTCGACCTTTCGAGGGCGATCGCGGCGGCGAGGATGAGGGCGGCGAGGGCGGCGAGGCCCCAGGGACCTGCCGCGGGAATCGTGGCGACCCCGTCTCCCGGCTGGCCGGGACCTCCCTGGTCGACGATGACGCCGTCGGTCCCGCTGTCGTCACCGAGCTGTCCGTCGACGAGGGTGAAGGTGGCGGTCGGGATGCCGCGGCTCGCCCCGAAAACGACGCCCGGAAGGGTGTACCAGGTGGCGACGCCGTCTCCCGGGACGAGGGGGCCGTACGTCCTGTAGACGGGCGGCACCGAGGCCGCCCCGTGGTACCAGACGCGAACGCTGGCGCCGCCCGATGGGCACGGGATCTGGAACGCGACGAGGCCGCGCGGGAAGTCGTACGTCGCGTCGGCCTGCGCGACGGCGCTCTCGGCCAGGGCGCGGACCTCCTGCAGGGACGCACAGCCACCGCCGAGAAGCTCGACGGTGAGCCAACCGTCGCCGGAGGCGGCCGGGAGCGTGGCGACGCCGGGCTGGACGGAGTCCGCGATGCCGTCGCCGTTGCCGTCGCCCGGGGCGAGCGGGGGTGCCCCGAACCCGCCGGGGAAAGCGTCTTCCGATGCGGCGGGAACGCCGTCTCCGTCGTCGACGGGAACCGGGACGAGGACCTCGACGACGACGTCGACGCCGTCGTTCGTGGGGTCGGGGTCGGTGGCCAGGCCGCTCACGACGAAGGGATGAATCACGGGGCCGTCGACGGACGCGACGACGCGGGAGGTGACGTGGCACTCCACGGAGCCCCCGGAAGGGATGCCGCCGAGAACCCACTGGCCGGCAGAGAAGGCCCCGCCGCAGGTATCGGTGACCCACTGCAGGCCGGAGGGAAACGGCGCGTGGACGGTGCCGCCGGTGGCATCAGAGGGGCCGTCGTTGAAAACGGCGACGCCGTAGGTGACGAGGGCGTGGGGCGCGCCCGGCTCGACTTTGGCGGTGGTCGAGAGCCGGAGGTCGGCGCGGGGGCCACCGGTGGGGTACCGGGGGTCGAAGAAGCAGACGGCGGTGCCCGGGCCGAGGCGGCCCGGCTCGTTGGCGGCGTACTGCAGGCCGAGGCGGGCCTCGAGGTCCTGGATGCCCGCGCTGGCGCTGCCCCCGCCCGTGCCGTCGGAAGCGGCGATCTGGAAGGCGATGGCGAAGCTGGCGTGGTAGAGGATCGCCTGGAAGGTCATCGACTCGGCGCCGCCGGCTCGGCTGACGCCGCTCCACTGGACGATCGTGCAGGCCTCTCCCGCGATCGCGCCGGAGGGGCGAGGGCACGAGGCGACCTCCTGCCAGCGGACCGAGCCTCCGCCGAGGGCGAGGTCGTCGTGGAAGACGGCGAGGCGGCCGGGAAAGGAGGCGGTCGCCGTGCCCGCGAGGAGCGGGACGTAGCCGGGGAGGGACGGGACGGTGTCGTTGCTGTAGTCCCGGCCGTCCTCGGCGGCGAGAGAGCTCGTGGCCGCGAGATACCCGTTCGTGGAGGCGACGAAGCCGGGCACGGAAGTGCCGTAGAGCTGGAACGGGCGCGCGGGGAGGAACGCAGCCCCCTCGTCGTCCCCTGGTGAGGGGAAGGAGAGGAGCGAGCCGCCGCCGGCGAGGTCGACGAAGAGAAACGGGCAGGCCCCGGTGGTCTGGTCGTGCATCTCGTAGCCGTAGGCGTCGGGGGGAGCGAGGGGCTCGGGGATCGTCTGCCCGAGCGCGGCAGGGGCGAGCCAGGCGATGGCCGCGGGCGCGAGGAGGAGGAGGTTCCGAAGCGTCGTTCTCATCGTCGCGCCCCTTACTGCACGGTGACGGTCATGCCCCAGGAGCTGATGCTGCCCGTGTCCTGCCCGGCCATGTCGACGGCCGTCAGGCGCCAGGTCCCGGCGAGAGGCAGCCCCGCGAAGGCGGAAAGCAGCTTGTAGGGACGGAACCTCCCGTTGATCGCCGGCGTCCCGGAGCACTGGCTGTCGGCTTCGGTTGCGGCGGCGTCGTCGAAGACGACGTTGAGGTTGTTGTTCGAGCAGCCGCAGAGGGCGGAGGGGTTCGGGTCGGGAACTCCGGGGCGATGGAGGAGCGTGACGGTGATGCCGGATTCGACGTGGGTCAGCCGGAAGATCAGGTCGCCGACGTAGGGGTGGGTGACGACGAGGCTGACGACGAGGGAGCCGACCGTGCCGGGGTCGGTGACCACGAGGTCGTCGCTGGTCGTCCGCGGGTTCGTGCACTCGCAGATCTGCGAGTAGCCTGCGCACTCGAGGATCGCGAGCGGGGGAAGCGATCGGGTGTAGGTACGGACGCGGCCCACTGAGGAGTCGCTCGCCCAGATCTCGAGGTTCCGGTCGGGGTTCTCTCCCCGGAGGTCGGCGGAGGACTGGAAGACGACCGCGGGGGGGCTCGCCCCCGCGGCGAGAGCGGGCAGCGTGAAGTCGGTGGAGGAAAGGAGGACCGACTCTTCCCCCCCACGGTGAGGAGCGAGGTCTCGAACGCCCCGGTCAGGAAGCTGAGTCGCTCGGTGGCGATGAGGCTCCCGTTGGAGCCGCCGATACGGGCCCAGGTGTAGGCGACGAGTCCGCTCGCGTCGTTGGTGGCCTGAACGAAGGAGGAGCTGCTCGCCTGCCAGCGATAGACCTCGAAGGAGCTGTCGGTGTTGGAAGAGGCGAGGTTCGCGTTGGAGACGAAGGAGACGAAGGCGCCGTCGGCGGTGATGGAGGGGACGTCGCTGCCGGCGGGGGCCGTCGTGTTGGTGATGCGGGTGTAGGTTCCGGGAAAGGAAGAGACGACCCAGCGGAAGATCTCGGCGTTCCCGTCGGCGTTGGTTGCTCCGGTGAAACCGCAGCTCGAGACGAAGACGACCGTCGTTGGCGATCCCCACGCGGCGTGAGGAGAGTGGGAGGTGCAGGACGCGGGGGAGCCGACGGTCACATGGAAGGTGGAGCCCCCGACCCAGCGGGCGATCTCGCGGTTACCGTCCGGGTTGGCGCCGCCAACGCCGCCAAAACCGCACGTCGTCTCGAAGAAGATCGAGCTTCCCGCGGCGTCGTCGGAGATGGAGGGCGCACCGTTGGTGCAGCCCGTCGTGGCGGTCACCTGGGTGAGGGTCGAGGTGGTGATGTCGTAGCGATAGATCTCCGCGTTGCCGTCGGAGTTGCCGGCGGTGGTCGCGTCGCTCGCGAAGGCGACGAAGCGGCCGTTCCGCGTGATCGAGGGCCGGCCGACCGTCCCGCTCGCGAAGCTCGTCAAGCGGCGGTAGACGTTCGAGGCGAACGTGAAGACCTGCTCGACGGCATTCGGGTTGTCGCCGGTGAGGTTCGCGTTCGAGACGAAGGCGATGACGGAGCCGTCGTCAGCGACCGCCGGCTGGCGGTTGAAGTGGGGATTGAAGACGACCCCCCCCGACTTGACCTCGACGTTGGCGCCGGAGGTGTCGGTCACCCGGATCGGCGAAGCGACGCAGGAGGAGGGGAGCTCGACCTTGTCGACCATCAGCGCCGAGTCGTAGTTCGCGTCGGTCCCGCCCTGGTCGGCGACGGTGAAGGTGAGGGTGTAGGTGCCCGGCTGAGAAATGGTGACGCAGAGGTCGGAGAAGGCGGTCATTCGGCCGCCGCCGTTGTCGTTCTGGAAGTCGCTTCCGTTGACCGGGCTTCCCGGCTTCGACACGGTATAGCGGACGCCGTTGTAGGGCGGGGTGTCGGTCCAGGGCGACCCGCCGGCGGGCCGGTACACGCTCCGGCGAAGGAGCGGCGTGCCGCCGAGGTCGATCGAGAAGAGGTCGTCGTATCTCGCCGCGCCGCTTGCGGTGCGCCTCCGCTCGTCCGTCAGGACGAGCCAGGAGAGGGAGAGGTTCACGGGCGCGGCTGCGACCGTGAAGGTCTGCGACAGGGTTGTGACGTGGTAATCGAGGACGTCGTTGCCGTCCAGGTCGGTCGAGGGCGAGCTGGACGTGGATTTCGTCGAGAGCAGCGCCGCCCATGTGCCGTCGGGGAACGGGAGGTCGAAGCCGCCGTAGGGCCGATTGAAGTCGGTCGCCATCACGGCGTCCGCCCTTCCGACGCCGCCGACGGTCCAGCCGGTCAGGTTGCCCGACTCGAAGGAGCCGTTCGTGATGCCCTGGGAGAGCGCGGGACGCGGCAGCGAGGCGGTCACCGCGAGGCAGCCGAGGACGGCGAGGAGCCAGGTTCGATTCGAGACTGGAGCCATGGATACTCCTCCCGGTGCAGGACGCGATGCACTTCCCGGACCACGGGCCTTGACCTCGGATGCCCGTGAGGTTGTAGCGTTTTGGGACGGCCCCGGGGCCTAATTGAGATAGTCGTCCCGAATCTGGCTCATCCGTTGGGCAATTTGTTGACATGTCGTCGCTAAATCACCCGGGCCGAGCCTTGCAACGAGAGCTAGTGTGAGGCGGAAGGTAAGGTACGGAACGGCGTTCAGCCTTCCCTGTGCACGGTCGAGAGGAAGTATCGCGCTTTTCGGGGAAGAGTGCCTTTTCTGGCACCGGGTTCGCTTTGAGGTTTGCCGTGGCCACATCGAGAGCACAGGTTTTGGTCGACCAAGTCCGGGGAGGAACGCCGGGAATCGGCGAGGTTGGCGGGTGCGTGCGATCGAAGGCAGGCGACCCGATTCCACTCGGCAGGGGTTCTTCGGGAATCGACTGACGTGCAGACGGCTTCGGCACCCGACGTGGGCTCCGCGGCCGAGAGTGAGAAACCCAACTTGGAGGAAAGAAAAACCATGAAAAACTCGATGAAGCTCCTCGCCCTCGTCCTCGTCGCCGCCGCGGCCTTGTTCGGGGCGGTCCAGCCGGCCCAGGCGCAGGCCACCGGCAGCACGGCCGTCTCTGTGAACCTGAACGGCATCGTCATCCTCTACTACTACAGCACCGTGAACGTGACGCTGCCCTCGACTCTTCTCGGGCCCAACGCCGTCAGCGCGGGCACCGCGACAAATACCGCCACTGCTGTTGCGGGCGGCGCGGAGGCGACACTGACGAATCCCACCTCAGCCACCGCCGTCACACTGGGCGCCGTCAACCTCGACATCCTCAATGCCTGGTCCGTTCGTTCGCTCAACTACCGCCAATGGGAACACCCAGGTCACGATCGGCGGAACCGTCAACACGCTGACGGCGGACACAGGAAACGTGATCACCATCGGCAGCCGCCTGGTCCGCGCTTCAACCGGCACCTTCGCGACACCATCGATTCAGTTTCCGTCGGCGGGGACCTTCATCACGCCGCAGACCGGTGACGTCCGACTCGTCCTCGACATGACCGGCGTGACCGCGGTCGGCAACTTCACCGGCGGCGACTACACCCTTACGGCCGTCAACCTGTAGGACGGGTCGCGGGTACGGGGAGCCGACGACCTTGCGGGCCGAGCGCGGGAGACTTCCCTCGATCGGCCTGCGGCTTGCCGGTGCCGCGCTTGTTTCACTCTTCTCGTGGCAGGCCGGGGGGGAGCCAGCGGCTCCTTCCCGATCTGCCGTCGTTTTTCAGATCGAGCTTCCGCCCCTCGTGGAGCTCGACTCGATCGGAGGCCGGGACCTCCTCGCTGCGGGGAACGCCGCGACGATCGGCCCGGTGTCGGGCCTGTCCTTTGACCTCGGTGCGTACACCTCCGCCGGCGGGAATCGCCCTCCGGCCTTCCGCGCCCGGGCCGTCCGGCGCGTGGAGAAGCTCTGGCGGGTTGCGATTGAAAGCTCGCCGAAGGCGCCCGAATCGTATGAGGTGAGGGTCGAGGTGATCGCCCCCGACGGGACGATCGGCGCGCTCGGGATTCCGGGAGAACCCGCGTCGAAGCTCGCCGTCCGGATCGTCCCGCTGCACCCCATACAGATCGAGGAGGGCGGGGCGACGTTCCTGCAAGGGGGCGTGGAGCTCGAGCTCGACCTCGCCGCGGCGGAGCGGGCCGGCCGGTACGAAGGGTCGCTCTCGGTGACGCTCCTGCCGCGATGAGATCCCTCCGAACGCTCGCGGGAGCTGCCCTCGCCGTCGCCGCGCTCCTGGCGACAGAAGCTGAGGCGCAGATCGCTCTCTCACCCCCGATCGTCGAGGTCGACCTCTCGCGCCGTACAGCGACGGAGTCGGTCCGGCTCATCAACATGGGGAAGCGCGACGTGGAGGTGAGCGTCCGCGTCGAGACGTTCGACCTCGACGAGGCGAACAGGTACCGGGCGCTCCCTTCGAGCGAGGATTCGCTCGACCGGTGGATGGTCGTCCAGCCGGGGCGATTCGTCGTTCCGGCCGGCCAGTCGCGGGCCGTGCGCTTCTCGATCCGGCCGAAGTCGAAGCCGGCCCCGGGCGAACACCGGGCGATGCTCTTCTTTGACGAGATCAAGCGCGAGGACGAGCCCGCAGCCGTCCTGAAAGCGCTGTTCCGGGTGGGCGCGGCGATCTACGCGCACGTCGGCGAGGTCCGTCGCGTGGGCCGGGTCATCTCGACGAGCTGCTCGCGCGAGGGGGGGCTCATCGAGATCTCGAGCGAGGGGAACGCGAACGCGCGGATGACGGGACGATGGGGCCTCTGGAAGCCGGCCGCATTTCCCGGAGTGGGGGCGACGACGTATTCCGCCCCGGCGGGGAGCGCGGCGGAGGCGCTTCTGCCGTCGCCTCCGGAAGGGCTCCTCTTCGAGGGGAGCCTGCCGACGGTGCCGGTCCTTCCCGGGACGCGGAGGCACGTTCTCGTTCCGTTCCCGAAGGAGGTGCCGGAGGGTGACCTGGTGCTTCACCTTCTCGGGACGCTCGGCGGGGCGACGATCGACCTCGCGGTTCCGTGCCGCCTCCCGGCGGCACCCCCGGCACCCGAGCAGACGCCCGCGGCGCCGGCCGCTCCGCCTCGTTGACCGTGCGGCTCCGGGCGCTGGCCCTGGTCCTCCTCGCAGCGAACGCCCGGCCGGCGCTGGCGGCGCGCGCTCTCGAGGTGGGCCCCGAAACCACGGTCATCGCCGGGATCATGGTGAACGGGAGGGAGGTCGCGACCGCGGAGCTGATCCGGGCGGACGGGACGCTCTGGATTCCGCTCGAGCCGCTGGCCGGCTGGACTTTCTTGGAGGTCCGCACGGTGGAGGGGCAAGTGCAGCTCGTGACGCCCCTGGGCATGGCGCTCGTCAACGACGAGGAGCTGCGCGAGCTCGACGGGCAGCGCTACGTGAGCGTCGCATTCCTCGAGAGGCGGCTCGGGGCGCGGGTCGCCTTCGACGAGGCGCAGGGCGCGCTGGTGGTGCAGCTCGCCTGGAGCGAGCCCGCGGCCGCGACGGAGCCGGGACCGGGGCTCTCGCCCGACGTGAAGGCGCCGGGGAGCTCCCTCTCGCTCCTCATGCAGGACCTCTATTACGACCGCTCGTACTCGGACGGGCGCTATTCCTCCTCGACGACGGTCGCCGGGCGGGTGGCGGGGGGACGGTTCCGGCTGCGGCTCGACTCGGACCTCGAGAGCTATTCGCTCCTCTCCGAGGCGGTGTGGGTGAAGGACCTCGGCCGGGCAAAGCTGCTCGTGGGCCACCAGAACGTTTCGCTGAACCCGCTCCTCCCTTCGTCGAGCCTGTCGGGAGCCCAGGTCGCCTGGACGAACAGGCCCGAGACCCTCTTCCCGGTCTCGACCGACGGGCGCGAGCTGCTGCCGCGGCAGATGCGATCGGCGACGACGATCCGCGGGCAGGGACCGATTGGCGGCATCGCCGAGCTGCGCGTGGACGGGGTGTTTCGCCAGCGGGTGACGGTGGGCCTGTCGGGGATCTACGAGTTCCTCGACGTGGAGCTGCCGGGGCGAACGAGCACGCGGGTCGAGGTCTACACCTTCAGCCGCGACAACCTCCTGTTGCCGACCGGCGTCCAGTCGAAGTCCGTCGCAACCTCCGACTACCTGTTGCCGGCCGGGACGTGGACGCTCGTCGGTGGAGCGGGAGCCGCGGGCAACCTGGGCTCGGAGGTGCTCGGCAATGATCGCGGCGGGAAGGGTGCGATCGGGTTCGTGCAGGCGCGAAGGGGGATCTCGGAGGGTCTCGGAGTCGAGCTCTCGGCGCGAGCGGACGAAGGGGGTTGGCAGGTGGTGGGCGGCGTCGACGCCGTCGTACGCGAGGCGGTGACGATCTCCCTCTTCGCCGGAACGGGAAAGGACGGAAGCGGGTACCGGGGCGAGGCCGGCTGGTTCACGCCGCGGCTTCGGCTGTCGGCCTTCTCGACGGTGCGCGAGGAGGGGTTCATGGGCCCGTCGTCGCCCCGCAACGCGGAGCACTACGGCGAGGCGCTCGTCCGCCCGCTTCCCTGGCTCGAGGTGGGAGCGGTCGCACGATCCTGGAGCAGCGCCCAGGACGGGTTCGACTGGGTCCGTCCGGTCCTCTCCGCCCGCCCCTTCCCGTGGCTGATGGTGCGGGCCTGGCCCGTGTTCGACGGCGAGTACCGGGTCGACCTCTTCGCCCAGCTGGGAAAGAAGGCCACCCTCTCGTCGTACTACCAGGGGTACTTCAGCGGCGAGGTCACGACCGTCCTCGACCCGCGCCACCGCGTTTCGGTGGGCGCGGAGCTCGGGGGAGACCGGGCTCCTCGAGTCTCGGTCGTCGCCCGCCGGCAAGGGGTCCGGAGCTTCCGAGCCGACCTGGGTATCGGCGCGATCTGGAGCGACGGGAAGGCGGGCGTCCTCGCGAGCGCCTTCTACCCTCTCACCGCAGGCCTCTTCCTGCGCGGCGAGTACGAGTCGGTGCAGCTCTCCAGGGCGAAGGGCGCACCGACGTCGCCGCGGGTGCTCGTGGGGCTGTCGGCGAACTTCGGATACGTTGGGAACCGATTCCTCCCGACCGATTCGAGCCCCTGGTCCACGGGGCGCGGCGCGCTCGCGGGACGGATTCGCCTGGAGGCCGGCGACACCCCGATGAACACCAACCTGACCGGGATCGCGGTGAGGGTGGACGACCGGGTCGCGGCACGAACGCTCGGCGGCGGGTCGTTCTACGTCGGCGACCTGTCGGAGGGCGTTCATCGCGTGGAGCTGGACGACGAGGGCCTGCCGATCGAGCTCGTGCCCGCCAGGAACGTGGTCCTCGTGGAGGTTGTCGCGGGTGCCGTTACGCGCGTCGACTTTCCGGTCCACGTCGAGCTCTCGGTCGCCGGGAGGATCTCGTGCGCGTCGGGCGGGGCGGCGCGGGGCGCGAGCATCGAGGCGCTGGACGGCGAGGGACGAGCCGTGGGACGGGCCGAGTCCGACTCGTACGGCCTCTATCGGCTCGATGGGATCCGCCCTGGGAGCTACACGCTCGAGGTCGCGGCCGCGGGATCGGAGGGCCCTCCGGCGACACGCGCGGTGACAGTGGCGAACGAGTTCCTCTTCGAGGTCGACGTGACGGTGGACTGTCCGGCCGGGACGCCGCCGCCGGCGGACGCTGTACCCGGGCAAGGCGTTCGTTGAGTCTCGATTCGGATGATCGAAGCGTGTGCCGGGACACAGCCCGGATGTGTGTCACGGCACGAGGGACGGTCGCTCCGGAATCCGTAACAAATTGAAAAAAAGCATGTTATGCACGTGGTAGAGCTGGCGAGCCCCTTGCGCATGTTCAGGCATGCGCTCCAGCCGCCGAACCGAATCGCAGCCGACCCGCTGGAACATCCTCTTCGCAGCTGGGAGCCTTCTCCTCGTTCTCTGCCTCGTGCTCTCCGCTTCGGCCATGGCGGCCTCCGGGACGGCGAGCGTGGGAATCCGGATCACCTGGTGGCCGGTCGGCCCGGCGCAGCAGCAGGCCACGGTGGTGACAGGAACGGAAATGCTCGCGGCGGTGGCGACGACGGCTGACGCGAATCTCACGACCGCCGTGCGCGGAGCGCCGGGGGCGGCGAGCGCCGTGGCAGAGTCGGCCACCCGGTCGGCGATTTCGGCCGGCCGGGTGCCTGGAGAGCCCGACGGGCGCGATCTGGTCCTCCTCTCCTGGGAATAGGCCGGGGTCGCGAAGGTCTACGATCGCGGCTCTGGTGGCCGCCGCGCTCGCATTCAGAGATCTCGCTTCCGCCGCGCTGCTCGGCGCGGCAACGCTCGTTCACGCACCGGCTCCCGCCGAGGGCGGGCTCGTCGTCTCTCCCACCCGCGTCGTTCTCGCCGGCGGCGGGTCGGGCGCGAAGCTGACTGTCAGGAACTCCGGAACGCGGGTCATGACGTATCGCCTCTCGCTCGTTCGGATGAGGATGGGAGAGCGGGGTGAAATGAGCCTCGTGGGCGAGGCACGGACGGGAGAGCTCTTCGCTGACGGCCTCGTCCGCTTCTCTCCCGCCGAGATGAAGCTCGCCCCGGGTGTCGACCAGGCGGTTCGGCTGAAGGCGAGGGTGCCGCAGGGCGTCGGGACGGGCGAGTACCGGTCCCACCTGCTCTTTCGGCCGGTCGAGGACCGGGGCGCGGCGGAGGAGCCGGCCGAAGAGGAAGCGGGCGTGGGCGTCGGCGCACGCTCCGGGCCGCTCGTCGGAATCACGGTTCCGGTCATCGTGCGGGTCGGCGACGTGACGGCGACGGTGCGCATCTCGAGCCTGCGGATCGTCCGATCCGGGGAGGACGCCCGCCTCGAGGTGGCGATGGAGCGTAGCGGGAGCGCCTCCGCTTACGGCGACCTCGTCGTCAAGCAGGAGGCGGACGGCACGCGCCCCGAGATGGTGGGAGGCCTCGGCGGCGTAGCCGTCTACGCGCCGAACGAGCGCCGTGTCGTCGAGATCCCGCTCCGACTGCTGGAAGCGACGCCTGCCGGCGAACGGCGGCTGCGCGTCGAGTACCGCTCGGCCGGCGAGGACGGAACGGTGCTCGCCGAGCGAGCGACGGTGATACCCCCTCGGTCGCGAGCTCAATAGGGTCATGCCCCATGCAGTGACGCCTGTCCGGGGTGGCTGCCTGATCGCGCACGAAGAGTCCTCCGGGCTCGAGACTCCTCCCGCTCGGTCCCCGTTCTCGCGTCCCTTGCCCCACTCCACCTCACCGCCTAGTATCTGCAACCTTGTCTCAGAACAAGGCCGGGCGGAGACACCGCACGGACACGAGGAGGCTCGGATGAATCGCAGGCAGATGTTCGGGGCGATGGCGGCGGTCGCGGCAGCGGGGATGTTCTCGGCGGGCTATTCCTCGGCCGCAGACGACAAGCCGACGGCCGAGACCCCGAAGGCCGAGAAGAAGACGGTCAAGTGCATGGGCGGGAACGCCTGCAAGGGCAAGAGCGAGTGCGGCGTGGCCGGCGCGCACTCGTGCCACACGAAGAACGCGTGCAAGGGGAAGGGCTGGGTCATGGTCGCCTCCGAGAAGGAATGCGAGGACCTGAAGGCGGCGAATGCCGCGCCGGCGGCGCCGAAGAAGTCCTGACGCGGGGGCCAGGGCCCGAGAAGCGGTCCGCCGATGGGCCCGTAGGGGTATTCTGACGGCGTCGTGTCCACGGCCCCGATTCGAAAGCCTGCAACCTACGAGGACATCCTGGCCCTGCCTCCGCATGTGACAGGGCAGATCGTGGACGGCGAGCTGCACGTCTCGCCGCGGCCCGCGAACCTGCACGCCTCAGCCAGCTCTACCCTGGGGATGGACATCGGCAGCGCCTACCAACGCGGCCGAGGCGGCCCCGGAGGCTGGTGGATCGTCTTCGAGCCCGAGATTCACCTCGGACCGGATGTCGTCGTTCCCGATCTCGCCGGCTGGCGGAAGGGGCGGCTGCCCGGAATCCCCCCGGAGGCGTTCTTCACGCTGGCGCCTGACTGGGTCTGCGAGGTTCTCTCCCCCTCGACGGCGAGCTTCGACCGGGTGAAGAAGATGCGCGTGTTCGCCCGGGAAGGGGTCGGGCACGCCTGGCTCGTCGATCCTCTCGCACGGACGCTCGAGGTGTACGAGCAGGGCGGGGGGCGGTGGGTCCTCCTCTCTGCCCACGAGGGGACCGAGACGGTTCGGGTCGTGCCGTTCGACGAGATCGACCTGGTGCTTCCCGATCTCTGGGTCGAAGGGGCAGGCGCCACGGGCTGACCTGGAACGCACGGGAGAAAGTGGTGGCGATCGACCGGGCCGGCGGCGAGGACCTGAGCAGGAGCCAAGCCGCGCTCCCCGGGGCGCTATAGGTCCAGAGTCTTTCGCAGGGCTCCTGCGAGCTCGTCCATCCGATGGTTGGGAAGGCGCCCAGCGGGAACGGCGACGCCCGCCTGGCGATCGAGGAAACGCGATGGGTGGAGTGCCCGGATCTGGAAGCCCATGAAGACCGTGTCGTGAGGGAGCCCGGACTCCGCGGCCGAGACGCGGATGTTCGTGGGGTAGTCGTGGGTCACGTTCGCGGCGTCGGTTCCGGCGAGGACGACCACTACGAGCGGTACGCGGTTGATGGCGTCGCTGGAGACGACGAGAACGGGGCGCTGGCCGCGCTGCTCTCGGCCCACGACGGGATCGAGCGAGACAAAGTAGATCTCACCTCTGAGGGCCATCGGGCAACCCGTCCGCTTCGGCGCTTCGGAACTCGTCGGTGATTCGTGACGACTCCGCGATGATCTCGGGATCTCGCGCCATCTTCGCCATGGCGTCCTCGAAAACCAGACGCTGCCGATTCGATGCGTACTCCTGGAGCGCCACTACGACAACGCGATTCAGGTTGTCCCGGATCTCGGCCGGTGCGGCCTGGCGGACGCGTTCCACGAGACCCGAGGGAAGAAGCACGCTGCGCCGAATTCGGGTGTCTTTTATGGGTGCTGTCATAGCACCACAATAGTAACACTCTGCTCGCGTGCGACACTCGGAATGCATGCGAAGGCGGACGCGCGCCCCCTTCCTCGGGCATGGCCTCGGCCTGCGGCGCGAGCACTACGCGGCCATCCTCGCGGGTGAGCCGGCGGGCGACTGGCTCGAGGCGATCAGCGAGAACTACATGGCCGTGGGCGGGCGCGCGAGAGCGATTCTTCGTGCCCTTCGCGAGCGCTACCCGATGACGCTCCACGGGGTGTCGCTCGGCATCGGCGGGACCGACCCGATCGATGAGGGGTACCTCGACGCGCTGAAGGCTCTGGCCGCGGAGGTGGAGCCGGCGTGGGTGTCGGACCACCTCTGCTGGACGAGCGTCGGCGGCCACACGTCGCACGACCTGCTGCCGCTGCCGTACACGGAGGAGTCTCTCGCGAACGTGGTGTCGCGCGTGGCGCACGTGCAGGAGCGGCTGGGGCGGGTGCTCGTTCTCGAGAACGTCTCGAGCTACGTGGGGTACCGCGTCTCGACGATGCCGGAGTGGGAGTTCGTGGCGGAGGTGGCGCGGCGGAGCGGCTGCGGGCTGCTCTTCGACGTGAACAACGTCTTCGTGAGCGCCACGAACCACGGCTTCGACGCGCGGACGTACCTGGCGGCGATTCCGCCGGAGTGCGTGTGGCAATTCCACCTGGCGGGGCCGTCGGAGATGGGGCCGCTGCTGGTCGACACGCACGACCACCCGGTGAGGCCGGAGGTGTGGGAGCTCTACCGCGAGGCGGTGGCGCGCTTCGGCGAGGTGTCGTCGCTGGTGGAGTGGGACGACCGCATTCCCGAGCTTGCGGTGGTGCGAGCCGAGCGGGACAAGGCGGCGACGATCGCCGCGGAGATGGGGGCGGAGCGGGAGCGGGCGGGGGCGCGGACGTGAGGCTGCGCGAGGTGCAGGAGCTCTTCTTCGGGCTGATCACGGCGCCGGAAGGGGTGGCGAAGGCGCTGGATGAACGCGAGGCGCACGGGGCTGGCGCAGTGGTGGGACGCGAGGCCGTGGCGGAGGTCTTCGCGGGGGACGCGCGGATGTCGGCCGAGGATCGGCTCGACGCGTACGCGAACATGTACTTCTTCCGGCTGCGCGACGTCCTCGCGGAGGATTACGAGCGGATGGCGGCGGCGCTCGGCGAGGCGCGCTGGCACAACCTGGTCACCGACTACCTCCTCGTGCACCCGCCGACGAAATGGTCGCTGCGGTGGGCGGGGGAGGCGTTGCCGGGCTTCCTGCGCGGGCACGCCTATGGTGCAGAGCGTCCGTGGCTGGCCGACGTGGCGGCGTTGGAGTGGGCGAGGAGCGAGGCGTTCCAGGCGGTGGACGTCGTGCCGCTGTGCCCGGAGGCGCTGGCGGCGGTGCCGCCGGAGGCGTGGCCCGAGCTGCGTTTCGACGTACTGCCGGGGACAGCCGTGGTGGAGTCGAGGTGGGACCTGGCGGCGTGGTGGAGCGCTGCCGTCGGGGATGCGGCGGAGGCGCCGAGTGCCGTCGAGAGGGGGCAGGTGCTGGTCGTCTGGCGCGACGCGGAGGACGACGTTCGGCACGAGGCACTGGCCGCTGACGAGGTCGAGGCGGTGCGGCGCCTCTTCGCCGGTGCTCCTTTCACCGACGTCTGCGAGGCTTGCTTGCCGCCGGATGCCGGTGAAGCCGAGGCCGAGGTCGCCGGTCGGAGGGCCGTCGAGCTCCTTCTCAGGTGGTCGATCTGCCTGATGCTCCGGCCCGCTCCCGTCGACGGGCACCGACCGAACGTTCGGTAGGTTTTGAGCGCTTTTCAATCAAAGTCCTTCCCATTTCCTCGTGACGAGGTTCAAAATCGGCGGGACTCAGGCTGAGAGTGAGGGGTATGGGGATGGTGGCACACGGGCGGAGGCCCCGTTTCCGTATCGATTCGGCGCCCGCGCACCGATACCCTCCCGTCGAGATCCGCTCTCTCATGCCGGCCGAACCCTTCGCCGGCCTCACACCTCGATTCGGTGACGACACGAAGGTCCTCTTCGTCGTCGAGGGCCCGAAGGCGGTGGCCGTGAGGCGGAACATCTCGGTCCGGACTCTTCTCCGCCGGTTCAGCGAGGGGGGAAGAAGCTTCTCCCGCGTACGCCAGGAGTGCAGGGCCGATCTGGTCGCGGTGCTCCTCGAACGCGGTGTTCCGGTCGGCGCGGTCGCACATGCCGTAGGGCTGTCGGGGCCCCAGGCGCTCGGGAGGTTCGTCCGCTCCTGCTTCGGGCTGACGCCGACCCGGCTGCGCACCGAGCTGAGAAGACGGGCCGCCGCGATGCGCTGAAACGCCGGCGCGGCGGCGGCCGTGTCGCGTTTTGTTCATTGTCTCGGGCGGGTGCCGTCGAATAGG
>CAVOJA010000009.1:0-9690 GCA_963696015.1 uncultured Holophagales bacterium
GGGCGCGAAAGCGCCCGGCCCTTTTCTTACGCCTGGTGCGGATCTCGACGACCCGGCGAACGTCCCCTTGGGAAGAGGCCCGGGAGGGCCGCCAAGGATCGAGCCGAGGTAGGATTCCGCGAGACCTCAACATGGATCGTTCGTTCGTCCTGCCGGCGCTCGAGGATCGCGGGCTCCCCGACGAGGTGACGGTCGTCCACGCCCGGGGGGACGTCCA
The DNA here is from genome assembly GCA_963696015.1 of uncultured Holophagales bacterium. Taxonomy (GTDB): domain Bacteria; phylum Acidobacteriota; class Thermoanaerobaculia; order UBA5066; family UBA5066; genus UBA5066. The sequence continues at coordinate 218 of CAVOJA010000009.1, forward strand.
TCACGTCGAGATCTTCCTGCGGCCGCTCCTGGACGGCGTGTTCGCCCGGCGACCCGGAGGCTGGCGCTGCGTGAGCTACGAGGATCCCCCTGCCGGCTGGGGGTCGGACGAGCTCGTCATCCTCTGCCGCCCCCGCTTCCCGTCGGCGCCCGGGATCGTGGCTCATCGCCGGTCCGCCGGGCTTCCGACGATCGTGATGATCGACGACAACTGGATCGCCGCCGGAAAGGAGTACGCCCGGTATGCCGGGCTCTTCCTTCCCGGGAGACCCGACTACGAGAGCTTCCTCTCCTGCCTGCGCGAGGCAGACGCGACGCTGACCTTCAACCAGGCGCTCGCCGAGGACGTCCGCCCGTTTGCCCGGTCGGTCGAGCTCCTTCCCATCCCCTTCGACATGGGACCGTTCGACAGAGACCCGTCGCTCGCGCCTGAGCTCGGTCTCTCGGTGGGCTATGCCGGATCGCCGCGTTTCGAGTCCAGCGCCTTCGCTGCGATGGCCCAGCTGGCCGAGGAGAGGCCGGAGCTGCAGATCCTGGTGATGGGACACGAGGTGCCTCCCGAGCTCGCCGCACTCCCGGCCGGCCAGCTGCGATTCGAGCCCTTCCGGGCGAGCGTGACGGAATACGCGGCGCGGCTCGCGGCCCTGCGTCCGACCGTCCTCGTGGCGCCGCTCGACGCCACCCGGTTCTCCGCCTCGAAGTGCCCGCTCAAGTTCCTCGACGCGACGGCCGCCGGCCTCCCCGGCGTCTATTCCGCGGTGCCTCCGTACACCGGGCTGGTGCGTCACGGAATCGACGGGCTCCTGGCTGACAACACCGTCGAGGCGTGGCGGCGGGAGATCGAGCGTCTCCTCGTCGACGCCGAACTGAGGGACCGGATCGTCCGATCGGCCCGTCGCATTGTGGAAGCGCAGTTCTCGCTCGTCCGTGCGCTCCCCGCCTTCGCCCGGCTGCTGGCGCGAGCGAACTCCGCGCGCGGGGTACGCGGATGAACGGCGCCGGCCCGAGCCTCCAGCGGCCGCACGCGAAGGGCGACGCTCCGGCCCGCGTCGCGATCGTCTCGCACTCGGCGATGGCAGGAAGCGAGCTGGCGATCGCGCGGCTCGTCGAGGGTCTCGACCCTGAGGTCTTCCGGGCGACCGTCGTTCTCCCCGCGGACGGGCCGCTGCGGGAAAACCTCGCCGCGCGCGGCGTCGAGTCGGTGATCCGGCCTACGGCCTGGTGGATGCCCGCGACGCACTGGTCCTCCCTCACGTTCACCGGCCAGCTCGCCGGGCTCGAAGAGAGGACCGATCGGATCACGGAGTGGCTACGCGCCGAAGGGATCGCGCTCGTACACACGAATACGGTGGTGACGCTCGAGGGCGCCCTGGCCGCGGCGCGTCTGGGGATCCCCCACCTCTGGCACAGCCGGGGCCTGTTCGACACCGGCTTCCCACCGTCTTACTTTTCCGACCTCGAGTTCATCTTCGGCGTCGTCGACCTGCTCGCCGACGGCGTGATCTGCGTGTCGCGGACCGTCCGGGAACAGACCGACGCCTACTGCCGGCTCGCGCCGCGCCACGTGGTCTACGACGGCTTCGACCTCGCGGGGTTCCTCGCCTCGCCCACGGTCCCGCGCGACGCGCTGCTGCAACGCCTCGGGCTCGACCCGGACGTGAGGATCGTCGCCTCGCTGGGAGGCCTGCAGCGGCGAAAGGGCCAGCTGGACCTCGTGGACGCCTTCGCTTCGCTGGCCGGTCGGACCCACGACCTCTGCCTGGTCCTCGCCGGCGGGCACAACGACGAGGAGTACGTCCGGGCCCTCGTCGAGGCGATCGCGCGCCACGGCCTCGCCGGTCGCGTCTCGCTCCCCGGAGGTCTCTCCGATCCCTTGTCGCTCCTTCGAGCTGCCGAGGTGGTGGTCCAGCCGTCCCTCTCGGAGGGCTTCGGGCTCGGCGTGCTGGAGGCCGCCGCAGCCGCCCGCCCGGTCGTCGCCACGCGCTGCGGGGGTCCCGAAGAGGTGCTCGAGGACGGCGTCTCCGGGCTGCTGGTGCCCCCGGCCGATCCTTCCGCCCTCGCCCGGGCGCTCGACAGCCTCCTGGGCGACCCGGAGCGCGCCCGACGAATCGGCGAGGCGGCCGCGCTGCGGGCAACCTCCTTCGACACGCGGAGCACGGCCGCGGCGATCGCCCGGATCTACGAGGTCACACTCGCTGCCCCCCTCGATACCGACACACGCGCCGTCGAGGTCCGGCGTCGGCTGGCTCCGTTGCTGATGCGCGAGGTCCTGTTCCGTGCCGGGATCCCGCCCACCGGCGCGTAACCGGTCAGGCCCGGCGCAGAAGCTCCGCCACGCTCGCCGCATACCGCTCCGGCGAGTAGTTGGCGAGCAGATCCTCGCGTGCCCTCTCGACGATTCCGCGCCTGAGCTCGGGTTCCCTCACGAGCAGCTCGATCGCCTCCTTCCACGCGGCAGGCTCTCCGTGGTCCACCAGAAGCCCGTTGACCCCGTGGCTCACGGCGTCGCGATAGGTCGGGATGTCGGAGTAGACGCCGGCGATTCCAAGGGAGGCGTACTCGAGGTACTTCGCGGCGGCCTTGCAGCGGTTGAAGTCGAGATCGCGCAGGGGAGCCAGTCCCACGGCCCATCCGCGGGTGGCCAGGAAGCGGTGGAACTCGGGATAGCGGGACCGCCAGGGGAACCAGCGCAGGCCCCGCAGCCGGGCGAGGGGTCGCGGCACGAAGCCGACGACCTCGAAGCTCAGGCCACGGCCTTCGCGCACCAGCTGCTCGACGGCGGTCGCCACGGCCGGAAACTCGTCGTCCTTGTAGGCACTGCCGAAGAAACCGAACCGCGAAGGGACCACGACCGGGTCCGGCCCGGCCGCCAGCTCGACCGGACGGCGGGGAGGCCGCACGAAGACGACGTTCGGGTTCAGCCGCTCGAAGATCGGTACAGCAGCCCGCGAGTAGACCTTGACGAGATCGGCGCCCCTCACCAGCGCTTCGATCTCCGCCCTGGCCTCCCCGAACACCCGACGCCAGGGGTTCTCGGGGTCGGCGATCGGCTGGTCGATGAGGAGCAGGTTGTCGTCTGTGTCGTAGATCGTCAGGCACCCGGCCCTCCGGGCCGCGGCCATCAGGTCGACGCATCGGCGGGAGAGCGCGCGCGAGAAGAAGACCGCGCAGGCGGTGTGAAAGTCGTAGGGGCCGACCTCCGCGGCGTTGCGGAGGACCCATTCGCGTCCGGTTGCCCGCTCGAGGGCCCCGCGAACCGACCGGAAGCAGAATTCGACGGAAACCACATCCGTGTCGAACAGGACGAGCACGCGCTTCCGCCGCAGGGCCCACCGAGCCTGGACCAGCGGCTTCAGGAGCCCGGCGCGATGGAGTTCGTGGCGCAGACGGTCGCGCAGCGTTTCGGCCGGGTTGCCTCCCGGCGCGGTCGCCGGCGTGACGGGCCGATCCGCCGCAGGACCCGGTAGCCCGGCCGGGTCACGACCGGCGACATTGCCGACTTCCCGCTCCGGCCCCGCCGTCGCAGCGACCGCGTCGACATAGCGCTGGAACAGCTCCCGTGCGCCGTGCGCCGGGAGTGACCGGCACACCTCGGTCCCGATTCCCACCACGAGCGGGACCGCGAACCGCCGGCAGACCGACTCCAGCCCCTCGATGGGGCGCGTCGCGTGGACGAGGCTGACCGGCTCCGACGCCAGGAGCGCCTCGAGGCCCTGCATGCACTCCCCGTCCCTGAGCCATTGGGGATACCCGAACCGCGCGGCCCGCGACGGCAGCCCGCTCCTCTCCTCGCCGACCACCAGCGGGCGGATGCCGTAGCTCTCGGCGACGGTGGCCGCATCGAGCAGGTCCTCGTCTCCCTCACTTTCGCCGCAGCCGTAGTAGACGATCACGGGGCGGCCGTCGGCGCCTCGACGCGGCCGGGTGCGGGAGTGGAAGTCGGTCGCCAGCCACGCGGCGTGGTGCAGATCCGCCCGGGCGGCCACGGAGTACCTCAGCCTCACGTCGGCGAGCATCGCCGCGCGCATCCCGTCGAAGCGCTCGTCGGGCATCGAGCAGGCCTCGGCCATCGCAGCGAGCCAGGCTTCCGGCGAGTTGGCGGCCTTCAGGCAGGTCCGGCCGCCCGGGAGCTCCTCGAACGGAGGCACGTCCGAGAAGATCCCGAGCGCGCCGGCGACGGCGGCGTGGAAGTACTTGCTCGGCGCCTTGGCGCGCCGGGGAGCGGGCTCGTCGAGCAGGGGACAGAGCAGGACGTCGAATTCCGCGGCGGCGAGTTCCTCGAGGAACCCACGGTATCCGAAGCGGTAGGGACGCGTGGTCACCGGAATCTCCAGGGGCGGCAGGGCCGCGACGTCGATCCCCCAGAGCAGGAGCTCGATCCTGGGCCCGAAGCGCCTCGCCAGCTCCTGCAGCGCCGGCCAGATCACTTTGAACTCGAGACCCTGGTAGCCGGAGCCGAACGCCCCGATGCGCAGGACTCCCCGCCTCGCCCTCGGTCGCAGGGCCACGGGGAGAGACGACTCGTCGACGGCACCCCCGTGCGGGACCACCCGCGGATTCAGCGGCGCGACGACCTCCGTGATCCTCGGACTCGTCGACCAGACGGCGTCCGCGGCGGCGATCTGGCGGCGGATCTCCCAGTCGCGATCCGTCCCCGGGCCCATGCCGTCCCACGTGGGACCCAGCAGGTGGAGGTTCAGGAGATCGTCGTCGAGGTAGTAGGCCACGGGCCGGCCCATCGCCTGCGCGCTCTCGAGCAGCCGGAAGCCCGGCTCGGTGACGGTCCGCACCAGGACGACGCCGTCCGACCACCGCACGCTCTCGCCGGTGACCTGGACAACGGGCTCGTAGCAGGGCAGGAGCGCCGGGCTCTCCGGCAAGGCCGAGGGATGCGGAGGGAAACAGAGGTCCAGCGCTGGGTGGTAGCTGTCCCCCGCCAGCAGCAGCGTTGTCGTGCCCGGCGGCTCCACTCCGCGTTCCCCGTCCGGGGGAGTCCGCGGGTCCGGCCGCCGGTCCGCGTGGCCATGCTGCCGCAGCCACCCGTCGATCGCCACCTCGAACTCCCGTCGATACGCGGTGGGGAGCGGATACCCGTCGAACTCCGTCGCGAGAGGGCGCCGGTCCCGCCAGCGCTGCAGCGTCAGCTCGTGATCGCGAGGGATCGCGGCGACGACGCGGAAGCCGAAGCGATCCGCCGGCGGCAGCCGCGCTGGGTCGTCGCCGGCCCCCGCGCCCTGCGGCTCGCGCCCAACGCACTCATCGAGGACCGCCAGCGGCGCCCGCTGCGCCAGCCGGAGCCAGAGGTCCCAATCGAAGAGCCGGGCCAGGGAGAGGTGGCCGTCGAACACGCCGTATCGCTCGAGAAGCGACCGCTCGACGAGCGCGCCGGTCCGCCCGACCGGGTTGCGGAACGTGAGCGTGAGCGCGCTGACCGGTGGGGACGGCGACCCCGCCGGTCCAGGCGCGCCTCCACCGCCGAGCGTCCGGGCCACGACGAGACAAGGGCCTTCGGCGCGTTCTCCCGCGGCCAGGAGCGTCCCGAGCGCCGTCGGCTCCCAGCGCGCGCCGGGCGACAGAAACGCGATCCACGGCCCGCGTGCCGCCTCGATGCCTTCGTTGAAGCGCACCGCCGGGAGTCCGAGCGTGCGGCCATGTTGAACCCAGACCAGCCGGTCGTCCCGACGCTGGAGGTCCTCCAGACACCGTGACAGCTCCCCGCCGGATCCGTCGTCGACCACGACGACCTCGAGATCGGCGACCGTCTGTCCGAGAAGATCCCCGAGTGTTTCCTCGATCGCCGCGACCGGTCCGCTGCCGGCGTCGACCACCACCGAAGCTCGGGGACGCACGGGAGCGCGCTCTCCGCGAACCAGTTGAGCCTCCCCGAGCAGGTCTGCGACCCGCAGTCGTCGGGGGTCCGGCGCTTCGGCGTTCGACACTCAGCCCGGCGCGCGGAGAGCCACGGCCTCGACCAGCGCCGCGACGACCCGATCGACGTCCGCCTCGTCGAGCCGCAGGTGCAGCGGCAGGGAGACGATCCGCTCGCTCGCCCGGCGCGCGCGCGGGCAGGTGCCCTCGCCGTGGCGGTACATGCGGTAGAGGGTGTTGTCGCGGTAGTGGACGCCCGGGTAGACGCCCCGCCGGTTGAGCTCCACGATGACCTCGTCGCGCGCTTCGACGAGGACCTGGTAGAGATGCCGTGAGGGGATGCTGCCGGGGGCCATCGGCACCCGCTCGATCCCCGGATGCCCGGCCAGCTGGCGGTCGTAACGATCGGCGAGCTCGCGGCGGCGGGCGTTGTCCTCCTCGACGTAACGCAGGGCGACGAGCGCGATGGCCGCCATGATCGAGTTGCCGTGGTACTTGAAGCCCACGTGCTCGACGTCGTAGTGCCACTTGTAGACCCCCTCCCCGTGCGTGCGGGAGTAGGTGTCCTTGTTGATGCCGAGCCAGGACCACTTGCGGGCCTCGGCGTCGAACTGCTCCTCCGCGAAGCAAATCATCCCGGCATCGGCGCTCGGGAGGTTCTTCACCGCCTGGAACGAGAAGACCGCGACGTCCGCGTCGCAGCCGGCATGAACCCCGTCCTGCCAGGTACCGGCCATGTGGGCGGCGTCCAGCACCAGCCGCAGGCCGCGCTCGCGGCAGAGGTCGCGGATCTCGCGGTAGCGTCCCGGGTTTCCGCCCAGGCCGACGAAGCAGACGGCTCGCGTGCGGGGGCCGATCCGTTCCGCCACCGAGGCCGGGTCGAGGCAGAGCGTCTCGTCGACGTCCGCGAAGACGGGGACGAGGCCCTCGTAGAGCAGCACGTGGTTGGTCGACACGAAGGTCAGGGGCGTGGTGATCACTTCGTCGCCAGGCTTCCACCCGTCCGCTTCCGACAGGAGGCGCCACGCCAGGTGGAGCCCCGCCGTCGCCGAGGCGAGGAAGTGCGCGTGCGGCAGCCCGGTGTAGTCGCGCCAGGCCGCCTCGAAATCGAGGGTCCTGAAGCCCAGCCCCGTCCAGCCGCACTCGAGACATTCGCGGATCGCCGCGAGCGTCTCGTCCACGCGGAAGGAGGGGACGAAGAGGTGGATCGGCTTTTCGCTCAAGAGTGCTCCAACGTCGCCGCCAGGCGGGGCAGCAGCGGCGCCGGGAACGATATACCACCGGCCCTTGCTGCCCGGGACGAGGTGAGCGCCGAGCGAGGACGGGGATCAAGCAGACGATGCCGTCCCGGACTCGGCCGGCCGTGCGCGGAACTCCCCGACGTCCCGTCGGAGCATCTCGACCCGGTGGTCCCACGTCTGCTCACGCAGGACTCTCTCTCTCGCGCGCTTGCCCATCTCGCCCCGGCGCGGCTCGTCGGCGAGGAGCGCCGCCGCCCTCTCGGTGAGCTCCTCGACGGAGCGATAAACCTCGATCTCGATGCCGGGCTCGAAGAAGTCAGCGAGGTGCTCGAACGGGTCGATCAGCGTGGGCACGCCGCAGGCCGCGGCGAACTGAGGGCGGTTCGTCATGCGGGAGGTTCCCCGGAAGCGTCCCTCGGCGTCGTCGAGCACGGTGAACTCCAGCATCAGCCGCGCCCGGTTGATCCCCGCGCAGAGCTCGGGCGGGCTCTGGAGGGGGGGCCGGGCGGGGATCGACCAGCGCGAGTCTCCGGCGTGCGCGTGGACCGCCACCCGGAAGAGCCGCGAGAGACGCCGGACGACCTCGTCCCGGTGCGGCGTCCACTTGCCGAGGAAGAGGATGTCGTCTTCCGGCTCCAGGCCGAGGGGACGGTAGAGCTCGGGGTCCGTCGCGGGGTCGCAGCGCCGGGCCGCGATGCCGCGCTCGGCGTAGAAGGGGAGGGTCTGCGGGTCCTGCGTGTAGTAGAGGTCGAACTCCGGCGCGATGTCGAGCGAAGCGTCGAGCCCGAGGGGATCGGAGAGGGCGAGTCCCGCGAAGACCGTCGCGCCCGGGAAGAGCCGCCGCGACTCTTTCGCCAGGTAGAGCCCTCCCGCCAGGCAGACGACGAGGTCCGGCTGGAAGGAGGCGAGCGCCTCCTCGACCGCGGTCACGGGGATCAATGCCGGACGGGCCGCGCCGGTGGGAACGAAGCCCTCGATGAAGCGGGGCTCGACCACCTTCGTCGGTCCGCTCCGTTCGAGCGCCCGGACGGCCGGGAGGAGGTTGTTCTGGTACGGGCGCTGAGTGACGTTCCCGAAAAGAAGGGTCTTCATCGGCCCGGGGCCGTCCGGTGCGGTGGGTGAACCGGTCACCGGTCCCCTTTCAGGATCGCCATCCGCAGGACGTCGCGACGCCGGCCGTCGCGCACGACCGCCCCGCGCTCGATTCCTTCCCGGCTGAACCCGCAGGCCTCGTAGAGCCGGATCGCCGCGTCGTTGTCCACGAAGACGCGCAGCTCGACGCGGTCGAGGCCGACGGAGCCGAAGGCCAGGTCGAGCAGCGTCTCGACGGCCCGGCGGCCGATGCCGGACCCCTGAAGGTCGGGGTCGACGAGCACGTTGCCCAGCTCTCCCGAACGGTGGCGCGGGTCGATGCGGTCGAGGGAGAGCGTCCCCGCGAAGACCCCGTCGGCCTCGACGGCGAAGAAGCGCCGCGTTTCGTCCCTCTGCACGGAGGTGAGCCAGGCGCCCTGCCTTTCCGGATCGATCCGGCCGTCGAAGAAGAAGAAGGGGTGGACGCGGGGGTCGTTTCGCCACGCCGCGAGCCTCTCGAGATCGCTTTCCGCGAGGGGGCGCAGGGTCACGTTCATGTTCATGTTGCTTCGGCGAGGGATCGTATATCTTCGCTCTCCGGTGACCTCTCGTCCTCGAGTCGAACGTCATGGATGCAGATAGAGATCCTTCCGCACCCGCGAGACCTCGCAGGATCCTGTTCTCCGGCTATTTCGGTGGAGGGAACCTCGGAGACGAGGCCCTCCTCTCCGCCGAGCTCGGCCGGTTTCGCGAAGCGCTGCGGGGTCCGCTCGAGCCGGTGGTCGTCACCCTGGATCCGGCCCTCACGCGACGCATCCACGGTGAGATCGAGACGGTTCCTTTCCAGGACGTGAAGGCGCTGTCTCTCGCGATCGCGCAGAGCGACCTCGTCGTCTGGGGCGGAGGCGGGCTCCTGCAGGATCACTGGCACGTCCCGGTGGAAGAGCTCTTTCTCGACCCCCGGGGCGGTATTCCCGCCTACCTCAGGGTCCCGCTCCTGGCCGCCGCCTGGGGCCGGCCGTGCATGGTCTACGGCCAGGGCGTAGGGCCGCTGGGCGTGCCCGAGAACCGGCGTCTCGTGCGCCTGGCTCTCTCCGGCGTCGACATGATCACGGTCCGCGACGCCGCCTCGGCCGACCTGCTCCGGGAGTGTGGCGTCACGGGGCGGCCGATCCTGACGACGGCGGACCCCGTGGTCTCGATTCGGCCCGCCCCCGCCGAGCGGGGATTGGAGCTCATCGCCGGCACGGGCCTCGACCCGGGCCGCCGGCCCATCGTCGCGGTGACTCCTCGC
>CAVOJA010000010.1:0-5415 GCA_963696015.1 uncultured Holophagales bacterium
GCCGTCGCGGGCAAGGAGCTCCATGGCCGCCTCGGGCCCCCAGGTCCCGGCCTCGTAGTTCGGGAGGTCGCGCGGCGGGTTCTCGCGCCAGACGTCGAGGACCGATGTGACGAGCTCCCACGCCGCCTCGACCTCGTCGCGCCGGGCGAAGAGGGTCGGGTCGCCGTTCAGGGCGTCGAGGAGGAGCCGCTCGTAGGCGTCGGGGGTCTTCCCGCCGAAGAACTCCGAGTACTTGAAGTCCATCTTCACCGGCTCGACGCGCATCGTCGGGCCGGGCTGCTTGGCGCCGATCCGGAACGCGATCCCCTCGTCGGGCTGGATACGCAGGATCAGCGCGTTCGGCTCCTGGACGAGGACGCCCGCCTTGCGGAAGAGGGCGATCGGGGGCGTCTTGAACGTGATCGCGATCTCCGTGACCCGCTTCGGGAGCCGCTTGCCGGCGCGGAGGTAGAACGGCACGCCCGCCCAGCGCCAGTTCTCGACCTGCAGCTTCCAGGCGGCGTAGGTCTCGCGCCCGGAGGCGGGGTCGACGTTCGCCTCCTGCCGGTAGCCGGGGACGGGGTGCCCGTCGATGGCCCCGGGGGCGTACTGCCCCCGCACCGTGTCGCGCAGGATCTCCTCGGGCGTCTGCGGCCGCACCGAGCGGAGGACTTTGACCTTCTCGTCGCGGACGACGTTCGCCTCGAAGGCGACGGGGGGCTCCATCGCGACGAGGCAGAGGAGCTGGAGCATGTGGTTCTCGACGACGTCGCGGAAAATCCCCGACTCCTCGAAGAACTTCCCCCGTCCCTCGACGCCGAGCGTCTCGGCGACGGTGATCTGGACGTGGTCGACGTAGCGGCGGTTCCAGAGCGGCTCGAAGATGCCGTTCCCGAGCCGGAAGACGAGGATGTTCTGCGTCGTCTCCTTGCCGAGGTAGTGGTCGATGCGGAAGATCTGCCGCTCGCGGAACGATGCGTGGACGAGCTCGTTGAGGGCGCGGGCCGAGGCGAGGTCGTGGCCGAACGGCTTCTCGACGACGAGGCGCGACCAGGCGCCGGACCCCTCGACCGAGTAGACGAGACCCGCCTCGCCGAGGCGCGAGACGGCGTCGCCGATCCCCGACGGCGGGATTGCGAGGTAGTAGAGCCGGTTTCCCGGGAGACCCCGCTCCGCCTCGAGCGTCTCGAGGCGGCCCTTCAGGTCGACGAAGCTCTGCGTCTCCTTCAGGTCGCCCTTGAAGTGAAAGAGCCGCGCGGCGAAGCTCCCCCGCTCTTCGTCCCCGTGGGCCGTCCGGCCGAACTCGGCGAGGGCGGCGCGCAGGTCGTCGCGCCAGGCGTCGTCGGAGCCGACCGAGCGGGCGAAGCCGACGATCGCCGTCTCCGGGGCGAGCTGCCCCTGGCAGTGGAGCTCGAAGAGGGCCGGAACGAGCTTGCGGCGCGCGAGGTCGCCCGAGGCCCCGAAGATGACGATCGTCGCCGCGGGAGGGGAGGTGGAGCTCATGCGTTCGGTCGGACGGGCCGGTGCGCTACGTCCGGATCTTGACCGTGCGGGCCGACTCGAGGAGGGCGGCGCGGCGCCTCTCCTCGACGACGCCGAGGAGCTCGTCGTAGGACCTCTCGAAGGAAACGATCCCCTCGCCCTGGAGCTTCTCGCCGAGGTGCTCGACGTCGAAGCCGAGCTCCCGGAGCTCGTCGAGCGTCCCGTGCGCTTCGACGACCCCTTCGAGCACGGTGTCTCCCAGGTCGCGGCCGTGGTCGAGAAGGGCCCCGAGGGTCTTCTCCGGAAGGGTGTTGACGGTATCGGGGCCGACGAGGTTCTCGACGTAGAGGAGGTCGGAGTAAGCGGGGTTCTTCGTTCCGGTGGAGGCCCAGAGCGGGCGCTGCACGCGGGCCCCCTTCGCCGCGAGCGCCTTCCATGCGCCGGTCCCGAAGGCGGCGAGGTAGTCCTGGTAGACGACCTTCGCGTTTGCGAGGGCGGCCTTTCCCCGGAGAGCCTCGAGCCGCTGGCGCAGGGGCGCCGGCGCCGTCTGCGCCTTGTCGGCGAGGAGCCTGTCGACGAGCGTGTCGACGCGGGAGACGAAGAACGAGGCGACGGAGGCGACCTTCGACGGGTCGCCGCCCGCGGCGACGAGGGCGGCGACGCCGTCCTGGTAGGCGTGGGCGACCTCGCGGTAGTGCTTGCGGTTGAACATGAGCGTCACGTTGACCGAGACGCCCGCGCCGATGAGCTTGCGGATGGCGACGCAGCCGGCCGGCGTGGCGGGGACCTTGATGAAGACGTTCGGCCGCCCGAGGAGGCGGTGGAGCCGCTGGGCCTCGGCGATCGTCCTTTCGATGTCGAAGGCGAGGCTCGGGAGGACCTCGAGGGAGATCCAGCCGTCCTCGGCGTTGGCCGCGTGCTGGGCGGCGAAGAGGTCGGCCCCCGCGGCGATGTCGCCGCGCGTGAGCTCGTCGTAGACGGCGAACGCGTCTTTCCCCTCGTCGGCGAGGTTCGCGATGCGCGGCTCGTAGTCGCCTTCGCTCCCGCCGACCGCCTGGGCGAAAATCGTGGGGTTCGACGTCACCCCGTAGACGGCGCCCGCCTCGATCCGTCCGGCGAGCTCTCCCGTGGCGATCATCCGGGCCGAGATGCTGTCGAGCCAGACGGCCTGGCCACGCTTCCGGTAGTCGACGGAGCGGTTCATGCGGAACCTCCTGGGGTCTGGAACGGGTTGGACCGTCCCGGGTTGGACCTGATCCTATCCTCTCCCGAGCCCTCTGTCCCCGCCCCCATGGAGGAGGACGCCCGTTCGATTCGTTCTGACGGAATCGCGTTACGCTCGCCGATTGATGAGCTGGCTCGCTCGAACCCTCCTCCTCGCGGCGGCTGTCTCCTCCCCCGTACGGGGTGCAGAGTCCGCCGCTCCAGCCCCCCCGCCCCTTCCCTTCGAGGACGTTCTCCGGGCCGCCGCCGAACGCGCCCCGCTCGCCGCCGCAGCGGCCGCGCGGCGGGACGCCTCGGACGCGAGCGCCACGAAGGCCCGCCGGCTGCCGAACCCGGAGGCGACGGTGCGCGTGGAGAACTGGCGCAGCGGCACCGACGCCCACCCGTTCGACGCGCAGTCCGACCTGGACGTCGTCGCCGAGCTGTCGCAGCCGCTGCCCGTCTTCGGGACGTGGTCGTCCCGCCGGGACGAGGCCGCCGCACTGTCGCGGGCCGCGCGGGCCACGTCGCGCGGCGACGTCGAGGCGGTCGTCCTCGAGGCGGCGCGCCTCTACCTGGGAGCGGTGCGCGGCCGGGACCTCGTCGGGGCCCTGGCCGAGAGCCGCGACGTCCTCGGAACGATGATCGCGACCGTGGAGAAACGGGTCGCCGAAGGATGGTCGGCCGAGGGCGACCTTCTGAAGCTGAGGGCCGAGCACGCCCGCTCCGAGGCGCTCCTGGCCCGCGCGACGCTCGAGCTCGGCGACGCCGCGGCGCGGCTCGCCGCCCTCCTCGGCGAGGAAGCGCCCGTCGACCCGGGTCGGCTCTCGATGCCCGCGGTCCCTCCCCTGCCCGATGGGGAGGCCGAGGCGCTCGGCCGCGAGGCGGCCGCCATGCGCCCCGCCGTGGTCGAGGCGCGCGAGCGGCTCGAGGCCGCCCGCGCGACGCTCCGCCTCGAGAAGGCGCTGCGCGCCTCCGAGCCGTCGCTCACGGCCGGCTACAAGCGGACGGGCGGGCTCGACACCGCGCTCGCCGGAATCACCTTTCCGCTCCCGCTCTTCGACACGAACGCGTCGGGCGTGGCCCGCGGCGAGGCGGAGGTCCGGGCCGCCGAGGCCGTCCTGCGCTCCGTCGAGCTGGAGACCGCCGCCGGCACCGCGGGGCTCGTCCGCGCCGCGCGCACGCTCTCCGCCCGCGCCGAGGCCGCGACCTCGGACCTCCTCGGCTCGGCCCTCGGCGCCCGCGGCGCCGCCCGCGCCTCGTTCCGCGAGGGGGTCTCGGAGGTCCTTCCCCTCGTCGACGCCGAGCGCGTCACCGCCGAGGCCGTGCGGGAGACGCTCGACCTGGCCGTCGACGCCCGCCTCGCGACTCTCGCCGCCCGCTTCGCCCTCGGACAGGAGGTCGTCCCGTGAGCAGCCGCCCCGAGTCACCCGCCCCCGAGAGCTTCTGGAAGCGCCACCAGCGGCACATGCCGCGCCGGCTCCCCCGCGTCCTTCTGGCCGTGGGCCTCCTGCTCGTGCCCGCCGTCGTCGTGGTGAGGATCTTCACGGCGAAGCCGGTGGAGGAGTCCGCCCCCGCGGCGGCGCCGACCGACGCCGTGACGCTCGGCGAGAAGTCGGTCTCCCTGGCGGGGATCGAGGTGGTCGAGGCGAAGGGCGTGACCCGGGCCGCGACGTTCGACGCTCCCGCCGTCCTCGCCCTCGACGAGACGCGGACGGCGCGGATCGGGTCGCTCGTGGAGGGGAGCGTCGTCCGGATCCTGGCCGAAGTGGGTGACCGCGCCGCGCGGGGGGCGGTCCTCGCGGAGATGCACAGCCCCGTCGTCCACGACGCCTGGGCCGACTACCGCAAGGCGATCTCCGAGCGCCGCCGGCGCGAGACGGAGCTGGCGTGGGCGACACAGGCCGCCGAACGGGCCGGCCGCCTGCACCAGGAGAAGGCCCTCTCGCTTCAGGAGAAGCAGCGGGCGGAAGTGGACCAGGTCGCCGCGCGCGAGGAGCTGGACCGGGCGAAGACCGAGGTGCGGCGCGCCGAGGAGGCGCTCGGGCACCTCGGCGTGACGAACAAGGAAGACCCGACGGGCGAGAGCGGGGAGACGATCCCGGTCCGCGCGCCGCTGGCCGGCGTCGTCCTCGAGAAGTTCGTCACGGCCGGGACCGCCGTCACGCCCGGGACGTCGCTCTTCGTCGTGAGCGACCTCTCGGGTCTCTGGGCGATGGCCGAGGTGGACGAGACGCGGATCCCGCTCGTGGCTACGGGCCGGCCGGCGAAGATCTACGTCGCCGCGTGGCCCGACCGTGCGTTCGACGCTCAGGTGACGTTCGTCGGCGACGCGGTGAACCCGAAAACGCGCCGCGTGACGGTTCGCTGCCAGGTGCCGAACCCGGGCGGGCTCCTCAAGCCCGAGATGTACGCCCGCGTCGCCCTCGGCGAGTCGGCGCCGCGCCCGATGGTCGTCGTCCCCGAGGCGGCGATCCAGGAGATGGACGGCAAGCCATACCTCTTCGTGGCGGGAGAGAAGGGGCGCTTCGAGAAGCGCGAGGTCGCCCTCGGCGCGTCCAGCGAGGGCCTCGTCGAGGTCCGCTCCGGCGTCGCGGCCGGGGAGAAGGTCGCGACGGCGGGGAGCTTTCTCCTGAAGTCGCAGCTCCTCTCGGCGTCCGCGCCGGCGGAGGAGTGAGGTGAGCGGCGGCGATCGCGGCCACCGGCACCGCGCCGAGGCGGAGGCCGGCCCGCGCCCGAAGGGGATCGAAC
>CAVOJA010000011.1:0-7069 GCA_963696015.1 uncultured Holophagales bacterium
CCGGCCACCAGCAGTTCGTGCTCGCCGGCCCGCACGGAGTTGGCGGCGAGCATCACCGACTTGAGGCCGGAGCCGCACACCTTGTTCACGTTGAACGAGCCAATCTCGATCGGAAGGCCGGCCATCAGCGCGGCCTGGCGGGCGGGGTTCTGTCGTCGCCGCCGGCAGCACGATGCCCATGATGCATTCCTGGACGTCCTGGCCGGCCACCGCGGCCCGCTTCACCGCCTCGGCGATGACCATCGCCCCCAGCTGGGGGGCGGTGAAGTTCTTCAGTGAGCCTCCGAACTTGCCGACCGGGGTCCGGACGGCGCTCAATATGACGACTTCTCTCACCAGATCATTCTCCTAGTTGGTTAGGGAGAGAGCTCCCATCGGCCGAGCCATCGGGCGGGCTTGATAAATATTTGTCGGTGAGACCGTCCGTCTACTGTCGATGGGGGAGGTCCATGCGCTTGAGGGGCTTGGAGAGGTGGCGGCGGGCGCACACCGGCGGCTCGTACCATCCTGGCCTCAGCGTGCGCTCCTCCGGCACCGTCACGGCCTCCTTCGCCTTGGTCCCGCACGCCCGGCAGCGGTAGCCCTGGCCGGCCCCCGCCGACTTCATGCGCCGGCCGCACGGGCAGAGGGGATTGGCCGTCTTGACGCGGGAGGGGGCGAGGCCGAGCACTTCCAGCTTCTCGATGTTCAGCGTTCCCCGGTCCTCCCGCACCTCGCCCAGCACCCTGACCCGGTCCCCCCGGCGGAGGGCGCGGACCACCTGGCGGAAGGACTTGGTCGGCTCGTACGCGGCCGCCTCGACCTCGACCCCGCGCTCGGTGCGCAGCCCCACCAGGACGTGTCCGCTGGAACTTCGCGAGCGTCGACCAGTCGGCGTAGAGCCTGTCGAAGATCTCCGGGTGAATGGGATAGGCCGCCTGGATCCGCTTCTCGTAGTCGGCCGTCCGGCATTCGGGCGGGAACTCCGCGCTCTGCGCCCGGTAGAGGTCACCGAAGGCCCGAGCCGTCAGGTCGCGCTGAGTGAAGCTGGCTGCTCCGTCGAGCGGCTCGAAGAGGCGCCGCCTCACGATCTCGAACCCCTCGTCCGACGTGGCCGGCCGCCACGACGCCTCGAGCCGCCCCACCACGTTCCGGAGCCGGTCGAGAGCCTCGCGTCCACGGACGCCCCCCACCTCGACGTCGTCGGTCTGGGTGTGGGGTGAGCCGGTCGTGTCGGAGGCCGGGAGCGAGATGACGAGGAGGCAGTTCTTCGCGAGCTTCGCTGATTCGGTGAGGACCTGCGCGAACGAGAACTGCGTCTCGAAGCCCCCGGCGGGGAGGTCGCTCTGGTCGTGGAGCTGCCGGGCGTAAGCGACCCACTCGTCGATCAGGACGAGGCACGGCCCGTACTCCTTGAACAGCTCCCTGAGCGCGTCCCCCGGGCTCGTCGCCTTCTCGTCGTCCGCCTTGACCCTCGCGAAGGCCTTCTTGCCGCCCAGCTGGTACGCCAGCTCACCCCAGAGCGTCCGGATCACTGTGCCGTCCGGCTTCGTGACCGGGTTGCCGGGCGAGATCTTGTTTCCCACGAGGACGACGCGCTTCGCCGCCGGGACACCCTTCACCCCCGCTTCGGCGAGCACGGCCTCGATGCCCGGCAGGCTCTTGGCCGAGACGCCGGAGAAGAGGTGGTAGAGCGCGAGCATCGAGTGCGTCTTGCCGCCCCCGAAGTTCGTCTGCAGCTGCACCACCGGGTCGCCCCCCTTGCCGTAGATCCGCTTGACGCCGTTGACGAGGAGCTGCCGGAGACTCTCGGTGAGGTAGGTCCGGCGGAAGAACTCCACCGGGTCGCGATACTCGGGAGTCCCCTCGCCGAGGTGTACCTGCCAGAGGTCCGCCGCGAACTCGGCCTGCTGGTAGCCGCCGCTCGCCACGTCCGCGTGCGGCGTCACGACCTCGCGCCAGGGCTTCAGGGAGCCGCTCGCGGCGACGTCGATGAGCGAGCCCCCCGCCTTCCGCTTCTCGCCGCGCACCTGCTCGTCGTAGACGAGGCGGCGCAGCTCGAGCTTCATTTTCCCCACCTCGTCGGACTGCGGCGCCGAGATGGCCGTGAGAAGCCGGCTCATCGAGTCGAGCGCCCGGTCCGCGTCATCGCTCGAGAGCGCCTTCTGGTGTGCCCAGTCGTTTCGCCAGTCGCCCAGCTCGTGAACGAGCGTCCGCTCCGCCCGGCCGAGGACGTGCCCAAAGACGTCGGTCCAGGCGTTCCGCATCACCTTCAGAAGGGCCGCCACGTCCCAGTCGGCGAGCGGGCGCTTTGCGGCATTCGGCTCGTCGCCCAAGAGTTTCAGCGCCTCCGCCCGGGCCCGTTCCCCGTGCGCGTTCTTCAGCTCCCGCTCGACGAACGGAGCGAGCCCCGCCCGAAGGAGGTCCATCGCCTTGCCGACGCGTTCCTGGTTGCTCAGTGCCATCAGGCTGTTCCTTCCGCTTCCTGCGACGACGACATCCCCGCAACCAGCCGATCGATCCCCTCGAGAAGCACCTGGAAGCTGCGAGAACGACTCCGATCCCTCGAGAGAGCTGGCCCCATCGTTCTGGCCCCGGAGACCTTCTGGAACTGAGGCACGAGCTTCCGCACCTCGGCCGAGGGGTGGACGACCGTGTCGGGGACCCTGAACCGTGCGCGGGAGCCGATCCCGGCGAGCCTCGGGTTTCCGAAGGCCTCCGCCAGCCCCTCTGGATCCCCCAGGTACCACGCTTCCAGCTCCTGACAGGCGATCCGCACCAGGGCATCCGGTCGGCCGCTCTCTGCGCAGAGGTCGGCCAGCCGCCGCTTGACGGCGTGGCAGTCGTCGTCGTCGCCGTCGCCGTCCCTCAGGACGACGAACCGGACGCCGGGCTCACGCCAGCCCCGGAGCTTCCGCGGAACGCTCTTCTCCAGGTCCTGCTTCCCCTCGTGGGGGACGCAGAGAAACGAGAGATCCGGATAGAGGCGAGGCAGGAGTCCGTCGAGGAGGACCTTCATCGAGCGCTCCTCGAGCAGGAAGACGATCCGGTTCACTTGAGGCCGGCCCCCTCGAAGAGGCCCTGCTTCCAGAGAGCCCCCGGAAGGTCCCCCGCCTCGACGAGGTTCCGGAGGAGCTCGCTCTCCGAGGCCCGTCGCACCTCGGTAAAGCCGCCCCGCTTGACCAGCCAGTAGATCTCTTCGAGCTCCGCGCCGTTGAGAAAGTCGGGAGAGTGGGTGGAAACGAAGACCTGCCCGCCACGTCGCGCGTAGTCCCGGAACTCCTCCACCAGCTCGTGGAGAAGCTCCGGGTAGAGCTGGTTCTCGGGCTCCTCGATCGCCAGGAGCGGATGCGGCTTCGGGTCGTAGAGGAGCACGAGGTAGGCGAACATCTTGATCGTGCCGTCGGAGACGTAGCGCGCGATGAAGGGGTCCTTGAAGCTCCCGTCCTGAAACCGCAGGACCAGCCGGCCATCCTCCGTCGGTTTCGCCTCCACTCTGTCGACCCCGGGGACGCGCTGGCGCATCACGTCGAGAACGCGCTGGAACCGATCCGGGTGGTGCTCGAAGAGGTACTGCGCCACCTGCGCGACGTTCTCGCCCCGGCTGGAAAGGTGCTCCGCATACCCGGCGTCGGTGCTCGGACGCGCGTCGTTGATGTGGAAGTCGGAGATCTGCCAGTTCTCGATCAGGCTCCGGAACTCCGCGACGACGCGAAACTCCTTGAACTGCCCCAGGCCCTTGATGGCGAGGAGGCTCGGATCGTCGAGGACGTACTCTTTCCTCTCCTCGACCGCGCCCTCGTGCCCGTAGGCCGCCTCGTTCGTGATGGCGGTTCCCCGACCGCGGGAGAAGTCGACGAAACGCCAGGGCTGGCCGTATCGGCCTCTCCGGAACCGCAGGTCCTCGTTCTGGACGACAGGGCGGCCCTGATCGGACCCGATCGCGAGCTGATAGGTCGCAAGCCGGCCGCCGCTCTCGCGGAACTTGACCGTGATCTCGATGGGACCGTCTTCGCCGCGGCTCGCCAGCTCCCGGAGACCCCCTCGCCGGGCGACAGCCGCCCCGACGTTCTCGAGAAGCGACTCCTTGAGGAAGCTGAAGACGTCAAAAAGCGTTGTCTTTCCCGAACCGTTGGCCCCGACCACCACGGCCATCGGCGGCAGACCGGCAAAGCTCGCGCTCCGGAAGAGGCGGTAGTTCTTCAGCTCGAGTCCTTCGATCTGCATCGGCTATTCCTCGGCCGCTGAGAATAGTCCGCCCTGGGCGGCCTCGCGGCTCCCGCCCTCCCGAGCGAGCCGGAGGATCTCCGGCCAGCTCTGGACGAGGGCGTTGTACGAGAGCGCCTCGGGTGCCCGCTTCTTCCTCTCGCAGACGGTGTAGAGGCGGTAGGCCAGCTCGCGGGCGATCTCCGCCTTGCTCTTCAGCTTCGCGGCGAGCTGTGCGGCGGCGGACTCGCCCCCCGCTTCGAGGACGCGGATCAGATGGTGGACCATCTCCCACGCCGTCAGGCGCGGGTCGGTCGCCGGGTCCCAGGTCGCGGGGAGCTCGGCCGGCTTCAGGAGCCGGACCTTCCCGCGGCTCGACTTCAGGATGCCCGCGTCGACCATTCCCGCGACGCTCGTGTTCTTCGACTTGGAGAGCTGTTCGGCAACGCCGTATTCACCCTCGGCGAATCCCGACTGCTCGAACCAGGTCAGCGCCCAGCGGGTGTCGGAGTCGAAGTCCCCTTCCTGCTCGGCCAGCGCCTCGTCGAGGGTCTGGTTGATGAGGGCCAGTGCCTCGCGAACGGAGAGCGGTTTCCCTTCGGCGTCGAGAACCTTCGAGTAGCGCGTGTAGACGGCCATGCCCGGCCCGATCGCGGCCTGCGCGAGGTCGACGGGCGCGATGTTCCCGCGCTGGAGGTGGGCGAGGGCGGAGGGAAGCTCCGCTTTGAGGGCGGTGACGAACTCGCGACGAGTGGCGGCGGGGGCGCCGGCGGGGCGGGGGCGGCAGACGAGGACGATGCTGGACGCGAGGGCATTTGTGTCGTTGCCAATCATTCGGTTGCCAAGCTCCGTGCGCATCGGCCACGTTCCGCTTACGCCAAAGCCGGCACGAATCACTGCATCCAGGAAAGTCTCCCACCCCGTACTCGCATTACCCTCGGCGCCATCGCTCTCCGCTTGCTTGAACGCGTAATAGATCGTTACTGGGAAGGCTGGATGCCCCTCCTTTGTCAGACGGTGCATGGCAGCCGTCATTCCGCTCAAGAAGAATGCCTCAGCATTCTCCTTGCTCCCATGACGATGGGGCGTCGCCACCAGCTCCCGTTCCTTTGGCACGGCGAGGGTGGAAAAGAGATCTGGGAACACTCTGCGAAGAGCGGGCCGAAGCCAGACGTAGAAGAAATCGGAGAGGTCCGCGTAACCGATGTTGTCGTAGTAGGGTGGATCGGTCGACACGACACAGGCAGGAAGGGACTGCGTTGCTGCGTCCGCTTGTATCCCCCTCCCTCCAATCGTGGCCTGCAGGCGCTCGACTACGCGCAACACCGCCCTGGCAGCGCTATCGAAGCTTCCGGCGGTATCAGAGAGGATGGCGACCTCGACAAAATCCCACACCATCGGGAGGGCCTGCCGTGCGAAGACATTCCGAACGGTGGCCTCTCTTCCGCGCGCGGCTTGGGCCAGATCCCATCCGCACAGGGAAGAGTTCCGATCCGCCAGCCGGTCGGTAGACAACGCCAGGTAAGTGGCGACGGCGTCGCCATACCTAATGTCGGGCGAACCTGAGCCCGTCGGATTCACCGCGGGTTCTACCGTGCCTGCGCCGGCAATGTCCCGCTCCACCATCTCACGGGCCTCCTGAACCAGGTCCGAGAAGGTTGTCAACGCGGTGAGTTGGCGAGACGTGAACAGATCACCCCATGTCGCAAAGCCATAGGGCACGCAGGTGCCGCCTGTCAGTCTCGCGGGGACATCGCCCTCGGGTCTCCAAGCCGGTTTCGCCATTCGGGCCGCGGTCTCGTGCTCCGGCGTCGGTGCGAGGTACACGCGACCGCGTTCCCCTTCCGCAACTATCGCCATCATCCGCGCCCCGATTCGGCCCGCCTGCCCTTCAGCCTTGATGTAGTCCCCTGAAACTGGCGCTCCCGACATCAAGCAGAGGAAGTTCGCCCGCGCCAGCTTCGTCCCGTTCTTCGCCGCCTCCGCCTTCTTCGGCTTCCCCACCTTCACCGTGAACCGGTATCCCCCATCCTCGATGACCGGCTCGACGTAGGCTTCCTTTCCCTCCTTCGTCGAGAGCATGAAGGTCGAAGCCAGCGGCACGTCCACCTTCGCGAACGCCGGGTTCGGGCTCTTCACCGTCCTCGCCCAGAGCCAGGCGATGACGGTCAGCTTCTTCCCGACGTACGGCTTCAGGTCGGGACGCCCCTTCGCCATCTCGGACGTCACCTCGATCTTCGGATAAAGGTGGCCGATCCGCTTCTCGGCCTCGTCGCGCATCCACTTGCCGTAGTAGCGGACGTCCTCGGCGAGGCCCTGCGCCCCCTTCCACTCGCGGGCGATGAGGTCGGGATTCTTCCGCGACTCGGGGTTCACCGGCGGGCGGCCCGCGAACTTCGGCGGGATCTCGATCATCGCCTTGTTGATCAGGACGGCGACGGGGTTCAGGTCGCTCGCGTATGCCTCGAGGCCGAGCCGCTGCGCCTCGAGCGGGAGCGACCCGCCCCCCGCGAACGGGTCGTGGAAGGCGGGGAGCTTGTGCCGGTCGAACAGCTCCTTCGCCCGCGGGTGGTCGGCGTTGTCGGCGCAGGCCCGCCGCCAGCTCTCCCAGATCTCGTTGCGGGCCGCCTGGAGGACGGTCTCGTTCGTCGTGTTCTCCCACTTCACCAGCTCCTCGATGATCCGGAAGAGCCGCTGCCGTTCCTTCTCCTGCTTCTTCGCGGTCGGGAAGAGGTCCGGGAGGGAAGACGGATCGTCGACCATCTGCGCAAAGATGACCGCCCGCGCCGCCGCCAGCGGCCGCCGCGCCCACCAGAGGTGCAGCGTCGACGGGTGACCGTGCCTTATCGACTTCTCCCGCGCCGACGCCTCGTTGATGGCCTTG
>CAVOJA010000012.1:0-3974 GCA_963696015.1 uncultured Holophagales bacterium
TTCGTGTAGGTCGATGCCCTGCCGAGGAAGGCGCCGTCGTTGGCCCGGAGGACGTCGTCCTGGCTTGCGATGGCCGCAAGGATTCCGATGATCGCCACGGCTATCGTGAGCTCAACGAGGGTAAAGCCGTTGTTCTTTCCGGCCGAATTCATATGAACCTTATCGGACGGTGCGAGGAAAACTTTATCGTTTTCGGCCCTTTTTTGCTTTTTGATTCGGCTAGATTTGGGTATCCGGTATTGGTTCCTGCCGGCGCTTCCCCGAAACGGCAAAGCACTCCGATTTTCGGGCTCGCGAGAACGGTTTTGCTTTGACAGGATCGTGCGGATCGTGGAGAATAACCGTTTACAAGGTGGGGGAGTAGCTCAGCTGGGAGAGCACCACGTTCGCAACGTGGGGGTCGAGGGTTCAATCCCCTTCTCCTCCACCACCTTTTCTTCTACCCATCCCGTACAGGAACGAGGGGAGTGAACCGGCTTACGTGCCCTGTTGCCGATTCTCCGCGGGCTTCTCCGAAACCCTGGGGAAGTATATCCTGACCGTCGTCCCTTTCCCGACCGCGCTCTCGATGTCGATGTGGCCGCCGCTCTGCTTGACGATGCCGTACACGGTCGAGAGGCCGAGCCCCGTGCCCTTCCCGCGCTCCTTGGTCGTGAAGAACGGCTCGAAGAGGTGCGAGATCGTTTCCTTGTCCAGCCCGCATCCCGTGTCCCGCACGGCGAGCAGCGCGTGCGGGCCGGATTTCGCGCCCTTGTGGTCCTGCACGAAAGCCTCGGTCAGTTCGACGTTGCTCGCGCGCGTCCGGCGGTTCTCGACGCTGATGAACGGCGGCGTGACCGTGGCGATGGCCCTCGTCGCCTTCCCGCCGGTCTTCGAGGCACTCGCCGCGCGGGTCCTCGCGCTCCCCCCGTCCGTCGCGGACCGGGCGCAGCTCGCGGTGGCGGTCTTCCTTCCGTGGCCCGCCTCGTCCTGCTCCGGACGACCCGGCTCATCACGCTGGGGACGCTCGTCGAGCTGGCGGTCCTCGCCGCCACGCTCTTCGCGGGCATCCGGTTCAGCGACGTCCCGGCCGCGCTCGTCGCCACCTCGGCGATCCTCGCCGGGCGCACCGCGGGGGCGCTCTTCCTCCTCGCCGCGCGGGCCCGGCCGACGCCGGCCCGATAATCGTTCGATGCACCCGTACCCCCACCTCCTGGCGCCTCTCGACCTCGGCTTCACGACGCTCCGGAACCGGGTCCTGATGGGCTCGATGCACACGGGCCTCGAGGATCGCCGCTCGGCCTTCCCGCGCCTCGCCGCGTACTTCGCCGAGCGGGCGCGGGGCGGTGTCGGGCTCATCGTCACCGGCGGCTTCGCGCCGAACGTCGAGGGGTGGCTCACTCCCTTCGGCGGCCGCCTCGCGAGCGCGAGCGCCGCCCGGGCGCACCGGACGATCACGGGGGCCGTCCACGGCGAAGGCGGGAAGATCGCGCTCCAGATCCTCCACGCGGGCCGCTACGGCTACTCGCCCTTCTCCGTCGCCCCGTCCCGGATCAAGGCGCCGATCAACCCGTTCACGCCGCGCGCCCTCTCGGCGGCGGGCGTCGAGAGGCAGATTCGCGCGTTCGTCCGCGCGGGCGTCCTCGCGCGCGAGGCGGGCTACGACGGAGTCGAGGTGATGGGCTCCGAGGGCTACTTCGTCAACGAGTTCCTCGTCACCCGCACGAACCGCCGGACGGACCGGTGGGGGGGCAGCTGGGAGAACCGGATGCGCCTACCGGTGGAGATCGTCTCGAGGCTGCGCGAGGCGGTCGGGCGCGACTTCATCGTGATCTACCGGATCTCGATGCTCGACCTCGTCCCGGACGGCAGCAGCTGGCCCGAGGTCGTTCAGCTCGCGAAGGCGGTCGAGGCTGCCGGCGCCACGATCCTCAACACGGGGATCGGCTGGCACGAGGCCCGCGTGCCTACGATCGCGACGAGCGTCCCGCGGGCGGCGTTCGCGTGGGTGACCCGGAAGCTGAAGGGGCAGGTCGGCATCCCGCTCTGCACGACGAACCGGATCAACGTCCCAGAGGTCGCGGAGCGGATCCTCGCCGAGGGCTCCGCCGACATGGTGTCGATGGCCCGCCCGCTCCTCGCCGACCCGGAGTTCGTGAGGAAGGCGGGCGAGGGGCGCGCCGCGGAGATCAACACGTGCATCGCCTGCAACCAGGCGTGCCTCGACCACGTCTTCAGCCGGAAGCTCGCCTCCTGCCTCGTGAACCCCCGGGCGTGCCACGAGACGGAGCTGGTCCTGCCGCACGCTCGCGCGCGGAAGCGGATCGCCGTCGTCGGAGCGGGGCCGGCCGGTCTCTCCTGCGCCACGGTCCTCGCGGAGAGGGGACACGACGTCCACCTCTTCGAGGCGGCGGAGGAGATCGGCGGCCAGTTCCGGATGGCGATGCGGGTCCCCGGGAAAGAGGAGTTTGCCGAGACGCTGCGGTACTTCGCGGGGAAGGTCCGGACGACCGGCGTCGCGCTGCACCTCGGGGCCCGCGCGAGCGCAGGCGACCTGGCTGCGGGAAAGTACGACGACGTGGTCCTCGCGACCGGCGTCGTCCCGCGGGACCCGCGGATCCCGGGGCAGGACCACCCGATGGTCCTCTCCTACGTCGACGTCCTCCTTCGCGGGAAGCCGGCGGGGAAGTCCGTCGCCGTCGTCGGCGCGGGGGGAATCGGCTTCGACGTGGCGGAATTCCTCGTCCACGGCGAAAGGCCGCAGGGGACGGAGGGCCCGGACCTGGCGCGCTGGATGGAGGAATGGGGCGTCGCCGATCCCGAGGTCTCCCCGGGCGGCGTGACGAAGCCGCGGCCGGCGCCGCCAGCGCGGAAGGTCTGCCTCCTCCAGCGGAAGAAGACGCGCCCCGGCGCCGGCCTCGCGAAGACGACGGGCTGGATCCACCGCGCCGCGCTGAAGATGAAGGACGTCGAGATGATCGCCGGCGTCCGTTACGACCGGATCGACGACCGCGGGCTCACCGTGAGCTTCGGGGAGAAGGGGGAGAGGACGAGGCTCCTCGAGGTCGACAACGTCGTCCTCTGCACGGGCCAGGAGCCCCTCCGCGACCTGGAGGCCCCGCTCCGGGACGCCGGCGTCCGGGTGCACCTCATCGGGGGAGCGGACGTGGCGGCCGAGCTCGACGCGAAGCGCGCCATCGACCAGGGCACGCGGCTCGCCGCGGCGCTCTGACCCCGGGGGCGGCCTCCGACCTCATCACGAGCTCGCGCGCTGCTCCGGGAGAGCCTGGTTGTGGGCCGCCGTGCTCGTCGAGTCGGTGTGCCCCTCGACGAGGAGGGACCAGGCCGGCTCGGAGGAGAGGAGGCGGACGACCTCGTCGAGCGTCGGGAGGGACTCGGGCTTCAGCTTCGCGTTGTCCGTGTCGTACCACCAGTAGCCGTGGACGCTCTTCCCGTCGGGGGCGAACACGAAGACCGCAGGCCCGCGCTTCGTGCCACCCGCCTGCGTCCAGGTCAGCTTGGCGACCCTGGCCGGGGCCTACCTGAGCTCGGGGTCTCGCCAGACCGGCTTCCCCCCGAAGAGCGTCAGGAGGGCCTTCGTCTTCAGGATCTCTTCCGGCGGGCCGGAGAGGACGTCGCGGGAGAGGACGACGAGGTCGGCCCTCCTGCCGACGGCGATCGAGCCCCGCTCCTTCTCCGCGAAGCCGGCGTACGCCGCGTCGATCGTGTAGTGGCGGAGGGCGCTCTCGGCGCTCACCGCGAGCTGCGGCTGCCAGCCTCCTTCGGGCTTCCCCTCACGCGTCTTCCGCGCGACGGCGCAGTACATCCCGCGGAAGACGTCGGGAGTGACGACGGGCCAGTCGCTCCCGAAGGCGATTCGTCCGCCCGGCTTGTCGATCCGGCGCCAGGCGAAGCCGCGGCTCTCGCGCTCCGGCCCGACGTTCCGCGCCCAGACGTCCGCGTTGTTCTGGTCGGGGTTCGCGTGGAGCGGCTGG
>CAVOJA010000013.1:0-3527 GCA_963696015.1 uncultured Holophagales bacterium
CGTCGATCCGCGGCAACCACGACAAGGTCGTCGCCGGGATCGACTCGGGAGAGATGTTCAACCCCCCGGCGCTCTTTGCCGCGCGCTGGACCACCGAGCGCCTTTCGAAGGAGAACCTGGAGTTCCTGAGGCGCCTTCCGTGCGGACCGATCCTCGTGGACGAGGCGTTCGCGATCTGCCACGGCTCGCCGCTCGACGAGGACGCCTACATCTTTTCCGACTGGGACGCCCAGGTGAACTTCGTTCACATGAACCGCGTCGCGCCGGCCGTCTCCGTGTCCTTCTTCGGGCACAGCCACATCCCGTCGATCTTCACGCTCGAACCGGACGGAATCCTCGTCGAGGCCGTGCGAGGGAGCCGCAGGAAGCTCTTCCTCGAGCCGGGGAAGAGTTATCTCGTCAACCCGGGTTCCGTGGGACAACCCCGGGACAGGAACCCGAGGGCGAGCTACGCGATCTTCGACTCGGAAGAGCGGACGGTGACCTTCGACCGCGTTCCGTACGACGTGAGGACGACCCGCAGGAAGATCCTCAGGGCCGGCCTCCCGCCGATCCTCGGGGAACGCCTCCTCCTCGGGCTCTGAGGCGCCATGACCCACCGGCCCGCCGGGTGCCAGGGTTCGCCGCCGGCCAGGTTGCGAACGTCTGCGGGCCGTAGCCCGCGTCCGTCACGGGTCACGGGGATCCTCGGCGTCTTCGTCCTGGTCCTCGTCCTGACAGCGTGCGCCGGCCTCGGCCGGGGCGGGCCGGCCGAGGCGACGCGCGAGAACAGGATCTCCCTCGTGGCGGAACTGCTTCAGGTCGAGGACCGGCGCGACTACGACCCGATCGTCGTCGGCCGGGCCTCCGCCTCGAAGGACCCGTGGGTGCGCAGCCGCGCCGCCCTCACCTGCGGGCGCCTCCGCGACGTGGAAGCCTCGATCTACCTCCCTGTTCTTCTTCGAGATCCGGACCGTTCGGTCCGGCGCGCCGCCGCGTTCGCCTCCGGAATCTCGGGTGACCGGCGGCTGGTGCCGGGCCTCGTGTCCGCCCTTTCAGACTCCGACGGCGAGACCGCAGCGGCGGTCGCAACCGCGCTCGGCCGGATCGGTGGTCCGGAAGCGGAGCGGGCGCTTCGGGCCATTCTCGCGGGAACCACAGGCCCGCGCGCCGCGGCGGCGCTCGCCCTGTACCGATCGAAGGACCCGGACTTCGTTCCGCTGCTCGCGGCGGCGCTCGAGGACGGGGACGCCGAGACCCGAAAGTCAGCCGCCTGGGCGCTCGCCCGCGCTCCCCGTCCCGGCTCGGAGGACGCTCTTCGCGGCCTCCTGGACGACACCGATCCGGCGATCGTGGCGTGGGCGGCTCGCGGGCTCGGGCTTCTCGGGGACGAACGCTCGTCCCCCCGACTTCTGGAGCGTGCGGGTGGCTCGCCTCCCGGCGCGACGATCCAGGCTCTTCTCGCCATCGACCGGCTGGCGGGCATGAGCCCTGCACCCCCGCCGGCTCCCGACCCTGGACGACGGAACGGACCGCCCTACTCCATGTCGAAGGACAGCTCGGGGAAGTGGTTCGTGAAAGGGCCTTCGGAGCAGCCCGAAGGCCCTGGCGCCCGGGATCCGAGACTCGACGTGGCCGTCCGGAGGCTGGCCGACGGACACCCGGGGGTCGCCCTGGCTGCGCTCACGCTCCTTCGCCGGTTCGCCGGTGAAGCGCCGGTCCAGGAGCTGCTGGCGTCTGTGACCGCCGAGGGGGGCCGGCGAGGGGGCGTCGCCCTCGCGAGCCTCGCGGCGGGAGACCCCGACCGGGCCCTGGCGCTCGCGTTCCCCCCGGGTGGGTTGGGTCTCCTCGATCTCCGCCTCGGAGCGGCCGAGGCGATACCGCTCCTCCCGGCCGTGCGGCTCGCGCCATGGCTCGACGTTCTCCTCGCGGACCCGGCCGCCCGGGTCCGGATGGAGGCGATCTCGCGCCTCCCGCGGGACGCCGCGCCAGCGCTCGCCTCGTATCTCGTGAGGGCGCTCGCCGACACCGATGGAAGCGTTCGGGCCGTGGCGCTCGACATCGCCGCACCTCTCGCATCGGGTCCGGGGGCGGATGCCGTGGTCCAGCCGGCCTGGCGCGCTGCCTACGCCTCGGCCCTCGACTCCCACGAGGCCGACGTCGTCGCGTCGGCGCTCGACGCCGCGGCGTCGCTGGTGGAGGGAGGGTGCACGCTCCTGGCGGCGCGGCGGGACGACGCCGACGACCTCGTGCGCGTCCGGGCGCGACGTCTCCTCGTCGAGACGTGCGGCGAGGATCCCGGCACGTTCGCCCGCCATCCGTTCGCCACGCGTCTCTCGAGCGCCGGCTACCGGCGCCTCGCGCAGCTCGGCGAGAGCGGTCGCCTCGTCGCGACGGTCTCGACGACGCGGGGCTCGTTCGAGGTCGAGCTCCTTCCGCGCGAGGCCCCGATGACCGTCGGGAGTTTCGTCGGACTCGCGCGCGAGGGTTTCTTCGACGGCACCACGATCCACCGCGTCGTCCCCGATTTCGTCGTCCAGGGCGGGGACCCCAGGGGCGACGGGACCGGAGGTCCGCCGTACGCCCTGAGAGACGAGCTGAACCCGCTGCCGTACGTTCGCGGGAGGGTCGGCATGGCGCTCTCGGGCCCGGACACGGGCGGGTCACAGTGGTTCGTGACGCTCTCCCGTCAGCCGCACCTCGACGGCGCCTACACGGTGTTCGGCGAAGTCATGGCGGGGATGGACGTCGTCGAGCGGATCGAGCAGAACGACCGGCTCCTCTCCGTTCGCGTCCGCGAGGAGGGCCGTGGCGCTCCTCCCGGGCTCGTCCCCGGATCGCGCTGAGGCCGGTCCCTCCGGGAAGGGAAGCCCACGAGGAATTCCGCGCCGTCGGGTGCACCGCCCAGCGTAAACTGGAAACAGCCATGCCGCGATTCACGGTGCTCGAGACGTCCGCGCTCTTCTCGAACCGCGTCAAGTACGACTACCTGTTCGAGATGGAAATGTGGCTCAAGGGGGTCGAGCGCTTCTTCGTCCTCGACCACCTGCCCCTCTCGTCGTTCGAGAGATCGCACGCCTCGTTGAAGAACTTCGTCGAAACCAGGCCGCGTTCGCGGTCCACCCAGGCGCCGGTGAGCGCGAGCCCTTCCATCTGCATGCGCGTTCCGGCGGCGAGCGGCGCGAGAGCCTCGAAGTTCTGCAGGCGATAGAACTGTCCCGGCTGGAATTTCCTCGCGGCGAGCGGCGCGCGAATGATGACTTCGACGATGGTCGGCGTAAGCCGCTCGACCTTGTGGACCGTCGCGAGCAACTGATCGTCAAGGGTTTTGAAGAAGTCCTTCGGCATTGACGCATTCACGGGAGGATTCTTCAACAAGACCCGCGACACCACCGGGTAGCCCTGCTTCGCGCTCCCCATCGCTTTCACGACATTGCCGAAGTAGGACGGGTGGACGTCGCCGAAGTAGCTCACGAAGCGGCCGGCGGAACTGCGCGAAAGCAGCACGCGTGGAACGCCCGGCTTGGAGGCCGAGTACTCGGGCGTCA
>CAVOJA010000014.1:0-3989 GCA_963696015.1 uncultured Holophagales bacterium
TCCTGGCCGACCTCCACGCGGCCGTCGTTGCCGAGTACCGGCTGACGTTGCCGGTGGCGCGGTCGGGGCTGAGCGAGGCGGCGGCGATCAAGCGGGGGCGGCTGGAGGCGTTCCTCGAGGAGAAGGTCCGGGCCGGGCGCGCGAGGGATGCGGCGGGGAAAGAGGAGATTCGTAAGAGGGCGCTCGAGGGGGCCGTGAAGGAGGCCGCGTCCACGCTCCTCAACCGGTTCGTCTTCGTGAGGCGGCTCGAGGCGCTCGGCCTTTCGCGGCCGCTGGTCCTCACGGGCGGATGGCGCAGCCAGGGCTTCCGGGAGCTGGGACAGTTCGCGCCGGGGCTCACGATCGACACCGGCGACCCGGCCGAGGGGTATCCGTTCCTCCTGAAGCTCCTCTTCGACGAGCTGGCGCTCGACCTCCCGGGCCTCTTCGGCGAGGTGGGCGTCTCGGCGCTGATTCCCGTTCCCCTTCCCACCCTCCGGGCCGTCGTCGAGGCCCTGGACGAGCCGGACCTCGCGCCCGCGTGGGACGACGACACGGCCCTCGGCTGGGTCTACCAGTACTGGAACGACCCCGAGCGGGAGGCGCTCGACGCGAAGGTGAACGGCGGCGGAAAGGTGGCGCCGCACGAGATCGCGAGCAAGACCCAGATGTTCACCGAGCGCTACATGGTGGAGTGGCTCCTCCAGAACAGCCTCGGCGACCTCTGGCTCGCGATCTGCCGAAAAAACGGCTGGACGCCCGACGCGGAGGAGGTACTCCCGTCGCTCGAGGTGCGCCGCGCTGCCTGGCGCGAGGCGCGCGCGAAAGACGAGATCGCGGCGATGGAGCCGATGGCCGTCGCGGAGGGGCTCGAGGAGCTTTGGAAATGGTGGGTGCCGAAGCCCGCCCCGGAGGACGTGCCGGAAGGGACGCCGACCTCCATCCGCGACGTGAAGCTCCTCGACCCGGCCTGCGGCTCGGGGCACTTCCTCGTCTCGGCATTCGACCACCTCGCGGCGCTCTACCGCGAGGAAGCGCGCCACCGGGGCGAGACGTGGAACGAGCGGCAGATCGCCGAGAAGATCCTCGAGAGGAACCTCTTCGGCGTCGACATCGACCCGCGGGCCGTCCAGATCGCGGCCGCCGGGCTCTATCTCAAGGCCCGGGCCGTCGATGGAAACGCCCGGCCGCGCGAATTGAACCTCGTCGCCCCCGCCCTCGGCCTCGCGAACCTCCCTCCGGGCGACCCGGCCCTCGTGAGCCTGCGCGACGAGCTGAAGGCGGAGGCGGGAGTTCCGCACGAGCTGACCGACGCCGTCCTGACGGCCCTCTCCGGGGTCGACCACCTCGGCACGCTTCTGAAGGTGGACGAGGCGGTGGAGGAGGCGATCCGGAAAGCAGCGGGCAGTTCGCCGCTGGAACCTGTGCAGCGGAAGCTCTTCGGGGTCGATCCGCCCGCCCAGGTGAAGCTCGATTACGACGCCGTCCGCGCCTCGATCCTCGACAAGATCGAGGGCTTTCTCGGCCGGCATCGCGGCGAGGACGACCTCGGCCTCCGGCTCGACGGCGAGGCGCTCGCTGCCGGGCTCCGGTTCCTCCGGATCGTGAAGAGCGGGACGTACGATGTGGTCGTCGGGAACCCGCCGTACCAGGGAACGAGCCGGATGTCCGAGGCCGGGTATCTCGGACGGGTCTACCCGCGCGGGAAGGCCGACCTCTATGCGGCGTTCCTCGAGAGGGCGCTCGACCTCGCGAGGCATGGGGGTGTGTCTGCGCTCGTGACGATGCGCGGCTGGATGTTCACCGCGCAGTACCAGGCCCTCCGCGAGCACCTCCTGACGACGTACGACCTGCGCTTGATCGGCGACGTCGACCGCGGGGCGTTCGACGAAGTGCCCAACGAGGTCCTTGCGGCCGCGATGAGCGTCTTCCGGAAGACGCCGCCGACCGGCCTCCCGAGCCTCGCGCTTCAGCCCACGCCCCTGACGGACAAGTCGTACGACCGCGAACGGACGGAACGCAAGCGCGTGGCGCTGCTGGCGCAGGTGGGGCGGTACGAGTTCGAGGTGGCGCGGCTGAGGGTCGTGGCTGGGGAACCGCTGCTTTACTGGTGGAGCGAGGAGTTCCTGCGGGAATACGCGGAGGCACCGAAGCTGGAAGAGCGGAGCCCGGCTCGGTTCGGTCTCACAACGGGCGACAACGATCGGTTTACCCGCGCTATTCACGAAGTCCGTTCAGAGCGCGTGTGGCTCAACCGGCCGGCCAGCGAGGACAATGCGGAGTCGGGCGAGACCTCACCATGGGTGCCCTTTGTGCTCGGTGCCGAGGGCAAGAGGTGGCTCGAACCGGCCGAGAACGTCATCAACTGGAGGCACAACGGACTCGAGGTGAAGGAAAAATGCGTGTCGCAGTACGGCACTGTTTCGAAGCAGGTCCGCAACGAGGACTCTTACTTCGTGCCGGGTCTTTCCTTCACCACCGTCGGCAACGCATTCGCCGGTCGGGCACATAGGTATCGGAGCATCTTCAGCAACGCGGCGTCGTCGGTCTTTCCGGAGAATGTTCCGGCGGTCACCTGCCTTCTCAACTCAACGGTGTCCCGCTTCATTCTTGAGTCGCTGAACCCGACCATCTCGTTCCAGGTCGGCGACGTGAATCGCCTCCCCATCTTCCCCGTCGAGAACTCCACCGAGATCTTCGAGACGATCGACGTCGCCTTCACCGAGCACGAAGCCGCCCGCGAGACCTCCGTCGAGTTCCAGCGCCCCGGCCCGTCCGCATGGACCTACGCGCAGTCCTGGGCCCAGCTCTCCGTCGATCGCCCCAAAGGCGCGCCGCTCCCTCCCTACGAGCCGATCCACGAGCCCGCCTCGCCCGTCCAGCACGTCTCCTTCGCCTTCGGCGTCGCAATGGGGCGGTTCGCTGCTTCCGGCGAGGGAATCCTCGAAGAGGCCCCGGACACTACCCTCCCCGGCGGCATCCTCTTCCTCTCGGACGCGACCGGCCGCGACAGCCTCGCGCATCCCGCCTGCGCGCCGCTGCATGCCGCCTGGGCGGAGCATGGCGCGGCCGTCGGCGGCGGCGACGATCTTCGCGCGTGGCTCCGGAAGTCGTTCTTCGGCCTTCACCGAAAGACCTACGAGGACCGACCCATCTACCTCCCGCTCTCCTCGGCGCGGAAGACCTTCGTGGCGTGGGTGTCGATCCACGGGTTCACCTCGGGCACGCTGAAGGCCGTCCTCGCGGACCACCTCCAGCCCGAGCTGCGCACCCTGGAGGGCGAGGTGGAAGACCTTAAGGTTGCTCGGCAGTCGACCGACCGGCGCGAGCGGGGGCGGGCCGAGAAGCGGTATGCCGACATCCAGAAGCAGCTCGCCGAGCTGCTCGACTTCACGAGGAGCCTCACGGAGATCGCCGAGAAGGGGCCACCGCCGGTCGATGCGGGCACGCCGCGCCGCGAGGCGGACGCGCCGTTCGAGATGGACCTGGACGACGGGGTGATGGTGAACGCGGCCGCTCTCTGGCCGCTCCTCTCGCCACACTGGAACAAGCCCGCTCAATGGTGGAAGGAGCTCGCGAAGGCCGAGGGGAAGAAGGACTACGACTGGTCGCACCTGGCGGCCCGGTACTTCCCGTCGCGCGTCGAGGAGAAGTGCGCGGTCGACCCGAGCCTCGCCGTCGCGCACGGCTCTTTCTGGCGGCATCACCCCGCGCGGGCCTACGCGTGGGAGCTGCGGCTTCAGGACGAGATCGAGCCGGCGTTCACGATCGACGAGGCGGGCTCGGACGAGGCGCGGGAGCGCTTCCTGGGCGAGGAGCCGGAGCGGGCCGAGGCGATCCGGAGGAAGGAAGCGGACCGGAGGCGACGGAAGGCGCTCCGGGCAGCCTGCTCGTCCGGCGATCTTTTCGGCGAGGGCGCGGACACCGGCGGTGAGACAGTGGAGACACAGGAGACAGACGAGACGGAGGAAGCGGATGCCTGAACGCCCCGTGTCGGCCGCGCTGGAATC
>CAVOJA010000015.1:0-22133 GCA_963696015.1 uncultured Holophagales bacterium
TGCCGCCGCCCTGAGCCTGCTGGAGCTGGGCGTTCGTCATCTCGATCTGCATGCGCGCTCCCGCCTTGCCGATGAGCGCCTTCGACGAGCCGTTGACGTCTTTGCCGCTGATCTTCATGTCGAGAACGCCTTCCCACTGCGCGGCAGCCGAGAGCGGGAGGACGAGGAGGACGGCGAGGGACAGTCGGTGGAAGCTCTTCACGGGAATCTCCTTTCGCGGGTGCGAGGGTGTGCAGTCGAATCGGGTCGAAAGTCTACTCCCCGCATCGCCGGCGACGCGTGACCGCCAGCACCCCCGAACGTCGCCGGGGTCGCCGCGCCGGGCCCCGGTCGCGCAGAATGCGCCCATGCCCCGCCGCACGCCGGACGAGCACAAGACCTACGACGCTTCTTACTACGACCGCTGGTACCACGACCCGCGGACCCGCGTCACGGCACGGACGCTCGTGCGCCGGAAGGCCGCGCTCGCCGTGGCGGCCTCCGAGCAGCTCCTCGAGCACCCCGTCCGGAACGTCCTGGACGTCGGCTGCGGCGAGGCTCCCTGGCGCGGCGCGCTCCTTCACCTGAGGCCCCGCCTTCGCTACACCGGAGTCGACCCGAGCGCGTGGGCCGCGAAGCGGTGGGGGGAGAGCCGTGGCGTCCTCCACGGCGGCCTCTCCGACCTCGAGAGCCTCCCGCTTCGCGGGCCGTTCGACCTCGTCGTCTGCTCCGACGTCCTGCACTACGTCTCCGACGCCGAGGTGCGCCGGGGCCTTGCCGCGATGGCCACCTTCGCCCGGGGACTGCTCTGGCTCGAGGCCTTCACGTCGGAGGACGACTTCGAGGGAGACGTGGAGGGTTTCCGGCCGCGACCGGCTCGCTGGTACCGGACGGCGTTCCGGCGGGCCGGTCTCGTCCCGCTCGGGCTCTGGCTCCACGCCTCAACCGCCGTCGAGCACCGGGTCGCGGCGCTGGAGCGGGGAGGCTGATCAGGCCGGCCGCGGCCTCACCGCGAACGCGTATCGCGCGGCGGCGCGCACCGCCTCGACCATGCTCACTTCGCTCGCCCGGCCGGTCCCGGCAATGTCGAAGGCCGTACCGTGGTCGACCGACGTGCGCAGGAACGGCAGCCCGCACGTGATCGAGACCGTCCGCTCGAAGTCGTACATCTTCGCGGCGATGTGACCCTGGTCGTGGTAGAGCGAGAGGACGGCGTCGAAACGCCCCTGGGCCGCATGCCAGAAGACGGAGTCGGCCGGGAGCGGCCCATGGGCCTCGATGCCGTCCGCGCGCGCCGCCGCCACGGCCGGGGCCAGCTCGCGCTCCTCCTCGTCGCCGAAGAGGCCGTGCTCGCCGCCGTGGGGATTGACCGCGGCGACCGCGAGCCTGGGCGAAGGGACGCCGAGCGTTCGGAGGGCCGCAGCGGCGCGCCTGAGGACACCGAGGGTCCGCTCGGCCGTGATGCGCCGGATCGCCTCGGCGAGCGGGAGGTGGCGCGTGAGGAAGAAGATCCGCAGGCCCTTGACCTCGAACAGGGTGAGCGGATCGGGCGTCCCGGTCCGTTCGCCGAAGATCTCCGTGTGGCCGATCTGCGAGACCCCCGCGGCGCGGAAGGCTTCCTTGTTGACCGGCGCGGTCGCGACGGCGTCGACATCGCACGCGAGGGCGAGGTCGATGGCGACTCCGATCGACTCGAATGCCGCACGGCCCGCCGCCGCCTGGATGCGCCCCCACTCGATCCCGTCGAACCCGTAGGCCGGGACGTCGACGACCTCCGCTGTCCCGAATCTACCCGTCGCCTCTCCGGGCCGGCCGATCGGCACGACCTCGAGCGAGATGCCGGTCGTCCCGAGCGCCCGATCGACGAAGCGGCGGTCGCCGACGACGACAGGGACGCAGAGGTCGTGGAGCCCACCCGTGGCGAGGGCCCGTACGACGATCTCCGGCCCGACCGAGGCCGGGTCTCCGAGGGTCAGCGCGACGACGGGACGGGAGTGAGGCATCGGATTCGCTTTCCGGAGGATGATCCCATGCAGATGCCACATTGGCTGAACGTCGCCCCCACGAGGTGAGAATGCGAACGACCGCCCTGCCGATCCTCGTCGCCTCGGTTCTCGCGCTTCCCGCGTCCGCCGACGAGATCGAAACGCGGGTCGCGACGATGGCCCGCGTCGGCGGGGCCTCGTCCCCGAGCTTCTCTCCCGACGGCTCGCGCCTCGCCTTCGTCTCGAACCTCTCGGGACAGCCGCAGGTCTGGACGATTCCGGCGGCCGGCGGCTTCCCGGAGCTCGTCACGCCCCTCGAGGACCCGGTCGGGCAGGTCCGCTGGTCTCCCGACGGGGCGCTCCTGGCCTTCACGGTCGCGCCCGGCGGTGGCATGAACGAGCAGGTCTGGGTATCCCGGCCGGACGGCACGGGCCTTCGCCTCCTGACCCCGGGAGGACGTGAGACGAACCGCTTCTCGGGCTTCACCCGGGACGCCTCGCGCCGAACGGCCGCCCGGGTCCGATCGAGATCGTCGCCACGCGCGACGACGCCGAGCTCTCCGGTTTCGAGATCGACGAGTCGGGCCTGACGGCCGTCCTCGCGTGGAACGTCGCGGGCCGGAGCGAGCTCGCCTTCTTCGACCTCGCCACCGGCCGAAGCCGCCCCGGGCCCGCCCTTCCGTCCGAGATCGCTTCGGACCTCGTCTTCTCCCCCGACGGGACGACGCTCGCGATGGTCCTCTCGGGCTCGACGGCCCCGATGGACGTCTGGGTCTACGACCGCGCGAAGGGCTCGCTCCGCCAGCTGACGCAGAGCCCGCACGCCGGCATCGACCTCGCTTCCCTCGTGAAGCCGGAGCTCGTCCGCTTCCCCGGGCGCGACGGCCTGCCGCTCACGGGCTGGCTCTACAGGCCTGCCGGCGCGTCCGGACCGGGACCGCTCGTCCTCTCGTTTCACGGCGGTCCCGAGGGACAGGAACGTCCCTCGTTCCGCTCCGACTACCAGGCCCTCGTCTCGCAGGGGATCTCCGTCCTCGCCCCGAACGTCCGCGGCTCCTCGGGCTTCGGAAAGCGTTTCGTGAACCTCGACAACGGCGCGCTCCGACAGGGTGCGGTGGACGACATCGCCGCTTGCGTCGACTACGTCGTGAAGACGGGGCTGGCTGACCCGCAACGGATCGGCATCACAGGAGGCTCCTACGGCGGCTACATGACGATGGCCGGCCTCGCCGCTTTCCCCGACCTCCTGGCCGCAGGCGCGAACCTCTTCGGCATCGTCAACTTCGCCACCTTCTTCCGCAATACAGAGCCCTGGATGGCCGCGATCTCCAGGACCGAGTACGGCGATCCCGAGACGGAAGCTGCGATGCTCCGCGAGCTCTCCCCCATCCACCGCCTCGAGCGCGTGAAAGCCCCGACTCTCGTCCTCCACGGAGCCAACGACACGAACTGCCCGGTCATCGAGGCCGAGCAGGTCGTCGAGCACCTGAAAGAACGAGGCGTCCCGGTGAAGTACGTCCTCTTCCCCGACGAAGGGCACGGCTGGAGGAAGACCTCGAACCGGATTCGCTCGACGATCGAGGTGACGCGCCGGTTCGTGAGGTACCTGAAGGAAGGAGCCTAGGGCTTACCGGCTTCGACGGCGCGGCCGAGGCCCGAGACGCTCTGCTGGAAGAGTCGGCTCCAGCGCGACTGGACGAGCGGAGCGAGAACGCCGGCCGGCGCCCCGTGGAAGACCTCCGCGTTGACGACGAACGTCCGCTCGGGCGTCACCGGCGTGAACGTCCAGACGTGGCAGGACGTGATGCCCCCCTCCGACTTGCACCACGTCACCTCGCGACCGGCCTTCAGCCGCGTGACGAACTCCTCCGAGCGGATCGTCCCGACCGGAAAGCCGAGGGCGAGGACCTGCTCGAAGCCGCCAGCGAGGCGGAACCCGGGCTCACCGAGCCAGCGAGCCCCCTGATGGAGCGGCGTCGACCAGCGGGGCCATTCCTCGATCCGAGAGAAGAGCTCCCAGGTCTTTTCGACGGGGGCGCCGACGCTACCCGAGGCGACGACGACGAGCGTCTTCCACGACTCCATCGGGACTCCGGCGGCGTCCGCGGCGGAGCGCGCCGCGGCCATCTCCGCCTCGGTCCCGGTGAAGCTCACCCTCAGCGCCGTCATGGCAAAGACGGCGGCGACGACGAGGAGGACGACGAACGCGAACAGGCCGGCGACCCGACGGAGGTTCCACATCCGAGCGAGTGTAGCCCCGGCTGCGCGCGTCGCCGGAGGTCACGCCGGTGGCGGCGCCTCCCGCGGCCCGGCCTTCCCCCGCGCCTTTCCGCTCCCCGCCAGGAGGACGGCAGCGACGATGGCCGCCCCACCCGCGAGGGTCGCCAGACCGATCGGCTCGTCGAAGGCGAGCCAGCCGAGAACCGCGCCGAAGACGATCGTGAGCGGATTGGCGAGCGTGGCGCGACCGGCGGGGACGCGCGCGAGGCCCCTCGTCAGGAAGAGCTGGCCGAGCTGCCCCGCCGCCGCGATGAAGACGAGCCACCCCCAGTCGGGAGGCGTCGGGACGACCGGCCCCTCGACGAGCGACCCGATCGTGGCGAGCGGCACCGACGTGAGCGGGAACCAGAGGACGATCGTCTCCTCGTGCTCGGTCCGCGAGGCGTCGCGGACGGTGACGTAGGCCGCCGCCGAGAGGAGCGCGCCGAGAAGCCCGACGAGGAGCGGTGCGAGCGTGGGAGCCGTGGCGGCCACGACGCCGCCCCGGGGAACGAGCATCGCGACGCCGGAAGCGGCGAGGAGGAACGCCGGCACGAAGCGCCTCCCCGGCTTCTCCGAGAGGAACCACGCCGCGAGGACCGCCGTGAAGACCGGGTGGACCTGCTGCAGGAGGACCGCCGTCGCGAGGGGCTGGTGCGCGACGGACCAGAAGTAGCAGGAGAGGGCGAAGTGACCGAGCGCCCCGCGCAGGACGAGAAGGCCCGGCCGCCTCGGCTTCCAGGAGAGCCCGCGCCTCCGGAGGAGCCAGAGCATGAAGAGCGCGTTCAGGACGCCCCTCACGAGGATCATCTCCTGGGGAGCGACCCGCCCTCCGAGGAGCTTCGCCCCCGCCGCCATGACGGCGAAGAAGAACGCGGAGAGGGCCATCTCGCGCACGGAGGCGCATTATCGGCGCGTCCTGACCGCGACGAGAGGCCGGGCCCGGCAGCGCAACGCCGCGCAGCGCGTGCCCTACTCTCCCCCCTTTTGGCGCACTTCGTCCTCGCCCTCACGATCCTCACCTGGTCGTTCTCTTTCATGGCTGCCGTCCGCCTCAGGGAGGAGCTCGGCCTGACGGCGGCCCTCGCCGCCCGGTTCGTCCCGGTCCTCCTCGGATCGGGAGCGTTCCTGCTCCTTCGGACGAGAATCAGGATCCCCCGGGAGGCCTGGCCGAAGATCATCGCGATGGGGCTCCTGAGCGTCCCCGCCTACAACGTCTTCTTCTTTCACGGAATGAAGACGGTCCCGTCGGGGACGGGTGCGTTGATCATCGCCCTGAACCCCGTATTCACCGCGGTCCTGGCAAGGATCGTCCTCGGCGAGCCCTTCGGCCAGCGGCACGTCGCGGGCCTTCTCCTCGCGCTCGCCGGGCTGTACGTCGTCGTCCGGCTCGGCACGGACAAGGCCATCGACTGGCCCTACCTCTCGAGCGCCCTCCTCCTGGCGCTCGCGCCCCTCTCCTGGGCGGTCTACACGGTCGTCGGCCGGACTCTGCCCGCGGGAGCCGACCCGATCGACACCTCCTATGCGCTCCTCTTCGTCGGAAGCCTCCCTCTCCTCGCATTCGCCCGTCCCTCGACGGTGACAGCGCTCCTCGCGAGCCCCGGGGCGCTCGGCGCGGCCCTCTACCTCGCTATCCCCTGCACGCTCCTGGCGTGGGTCTCGTTTCTCTGGGCGCTCAAGCGGCTCCCGGCGAGCGAGGCCGCCTCCTTCATCTTCCTCAACCCTCCCCTGGCGAACCTCTGGGCGTGGCTCTTCGAGGGAGCGAAGCTCGGGCTGCCGTTTCTCCTCGGCGCGGCGATCCTTCTCTCTGGGGTCGCGCTCATCGTCCTTCCCGGCTTCCGGAGGCGTAACCTCTCCGCCCGATGATGACGACGACGACGCCCCGGCCCGCGCCCGCGTCCGCCCAGCGCTTCGCCCTCCTCTCGATCGCCGCCGCGATCGTCACCATCGGAATGAAGACGACGGCGTGG
The DNA here is from genome assembly GCA_963696015.1 of uncultured Holophagales bacterium. Taxonomy (GTDB): domain Bacteria; phylum Acidobacteriota; class Thermoanaerobaculia; order UBA5066; family UBA5066; genus UBA5066. The sequence continues at coordinate 6,197 of CAVOJA010000015.1, forward strand.
AAGCTCACCGGATCCGTCGGCCTTCTCTCGGACGCCGTCGAGTCGCTCGTGAACCTCCTCGCGGCGCTCGTCGCGTTCTGGGCCCTTCGGGTGGCGGCGCAGCCGCCCGACGCGGAGCACCCCTTCGGCCATTCCAAGGCCGAGTACCTCGCGTCGGCCTTCGAGGGGATCGCCATCCTCGGGGCGGCGATCGCAATCGCGATGACCGCCTGGAAGAGAATCTCCGACCCGCAGCCGCTCGAGAACGTCGGACTCGGCCTCGCGGTTTCGGTCGGCGCGGCCGCGGTCAACGGCGTGGTTGCGTTCGTCCTTCTCCGGGCCGGGAAGAGGCTCGACTCCATCACGCTCCGCTCCGACGCGCACCACCTGATGACCGATGTCTGGACCTCGGGCGGCGTCCTCGTCGGCATCCTCGTCGTGAAGCTGACGGGCTGGCTCATCCTCGACCCGATCGTCGCCCTGGCCGTCGCCACGAACATCGTCTGGATGGCCACGAGGATCCTGCTCGAAACGGCCCAGGGGCTTCTCGACAGGACGATTCCGGCCGACGAGCAGAAGCGGCTGGACGACGTCCTCGCACGGTTTCAGGGCGACGGGGTCGAGGTCCACGCGGTGCGGGCGCGCCAGGCAGGGCCGGTCCGTTTCATCGACATGCACGTCCTCGTCCCGGGGAGCTGGAGCGTTCAGCGGGGGCATGACCTCTGCGAATCCATCGAGAGCGAGGTGAAGACCCTCTTCCTTCGGGCGTCGGTCATGACGCACCTCGAGCCCGCGGAGGACCCGTCCGCGTGGGACGACCCCGAGGCGCCCCCCCGGTCCGTCTGACATCGGTCCGGCAGAACGAGCGAAATCGTTCGCGGAGAAAGAGGGAGGCGGCGCGGGGGTAGCGCCGCCTCCCGGGGAGTAGCACGGGGCCGGCCCTCGGGGGCCCGCTGGCCGGGATCGGACTCCGCGTCTCGGGTCTCGACCTCTCGCGGCCAGCTTGGCTTTGTGGGCCTCGTTCCGGTGAGGAACCGGTACCGGAGCCGACCCCGTGCGCTTCCTTTCTCGGTCTCCGCCGACCAACAGGGTCGTTGCAAATTCCGGGCCACGGGGAAACTGAGGTGGCGCCTCGGAGAGGGCGCCCCGCGCAGCCGCCCTTCCGCACGGGAAAGGAAAAATGGTTCGACCCGCGAGAAGATCTTTCCATGAGCCTCCTGACGGGCAACGAGGGAAAGGTCCTCTGGATCGCCATCGGCGCTCTGGCGGCCAATGCCGTCCTGACGTTCGGGAACCTCACCTCGCTGGTCTCCGCGCAGCGCGACGTGACCCGATCGCACCAGATCCTCGCGGAGCTGACGCGCCTCGAGCTGACGGTGAAGAGCGCCGAGTCCTCCCAGCGCACCTTCCTCCTGACCCGGGGCCGGACCTCGCTCGCGGCGCTCGAGGCGGCGCGAACCGTGCTCGGGATCCGGCTCGACCGGATCGGGGAGATGGTCCGTGACGACGCGGACCAGGCCGCGCGGCTCTTCGGGCTCGGACTGGCGACACGCCGCTACCTCGCCGGACTCGCGGATGAGGCCCGTCTCTCAGCGGCGGAGCGGCGCACCGGGCCGAGCCCCGAGACACCCTTCGCCGAGGACCCGCCTGGAGCGCGCGCGGTGCGCGCCGGGCTCGACGCGACCGAGGACGCGGAACGGGCGAATCTCGCCTCCCGGGAAGCACGGGCCTTCCGTCGGCGCTTCACGGCCGCGCTGTCGGGCGTCGCGTCGACGGCCCTCTGTCTCTGCCTCGTCGTCGTGGCGCTCCTCCTTCTGGTCAAGGAACGCGCGTCGACCGTGGCGGCGGCCGCGGAGCTCGAGGAGGCGAACACCTCGCTGCGCGACGCGGACCAAAAGAAAGACGAGTTCCTCGCGTCCCTCGCGCACGAGCTCCGCAACCCGCTCGCCGCGATGAGGAGCGCCGTGGAGCTTCTCACCGCGACCGAAGCCGCTCCCGACGAGAAGGCCGGCGAGCGAAGGACTCTCTCGCGGGCCATCCTCGGGCGCCAGCTCTCGCACCTCACGCGCCTCGTCGACGACCTCCTCGACCTCTCCCGGGTGGCGAGCCGCCGCGTCGCGCTGCGAAAGGAGGCCGTCTCGATTCCCGACGTCATCGAGGCCGCGCTCGAAGTGACCCGCCCGACGCTCGAAGCCCGGAGGCACACCCTCTCGTTGAGACTCCCCGACCAGGAAGTCCTCGTAGAGGGAGACCCCGTCCGCCTCGCGCAAATCCTCTCCAACCTCCTCTCGAACGCGGCGAAGTATTCCCCGCCGGACGGACGGGTCGAGCTGACCGTCGCTGCGGACGAAGCGGAGGCGGTCGTCCGGGTAACCGACGACGGCATCGGGCTCGCCCGAGAGGATCTGGAGCGCGTTTTCGGGCTCTTCGAGCAGGGCGCTGCCCGGCCCGACGGAGACGAGGGGCTCGGTGTCGGCCTCGCGCTCTCGCGCCGCCTCGCCCACCTCCACGGCGGAAGCCTCACCGCTTCGAGCCCCGGCCCAGGCGGGGGAAGCACGTTCGTGCTTCGCCTCCCGCGCGCCTGCGCGCCCCCGCGGCCCTCCGCACCACCCGAGGAGGTCCCGGCGGCCGTCGCACCCCGGCGGGTGCTCCTCGTCGACGACAACGCCGACGGGGTCCGTTCTCTCGCCGAGGTCCTCTCCCTCGGGGGGCACGACGTTCACATCGCGACGGACGGCCCGTCCGGCCTCGAGGCCGCGTGCCGGCTCCTTCCGGACGCCGTCGTCCTCGACCTCGGCCTCCCCGGTTTCGACGGCTACGAGCTGGCGCGTCGGCTGCGGTCCGAGGCGGCGCTCGAAGGGACTCTCCTCATCGCGCTCTCCGGCTGGGCGGGGCGGCAGGAGAAGAGCCGCTCCGCCGACGCGGGAGTCGACCACCACCTCGTCAAGCCCGCGCCTTCGGGCCGGATCGCCGAGCTCCTCGGGACGGCTAGGACCCGCCCCAGGCCCTGAGCTTGTTGTAGACGGTCTTCATCGAAAGCCCGAGCATCTCGGCGGCCGCTCGCTTGTCTCCCCCGAGCGCCGCTATCGTCGCTTCGATCAGCTTCCGCTCGGCGGATTTCGCGGTGTCTCCGACGCGGACGGGGACGAAAAGCGCGGGTCCCGATCCGCCGGCCCCCGGCGCGAGCGGCGCGGGCGCAGCGAGGACCGCCTCGGCCGCCTCGAGGGAGATGGCCGGGGGGTCCGACAGGACGTAGGCCCGGTGGACGACGTTGCGCAGCTCCCGGACGTTCCCCGGCCAGGCGTGGCGCCGGAGCGCGTCGAGCGCGGCGGGCTCGAAGCCGTCGATCCCTCTGTGCTCCTCGCCCTCGACGCGCACGAGGAAATGCTGGGCGAGGAGCGGCACGTCCGAGAGCCGCTCGCGGAGCGGCGGAAGGCGGAGGGGAAAGACCGCGAGCCGGTAGTAGAGGTCTTCCCGGAACGTTCCGGCCGACACCGCCTCGAGGACGTCCCGGTTCGAGCTCGCGACGACGCGAACGTCCACGTCCCGCTCCTCGGTCCCGCCCACGCGCCGGAACGACCTCGTCTCGAGGACCCTCAGCAGCTTCACCTGCATGTCGAGCGGCGTCTCGGTCACCTCGTCGAGGAAGAGGGTGCCTCGCCGGGCGAGCTCGAAGGTCCCCTCGCGGCGGCGCTCGGCCCCGGTGAAGGCGCCCTTCTCGTGGCCGAAGAGCTCGCTCTCGACGAGGTTCGGCGAGATCGCGCCGCAGTTCACGCCGACGAAGGGTCCCGCGGCACGCCGCGACCGCTCGTGGAGGGTCCGCGCGGCCACCTCTTTCCCGGTTCCGCTCTCACCGTAGAGAAAGACCGGGGCATCCGAGGCGGCGACGCGGGTGAGGAGGCGCAGCACCTCCTGCATCGGCACCGAGCTTCCCAGGAGCTCGCCGAGGACTTCTCGCGCCGCGCCCTCCGCCGCCGCCGGCTCCAGGGGCCCAGGAGCCCTCGAGGGACGTGCGCCGAGGTGGTCGAGCGCGGCTCGAAGCTGCGCCGGCCGCAGCGGCTTCACGAGAAAGTCGTGCGCGCCCGCCTTCATCGCCTCGACGGCGTTTCGCACGGAGCCCTGCCCGGTCAGGACGAGGACGGCCGTCTCTGCGGGGGCGCCTCGCACGAGGTCGAGCCCGTCCCCGTCCGGAAGCCCGAGGTCGATGATGGCGACATCGGGGGCCGAGCGCCGGAACGCGGCGACGCCTTCTGCCACGCTTCCGGCCTCGGCCGCCTCGTGCCCCATCTCGGTCAGGAGCTCGGTCAGCGCCCGGCGGGTCCGCGGGTCGTCCTCGACGACGAGCGTCTTCACGGCCAAGGCTCCAGCGCGGGCCACGAGAGCCTCGCCGCGAGGCCGCCGCCTTCGAGCGAGAGGAGAAGGGCACCCCCGTCGGCGAGGGCCGTCGCCCGAGCGACGAAGAGGTCTTCCACACCGGGGACGTCACGCGGGAGGAGGAGGAGTTTCTCGTGCGGAACCACGGGCGGCGGGCCGAGCCCGTCGAAAACGACCTCTCCGCGGTCCCCGGCGCGCCGGCACGAGACGCGGACCGCTCCCCCGCGCGCCTCGCCGAAGGCGACGACTCGCCGAACCGCCTCGACGGCCGACGACAGCCGGACGCGGACGAGACACGAATCGCCCGCGACGACTCCGGCGATGGGCGAGACGAGCCGGTCCAGCAGGACCGGCTCGGTGGGCTCTTCCGAGATCTCCGAGAGCGCAGTGAGGAGGTCGAGAAGGCGTCCCGCGGTCGCGAGGTCGGCTCCCAGGTCGTCCGCTCTCGCCGCGAGGCCGGGGGCCTCGCGGCGGAGCCGGGCGGCCAGGATCTCAGCCTTCGCCGTCGCCGCGGAGAGCGGGTCGGCCAGCGCGTGCCTGAGGACGGAGAGGACCGGCGTCAGTGAGGGCACGTCCCAACGTTACCAGCCCGGGCAAGCGTCGTGGCAGCGCCCCGGAGCCGCGCCTGCTCGGGATGGGACGACTCGCGAACCCCGCGCCGCCCGAGACACCCGCATTTTTCCGTTTTCCGGAAATTCCTTCCTCCGCCAGCCGCAACCGATCCCCCGCTTCGAACCGTCCCGCCGGGCCCGCGAGCCCAGCAAGGGCGCCGCGGTCAGCGTTTTGAGCCCGCCTCGCGCGAGGACACCGCGAGCTGGCCCGGGTCTTGAAAAAGCCCCGGCCAGGAGGTGCTTGATGAAGCCCACCCGAGATCCCTCCGAAAAGAAAGCCCTCGCTCCCGCGCTCGCCACTCTGCTCGTGGCCGTCCTCTTCGCCGGCGGCTGCGCGAAGAACCCCGGGAGCTCGACCGAGCTGGGCCGGCAGGCGCTCGACGAACGGAACCAGCTTCTCGCCGCCGAGAACTCCAGGCTCACCGAACAGCTGAAGGCCGCGGAGGTCTCCGACGCAGAGGCTGCGGCCACGATCGCCGAGGTCCAGAACGGCCTCGAGGAGATCCGCGGCAACGAGCTCAAGATCCTCACGAAGACCCTCGACGTCACGCGCGAGGGCCAGCCCCGGGTCAGCGCGCGAGAGAAGTTCTCGGGCGAGATCGAGACGATCCGGACGGCGATCCGCGAGAACCTCGCGAAGCTCGCCCGCCTCGAACGGGAACGCAAGACCTCGGGCCAGAAGATGGCCTCTCTCCAGGCCCTCGTCGACGAGCTGAAGAGATCGCTGGAAGAGAAGGGGACCACGATCGCGACGCTCGAGAGGAAAGTGATGGAGCTCGACGAGAAGGTCCGGAACCAGGAGGGCGTGCTCCTCGCGAAGGACACTCTCATCCGTGAGAAGGACGACGTCATCCAGGCGACGACGAAGGTCATCAACGCCGGCTACGTCGCCATGGCCGGCAAGAAGACCCTGAAGAAGATGGGCGTCGTCGAGAAAAAGGGCTCGGTCCTCGGCCTCGGCGGCACCTGGCAGGAGACGGGGAAGTACGACCCGGAGGTCTTCCGTGAGATCGACACCACCCAGGAAGCGGAGCTCACGATCCCGGCGCCCGCGGCGAAGGTGAGAATCCTCCCCGGGCATCCGGAGGAGAGCTACCGGATCGTCTCCGGTGGACCGCGCGCGTCGACGCTGAAGGTGACGGACCGCGACGCCTTCTGGCGCGACAGCCGGTACCTCGTCGTCATGATCCCGGACTGACCTTCCCGGCCCTGTCCCTGCCGTCCGACGGTCTCGCGGCGGCCGAGAGGCCGCCGCGAGCATCTCGAGGGGCCTCGAGCGCAGGGAAGACGACGGCGGCCTTTCGGCCGCCGTCGGGGTTTCCGTGGATCGTCCGTCGCGGGCAGGGGTCTCCCCCGCTCGCGACGCGCGGGCTACGTCCTCCCCTTCCTGGCAGGGACCTTTTTCACGATCTTTTTCGGGGCCGGCACGACCTTCGGGGCGGCCTTCACGACCTTCCCGGGGGCGACCTTCGCCTTCGGGGTCACTTTGACGGCTTTCTTCGGCACGGCCTTCACGACCTTCGCAGCCTTCGCCGGAGCCTTCGCCTTCGGAGAAGCCTTGGGAGCGGGCCTGGTATTCGGTTTCGGGGCCGCCTTGGGCGCGGCCTTCGCGGCCTTCGCGGCCTTGCGGGACACCTTCGCGCCCTCGCGGACGGCGGCCTGGCCCGCGGCGAGACGGGCGATCGGGATCCGGAACGGTGAGCAGCTGACGTAGTCGAGACCCGTCCGGTGGCAGAACTCCACCGACGACGGCTCGCCGCCGTGCTCGCCGCAGATGCCGATCTTCAGCTTCGGCCGGGTCATGCGGCCGAGCTCGACGCCCATCTTCACGAGCTTGCCGACGCCACCCTGGTCGATCTTCTCGAACGGGTCGGAGGGGAGGATCTCGCGGCGGACGTACTCGGGGAGGAACTTACCGGCGTCGTCCCGGCTCAGGCCGAACGTCGTCTGGGTCAGGTCGTTCGTGCCGTAGCTGAAGAACTCGGCGACGGTGGCGATCTCGTCGGCCGTCAGCGCCGCTCGCGGCAGCTCGATCATCGTCCCGACGAGGTAGTCGACCGTGACGCCTGCCTTCGCGAAGACGTCCTTCGCGGTCTCGCGAACGACCCTCTCCTGGTCCTTCAGCTCGTTCACGTGGCCGACGAGCGGGATCATGATCTCCGGCTTCACCTCGACCCCTTCCTTCTTCACGATGCAGGCCGCCTCGAGGATGGCGCGCGCCTGCATCCGCGTGATCTCGGGGTAGACGATGCCGAGGCGGCAGCCGCGGTGGCCGAGCATCGGGTTCATCTCGTGCAGCTCGTTCACCTTCTGGGCCACGGTCGCCGACGGGACGCCGAGCTTCTCGGCGACGGCCGCCTGTTCGTCGAGGGTGTGCGGCAGGAACTCGTGGAGCGGCGGGTCGATCGTCCGGATCGTGACGGGGCGCGGGCCCATTGCCCGGAAGACCCCCTCGAAGTCGCTCCGCTGCATCGGCAGGAGCTTGGCGAGGGCCTTCTCGCGGGCCTCGACGCTGTCGCCGAGGATCATCTCGCGGACGGCCGTGATCCGGTCGCCGCCGAAGAACATGTGCTCGGTGCGGCAGAGGCCGATTCCCTCGGCGCCAAACAGGACCGCATTGGTCGCCTGGTCGGGCTGGTCGGCGTTCGCGCGGACGCGGAGGCGGCGGACCTTGTCGGCCCAGCCCATCATCGTCGCGTAGAGGGTGTAGACCGGGCTCGCCTCGGGGGCGAGGCTCTTCTCGAGGAGAACCTGGAGGACCTCGGAGGGCTTCGTCGCGAGCCGCCCCTCGAGGACCTCTCCCGTCGAGCCGTCGATGGAGAGCCAGTCGCCTTCCATGACGACCCGGTTCTTCAAGTCGCCCTTGACGGTCATGCAGCGCTGGGCGTAGTCGATCCGGAGCGACTCGCAGCCGACGATGCAGACCTTGCCCATCTGGCGGGCGACGAGGGCCGCGTGAGAGGTCATGCCGCCCCGGGCGGTGAGGATCCCCTCGGCGGCGTTCATCCCCTTGATGTCCTCGGGGCTCGTCTCCTCGCGGACGAGGAGGACCTTCTCTCCCCGCTTGGCCCACTCGAAGGCGTCCTGCGCCGAGAAGACGACGCGGCCGGTGGCGGCGCCGGGGCCGGCGTTGAGGCCCTTGGCCAGGAGCTGTCCCTCGGCGACCGCCGCGTTCCGGGCGGCCGGGTCGAAGACGGGCCGGAGGAGCTGGTTCAGCGAGTCGGGGTTGACGCGGAGGATCGCCTCCTCGGCGGTGATGAGCTTCTCCCGCTCCATCTCGACGGCGATCCGGACCTCGGCGAAGCCGGTCCGCTTGGCCGTGCGGGTCTGGAGCATGAAGAGGCGCCCGCGCTCGACCGTGAACTCGATGTCCTGCATGTCGCGGTAGTGCTTCTCGAGCTTCTGGCGGATGCCCGAGAGCTGGTCGTAGACCTTCGGCATCGCCTGCTGGAGCGTGGCGATCTTCTGCGGGGTCCGGATGCCGGCGACGACGTCCTCGCCCTGGGCGTTGATGAGGTATTCGCCGTAGAAGAGGTTCTCGCCCGTGGCCGGGTCGCGCGTGAACGCGACGCCGGTGCCGCAGTCCTCGCCGAGGTTGCCGAAGACCATCGACTGGACGTTGACCGCCGTCCCCCAGCTCTCCGGGATCGAGTTGAGCTGGCGATAGACGATCGCCCGCTCGTTCATCCAGGACGAGAAGACCGCGCCGATCGCGCCCCAGAGCTGGGCCATCGGGTCCTCGGGGAAGACGTGCCCCGTCTTGTCCTTGATGGCCTTCTTGAACTCGCCGACGAGCTGCTTCAGCGCCTCGACCGGGAGCTCGGTGTCGAGGTGGGCGCCGAAACTCTCCTTCTTCGCTGCGAGGATCACCTCGAACGGGTCGCGCTCGTGCTTGCCGACCGGCTTGAGGTCGAGGACGACGTCACCGTACATCGCGACGAAGCGGCGGTAGCAGTCCCAGGCGAAGCGCGGGTTCCCGGATGCCGCCGCGAGCCCCTCGACCGTCACGTCGTTCAGGCCGAGGTTCAGGATCGTGTCCATCATGCCCGGCATCGAGGCGCGGGCTCCCGAACGGACGGAGACGAGGAGCGGATCCTTCGGGTCGCCGAACTTCTTCCCGAGCTTCTTTTCGACGCCGGCGAGGTGTTTCTCGACGTCCTTCTCGAGGCCCTTCGGGTAAGTCTTGCCATTCGCGTAGAAGTGGGTGCAGACCTCGGTCGAGATCGTGAACCCGGGGGGGACCGGGAGGCCGATTCGCGCCATCTCGGCGAGGTTCGCGCCCTTGCCGCCGAGGAGGTTCTTCTGGCTTCCGTCGCCCTCAGCGGTCCCGCCGCCGAAGGAATAGACGTACTTCGTCCCGCGCGCCGTCGGCGCGGACTTGCTGGTCATGGGGTTCCTCCTGAGTTTGGGATGCTCAAAGCGTGTAGACGTCCGTCGTCAAACGGCGTGGATTCTACCGCCCCGCTGGAAACGCTCCCCGGCTCCGACCGGCGAGGGTGTACGAGGCGCTACGGCCGGGCCGGGAGCGCGGGGGTCATTCGGGCCGGCGCGGGCGGCCGGACGATGGCCGATCCCGGGATGCTCCAGCCGGCTCGGCGAGGGCCGACTCCGCGAGCTCCTCGAATCGACGCACACGGCCCGCCTCGAGCCCGGCCTCCACGTCCAGCCGGGGGTGCTCGTGCCGGACCCTCGCGAGGACCCGCTCCACCTCGAGGCGGTGGTCCTGCCGGTTCCCCGGATGCGCGAGGACGTGCCCGAGGAGCTCGAGTGCCCGGCGCCCCTCGCCGCGGGAGGCGGCGACCTCCGCGAGCGCGACGAGGGCCGGAAGGCCGACCGTGAACGAGCCGGTCTCCCGGAACGCGCCGAGGGCGCTCCGGGCGTGCCGGACCGCTTCCTTCGAACGTCCTCCGGCCGCCGCCAGGTAGGCGAGGTTCCCTTCGAGAAGGCCGGCCAGGAACGCGCTCCCGACGGACCGGGCGAGGTCGAGCGCCTCCTCGTAGTACGTGCGAGCGGCGCCGTCCGCCCCGCGCTTGCGCTCCACCTCGCCGAGGAGCATGAGGCAACGGCCTGCGGCGTAACGGTCGCCGTTGGCGCGCGCTGCGGCGAGCCCCTCGCGATAGGAGGCCGCCGCCGCGTCGAGCTTTCCGCGGTCTTCGGCGACGAAGCCGAGTCCCTGGAGCGCCGACACCGCTCCCGGCCGGTTCCTCTCGGCGCGGGCGAGCGCGAGGGCCGACGAGAGCCTTCGCTCGGCTTCCTCGAGATCGCCGGCGAAGTACTCGACGAGGCCGAGCTGGTTCGTCGCGAAGAGGACGGCTGCCGTGCTGCCGATCTCCTTCGCCACCGCGAGGCTCTCCTCGAAGAGGCCCCTCGCCTCTTCGTGACGCCCTTCTTCCAGGACCGCCCGCCCGAGGCGACCGAGCGCCTCGGAGAGGACCGTGCGCTGGCCCCGGGCCCGTGCGAGCGCGACGCACGCATCGAGCGCCGCGTGAGCCTCCACGAACCGGCCCCGGAGGAGCTCGGCGTGCCCGACGTGCATGAGGGCCTCGGCCCGGAGCGGATCGTCGGCGACGAGGTGTCGCTGCAGCGCCTCGTTCAGGTCGGCCTCGGCCGACTCGGGGTTCCCGAGCCGAATCCGGAACGAGGCCCGTGCGACGAGCGCCGCCGCGCCGACGCCGGCTCGCACGGCCTCGTCGGCGAGGCCCTCTCCCTCATGCCAGCTTCCCCAGGTCCGGTGCGCCGCCGCGAGCGGCCCGAGGGCGGCCGAGAGGAAACCGGCGTCGCCGTCCCGGACGGCGCGCGCCCATGCCGCGCGAACGTTCTCGAGCTCGGACGCGAGCGCTTCCCGGGCCTCCTTCTCCGCCCTCTCCACGAGCGCCTCCCGCTGCCCCGAGAGGAACGACGCGACGCGCGCGCCGAGCCGCCGTCCGACCTCGGCCTCCTCCTCCCGCGAGGAAGCCAGCTCCTCGGCCGCGAAAGCGCGGAGCACTTCATGGAGCGCGTACCGGCCCGTCGAGCCCTCGAGCCGGAGGAACGACCGGTCCACCAGGACCCGGATCGTCTCGGGTTTCGTCCGGCCGACCTCGATCGCTGCTTCCCACGTCATCCCTCCGGCGAAGACCGAGAGCGCGCGAAGGGCCCGCCGCTCCTCCGGATCGAGGCGGGATACGGCCTCCTCGAAGACCCGCCTCAACGGAGAAGTCCCATGCCCCTGCGGGACGTCGAAGGCGAGAAGGCCCGGCCCCCGGGCAAGCTGGACCGCGACCTCGCCCGGCGAAAGCGCGTGGACCCAGCCAGCCGCGACCTCGATCGCCAGCGGGAGCCCCCCGACGACCCGGCAGACCTCCGCCGCCGCCTCGAGGTCGGACGCCGACGGGTCGAAGCCGACGCGGCCCCGACGGGCGGTCGACAGGAAGAGCCGAAGAGCGTCGTAGCGGGCAGGCTCGGGGGCCGTCCCTCGGGGCGGCGCCTCGAGCCCTCCGACCTCGTAGACCCACTCGCCGGCGACCGAAAGACGTTCGCGGGAGGCGACGAGGAAGGCGACGTCACGCGCCTCGGCGAGGAGGCGGCCGAGGAACGTCGCCTCGGGGAGACGGGACTCGAATCCGTCGAGGACGATCAGGAGCCGAAGGTCACGGAGGGCCGCGAACACCTTCGCCTCGGGGTCGTTCCGGTCGCCGCCTTCCAGTTCGAGCGCCCGGGCGAGCGCGCCCGCGAGCCCCGAGCCTTCCGGCGAGGAGGAGGGCCCGACGAAGACGACGCCGTCCGGAAATGGACCGCCCGCCGCCATGAGGCGGGACGCGACCTGGACGGCGAGGCGGGTCTTCCCGACGCCCCCGGGCCCGAGCAGCGTCAGGAGCCGGCAGTCTGGGTCCGCGAGCTGACCGACGATCGCCTCGACCTCTCGGGCGCGCCCGACGAACGGGGCGACGGCGAGTGGGAGGTTGTTTCGAGGTACCTCGCGGCTCCTCCCCGACGGCGAGCTTCGCGTCTCGCCCCGAAGCGCGTTCTCGAGCTCGACGGTCTCCTTCGACGGCGCGGTCCCGAGCTCGTCGGCCAGGACACGCCGGCACGCCTCGAGCTGGCGAATCGCGGCGCCCCGCCGACCCGATGCCGCGAGGAGCCCGGCCACGGCCCGGTGTCCTTCCTCCATCCACGGATCGATCGTGAGAAGCCGCCTCGCGTGAGCGAGGGCGCGAGCCGTTTCGCCGCGTCCCCGCAGGGCTGAGACGAGCCGGCTCAGGACCGAGAGGGCGAGGAGACGAAGGCTCTCGCGCTCCCCGAGGAGCCATTCCTCGAACGCGGGAGCGTCCTCCACGGACAGCCCCTCGAGGAGCTCGCCACGGTACAGGGCCGCCGCCCGCTCCAGGCTGGCCTCCTCGGCTGCTCCCGAGACGGCCTCTTCCCCCGCCTCCACGAGCGCGCGCACGTCGAGGTCGAGCGGGACCTCGGCGTCGAGCGCGATCTCCCCTCGCGTGACCCGGAGAGGGAAACAGACGCCGTCGAGGGCCAGCTTCCGCCGGAGGTCCCACAGCGCTCTGCGGAGCGCCGCGGACGCCCGTCCCTCCGGGAGGTCCGGCCAAAGGAGAGAGACGAGCCTCGCGCGGGGGTGCGTCCCCCGGTTCAGGACGATCCAGGCGAGCAGCGCTTCGGTCTTCGCCGACTCGAGGTGGACGGGCGCGCCACCGAGCCGGATCTCCCGGCCGCCCAGCCAGCGAAGCTCGAAGCACGGCGCCTCCGGGCTCTCCGAATTCGACCGGCCGACCGAACCTGCCGCCGCGCTCATCCCCTCCAACGATCCTCCAACGGGTCCTCGGGATTCTACGTGCCGGCCGCACCGGGTCCGCCCGTGCGGCCGGGAGGATCCGATGAGCGAAACGGCACCCGGAAACGACTCGAAGACCTTCGTACTGAGGCTCTGGACGGAGACCGCCGAAGGCCGAGCCTGGAAGTTCAGTCTCGAGGACCCGCTGACGCGCGGACGGCGGCGCTTCGGCTCCCTCCGCGAGCTCGTCGGCTTCCTCTCCGGCCTCTGCCGGACGGCCGGCGACGCCGACGGCTCGCCGGAGCCCGCAGCGCCGAAGCTCCGGCGCCGCGCCGCGGCCCTCGCGCTCGCGGCCCTCCTCGGCTGCGCCGAGGTCCGGGCGGAGGCCCCGCGGCTCTCCCTCGGCCAGTCCGCCGGGGCGCCGGGCACCGCCGTCGTCCTGCCGCTCGTCCTCGCCTCGCGCGACGCGCTGCCCGTCGGATCGCTTTCCCTCCGCGTTCGCGTCGAGCCCGCGACGGCAGCCGAGTCCGTCACCTTCCGCCGCGCCGGCGACTGGGCCCGCAGGAAAGCCGCCTTCGAGTCCCGTCCGCAGGGCGAAGGCGGCTTCTCCTGGATCCTCTCCCTCTCCGAGCCAGCCGCCGCGTCCACCGACACGCTCGTCGGCGAGGTCGTCGTCCGCCTCGCGCGCGGCCTCGCTCCCGGCACGCAAGTCACCGTCCTCCTCGACCCGGCCGTGAGCGGCTTCGGGGACGCCGCTGGGACCCGATTCGTCTCGCCCGGGTCCGGAGGGCTCCTCCTCGCGGACGGGACCGTCGACGTCGTCACCCGCATCGAGCCCGCCGAGAAGCGCTGAAGAAGCGGGAGCGAAACGTGAAGCGAACGAACGGCCTGCCCCCCCTCCTCATCCTATTCACCGCCTTCGTCGCGCTGGCCGCCCCCCGCGCCGCCGCGCAGTGCACGCCCGGTCCCCACTCCGGCACGATCACCGCCGACCAGACCTGGTGCGCCGCCGACAGCCCGCATGTCCTGTCCGGCGTCGTCACCGTGGCGCCCGGCGTCACGCTGACGATCGAGGCCGGCTCCACCGTCAAGCCCGGCAGCCTCACCGTCCAGGGACACCTCGTCGCCGTCGGCACGGAAGCGAGCCGGATCACTTTCACCGCGGACGCCGACGGCTGGGAGAGTCTCCGCTTCCTCGGCGGGACCGGTCTCCTCCGCTACGTCGACGTCCTGAAGGCGGGCTGGAACGCCCCCGGCATCGTCGTGACGAACGTCGCCACGCCGGGCGTCTCCTTCGAGCACTGCAACCTCGGACCGGGCAACCGGGGGATGACGATCGCGGACGGCGTCGTCTCGATCACCGACTCGAAGCTCGAGGCGTTCGCGTCGTTCGAAGGCGCCTACCCCATCGTCGTCTCCGGCGCGGCGTCGCGGCTGACGCTCGCGAACGACGCGTTCATCGGCAATGCGTGGAACCGGATCGTCCTCGAGTCCGGCGCCATGACGGGCGCCGACTTCACGCTGACCGCCCAGACGGGGCTCGAGGCCTACGCCCTCGGCGGCAACTACGAGATCCCGGCGGGCCGCACGGTCACATTCGCCGCGGGGACGACGGTGATTCCCGCGGGCCGCCTGACGGTGAGGGGCCGGCTGGTCACCGCCGGGACGGAAGCGGCGCCCACAGTCATCGGGAGCGGCGCCGACTGGGAAGGGGTCTTCTTCGAGAGCGGTACGGGGCTGCTCTCCCACGCCCGCCTCGTCAACGCCGGCCACAACGCGCAGGGGATCACCGTGAACAACGTCACCGCGCCCGGCGTCGTCCTCGATCACGCCTCGCTCGAGCAGCAGAGCCAGGGGATCGCCGTCGTCGACAGCGTCTTCTCCGTCAACGACTCCTCGATCGAGACGACCGGAAGCTTCTTCGCCATCGACGTCTCCGGCCCGGCCTCCACCCTGGCCCTCTCGAACAACACCTTCGGCGGCTCCGGCAGCGTTGCGAACCGGATCCGCCTCGCGACCGGAGCGATGACGGGCGCCGACTTCACGCTCGTCCCGCAGAACGGCCTCGCCGCGTACCACCTCGGGGACGAATACGAGATCCCGGAGGGGCGGACCGTCACGGTCCTTCCCGGTGTCACCGTCAGGCAGCCCTGGACCACGTGGGTGAGGGGACGCCTCGTCGCCGAGGGGACTCCCGGCAGCCCGGTCGTCTTCGCGGCCGGGCGGGGCGACATCGACGGGAATCCGGTCTGGATCGGGCTCGTCTTCGACGGCGGCACCGGTCGCCTCGCGTACACGCGAGTCGAGGGGGCCAGGAACAAGGGCGTCACCGTCCGGAACGCCGGCGCTGCCGGCGTCGTTCTCGACCATTGCACCATCGGTCCGTCCAGCGGCTTCGGCGGGCTCGTGGTTGACAACTCCGTCGTCACTGTGACCTCGACGAGCTTCGACAGGATCACCGTAGAGGGCGGCTATCCCCTCGTCGTTCGGGGAGCCGGCTCACGCCTCGCGCTCTTCGACGCCACGTTCACCGGCAACTGGCGAAACGAGGTCCTCCTCGAGACGGGCGCGATGACGGGCGCCGACGTCACCCTCACCCCCCACACCGGCCTCGCCGCGTACCGCCTCGGGAACGAATACGAGGTCCCGGAGGGACGGACCGTCACGGTCCGCCCGGGCGTCACGGTCCGGCAGTCCTCGACGACGTGGGTCAAGGGACGCCTCGTCGCCGAGGGGACTCCCAGCAGCCCGGTCGTCTTCGCAGCCGGAGGGGGAGACATCGACGGGAACCCGGTCTGGGTTGGGGCTCCTCGATCCGCTGGGGCGTCCGTACCAGGTCACCAAGTCCGATGGCAGTGTGCTGACCACCAAGTATGCCGGCGCTCTGACGACGACCATCGATGAAGCGGGCACGCGGCGCGTAACGACGCGCAGCGGCTTTGGGCGCGTCCTGCGCGAGGAGGTCTACAACGGGGCCGCGCTGTACGCGTACACCGTGAGCACGTACGACGTCGCCGGTCAGTTGCAGAGTACGACCATGAACAATAACGCGAACACCACCGTGACGTACGCGTACGATACGCTGGGCCGCAAGACGGCGATGCACGACCCGGACTCAGGGGACTGGGAGTACAAATACGACGCCAATGGCAACCTGATCTTTCAGAACGATCCCAAGCCAGGTCAGCACGTCGAGATCTGCTACGACGCC
>CAVOJA010000016.1:0-4655 GCA_963696015.1 uncultured Holophagales bacterium
GCGCGGGCGTCCGGCCGGGTCGGGTCGAAGCGGTAGACGGGACCCATGTCCTCCTCCTCGACGAGGAGGGAGATTTTCCCGGTGCGGAGGGCCTCCCGACCGGCCCGGGCACCGTAGACGCGGGCAGCGAGGCCCGGCGAGCTCACGAGCGCGTCGGCCGTCGCGGCGGCGCGCGGCCCTTCGGCGATCCCGACCGGGATCTTCTCGGGTGCCTTCCCGCGGAACGCGAGGCCCAGCGCGAGCGCGAGAAGGACCGGGAAGGCGAAGACCCAGAAGAGCGCCTCGGGCTCGCGGAGGAACTCCCGGAGGCGAGCGAGCGTCAGCTCGACGAGGGGCGGAAGGTGCTTACGCATCACGGAGCTTCCGTCCGGTCTTCGCGACGAATAGGTCCTCGAGCGTCGCGCGGTGGGTCGCGAGGGTCAGGAGGCGCGCGGAGGACGAGTCGACGGCGGCGAGCAGGGCCGGGACCGTCTCGGCGAGCGTCCTCACGCCGAGGGACCATCCCTCGCCGGTGGAGTGCACCTCGGAGACCCCCGGCAAGGCCGCGAGCAGCTCCTCCGTCAGGCCCGGCTCGGTCGCAAATTCGACGACGTTCGTGGCGTGGAGCTGGGCGATCAGCTCCTGCGGCGTGCCGAGGGCGATCCGCTTCCCGTGGTCGACGATCGCCACGCGGTCGCAGAGGCGCTCGGCCTCGTCCATGTAGTGCGTCGTGAGGAGGACCGTTCCGCCCCCGGCCTGGAATCGTTCCACCTGGTCCCAGAGGTCGCGGCGGCTTTGCGGGTCGAGGCCGGTGGTCGGCTCGTCGAGGAACAGGAGCTCCGGCTCGCCTGCGAGGGCGCACGCGACGGCGAGGCGCTGTCGCTGGCCGCCGGAGAGCTTCCCGACGCGGGCGTGGCGCTTCTCGCCGAGGGAGAGCGTGGCCAGGAGCTCCTCGGGATCTCGCCCTTTCCGGTAGAAGGAGCGGAAGAGAAGGAGCGTCTCCTCGACCGTGAGCTTGTCGGCGAGGCGCGTCTCCTGCAGGGAAATGCCGAGCCTTTCGCGGAGGGCGTGTCCGTCGCGGCTCCAGCGGGCCCCGAGGACTTCGACCCGACCCTCGTCGGGCGAGGTGAGGCCCTCGAGGATCTCGATCGTCGTCGTCTTACCGGCACCGTTCGGTCCGAGGAGGCCGAAGCACTCGCCCCGGAAGACCTCCAGGTCGAGACCGTCGACGGCGACGACGTCCTCGTAGCGCTTCACGAGACTCTCGCAGCGGATGGCATTGGAAGGCACGCGGGAATCCTACGGTATCAGCCCGCTCCGACCGCATCGGACCTCGTCGGGACGACCGACGAGCTCCGGACGTGGCTCGCGGCATCCGGGCCGACGGCGCGCGCCCGTCAGCCGGACGCGAGGAGGGTGAACGGGACGTTCTCGACTCCGCGAGACGCCAGGAGGGGGCGGAGCTCCTCGCCCTCCAGCGCCGCGCTCTCCTCCTCCCGCCTGTATCCCACGGGTGGCGCCGTCAGAGCTCCGGATCGTCGACTCCCGTATGACCTCCGCGACGCGGGTCCGTCCGGTCGCGACGCACGCCGCCACGGCTGGCCACGTGCCCGGGAACCGGCCCGAAGGCGCGAGGGTCGGGACTGCCGAATGGGTTGAGAGGGGCGTCTCGCCCCCGACGAGGCAGAGATGGACTCCGGCCTCGTCGGCGGTCAGGACGAGGCGGATCACCGCGCGAGGCGCCGGTGCTCGGCGCGGAGCGCCGGTGCGAGGCCCGCGAAATCGCGGAGGATCCGGAAAATGGCCCGGGGAGACGAGAGCGTGGAGACGCCGCGGCTCCTCGAAAAGCCGTCGGGGCCGATCTGCTGGATGTCGACGTCCGCGTCGAGGACGCGGGCGCGGGGTACATGCACGGTTTCGAGCTCGTCAGCGGGCGGCGAGGGGACGCGAGCGCGTCGGCCTGAGGACCCGGCCGGGGAGGAAGCTCGCGTCGTTCGTGAGGTTGTCGACCCGGATCGCGTGCGCGATCACGGCGCCGCCGTCCAGGACTTCGACGAGGGCGGACGCGTTCTCTCGCGGGGCTGCGTTCATTTCCGCGAAGACGTCGTTCCACTGGACGGCTTCGAAACGGCCGAGAACCAGCTCACGGTCCGCGATTCGATCTCCGGCGACGTCGAGCAGCGTGACCCTCAGCCGCGTCGCGACGCCGAGCGTCTCGAGAAAGCCGAGGTTCGTCCGCGTCCCGGCGGAAGAAGAGAGGAACGTGAGGGCGATTCTGTCGCCCGCCACCGCTTCTGCATTCTCGAGGATGCTGACGGCGAACCCGCTGCTCTTCGAGAGATCCTCGGTATAGGTGCGGCTCGAGGCGACGATGCCAGGAGCCTCTCCGAGGACGGTGAGCCTCAGGGCGCCGGCCGAATCGTCAGGGAGGCCGAAGAGGCTCGACAGGGCGTCCTCGAAGAGGTGGGTCTCCCAGGCGCCGAGGCTCATGATCAGCTGGAACGGACCTTTCCCTTTCGAGGGGTAATAGGAGACCCGGACGTTGATGGGTGAAGGCCAGGGATTCGCGAGCTTGAGATCGGTGCGGAAGAGCGACCCGAAACGCCCCGGCGAACGTACCGAGGCAGGGAGGTAGGCATCCCGGCGGAGACGGGACGCGGTGTCGAGGAGCCCGTCGTTCGAACCGTTGTCGATCGCGGTCGCCCAGGCAACGACGCGGCCCGGGCCCGAGAGGACACGGAATTCGAAGAGGTCCTCCAGGGTGGCGGTCACGGCCGCCGAGCGGTGAACGTCGTCGATCTGCCGGCTCTCGAACGCCTCGAGATCGACGGTAACGCGCCCTTTGACCGAGCCTCTCCTGTCCCGGACGAGGAGCTCGACGGACGCCGGGGCACCGGTGATCTCGACGAAACCGGCGTTCACTCGCGAGGTCCCGGGGCGGGAGATGGGGGCGAGCCACGCCGAAGGATCGCGCTCGCCGATGGCACCGCCGGGGCCGACGGCGGGCACGAGGAGTCCGTAGGAGCCGCCTCCGGCCTTCGTCGTCTCGGTCCGGCTGGCCACGACGACGTCCTGCGGCGCCGAAACGTGAACCGGACCGAATCCCGTCGTTCGGAATGCGTTTCCGACGACGTCGTCGAGGACCCGCGTGGAGAGCGGCGGCAGGGAGAGGTTCACGGTTGCCGCGCCGTCGTGGGACCGGCCTGACGGGAGAAACGACAAGGTCACGTCCGCGGCGGCATGGTCATCGGGATTGAAGAGGACGATGTCCGTCGTGAAGAAGGACCCGTAGATGCCCGCATCGCGGGTGATCGTCGGCAGGAGCCGCCCGGGCGGCTCTTCTGGCGTGGTCTGACGAGGGGCCTCTGGCTCGATGACGAGGGCCCAGCTCGTCAACCGGCTCTCGGCCGGTTCGTCCCCGTCCTCGACGCGGAGGGTCCACGTCCCCTCTGCGGGCCGGCCCGCGAAGAGGGACAGGGGCTCGTCGCTCTCGACGGTCCGGCCGATCACCTCGCGAAAGACCGTGCCCGCGAGAACCGGGCCGTCGAGGAGGCGCACGGTGGTCCCGTCGGGGCCCGTGAGGAGCGCCGTCAGGCCGCTGAGCCGAGGGCGCTCCAGCGAGAGGGCGACGGCCAGGGAAGACACTTTCCCGACGAGGGCCGTTATCACGGCGCGGCAGACGACCGCCCCGCGGCTCGCTCCGGACGCCCCGACGCGCTCGCAGGGACCGTTGAATGGGGACGCGGAAACGAATGCGGCGCCGACGTCGACGCGGGGCGTCGTCGTCCCGGTGCGGTTGCTGGTCACCGGTACACCCGTGAGACGGAGGAAATCCGCGGACAGGGCGGGGTCGGCGAACGGCGTGACCTGTCGAGAAAGGAGAAGCGACGCGGCAGCGGCCGGAGCGGCTGCCGACGTTCCGGAGAACGACGTGTGCCGGCTGCCCCCGGCCGTCGGTGAGACCCAGAGGACGCCTGGCGCGAGAATCGACAACGCCGGACCGCCGTTGCTGATGCAGGGAATGACGTCGGGTCCCGTGACGGGGTCGCTGCACTCGTTGGCGCCGTCCCAGCTGTTCGGCCCCTGTCCGGCGGAATAGACCATTCCGACGCTGACGACGTCAGAGTGGCAGGCGGGCCAGGAGAGGCTGGCGATCTGGCCCGAATTGCCGGACGCCGCCACGACCGCGAGCCCCTCCGCACGCGCGCGAGCGAAGAGCCGGGCGGAGACGGGGTCTTCCGAGTCGCAGAACCCCGCTCGAACGCGGTCGTCGGCCAGACTGACGTTCAGGACGTCGATGCCGAGCTCTTCCCGCCGTTCGAGCGCCCAGTCCACGGCCGCGAGGACATCCGAGGCAAGCGCCCCTTTGCAGCCGTCCCGGGCACCGAAGACTTTCAGGGCGACGATCGAGGCCTGTGGCGCGATCCCCTGGGATCCGGCCGCGACACCGGCGACGGACGTGCCGTGCCCGTCACAGTCGTAGACGTCGGCGTTCCCGTCCGCGAAGTTCCACCCGCCGACGATCCGGCCGCCGCCGGGTGCGTTCGCACCGAAGTCCGGGTGGAAGAGGTCGATTCCCGTGTCGACGATCGCGATCGTGTGTCCGGCTCCCGTGATCCCGGCCGCGAGGAGCCGGTCGGCGCCGAGCAATACGCGACCAGTAAATACGTGCAGCA
>CAVOJA010000017.1:0-7443 GCA_963696015.1 uncultured Holophagales bacterium
AGGAACAGGGCGGGGTGATTGCAGATCTGCTTGAGCCGCAGCAGGAGCAGCAGGACCTTGGCGCGGCGGCTCTGCCCCTGCGCCTTGCCGATTCCCTCGAGGAGGGCTTTCGTCGTGGCGCGGTAGAGCGTGGCCTGCTCACGCGAGAGCCCGACCCACTCCTTCGTCTCGATCTTGTCGGGGAGGTCGGGCGCGATGGCGGGGTCGGTCTTCGTCCGGCGGAGGAGGAAGGGGGCGGTGAGGCGCCGGAGACGCTCGCGGGCGACGGGGTCGTGGTGCCGCTCGATGGGGATGGAGAAGGCGCGGCGAAACGCCTCGTCGGAGCCGAGGAGGCCGGGGTTGAGGAAGTCGAGGATGGCCTTCAGCTCGGAAAGGCGGTTCTCGAGCGGCGTGCCGGTGAGGGCCGCGCGGCGCGTGGAGCGGAGGGAGCGAACCGCGCGCGACTGCGCGGTGCCGGGGTTCTTGATGTTCTGCGCCTCGTCGAGGGCGAGGTACTCCCACGAAACCTCGGTGAGGATCGCCCGATCGCGGTGGGCGAGCGAGTAGGTGGTGACGATGAGGTCGGTGTCCCTCAGAAGCTGCTGGAAGTCCTCTCCCGCGGCCCTCTCGGGGCCGTGGTGCACGGCGACGGTGAGGCTCGGCGCGAAGCGCGCCGCCTCCTGGATCCAGTTCTCGACGACGGAGGTCGGACAGACCAGGAGCGAAGGCCGGATCGCCTCGCCCGCCTCGCGCGCCGTCAGGAGCGTGGCCAGGAGCTGAATCGTCTTGCCGAGCCCCATGTCGTCTGCGAGGCAGGTGCCGAGCCCCCGCGACAGGAGGAAGCGGAGCCAGGAGACGCCCTTCTCCTGGTAGGGGCGTAGGCGCCCCTGCAACGCGGCCGGCGCGACGAAGGGCGTGTCCTGCGCGGCGTTGGCCTGAAGGAGCTCGGCGAGCCAGCCGTCGGCGGTGATGCTGTCGACTCCGAGGGCCTCGCCGTCTTCCTCGTCGAGGCCGCTGGCCATGCGCAGGAAGTCGGCGAGGGTTGCACGGCCCGAGGGCTTCTTCTCGAAGAGGGCGAGGGTGCGGGCAACGCCCTGCGGGTCGAGGAGGACCCATTCGCCCCGCACTTCGACGAGCGGGACCTTCCGGGTGGCGAGCTGCTCGAATTCCTCCGGGGAGAGAAGCTGGTCTCCGACGGCGACGCGCCAGTCGAAGTCGACGAGCGTGCCGAGGCCGAACCGGGTGACGGCCACCCCGCTCTTCCAGCGGCTTTCGGCGGCGTTGAGGCGGAGCGACGGCTTCGTGGTGCGCCCCTCGGCTGGGAGCAGGAGCTGGACGCCGGCCTCCTTCAGGAGGGGCGCGTCGGTTGCGAGGAAACGCCAGGCTTCCTCGAGTGCGAGAACGGCGCCTTCGGGCTGACGCTCCTCGAGGCTCCGTCGGATCGGCTCGCAGAGCGAGGCGATGCCGCCCAAGCGCGCCAGGAGGGTCTCCTGAGGGTTGCTGAAGCGCCGTCCGAGGCGCCGCAGGCTGGACGAGGTCTCGTGCCAGATCTCCTCGGCGTAGAGCTTTAGGCTCGGGTCGTCCGCGGCCTCGAGGTGGTAGCCGAGCCGCCACGCCGGGGTCTCCTCGGACGCGGGGTCCGGCGGAAGCAGCCTCAGTCCGAGGCGCAGGTCGCCCTCGGGGAGGGCCTCGAGGAGGGGGAGGCTCCAGGCGCTGAAGCGCTCGGCCACTTCCGTGGGGACGGCCTCGGCCACGATCTCCTCCTCCCGGCCATCGCGCCGGGCGGCGAGGAGGGAGAGGGCGAGCCACTCGGCGCCGGAGCCGGCGCGGCGCCGGGCATCGGGGATCCCCTCCAGGAGGAGCTCGCGAGCGGCAGCGTCGGCCAGGTCGTCGACGACACCCCTGAGGAGGAAGGCCGAGGTGGGGTAGAGACCCTCCGCCGAGGCGCCCGGCCAGCCGATGGCGCGGCTCGAGGGGGGCATCGCCTGGGAGAAGAGATCGGCGCGGTCTTTCTCGTGCGGGTCGTTGAAGACGGGCCGCCAGCGGGCGTGCCCATCCTCGAAAGCCGGGACGATTCGGCGCCGCTGGAGAAGGTCGAGAACCCACGCGGCGACGGCAACCCAGTAGTCGACATCGTCGCCGAGGAGGAGGCCGGGACGCTCGGGAGCCTCGCCCATGGCGGTGAGGGCATCGAAGGCTCGGACGGCGGGAAGGACGAGCCCTTCGACCTCGAACGCTTTGAGGACGACCTCTCCGCTGGCGTAGTCCTCGTCCTCGCGGAGGGCCGGATGGGAGGGGACGGGGCGCGACCAGAGGGTGGGGAGAGTCAGGACGAGGCGCCCGGGGCGGACGTGCCCGGTCGCCGCGACGGCCAGGCCGGCCGCCTTCAGCGCGCTCTCGAGAGCCGCGGGATCGAGGTGCCGCGGGTGCTCGGGCTTCTGCCGCGCACCGACGTGAGCCCCTTCTCCCCACAGAAAGAACCCGGCTCCGGGGAGCGAGCCTGTCGGGGGAAGGGGGTTTCCGTGGAGGACTAACAAGCCGCCCATTCTCACTCATTTCCGCTCGGGCGGTCAGGAAGGATGCGTTCGCGCTATCCTCCGTCCCTGCAACGATGAAGCCGTACGAGATTTTCCGCCGCCTTTCGAACTCCGAGGTCGACGCCATCGTCCTCGTCGCCTGCAAGGACGACGAGATCCCCGACAAGATCGCCGGGAGCGTCCTGTCGCTCCAGCGCGTCCCCCTCAACCGTTTCGAGCGCTTCCCGGAGGACGTCCGCAAGGGCTACGTCCGGAAGACGCTCCGAGACAAGCGAGCGGAGGATCTCTCCCTGTTCGTCATCTCGGCCGGCCTGGTCGGCTCGAAGGCCGAGATGATCGAGGCCTTCCTCGCGGCTCTGGACCTCCCGCACGACGGTCCGAGCCTGACGGCAGACGGCCCGGTGGCCGAGCCGCCGGAGCTCCTCCTGAAGAAGGCGGTGGCCGACCAGATGTCGGCGCACGGCGGGCGCGACGTGGCGATCTTCCTGAACGCCTTCGTCGAACAGCCCGACGTGTCGTGGCCGTCGCTCGTGGACCTGCTCGCCAACGACGCGAGCCTCACGCTCGAAGACCGCTCGGCGAGCTGATGAAGGGGTCAGGTCTTGAGTTTCTATTATAGCCGGAGGCTATAATAGAAACTCAAGACCTGACCCCAACTCCCGGATAACATGCCGCCGGGCCTGCGCCCGACGGCGTGGGGCCGGGAGGGACCATGATTCCCGAGAAGCTGAAGGCTGCCCTCGACGAGCACGTCTCGGCGGAGATCGGCTCCGCCTACCTCTACCTCGCCATGTCGGCCGACTTCGAGTCGAAGACCTACAAGGGCTTCGCGAGATGGATGCGCGTCCAGTTCCAGGAGGAGATGGCGCACGCGCTGAAGTTCGTCGACTTCATGCTCGCGCGCGGCGCGTCGATCGCCTGGAAGGCCGCCGCGGCGCCGGCGACGGTCTACGGCTCCCCGCTCGAGACGTTCGAGAAGACGCTCGCGCACGAGAGGGAAGTGACCGCCCGGATCCACGCGCTCTACCGCCTCGCCGGGGCCGAGAACGACACGGCGACGCAGGTTTTCCTGCAGTGGTTCGTGACGGAGCAGGTCGAGGAGGAAGCCCGCGTCTCCGAGATCGCCGACAAGATCCGGATGGTCTCCGACCGCCCCGGGTCGGTCCTCTACCTCGACAAGGAATACGGGAAGAGGACCCTTTGAACCCACCCCGCGCCCCCCACCCACCTCCCTTCGCGGTGCGCACGCCTTCGGCGCGCGGGCTTGAAGTGAAGATGGAGCGTGGGGTGGGGGAGTCCGGGAGGGTGGCTCCTCAGCTCCCGGTCGACCTGTAGCGGGCGATGCCCCTCCTCCACAGGGCGCGGTTGACCAGGAGGAAGAGGAGGGCGACGGCGGGGACGGCCCAGAAGAAGGGAGCGAAGCCGTTGCGCCCGAGGGCGAGGGTCGTCGGGTAGAACGAGGCGAAGGCGAAGGGGATGACGGTCGAGAGGAGGACCTTCACCTTCAGGTCGTAGATCGTGATGGGGTACCGCCCGAAGGCCATCAGGTTGAAGACGGGCGGGGCGAGGCCGACGCGGTCCTCGATCCAGAAGCTCGAGGCCGTGAGGATGCCGAAGACCGAGAGGTAGATGACCGCTCCGAAGACCGCCCAGAGCGGAAGGAGCGCGAGGCCCAGCGTCGAGAGGCCGGGGAGCCGCGAGCCGGCCCAGGCGATGGCCGCGACGCCGGTGACGACCTCCTGGAGCGACTCGAGGCGGAAGCTCTCGAAGAGGATCTGGAAGAGCGGCGAGACGGGCCGCAGCAGGATCCGGTCGAAGCGTCCCTCGACGAGGTAGCGGTCGGCGAACTCGTTGAGGTTCACCGAAAGGACCGAGTAGAGGCCGTACGGGACGAGGGAGAAGCCATAGAGGAAGACGATCTCGGGGAAGCTCCAGCCCGCCAGGTGCGGGAAGCGGGAGAAGAGGAGGAGGACGACGGAGAACGAGGCCGCCGTCCCGAGGAACGACGCGAGAACCGCCGTCGCGAAGTCGGCCCGGTAGGCGAGACGCGCCTTGACGTACTGGGCGAAGTAGAGCGCGAGGAGCCGCGCGTGGAAGCGGACGCGGCCCGCGTTCATCCGCCGTGGACCTCGATGCGCCGCGCGGTGGCCTTCCACAGGACGCGGCCGAGGAGGAGGAGGACGACGACCCACCCGGCCTGCAGGGCGAGTGCGCGCACGGCGTCGGCGCCGGTCGTGAGCCCGAGCCAGATGCGCCCCGGCGTGTCGTTCATGTGGAGGAAGGGGAGCCAGACGAGGACCTTTCGCGCCGGCTCGGGGAAGAACGCCACCGGCACGAGGAGCCCCGAGAGGAGCTCGAGGACGAGGTACTTCGCGCGCAGGACGCCGAGGATCGAGGTCGTGCGGATGGCCACGAGGCCGACGCAGAAGTTGATCGCGCCGACGAGGAGCGCCGAGAGCGTGCCCGAGAGGAGGTAGAGCGCGAAGGCCGCGGGGCTCGCCGGCGGGAGGAGCGGGTAGACGAGGCCGAGGAGGACGCCGATGGGGACGGTGAAGAGGACGAGGCGGAAGGCGCTCTCGCCGAGGGCCTGGGAGAGGGTCATCGCCTGGACGTCGACCGGCTTGATGAGCGTCATCGCGAGGCGCCCCTCGCGGACCTGGCTCGCGATCTCGCGGTCGACCTCGTTGAAGTAGAAGCTGCGCAGCGCCCAGCCCGTGGCGACGTAGGTGAGCATCTGCGGGAACGTGAAGCCGCCGAGGGTCGCGCCGTCGCCCTTCTCGTGGAAGAGGGCGCGCCAGATGTAGTACCAGACGGTGGCGTTGAAGAAGTAGGTGAGGACGCCGACGAAGTAGCGCGCCCGGTAGGCGAGGATGTTCAGGAACGACGTGCGCGCGAAGGCGAGGTAGGGGCGGGCGAGGGCGAGGGCGGTCACCGTGACACCGCGGCCCCTCAGCCCCGGCGGACGCCGCGGTGGGCGACGTATCCCGGCGCGGCCCCCTCGGACGGCGCGTCCGCGCCGGCCTTGCGGAGCGCCTCGTTCTCGCGGTAGATCCGCGCGACGACCTCCTCGATGTCGGGCTCGCCGACGGCGAGGTCGAGGACGGGAAGGTCGCGGACGACCTCGCGCAGGACGTCGGCGGTCCCGACCTCGCGCTTGTCGACGACGATCTGGTACCGGCCCGGCGAGAGGCGCGTCGCGCGCCACGGGCCGACGGCGAGCTCGGCGGGGTCGCCGGCGGGGGGCGCGTGGAGGTCGAAGCGGATGCGCGCCTCGGGGAGGTGCCGGTCGCGCAGGCCGCGGAGGCTGCCGTCCCAGAGGACCTGCCCGTGGTCGATGAGGACGACTCTCTCACAGAGCTCCTCGATGTCGTCGAGGTCGTGGGTCGTGAGGATGACGGTCGTCTCGAGGAGCTTGTTCGCTTCCTTCAGGAAGGAACGGACGTTCACCTTGGCGACGACGTCGAGACCGATCGTCGGCTCGTCGAGGAAGAGGAGCGGCGGCTCGTGGAGGAGCGAGGCCGCGAGATCGCAGCGCATCCGCTCGCCGAGCGAGAGCTTCCTCACCGGCTGCGGCAGGAGCCGCCCCACGTCGAGGAGGTCGTCGAAGACCTTCATCCGGCGTGCGTAGTCGGCCTCGGAGACGCCGTAGATCTCGCGCAGGAGCCGGAAGCTCTCGACGACGGCGATGTCCCACCAGAGCTGGGTCCGCTGGCCGAAGACGACGCCGATCGACTTCGTGTAGGAGCGGCGGTCGCGCCACGGGACGAAGCCGAGGGCGGAGACCTCGCCGGACGTCGGCGTCAGGATGCCGGTGAGCATCTTGATCGTCGTCGACTTCCCGGCGCCGTTCGGGCCGATGTAGCCGACCATCTCGCCGCGGGTGAGGTCGAAGGAGACGTGGTCGACGGCGGTGAGGCTCGTCGTCTCGGAGCGGAAGAGCCCCCGGAGCGCGCCGGCGAGGCCGGGCGACTTGCGGGTCATCTCGAACGTCTTGACGAGGTCGCGGACGCGGACGACGGGCTCGCTCATTCGCCGGTGATGGAGTCGTCCGCGACAGGCTCTTCGTCCGGCCCGCTCTCCGGGAGCTCCGTGGGGCCGGAGGGTTCCGCCCCGGCCGACGGGGCGGCGGCGACGGCGATCTCGCCCTTGATGCCGGGACGCCTGGCCAGGAGCGCCGCGACCACGGTGGCGGGGCCGCGCAGGACCTCCTCGTGGAGCTTGGTCAGCTCGCGCCCGAGGCAGACGTGCGGGTCGCCCCAGGCGCGGCCCATCTCCTCGAGGGAGGCGACGACGCGGAAGGGAGACTCGAAGAGGATGCGGGTCTCGTCGCGCGCGGCGAAGCGGGCGTACCAGCGGGAGCGCTCGCCGTGACGGGACGGCGGGAATCCGAGGAACGAGAACGGGATGGCCGGGAAGCCGGAGATGGAGAGGAGAGCGGCGACGGCCGAGGGCCCGGCGATCGGCTCGACGCGGTAGCCGGCCGCGGCAGCCGCCGCCACGAGGAGGCGGCCCGGATCGGAGACCCCCGGCGAGCCCGCGTCAGAGACGAGGGCGAGCGTCTCGCCCGCCGCGAGCCTGTCGAGGACTTCGGGGATCCGGCGGAACTCGTTGTGCTCGTGGCAGGAGACGCGTGGCGTCGTGACGCCGAACCTCGCGAAGAGGTTGCCGGTCCGGCGGGTGTCCTCGCAGAGGACGAGGTTCGCGTCGCGAAGAGCTGCGAGGCCCCGGGAGGAGAGGTCTTCGAGGTTGCCGATGGGGGTGGCGACGACGAGGAGGCGCCCGGGGGCGCCAGCGGAGGAGGTCACTCCCGGATGCTACCAGCGGGAACCGGCAGGCAACGCCGCCGTGCCCCCGAGCCGCCGCGTGCCGGTCGGGCGTCGTACGATCTCGTCGATGGGGATCCTCGCCGCCACTCTCATTCTCGCTC
>CAVOJA010000018.1:0-6512 GCA_963696015.1 uncultured Holophagales bacterium
TCGAGATCGAGTAGATCTCGCGCGGCGTCGTGTACGACTCGAACGTGAAGTACGCCTCGTCGTCGTCCGCCTGGCCCGACGGTCCCCCGACGGTTCCGAGGGATGGCAGCTTCACCTCGCGTACGAGCGCGCCGCCGAGCTCGCGGACCTCCAGGAGCGAAGAGGCGTCCTTCAGGTAGTTGAGCGCCAGCCGTCCCCCGAGGACCGCCACGCCGGCCATCGTGGCGTCGGGGCGCTCGGGGACGACCTCGCGCCAGGCTTTCCGGGCGGGCCGCGCGGGATCGACCTCGAAGACCCGTCCCCGCGGGGCGCCGTCGTCCGTCATCACGTAGAACCGGTCACGGAAGGCCTCGACGCTCCAGTGCGCCTCCGTCCCGACGACGAGCGGCGTCCAGCGGTCGGCCTGCGCCGGGTCCGCCAGGTCGCGGAAGGAGACGTCCGTCGACGTCCACCCGTGCTGGACGAAGAGGACGAGCCAGCGTCCGTCGCGCGACACGGTCGCGGTGACGAACGCGGTCGGGTCGCCGAGGCGCCCGTAGACGACGCGGTCCTGCTTCGGGTCCCCCCCGAGCTGGTGGAAACGGACTTCCTGGTATCCGGGACGCTCGTCCACCGGGATCTTCGGATCGGTCGGGAGCCAGGTGTAGAAGAAGCCGCTCCCGTCGGGCATCCACGAGGCGCTCGCGTATTTGGCGCCTTCGATGACGTCGACCTCGGAGACCTTCGCGGTCGCCACGTCGATGACCCGGAGCGTCGCCTCGTCGGAGTTGTTCGCCTTCACGAGGTAGGCGACGCGCGAGCCGTCCCAGCTCGGCTGCCAGCCGCCGAGAGAGGAGCTCCCGTCCTTCGACCAGATGTTCGGGTCGAAGAGCACCTTCTCCTCGCCGCTCTTCCCTTCCTTCCAGGTGACGATGGATTTCTCCTTCGTCGCGTGGCGCCTTTCGAGGAAGGTGAAGGCTCCCCGCCGGACAGGCGCGGAGACGGAGTCGACGTAGGCCAGCTCCTTCAGGCGCGCGAGGAGCTTCGCGCGGACCGGGAGCTTTCCGAGCTCCCTGCGGGCGAGGTCGTCCTGCGCCGTCATCCACGCCTTCACCTCGGGGGAGGAGGCGTCCTCGAGCCAGCGGTACGGGTCGGGGACCGTCACCCCATGCAGGACGTCCTTCGCGTCGAGGGTCCGCGTCGGCGGATAGGCGGGGCGGCTCTCGGCGGAGGCGCCGCGCGGGACGAGGACGGTGGCGAGCGCGCAGACGAGGAAGAAGGCCGGAACGAGGTCCGTCGGAATCTGTTTCATGCGGGAGCGCTCCTCGGAAGAGGTGGTCATCGCGGTGGGAGGGCGATCATCCCACGGCGATGCGGTCCCGGGGGACCTGGAGAGGGCTCGCCCGGACACCCTTCGGATCCCGCAGTGAAACCTTTCCGCCCCCGACCCGTAGCTCGGGCGTTGCGCCTGCCTGCGTATCGACCCATGCTGTGACTCCCTGACACACCCCCTTGAGGAGGAGGACTGGACGCATGCCTGACAATCCTGGGATGTCGCGACGAAAGCTGATCGGTCTCGGGGCGGCGACGCTCGCCGGGGCCGCCCTTCCCGACGCCCTTTTCAACCTCTCTTCCGCTGCCGCCGCGGCTGCCGGCCCGACCGAGGGCATCGGCTACTTCGCCCGCTTCGGCGTGACGGAGAAGATGCTGCGGGACGGCCTCGGCGCCGCCCTCTCGCGCGGGGCCGACTACGCCGACCTCTTCTTCCAGCACCGGGTCTCCAACGGCCTCAGCCTCGAGGACGGCGAGGTGAACCGCGCTTCGACGTCCGTCGAGCTCGGCGTCGGGGTCCGTGCCGTCAAGGGCGACCAGACCGGCTACGCCTACACCGAAGACCTCACTCCCGAGGCGCTCGTGACGGCCGCGAAGACGGCCGCCGCGATCGCCGACGGCCCGGCGAGGCCCGGCCCGAAGGGGCTGGCGCTCGGCGCCGCCCTTCCCGCCCGCTACCCGGTGAAGACCCGCTGGGAGGACGTACGGCCGCAGCAGAAGCTGCCGCTCCTCTCCGGTCTCAACGAGAAGGTCCTCGCGGCCGACAAGCGGATCCGCAAGGTCAACGTCAGCTTCGGCGACGAGGCGGGCGCGATCCTGATCGCCGACTCGAACGGGCGGATCGTCGAGGACCTCCAGCCGATGACGCGCCTCTACCTCTCCTGCGTCGCCGAGCAGGACGGGAAGAAGGAGACGAACGGCTACAACGTCGCCGGCCGGGCCGACATCGGCTTCTACTCGCCCGAGAAGCTCGATCGCATGGTCAGGGAGGCCGTGTCCCGGACGGTCGTTCTCTTCGACGCCGTCACCCCGCCGGCCGGCGAGATGCCGGTCGTCCTGGGTGCCGGGGCCTCCGGGATCCTCCTCCACGAGGCGATCGGCCACGGCATGGAGGCCGACTTCAACCGCAAGGGGGTTTCCATCTTCTCCGACCGGATCGGCAAGCCGGTCGCGAACGAGTTCGTCAACATCGTCGACGAGGGGACGCTGGCCGCCGCCCGCGGCGCGATCAACGTCGACGACGAGGGCAACCCGGTCGGCAAGACGATGCTCGTGGAGAACGGCATCCTGACGACCTACCTCCACGACTCGATCTCCGCCAGGTACTACAAGGTCAAGCCGACCGGCAACGGACGTCGCGAGAGCTACCGCTATGCCCCGGTCCCGCGCATGCGCGCGACCTACATGCTCCCCGGGCCTCACAAGAAGGACGAGATCATCGCGTCGGTGAAGAAGGGGATCTACTGCACGAACTTCACCAACGGCCAGGTGAACATCGGCGCGGGCGACTTCACCTTCTACGTCAAGAACGGGTTCCTCATCGAGGACGGCAGGCTCACGACGCCGATCAAGGACGTCAACATCATCGGCAACGGCCCGAAGGTCCTCGAGAAGATCGACATGGTCGCCGACGATCTCGTCATCGACGAGGGAGGCTGGACGTGCGGCAAGGACGGGCAGTCGGTCCCGGTGTCGCAGGGGATTCCCACCGTGCGCGTCGCGTCGATCACCGTCGGCGGACGCGGAAAGGCGTGAGGTGAGCACCATGGCACAGCAGGACATGCTCGCCGCCGCCCACGCCGCCGTGAAGGCCGCTCTCGGGAAGGGGGCACAGGAGGCCTCCGCGCGCACCTACCGCGTCCGCGAGGTCAACGTGAAGTGGCGCGACGGGAAGCTGGAACAGATCGACGAGGCGACGACCCGCGGCCTCGGCCTCTCGCTCTACGTCGACGGCCGCTTTTCGAGCGTCTCGACGAGCGACCTGAGGCCCGAGGCCCTCGACACCTTCATCGGCGACTCCGTCGTCCTGACCCGGGCCCTCGCGAAGGACCCTTTCCGAACTCTCCCCGATCCGAAGCTCTACGAGGGGCAGGCGAAGGTCGACCTCCTCCTCGAGGACCCGAAGTACTCCACCGTGACCGCCGAGCAACGTCGCGCCGTCGCGAAGGAGATCGAGGCCGCCGCCCGCTCCGTCAAGGGGGCCGAGGCGATCCTCTCCGTCACCTCGAACTTCAGCGACACGCTTTCCGAGACCTGGCGCGTGACCTCGAACGGCTTCTCCGGCGCGCGCCGCGACACGTCGTTCTTCATCTCGGCCGAGGCGAGCGTGAAGGACCCCGACGGCCGCAAGCCCGAGGACTACGCCTACGGCGGTGCCCGCTTCGTCGCAGAGGTGCCGAAGGCCGCCCAGGTCGGCCGCGAAGCCGCCGAGCGGGCCCTCTCACGCCTCGGGGCGAAGAAGGGCGAGTCGGCCGTGCTGACGATGGCCGTCGAAAATCGTGCGGCGGGCCGCCTCCCCGCCTACCTCCTCGGCCCCCTCTCGGGCGGCGCGCTGCAGCAGAAGCGCTCGTTCCTGGAGGGCAAGCTCGGCCAGGCGATCGCGAGCCCTCTCCTCACCCTCGTCGACGACCCGCTCGTCCCGAAGGGATTCGGCTCGCGCCTCTTCGACGGCGAGGGAATCGCCGCGAAGCGAATGCCGATCATCGAGGCTGGCGTCCTCAGATCCTATTTCATCGACACCTACTACGGAAAGAAGCTCCAGATGGCTCCGACCACGGCCGGGCCGTCGAACGTCGTCTGGACCCTCGGCGACAAGGACCAGGCAGCGCTTCTCGCCGCGATGAAGGACGGCATTCTCGTCACCGGCTTCCTCGGCGGCAACTCGAACGGCCTCACCGGCGACTTCTCCCTCGGCGTTCAGGGCCTCCGCGTCCGCGGCGGCAAGATCGCCGAGCCCGTCGGCGAGATGAACATCTCCGGCAACCATCTCGAGTTCTGGAAGAAGCTCGCCGCCGTCGGCAACGACCCCTACCCGTACTCCTCGATGAAGACCCCGACCCTCGTCTTCGAAAGCGTCCAGTTCGCGGGGACCTGACGAAGGAAAGGGCCGCCGCGCGCGGCCGATCGACGTGAATCCGAGGGCCGGTCCGCAAGGGCTGGCCCTCTATCTTTTCGCCGACCCTCAGAAGAGCAGCGAAAGTGAGGAAATCAGAGAGACCGGAGAGACCGGAGAGAAGACGATGTCAGGCCACCTCACCGTGCCGCACGAGTCGCGGGCGGGAGGGGTGCCCCACGGCGGCTCCTGCGCGCGAGCGACCCGTATCGGCTCCACTGCGCGCGCCGCCGGGGCGAGCGCGAACGCCTCGCTTCGCTCGTTGCACGCGCGCGCTCGCCGATCCGGCGGCCTGCTCGCGGAGCCGTGCGGGGCCCCGCTCGTGCTCGGACGCCGCTCGCGGGACACCCCTCCCACCCGCTCAGATCCCTGGCAGAGCAAGAACGCGAGACAGGGGTCAGACCTTGATCTTCCATTATGGTTGAGCCCTCGACGTGGCATTCGACGAAGTGCCCAAAATCCACATAATTGTCCACTGAGATCTTGTCGCGTGATGTAAAATTTCCGAGTACCTGTTGGAAAACGGGGCGGGTTGCGGAGCTTAGGGATGTGGCAGCAGCACGCTGGAATTCCGTTTGTGGGCCGAACCATGTCCCCGCGCTTCGGCCGGCTCCCCCGCCATTTCATCGCTCCTCCAGGCCAGCGGATAGCCAGTCGGAGTCCCCTAAGAGTCAAAGGCGCGTTGAGGTGGCGGAGATCTCCGTAGGGAGCATCGGCTCTCGCGCTCAGCAAGGCACCTCCAGGGGGCCACCCGGCTCGGTCCGCGCCCCGCGCCAATCTAGGTCGCCCCCCCCCTCTCGGCACCGTTTCCGTGCTGCCAGAAAGACTCAACTAGAACCTTAGGAGCCTTGATGACACGTTCCCGTCCACCCGCGATCCAGCCCCTTCGCCTCGCCGTTCTCGTCGTCGCAGCGGCTGTTCCTCTCGGCCTTCATGCGCATGCCGACTCGGAGGTCGACACCTTCGTCGTAAGGGCGCATCCGACCTCCGCGACGATGTCGCTGAAGCTACCTGAAGAACTCCTTGGGAAAGCGGACGTTGGAGAACGCTTCTGCCGAGCACTTCACTGCGTGGTACTTGCGACCTCGCCCGCCCGAATCGCGGCCCTTAGGGATCTCGAAGCCCGGCGGGTCATCGAACTCGAACCTGTTCCCGACGCACACCTAACGAGGCTCCGCCTCAGACCGACGAGACATGAAGAAGGGACCCCGCCCGAGCGGTAACCTCCTGATCGAAATCGGGAGGCCGTTATGAGCCGACAAGCGGCGAGTCGTTCCGAAGAACATCGTCGGACGGGGTCCGGGGAAAGCGTATCAGGAGTCCGGAGCGTTGCCGAGATCCTCGAGCGCCACGTGACCCTGGAGATTTCGGGGATCGACCGGATGTACCTCAACGCCTTCGTTCCCCGGTTGCAGACGGACGTGGGGGTAGCGGCGTTTCTGGTCGAGCACCGCGGGAACCGATTCGCCTCGTCGGTGTTGATGGACCCGATCAGCAAGGCGTTCATCGGGAAGCTCGAGTCGTTCGCTCGGGACCGGGATCTGGATATCGTCTCGTTCGAGAAGGGACAGAGGAAGGATGACCTCGCTGCCGAGTATCGGAAGCGCTTCATCGGGCCCGAAGGGGTCCTGTTCATCGGCAAGGCGCAGGAGAAGGCCCGAGTATTCCGGACCCAGAAGCGGCGCAACCCGCAGACCGGGGCGACCTACCCATGGCTCGTGCCTTCGACGGCGATGGTCAACCAGTTCTACGTCTACGCCATCGACGAGGACTTCGGGCCGTTCTTCCTGAAGTTCTGCTCGTACTTCCCCTACAACGCCAAGCTGTGTATCAACGGTCACGAGTACCTCGAGAAGCAGCTGACGAAGCGGGGCATCAAGTTCGAGGCCCTCGACAACGGCCTGCTCTCGTGCGAGGACGCGCGCCGGGCACAGAAGATCTGTGACGGTCTTTCGGCCGAGACGATCGACCGGTTCTTCCGCAAGTGGCTGAAGATCCTGCCGCACCCGTTTGACGCCGCCGACCGCACTGCCGGGTATCGCTACGAGCTCTCCATGCTTCAGGTGGAGTTCTCTCTGACCCAGGTCCT
>CAVOJA010000019.1:0-18287 GCA_963696015.1 uncultured Holophagales bacterium
AACCCCTTCCCTCCCAGCCCTCTTCATCATCTTGGTACTCGGCCGGGTTTCCCACTCCCTTCCGCGCCCCGGAGATCGACCAGGAACCCCTTCCCTCCCAGCCCTCTTCATCATCTTGGTACTCGGCCGGGTTTCCCACTCCCTTCCGCGCCCCGGAGATCGACCAGGAACCCCTTCCCTCCCAGCCCTCTTCATCATCTTGGTACTCGGCCGGGTTTCCCACTCCCTTCCGCGCCCCGGAGATCGACCAGGAACCCCTTCCCTCCCAGCCCTCTTCATCATCTTGGTACTCGGCCGGGTTTCCCACTCCCTTCCGCGCCCCGGAGATCGACCAGGAACCCCTTCCCTCCCAGCCCTCTTCATCATCTTGGTACTCGGCCGGGTTTCCCACTCCCTTCCGCGCCCCGGAGATCGACCAGGAACCCCTTCCCTCCCAGCCCTCTTCATCATCTTGGTACTCGGCCGGGTTTCCCACTCCCTTCCGCGCCCCGGAGATCGACCAGGAACCCCTTCCCTCCCAGCCCTCTTCATCATCTTGGTACTCGGCCGGGTTTCCCACTCCCTTCCGCGCCCCGGAGATCGACCGCGGACCGCCTTCTAACGCTTCTTCTTCCTCTGGCAGGGAACCGTGGGCGTCGGCAGTCCCGACTCAAGACCCGTCGGGGGCTGACGTCAGGACGCCCCCCCTCGGGTTCCTAAAGAC
This sequence comes from uncultured Holophagales bacterium, assembly GCA_963696015.1. Lineage (GTDB taxonomy): Bacteria > Acidobacteriota > Thermoanaerobaculia > UBA5066 > UBA5066 > UBA5066. The sequence goes on from CAVOJA010000019.1 coordinate 704, forward strand.
GACCAGGATGGTCAATTGACTTTGCCGGGAAATCCCGTGCTGCTAGACTCTTGACAACTGATCCGAGCCAAGGACGCGGAGCCGCATCACCTTCCCCGGTTATGGGGGTGACTCGTCCGGTCCCCGGCTGGAAATAAGGAGACTCGATGCGACGGATGCGGACCGGACTCCTCCTCGCGCTGGCCGTGGCAGTTCTCGCGGCTTCTCCGCTGAGCGCTCAGGTGGCTCCCAGCCTCACCGGCGAGACCGGGCTCTTCGAAATCTACGACGCGCAGACGGTCCCGCAGGGGCGTTTCGCGTTCTCCTTCTTCTACAGCATGTACGACAGGACGGCAGCGCCCGTGCCCTACGCGGACACGCTCGCCGACGACCCCCTGCGGTACAGCTCCGACAAGCTCGGGCTGACGCTCGCGTTCGGCCTCCTGCCGAACTGGGAGGCGTCGTTCTCCACTGGCCAGCGGGCCTATGACGCAGACGACCGCGCCTGGGCCGGGGTCATCGGCGGGCGGAACCAGTACGGCGCGGTCGACCACGACGAGACCGACAAGATGCGGATCGGGACGAAGGTCGTCCTCAACCAGAAGGACCCGCTGAAGATCGCGCTCTTCGGCGCGGTCTACATCCCGACCCAGTCTCGCAACGACGAGTACGCGCTCTCGACCTGGAGGTCCGACTGGGAGTGGGGCTTCTCGGGGACCTACGGGATCTTCACCGGGCAGTTCGCCTACCTCTGGACAGCCGACGCGACCACCGACTACGAGTCGTACGACGTCTCGAACGAGATGCGCTGGTCCGCCGGTGTCGGCGTACCGATCATCCAGCAGAGGCTCAAGGGGATCGTAGAGGTCCATCGGACGATGTACGACGGCGGGACGACCGAGCCACCCGCCTTCACGGACGCCGTCCTCGGCGCGCGCCTCTCCCTCGGGAAGTACTTCGTCGCCAGCGCCGGCGTCCGTGCGAACGTCGATCGCTGGGTGAAGTACGGCGACTCCCCGAGCAACGTCGGAGGCATCCTCCAGGTCTCCTTCGCGCCGCAGCCTGAGCCGGCCGAGGCCCCGAAGGCCGTCCCGTCGCCGCACCAGCCGCCACCCGCTGAACCGGTGCCGGCGCCTGCCCCCGTCGTCGAGCCCGCCCCAGCCCCCGTGGTCGAGGCGCCTCCCGCTCCGAAGCCCGAAACCTCCACGACCGACGAGATCCTCTTCGACGCCGCCAAGAGCCGTCTGACGAACATCGCCAAGGCGATCCTCGACGGGGTGGCCCTCCGCCTGAAGAACAACCTCTCGGCGACCTGCACGATCGTCGGCTTCACCGATCCGAAGGAGAAGGGCGACCACGCCGCTCTCGGCAAGGCGCGCGCCGATGCCGCGAAGGACTACCTCGTCAAGAGGCACGGCATCGACGCGTCCAGGATCCAGGTCGACGCCAGGGGCGACGCCGAGGCCGGGGACGACGCGACGCGGAACCGTCGCGCCGTCGTCACGGTGACCTTCCCGTAACCCCTCCCTGATTCCGAGCTTTCCCGAGCGGCCGGCCCTTCGCCGGCCGCTCGCGTCTCTGAGCGTCGCGCTAAACTGCCCGTGCTTGGACAGCAGCGGCGCCTTCACGACCGGAACGAGCCCCGCACTTGGCGGGGCTTCGCATTCCCGTGCACTCGTCGTCCTCGCGACGGCCGCCGTCGTGGGGCTCCTGTGGGCCGGCAAGGTCCTCTTCGTCACGCTCTTCTTCGCAGTCTTCCTCTCCTTCGCGCTCCACCCGTTCGTCGAGCTCCTCGAGAGGATCCGTGTGCCCCGGGCGCTCGCCGCCTTCGTCGTCCTCATCCTCCTCTGCGCGCTCGTGGCGTTCTTCATCGTCAACGCCCTCGACCAGGCGCAGGCCTTCTCGCGCGACTGGCCCGCCTACGAGAGAAAGATCCAGGGCCTCACGGCGCAGGCGCGAGGCCTCTTTTCCCGCATCGAGGAAGGGACCCGGCGTCTCCTCTCGGACGGAGAACGGGCCGGCGTGCGCGCCGTGCGCCTCGAAGAGGGGATGCTCGACGCCGTCGCCCGCGTCGTCCTCCAGGTGAGGACCGTCTTCTCGCTCGTGCTCTACACCGCGGCCATTCCGATCCTCGCCTTCTTCATGCTGAAGGACAGGGACAAGTACGCCGGCGCGCTCACGCGGATCCTCCGGCGGAAAGGGGGCCGGGCCGCCTCCGACTTCGCCGTCAACGTCGCCCACGTCCTCTCGGGCTACGTTCTCGGCGAGCTCTTCGTCGTCCTCATCACCGCCTGCATCACGACGGCGGGCCTCCTGATCCTCCAGGTCCCGTACAGCTACGTCCTCGGCCCCCTCGCGGGCCTCTGCGTCCTGCTCCCCTACGTCGGCGTGATCCTGTCGACGACGCCCGCCCTCTTCGTGGCGTTCCTCGGAACCGACGAGCCGTTCCTCGCGCTGAAAGTCATCCTCTTCTATTCCGTCGTCCAGTTCCTGGAAGGGAACGTCCTGACGCCGTTCATCGTCGGGAGCCGAGTGAGGCTTCACCCTCTCGCCGTCCTCGTCGCGTTCCTCTTCTGGGGGATCCTCTGGGGCCTTCCCGGCGCGATCCTCGCCGTCCCCCTGACCGCCACGGTCAAGGTCGTCGGAGAACGATTCGAGAGATTCGCACCGTGGGCCGCTCTCCTCGGGGAGAGGACGCCCGACCCGGAGCCCGAGCCCGTCGAGGAGAAGAGGGAGCCCGACGAGAAGGCCGCCGGATAGCGCCGTGTGCGGCCGGTACGTCCAGACGAGCCCCGCCGACGCCCTCGCGACCCGTTTCGGCGCGCGGCTTCCGGAAGGGATCGCCTGGACCCCGCGATGGAACGTAGCGCCCGGCACGCGGGCGCCGGTCGTCCGGGACGAAAACGGAGGCCCCGCGCTCGCGCTCCTCTCCTGGGGTCTCCTTCCGTCGTGGGCGAAGGACGAGGCGGGACTCCGACCGATCAACGCGCGGGCCGAAGGGATCGGCGGCAAGCCGATGTTCCGCGACGCGCTGAAACGCCGCCGCGCCCTCGTCCCGGCCGACGGCTTCTACGAGTGGAAGGTCGAGGGACGAGGAAAGACCCCCTGGCTCTTCCGGCTCGCGGGGGGCGGGCCATTCGTCCTCGCGGGCCTCTGGGAGCGCCGCGAAGTCCCGGGTGCCGATCCGCTCGAGAGCTTCGCCATCGTCACCACGGTGGCGAACGAGCTCGTCCGGCCCGTCCACGCACGGATGCCGGTCCTTCTCGACGCGGAGACGACCGCGCTCTGGCGGCGGATGGGGCCGCTCTCGGCGGCCGAGCTCGAGCGGTGTCTCGCGCCGATCGATGCCGGGAAAATGGAAGCCTGGCCCGTCTCCACCTGGGTCAACGCCGCCTCTCACGACGGGCCCCGTTGCGTCGAGCCTGCGCGCTGACGCCCCCCCGGCACGATTCCGCCGCCCGCCGCCGCTCGCGGAACACGGTTCTTCCAACGAACCGGCCGGACTCCTAGACTGCGCCGCGATGCACCCCGCCTACCGCGACGCGTTCAACGACTCCTTCACCGAAGAGCTCTACCTGCGGCAGTCGGCGGACCTCGCCCGGCGCGCCGGGGCCGAAGCGGGCTTCCGCCTCGCCGAGACGCCCGTCTTCCTCACGCACGAGCTGGAAGAGCGCCTCGTTTCGGCAGCGCACGAGATCCTCGCGCAGATCTCGCGGCCCGAGACCCTCGCACGGCTCCGGCGTTTCGTTCCGCGCGAGTGGGATGCCCCCGGGATGGACGCCCTCCCGTCCCTGGCGCAGGTCGACCTGGCGATCGTCGCCGGCCCGGACGGCTCCCTGGCGCCGAAGCTGATCGAGCTGCAGGGCTTTCCCTCTCTCTCCGCGTTCGAGGTGATGCAGGCCGACGCCTGGAACGAAGCGCTCGAAGGAACCCCGGGGCTTCCGGCCGCCGGGTTCAGCCCCTACTTCTCGGGGCTGACGCGCAGTGGCTTCGTAGACCTCTTCCGCCGGACCGTCGTCGGCGCGCACGACCCCGAGCACGTCGTCCTCCTCGACCTCCACCCCGAGACCCAGAAGACGTATGTCGACTTCACGGCCACGGAGACGCTCCTCGGCGTCGAGCCCGTCTGCCCGACGAAGGTCGAGAAGGAGGGCCGAAGGCTCTTTCGCCGAAAGGGCGGCCGGCGCATCCCGATCGAACGGATCTACAACAGGGTCGTTTTCGACGAGCTCATCCGTTCGGGCGAGACCCTCCCGTTCGACTTTCGCGACGAGCTCGACGTCACCTGGGCGCCGCACCCGAACTGGTTCTGGGCCTGGTCGAAGGCCGCCCTCCCCCTCCTCGACCACCCGGCCGCGCCGCGCGCCCGGACGCTCTCGGAGGTCGACGTTCTCCCCGACGACCTCTCGTCGGGATGGGTCCTCAAGCCCCTCTTCTCCTTCGCGGGCGGGGGAGTGAACATCGAGCCGACGCCGGAGGATGTCGCGCGGATTCCCGAATCCGAACGGGACGTCTGGTGCCTTCAGGAGAAGATCTCGTACGCGCCATGCCTTCGTGCCGTCGACGGCGGAGGCGTCAAGGTCGAGATCCGAATGATGTTCTTCCGTCCCGAAGGGAAATCGTCCTTCACGCTGGGCTTGAACCTCTGCCGCCTCTCCCGCGGCCGGATGCTCGGGGTCGATTTCAACAAGGACTTCACCTGGGTCGGCTCCTCCGTCGCGCTCCGGCCTCCGGCCGGCTCCTGAGGAGGCGGCCAGGACCCGCTTGACAGCGGCCGCCCCCGCGGAGATCGTCGCGGAAACCACGGGAGGGTCTAGTGACGCAGAACCTGAAAGGCCTGAAGGTCCTTTTCCTCGTTGCGCCGAAGGGATTCCAGGACGATGAGCTCGCGAAGCCGCGAAGGATCCTCGAGGCGGCGGGCGCCGAGGTCGTGGTCGCTTCTTCGGCCGGAGGCTCCGTCTCCGGCCAGAGCGGAGAGGCCCTCGAGGCCCTCTCCATCGTCGAAGCTCGCCCCACCGACTTCGCCGGGGCCGTCGTCGTCGGGGGCGTGGGCGCCGTGGACCTCTGGGAAAACGGCATCGCACAGAGGTTCTTCCGGATGGCTGCCCACGACGGCAAGCCCATCGGCGCGCTGTCCCTCGGCGTCGGGCTCTTCGCGAAGGCAGGCCTCCTCGAGGGGAAGGCGGCGACGATCTGGGTGACGGCCGACGCCCTGCGCGCGCTGAAGGAGGGTGGCGCCCGCTACGAGAAGAAGCCCGTCGTCATCGCCGCAGGCATCGTGACGGCCGACGGCCCGGGTTCGGCCGAGAGCTTCGGCCACATCTTCGCCGAGCTCCTCGACGGCTCCCGGACGCGCTCGGGGCGCGTCACGCGCTGACGGCGTTCCGCTCGCTCAGATTCGCGCGATCGCGGCCCCCCAGTGAAGGCCCGCGCCGAGGGCCGTGAAGCCGACGAGCTTGCCCGGGCCGATCAGGCCCGTTTCCACGGCCTCGTCGTAGACGAGGGGAAGGGTCGCGGCCGTCGTGTTCCCGTACTTCTGAATGTTGTTGAAGACCTTCGCGTCGGGAAGGCCGAGGACCTTCTGCACCGACTCGTTGATTCTCAGGTTCGCCTGGTGCATCAGCAGAAGGTCGAGCTGCTCGAGCCGGTGGCCGGTCCTCGCGAGGGCGTCGCGCACTGCCTCCGGCATCAGCTGGCTCGCGAGTCGAAAAACCTGTCGCCCCTCGACGATCGGGATCGTCCCGAGATTCTCGAACATCTCCGGTGTGAAGTAGGGACGCGACTTGCAGCCGCCGCCGGGAACGTAGAGCTTGTCCCAGTGGTTGCCGTCGGTCTTCATGACGAAGCCGAGGAAGCCCCGCCCGTCGCCCGACTCGTTCGCCTCGAGGACCATCGCGCCGGCGCCGTCGCCGAAGAGAACGGCGCGGTCGCGCATCCCGGTCGCCCGCGCGTACCAGGACGCGTCGCACGGGCCGTCGGTCCGGCCGAGCATCACGTCCCAAACGGACTCCGGCCACGGCATGAGACCGGAATGAACCTCGGCCCCGACGAGGAGGACCCGGTCGTACGTTCCCGAGCGGATGAATGCGTCGGCCGTCTGCAGGCCGGAGAGGAATCCGGCGCACTGCATCCGGATGTCGAGAGCGTGGGTCGTCGACATCCCGAGCCGTGCCGCCAGGAGGCCGCCGCTTCCCGGGAAGTAGTGGTCCGGCGTCATCGTCGCGAAGACGACGAGGTCGATGTCGGCGGGCGTCAGGGAGGCCTTCTCCAGGGCCGTACGGGCCGCGTGCTCGGCGAGCTCGGCCGGGCCGACCCCCGGCTCGACGAACCGGCGCTCCCGGATGCCCGTACGCGGGACGATCCACTCGTCGGTGGTGTCCATGATCCGGGAGAGCATCTCGTTCGTGACGATCTGGGGCGGAAGGTAGCGGCCGGAGCTGCGGATGACGGTCGTTCTCGATCGGGAGTTCATGCGAGGCCGGGGAGTCTAGACCGGCCGGTCCGGTCGCGCGAGGTCGGAGTCCCGGGGGCGGTCTCCCGCCGCCCGACGGCTACCCGGGACCGAGGTTCGGAGCCCGGAACGTCCTCTTCCGTGTCCGCTCGCACGAAGCCGACCTGGCACGCAGGTTGAACGGGATTCCGTGCCGGCAGAGAATGCTCGCCCTACGGAGGATCGACTGATGAAGAAGAATCTCGCCGTGGCGCTCGGCCTCCTCGCGGCCCTCGCCTCGTCCGCCGTGGCGGCTGCAGCCAAGCCACGCGTGGCCGTCATCGAATTCAAGGACAAGACGTCCCACTACTCCTGGTACCGCGCCGGTGAGGCCGCTCAGGACATGTTCGTCTCCGAGCTCGTCAAGAGCGGGAAGTACAGCGTCATCGAGCGCGAGCAGCTCGCCGCGATCATGCAGGAGAAGGGCCTCTCCCTCTCCGGCGACATCGATCCCAAGACGGCCGTCAAGGCGGGCAAGCTCCTCGGGGTCGAGTACCTCGTGACCGGGGCGCTCACGGAGCTCGGCGTCGCAGACCGGGGGGCCCGTGTCCCCGGCTTCGGCGGGCTGCCCTCCGTCCGCGTCGGCTCGCAGAAGATGGACGCTTCCATCGACGCCCGGATGATCAACACGACGACCGGCGAGATCGTCTGGGCCGACACCGCCAAGGAGACGACCTCCGACGCGAGCGTCTACGTCGCGGGCGCCGGCGGCGGCGTCGACGACAAGCGCAAGCTCGACCGCGTTCTCCGGCCCGTCGTCGTGAAGCTCGCCGAGTCGATGGGGAAGGTCGGCGCCCCGACCTCCGGACTCGGCGGCGCGAGCGACGCCTCCGGAATCGCCGGCAAGATCGCGAAGGTCGAGGGGGGCTCGGTCTTCCTCAACGTCGGCGCCGAGGCCGGCGTCAAGGAAGGAGACGCGTTCGACGTCTTCCGGGTCGGCAACGTCATCAAGGACCCCGACACCGGCGAGGTGCTCGGCTCCGACGAGACGAAGGTCGGCCGCGTCAAGATCACGAAGGTGATGGGCCCCCGCCTCTCGACGGCGTCGGTCGTCGACGGCTCGGGCTTCAAGGCCGGAGACATGGTCAAGAACTGACGAGACCGAAACGAGCGGTCGTTCCCCGGCGGCCACCGCGGAACGCCCCGCCCCCGGGTCTCGAAGACTCGTCCCGGGCGCGGGCGCGGCGGGTTCCCCGTCGCGCCCGTTTTCTTTTTCGTCTACCGCCGGTCGAGGAGCTGGCAAGCCTCCTCGATTCCGTCCGAACAGCCCTCCCGAAGGAGCGCCGTGGCCTTCCGGCCATCCCGAAGCTCGACCGCCCTGAGGGCCCGCGCGAAGAGGACCGCCTTGTTCCGGGGGGCCCGTTCGGCGGCAGCGTCGAGCTCCTCGTCGAGGTCGCCGCGCACGTCGCCGAAGGCCAGGCCCAGGATCCAGCTCGCGTCCGGCCCCGGGTTCTGCCCCTTCCCACCCATCACCTTCCTCACGAAGCGGAGGACCCGGCCCCCGGCGGCGCCCGCCGTATCCACCCTGAAGGCCTCGGCGAGCTGCCGCCACGCCGTGGCGTTGTCGCCGTTCAGGAAGGCGCTCCCCGCTCGCGTGTAGAGGTCGATGAAGAACGCTTCCGGCTCGTCGCTAGTGGCGGAGATCTCACGCGCCGCGCCTCCGGCTTCGGCGAGGGCCTCCCGGGTCAGCGTCCCCTTCGTTCGGGTCGTGTCGAGAGCGACGTAGGCCCGCTCGACGCGGGAGTCGAGGGCCCAGCTCCCGCCGTCCACGAGGGCCTCGCGCCGGGGAAGGGCCAACTCGCCCCCCTCCGGTTGCACCGGCTCGCGCTCCGTCACGCCCGGCCGCTGGGGCCGGTCCACGCCGCGGGACATCGTCGAGCCTCCCGTGCTCGCGGGCGAGCGTCCTTCAGGAGGGGCAGGGGTGGCCGTCGAACCCGTTTCCGCAACCTGCCCCATCGAAGACCCGGCGCTGACGGAGGTCTCCGTGGCTTCCGGTGAGGTCGCCGGTGAAGTACCGGCGGAGGCGAAGGCCGCCTGACCCGCTTCCGCCCCTGTTCCCGAGCCTGTTTCCGAGCTCGACCCGGCACCCGTGGACGGCGTTTCGGACGGCACGGCCGCCGGCTCGACGCTCGCGAGCGTTGCCGCCGTCGCCAGTGAGGCTTCGCCGTCCTTCCCGGGCGCGAATCGTTTCCAGGCAAACCAGCCGCCGCCGCCGAGCACCGCGAGGACGACGATCGCCGCCACGGCGAAGAGGGCGGGGTTCGTCCCGCTCTTCCGCTGGACGCCTGGCGGAGGGAGCGGAAGCGAAGCCGCGGCGGCCATCTTCGCTTCGGGCGCAGAGATGCCCGCGCCCGAGACGACGTCTGCGTTCGCCGTGACCACCGTCGGGAGGTTCTCGGCGGGACCGGCTCTCTGGGTCTGGAGGAACGTCGGCGCGCCGTGGATCGTGGGCGCTCCCGGCGGCGGCGGCGGGACCGCGCGCACCGGAGCCGAGATCACGGCGGTCGTTCCGAGCGAGAGCCCGAAGACGGCCGCGAGCGCCGATACGAGCTCCGTGCAGCTGCCGTAGCGCTGGGCCGCGTTTTTCGAGAGCCCGCGGGAGAGAACGTCGTCGACGCCCGGCGGGAGGCCTCCGATGAACGAGGTCACCGGCTCGGGCGGAACGCTGACGTGCTGGTGGAGGACGGCGAGCGGCGTGTCCGCCTTGAAGGGAACGCGCCCCGTCAGCATCTCGAAGGCGATGCAGGCAAGAGCGTACTGGTCGGCCCTCGCGTCGAGCGCCTTCCCCATGGCCTGCTCCGGCGCCATGTACGACGGAGTCCCCATCACGGTGCCCGTGGCAGTGAGTCCCGACACCGAGTCGGCGCTGCGCGCGAGGCCGAAGTCGGCGAGGAGGGGCCGGCCGGACGTGTCGAGGAGGACGTTCCCCGGCTTGACGTCGCGGTGAAGGATTCCCTTTGAATGCGCGTGGTCGAGGGCGGCGGCAATCGCGGCAAGCCACGGCACCGCCTCGGCGGGTGGTACCGGGCCCTCGATCCTCTCCTTGAGCGAGCCCCCGGAGACGAGGGGCATCACGAGGTACGAGACGTCCTTCCCCCCGAGGGGAGCAGTCCCGAAGTCGTAGACGGAGAGGATGTTCGGGTGCTCGAGCCCCGCCACGAGGCGAGCCTCCCGGAGGAACCGCTCCGCAAAAGTCGGGTCGGCGGCGATCGGGTCGTGGATGACCTTGACGGCGACGGTGCGGTGGAGGGTCTGGTCCTCGGCCCGCCAGACTTCAGACATTCCTCCGGCGCCGGCACGCTCGATGAGGCGATATCGACCCAGGAGGGTTCCGGGGGTTACGGCCATGGCGTCCTCGTTTCTCTCCATTAGCATACGACCTCCGGGCCCCCGTGAGTGAGAAGCGCGTCACACACCGTCACGATCGCGCCGCCATCGGGAGGCGCTTCGTCTACGTCGTCCGCTCACGAAGGTCGGGCGGCCTCTCCGTCGGGATCAACCTCGATCCTCAGCAGACCTGCAATTTCGACTGCGTCTACTGCGAGGTGATCGACCGGCGAGCGATCGCCCGCCACGTGGGACGCCCGCCGATCCTCGCCACCGAGGTCGTGACCGAGCTCTCGGCGGTGCTGGCCTCCCTTCGCGGCGGACCCGAGACGCCGCGGGACATCGCCTTCGCCGGCGACGGCGAGCCGTCCACCTTCGCCGGATTTCTCCTGCTCGCGCGGGAGGTTTTCGACACCCGGAACGCCGCCGGGCTCTCCGGCGTCCCGGTGATCCTGATCACGAACGGCTCCGGGCTCGGCCGGACCGAGATGCGGGAGGCGCACGACCTCTTCGCCGCCCGCGGAGGCCTCTTCTGGATCAAGCTCGACGCGGGGACGGAGCCGTTCTACCGCGCCGTCTGCCGCTCCTCGGTTCCGTTCGGGCGCGTCGTGGCGAATCTCACCGACGCCGCACGCCGTCATCCCGTCGTCGTCCAGTCGATGTTCTTCCGGTCGGACGAGCTCGGCCCGCCTTCAGCCGCGGAGGTCGAGGCCTGGACCGACCGCCTCGCCGGCGTCGTGAGGGATGGCGGCTCGCTCGCGGCGGTGCATGTCTACACAGTTGCACGGGAGACGATGGAAACGGGCGTCCACCCGCTTCCGGCGGACGCCCTCGAGGTGATCGCCCGGGCCGCGCGCCAAGTCCTTCGGGGCGTTCCCGTCGAGATCTACCCCTGACCCTCGGACCGTGCGCTAGAAGCCGTCGCCGAGGTCCGCCTCGGAGAGCGCGCCGTAGAGGGAGATCGTCCCGGGGCCGTGTCGGGCGGCGTCGTCCAGGGCCTCCTCGGCACGCGACAGGAGGCTCGCCGTGTCGAACGCGTCCTCGGGATAGGAGGCCAGCCCGATCGTCAGGGAGAATTTCAGGCCCGTCGCCTCGAGCCGCGGGTCGAAAGCCGACGTGAAGTTCTTCTGGATCGCCTCGGCGGCCCGCTGCCCCGTCACCTTGTTCGCCTCGAAGATGAGGATCCAGAAGCGGTCCCCCTTGCCGCGCCCGACGATGTTCACGGATCGCGTCGCCCGGACGAGCTGCGCGGCGACCTTCGGCAGGAGTGAGTCGCCGTAGGGGACGCCGAAACGCTGGCCCGCCTCCGCGAGCCCGTCCACGCAGAGGTGAGCCACGGAAAGGGGCTGACCGCTCCGCTCGGCTCGGTGGAGCTCCGACTCGAGACGCCTGAGAATCGCCCCCTGGTTGTGGAGGCCCGTCACGCCGTCGCGCTCGGTCTGCTGCTCGATGATCTTCATGAGCCGCGAGTTGTGGAGCGCGACGGCGGCCGCGTCCGCGAGGAGGGAGAGCCGCCCGCCGAGCTCCGAGGGCCAGGTGCTGCCCTGGGAGCGGAACGCGAAGGTCAGGACGCCGATCTGCTCGTCCTGGTAGAGGAGGGGGACGGCCGCGGCCCGCAGGTTGCCCGGACCAGCCCCCGCCGGGTAGAGAGTGGCGATCTCCTTCTCGTCCACCAGGACGAGGGCCTTCTCGAGCCAGGCGCGGACGACGGGGTGGTCGGCGCTCTCGGTCGGGACGGCCCGGAGCCCCTCGCTGCTCCCGTCGCCCCCCCAGTGCGCGAGGAGACGGAGCGATTTCGTCTGGGCGTCGGCGTCCCAGAACTGCGCGCTCGTGCCGGAAAGGAGCGCCACGGCCTGCTCGCAGAGGGTGTGCTTGATTCGCGGGCCGTCGAAAGTCGTGGTGAAGGAGCGCCCGACCTCCCGCAGCCGGTCGAGAAAGCGGTAGGAGTCGCGTTCGCGCTGCAGGAGCCGGGCCGACGTCACCGCGAGGGAGACCTCGACCGCGAGCGCCTGGAAAGAGCGGAGCAGCGGCGGGCCGAAGGCCCACGGGCGGCCTGCTCCGAGTCCGACGAGCGCGCCGACGATCTCCCCGCGGGACGCGAGCGGAACGGCGACGAGGCTGAGCGGCCGCGGAAGGTCCTTTGCGGCCTCGGGCGCCGGTACGAGCTCGAGACTGCGTTCTTCAGCGGCGACGTCTGGCAGGAGGGCGTACGACCTCTCCGCGGAGAGGAGCTCGAAGAGGGCGCGCGGAAGCTCGTCGCGGCCGCGTCCGTGCGGGGCGCCTCCCTTCCAGTAGAACGCGGACGGGCCCGGGAGCTGGTCGAGCGGGTGGAGCTGCACGGCGCAGAGATCGAGGTCGAAGTGGGAACCGATCTCCTCGGCGGTCCGGTCGAGGATGGCTTCCAGCTCCGTCAGGCCACCGAGAGCGGCGTGGACGCGATTGACGAACGCCACCCGTTCGGCATTGCGCCGCTCGGCCTCGACGAGGCGGGCCTTCTCGAGCGCGCCTGCGGCCAGGCGGGCGAGCTCCTGGACGAGCCTCATTTCCTGCGGGGTGAGGACGAAGGTGCCCCGTCGCGACATCGTCAGGAAGCCGAACACCGTCTCTGCGTGCTCGAGCGGTATTGCGAGGCGGCGGCGGCGGCGGGGGCCCTTGCTGTCGTCGGTGTCGGCGTCGTCGTCGTCGAAGGCGGGGCCGTGGGCCGCGAGCGACCGGACGAGGATGCCGTCGTCGTCGATCGACCGGCGCTGCCCGGGCACGAACCCGCCGCCGGAGCCCGGAGACGTCCCCTGCCCGAGGATGTGCTCGATCTCCTTCTGCTCGGGGTGGTACCGGTAGGCCTGCACCTGGTCGAACTCGAGCTGACGCTGGAGCGAAGCCGCCGTCAGGCGGACGACCTCGTCCGCGTTCAGCGTGTGCAGGGCCCCGGAGGCGAGCTCGAAGAGGGCGACGGCCTCCTCGCGCCTCTTCACGAGGGTGGCGACGCTTCTCTCGCGTTCCAGGATCCTCCCGAAGATCTGGGCGAAGGAGCGGATTCCCTCGTCGACGTCGACACCCTTCCCCGACGAGAGGGGAAGCGAGACGCCGAAGGAACCGCTGATGTTCTCGCCGACCTTCACCGGAGCGCAGACGAAGATGAGGCCCGACTCGACGACACGTTTCTCGCGCCCGTCCGCGAGGAGCCCTTCGAGGACGCGCGCGAGCTTCTGCTCGGCGGCCGTCGCGACGATGGAGGCCCCGGCCCGGCTGATCGACGGAGCGCCGCCGGCAGGCTGGAGTGCGACCGCGACGGCGTCGAAGAAACGCAGGGCCGTGTCCAGTACGGTCCCGATCGACTCGTCGAGGAACCGCCCCTCGGAGAGGACGGCCTCGAACGCCTTCAGGAGGGCGAGATCACGACTGGTCGGCACGGCTGCGACGTTCTCCCGAGGTTGCTCAGGCTGGAATCATAGCCGGGATCCCCGTCCGGGGGCAGGTGGGCGCTAGATCGTCCCTTCCTTCTCGACGCGATCCGCTCCGAGCAGGCCCTGGACGACGAGGAGGAGCATTCCTGCGTCGCGGAGGATCACCATCCACATGTCGTGGAACTTCTCAGCCACGCTCTTCCCGGCATCGGCGACGTCGAAGCAGCCGCAGTCGATGGCGTTGCCCCGGAGGAGATTGATGGAAATCGCCACGATGAAGACGACGAGGAGAGCGCCGACGAGCGAGGCCGCGGTCCTCCGCCAGATGCCGCAGATGAGCGCGATCCCCATCAGCAGCTCGGCCCACGGCATCGTCAGCGCCGCCGGATTCACGAGCGGCCCGGGAAGGAGCCGGTAGTTGTAGACCATGTGGGCGAAGGAGGGCGGGTCGGCGGTCTTCGGCAGGGCCGCGACGATGAAGAAGACGCCCAGCGCGATCTGGGTCCGCACGGTGAGCCAGGGATGGGTCAGAGCCTCCCGGATCGTCACGCCGGGCCCCCGGTGCGAACGGCGCCGCCCCGCTTGACCCAGTCGGGAAACCCGTCCCGGTAGACGAGGAGGTTCTCGAAGCCGGCGCCGAAGAGGGTCTGGGCGAGCATGTGCGAGTCCTCGCAGTCGCCGCCCGAGCAGTAAAGGACGACCGGAAGGGAGAGGTCACGCCCTTCGGCGACGAGGCCCTCGACCCGCTCCTTCACCACTTCCGCCTCCCAGACCGGAAACGAGCGGGCTTCGCTGACGTGCCCCTGAACGAACTCCTTCGAACGGCGCGCGTCGAGGAAGAGGGCGCCGTTTGCATGCAGCCACACCGCCGCTTCCCCCGTGATCTCGACGAACGGCTGGCCGTGGACCGGGAATCGGCCGAGCAGGTCGGCCAACGAAGCCTTCTGCGCGCTGGACGGGGCGACGCTCGACGGACCGGCGGGTCCTCTCGCCCCTGAAACGGGCTGCGGGTCCGTCGAAGGCGCGGGCGGGATGGCAATCGGGGCCTCCGGCGAAGGGTCTTCCCGTGAGGGACCAGGACGCGCGGATTCGGTGAGGCCCGGGACAGCCGCGGAGGGGAGCGTCTCGAACGCGGCCAGCGGGCCCGACTCCGGTCTGGCGGGGGCCCTGGTTGCGTTCGGGTAGTCTCCGGGGAGAGCCAGCCGGCGCTCCTTGCCGGCGAGGGCGTTGGACACGAGGGCACAGACGACCGTGAGGCCGACGAGGGTTCCAGCCTCGGCGAGGAAGCGTCGGAGGTTCATTCAGCGTCTCCGTTGGGGGCACTGGGCCCGCCCCCGATTCTATGCAAGCGCCCCGCCCCGGCCGGTCGCGCCGAAACGACGTGTCACCCGCGCACGAGCCCCCCCCGATACAGTACCTCTTTGGGCTAGAATTCCCGGTCCAGTTCAGCGCGCGCCGTGGAAGGGGAATGAGGATGAGCGAGAACACCCTGACGATCCGGGACAACCGCACCGGCAAGGAGTACGTCGTTCCGATCGAGAACGACACGATCAAGGCGATGGACCTCCGGAAGATCAAGGTCAACCCGGAGGACTTCGGCATGATGACGTACGACCCCGCGTTCCTGAACACCGCGTCGTGCAAGTCGAAGATCACGTACATCGACGGGGACAAGGGGATCCTCGAGTATCGCGGCTACCCGATCGAGCAGCTTGCCGAGAAGTCGACCTTCCTCGAGGTGGCCTGGCTCCTCTGGAACGGCGAGCTGCCGACGGAAAAGGAGCTCGCGGAGTTCACGCGCCACGTGACGCACCACACCTACCTCCACGAGAACATCAAGAAGTTCATGGAGGGATTCCGGCACGACGCGCACCCGATGGGGATGCTCCAGTCGACCGTCGGCGCGCTCTCGGCCTTCTACCCCTCCTCCAAGCTCGTGAACGACGAGCGGCAGCGCGCGCACCACACGATCCGCCTCATCGCGAAGATGCCGACGATGGCCGCGTTCGCCTACCGGCACACGATCGGCTTCCCGTACGTCTACCCCGACAACGAGCTGTCGTACGTCGGAAACTTCCTTTCGATGCTCCGGAAGATGTCCGAGCCGAAGTACAAGGTGAACCCGATCCTCGAGCGGGCGCTCGACATCCTCTTCATCCTCCACGCGGACCACGAGCAGAACTGCTCGACGAACGCGATGCGGGCGATCAGCTCCGCTCAGACCGACCCCTACTCGAGCCTCTCCGGCGCCATCTCCGCCCTCTACGGTCCGCTCCACGGCGGCGCGAACGAGGCGGTCCTGACGATGCTCCGGGAGATCGGCACCATCAACAACGTCCCGGCCTTCGTCAAGGAGGTCAAGGAGGGGCAGGGCGAGAAGAAGCTGATGGGCTTCGGCCACCGGGTCTACAAGAACTACGACCCGCGCGCGAAGGTCATCAAGGGCCTCGCGGACCAGGTCTTCGAGGTCACGGGGAAGAACCCGCTCCTGACGATCGCCGTCGAGCTCGAGCGGATCGCGCTCCAGGACGAGTACTTCGTCAAGCGGAAGCTCTACCCGAACGTCGACTTCTACTCGGGCCTCATCTACGAGGCGATGGGATTCCCGCCCGACTACTTCACCGTCCTCTTCGCGATCGGCCGGACCGCCGGCTGGCTCGCGCAGTGGCACGAGATGGTCAACGACCCCGACCAGAAGATCGCCCGGCCGCGGCAGGTCTTCCTCGGGCCGGCTCGGCGCGACTACGTTCCGGTCGAGAATCGCTGACGGCGAACGGGCTTCGAAAGCGAGGGGAGGCGGAAACGCCTCCCCTCTTTTCGTGACGCGGGCTTCAGAGGTCCCGGCCGGCTCAGCCGCAGTCGTTGCAGACGCCGTCGAGCGTGAGGGCGAGAGTGCGGACGGCTCGCCCGTCGGGAAGAACGCCCCGCTCCGAGACGCCGAAATCCTGCCACGCCACGTCCTCCACCCGCCCGCAGGCCCGGCAGACGAGGTGGTGGTGGGGGGCCACGTGGGCGTCGTAGCGGGTCGCACCGTCTTTCACGCTCATCCCGACCACGAGCCCCGCACGCGCCAGGGAATGGAGGACGTTGTAGACCGAAGCGCGGGAGAGAACCGGCCCGCCGGCGTTGACGGCCGTTTCGACGTCTTCGGCCGTCGGATGCCGGCTCGTCGAGGCGAGATAGGAGAGCACCGCGACCCGCGGCTCCGTCACCCGGAGCCCGCGCGCGCGCAGAAGATCTCTAGGAGTCTCGGAATCGGCCCTCACGAGATTTAGAATAGTTCCAGACGCGTACGAGCGCAACTGCCCGAGGGCCTCGCGGGAGAAGCGGGATCAGGGCTTTGCTTTGCCGGCCGACGTGATGAAGGCCCGGCCGAACCGGGAGAGGCGCGGCCCCTGCGTGAACGCTGGGTTCCAGCTCCACATCACACCGACGGCCCGGCCCAGGAGGTCGATGACGGGCCGGGTGCCGAAGAAGCGGGCGTCGCGGCTCTCGTCCCGGTTGTCCCCCATCAGGAAAACCTCTCCCTCGGGAACCGTGATCGGACCGAAGTTCCGGAGCGCGGGTTTCTCGGGGAGGATCCGGATCGGGTGCGTCCGCCCGTCGAGCCCTTCCGTTCCGAGGATCTCGATCTCTCCGTCCTCGAGGGTCCGTGGAGGAAGGAACTCCACCTTCTGCGGCTTGCCGTTCACGAGGAGCGCCTCGTTCCGAAGCTCCACGACGTCGCCGGGCAGACCGATGAGCCGCTTGACGAACGGAACGCTGCCGCCGTCGGGGTTCCTCACCACGACGACGTCGCCGCGGCGGGGCACGCCGGTCTTCACGAGCCCCTGATTCAACTGCACTTACGATGTTCCCTCAGAACTACCAAATTGTCAACCGTACCGTTTTTGTACCGTTTTGCCCTCAAGGTCCTCAGAATTCGGTTGATCGGGCGAACCACCTGATCCCTCATTAACTGGATCGATCTCGCCTCGGAGAGCGTCACATAGTGCCTGTCGGTCACCGTGTTGGCTTTGTGACCGAGGTATCGCTCGGTCGTCCAGCCGTGTAATCCTCGAACCTTGAACTCGGTTGGAATGGTTTTTCGTAGGTCGCTCGGATCGATCTCGCTGCCCCAGGCCATGAGATGCGCGGCGATGGCCTTGCCGTATGCTCCGAGGTCGAGGTAGGTCGTGAAGCGGTCAATTATCGAGTTCTGATAATCCGAAATGAGATCCAACACCAAGGCTGGGAGAGGGATCCTGCGAATACTCGCGGAGTTCTTTACCACCCCTTCCACCGTGAGCGTGTCCCGCACCAACTTGTCACGGGTCAGCCGGAGAACCTCCGTGAGCCTCAGTCCAGCTAGACCTTGGAGGGCCACCCCCAGAATGATCTTGCC
>CAVOJA010000020.1:0-13787 GCA_963696015.1 uncultured Holophagales bacterium
CAGCGCGTGATTAAGCAGGACAACGGACGCGCATTCCGTGCCTGCGCCAAAACAGCAGCCGACAATCTTTCATACAGGCAATTCGCGATAGCGGATGAATCCGCTCAACACGGTTCTGTTTTGCTTGCGCGCGCACAGCAAGAGAACCTAAATCTATTCCAGACGATCTACTCGCAATCCAATTCCACACATCCGAGCACTGCTCCGGCGCTCGACGATATGCCAAGCGCGGCCGCGGAGCGGGCGCGCTTCCGAAGTTGCATCTGAGAGAGGACCATCATGGCCGAGGAAGGCGAAGGCCGCGGCACACTTGCCGAAGGCGCAGCAAGGCAATTAGCCAACGCTACGAAGACGAGGGCGCAATGGGGCGGCATCACTCCGCGCTGGTTGATCCCATTCCTGCCCTGGACGCCGGTCGAGGCGGGCATCTACCGCCTCAACAAGGTCAAGGAGACCCGCGGCGCCACGTCCGCCAAGTCCCTCGACGTGGAGTGCAGCCCGCCGCGCGACCGCGATGCCGACCTGCCCGAAACCTTCGTCGACTACGACGAGCATCCGCGCGAGTACTTCCTCAACGCGGTGACGACCGTCCTCGACGTGCAGACCCGCGTATCCGACCTCTACAGCCACCCCTTCGACCAAATTCAGGAGCAGCTGCGCCTGCTCATGCCGCCGCGCCTGCGGCCGCCACGGCGCTCGTGACCCACGCCATCGCCTTCGTCCCCGTCACGCTCGCGGGCGTCGCGTTCCTCGCCACCAGCGGGCTGACGCTCCGGCGCCTCGCCGCCGGCGCTCCCAACGACCCCGGCCCGGCCGGGAGTAGTCTTTCCCCGTGAAGTGTCCCTTCTGCGGCGGCGTCGCCGACAAGGTCGTCGATTCCCGCGAGAGCCGGGAAGGAGAGGTGATCCGCCGGCGGCGCGAGTGCCTCGCCTGCCAGCGGAGGTTCACGTCCTACGAGCGCGTCGAGGAGGCGCCGCTCGTCGTCGTCAAGAGCGACGGGAGGCGCGAGGAGTTCGACCGCGCGAAGATCCTCAGGGGCCTCCGCAGGGCCTGCGAGAAGCGGCCGGTGGAGCCGGCTCGTCTCGAGGCCCTGTGCGACGAAGTGGAGGGGCTCTTCCCCACTCGCGAGCCGCGCGAGCTGAAGACAGGCGAGATCGGGACCCACCTCATGGACCGCTTGAGGGAACTCGACCAGGTCGCCTTCGTGAGGTTCGCGTCCGTCTACCGGCGCTTCGAGGACGCGGGCGACTTCGTGGAGGAGGTCGAGACCCTCCTGTCGGACGAACGCGGCTCAGTACGGAGGATCCGATGACGAAAGGACGACCTCCGGCCCGATGGGCCTTCGGCTACGGCGCGGGCGAGCCGGGGGCTCCCCCGCCCCACCTTCCCCCCGTCGACGTCGTCGAGCACGCCCACGGCTGGCGCCTCGTGTTCGAGATCCCGGGAACCGAGCCCGACACCGTGAGAGTCGACGTCGCCGGCAGGGTCGTCGCCGTCCGCGGCGAGAGGCGCCCGACCGAGCGCTCGCACGGCACGTTCCTCTGCGTGGAACGCGCCGCCGGCCCCTTCGAACGCCTCGTGGAGCTCCCGGACGAGCTCGACCCCGACGGCGCCGCCGCCTCGTACGCCGACGGCCTCCTGACGCTCGAGATACCGCGCCGCCCGGCGATCCGGCAACGGACGATCCCGATCCGGCCGGCCCGGAGCGGGGAGAAGAAGTGAACGGGATGGCGGACGAGACCGCGAACGCCGACTCCGTCCTGATCCCGGACCTGCTTCCGGTCCTCCCCCTGAAGGACGTCGTCCTCTTTCCTTACGTCATCGTCCCCCTCTCCGTTTCGCGGGAGAAGTCGATCGCCGCGGTCGACGCCGCCCTCGCCGAGCAGAGGATCCTCCTGCTCCTCGCCCAGAAGGACCCGTCCGTGGAGGACCCAGGCCCGGCGGACCTCTACGAGACCGGGACGGCCGCCGCGGTGATGCGGATGCTCAAGCTCCCCGATGGCCGGATCCGCCTCCTCGTGCAGGGCGTTTCGCGGGTCCGGGTCGACGGATACGTCCAGGAAAGCCCGTCTCTGCGCGCGAAGGCGGTGAGGATCCCCGAGCCCGAGGCCGCGCACTCGGCTTCGGAAGAGGTCGAAGCGCTCCTGCGCGCCGTGAAGGAAGGACTCGAGAAGGCCGTGGGTCTGGGCAAGCCGATCTCGCCCGAGGTCATGCTCGTCGCCGCTGGCCTCGACGACCCGGCCCGCCTCGCCGACCTCGCCGCCTCGAACCTCGACCTGAAGCTGGACGAGGCGCAGAAGATCCTGGAGACCCTTCCGGGCGTCGACCGGCTGAAGGCGGTTCTCGAGATCCTGCGGCGCGAGATCCGCGTCCTGACCGTCCAGCAGGAGATCTCGGGCATGGCGCGGGGCGAGATCGACAAGAGCCAGCGCGAGTACTTCCTGCGGCAGCAGCTCAAGGCGATCCAGCAGGAGCTCGGCGTCACCGACGACGTCGCCGAGGAGGTCGAGCAGTTCCGCAGGAAGCTCGAGGGCAAGTCCCTTCCTGCCGAGGCCCGGGAGGAGGTCGACAAGCAGCTCAAGCGGCTGGAGCGAAGCAACCCCGACTCGGCCGAAACGGCCATGATCCGGACGTTCCTCGACTGGATCACCGGTCTCCCCTGGGGCGTCTTCTCCCAGGACAACCTCGAGCTGGCGCGCGCCCGGACGATCCTCGACGAGGACCACCACGGCCTCGAGAAGCCCAAGGAGCGGATCCTCGAGTTCCTCGCGGTCCGGAAGCTCGCGCCCGACAGCAAGGGCCCGATCCTCTGCTTCGTGGGTCCTCCCGGCGTTGGAAAGACCTCGCTCGGGAAGTCGATCGCACGCTCCCTCGACCGGAAGTTCATTCAGATGTCGCTGGGCGGCGTGCGCGACGAGGCCGAGATCCGCGGGCACAGGCGGACGTACGTCGGAGCGCTCCCCGGCCGCATCGTGCAAGGGATCAACCAGGCCGCCACGTCCAACCCCGTCTTCATCCTCGACGAGGTCGACAAGATCGGCGCCGACTTCCGCGGAGACCCGTCCTCGGCGCTCCTCGAGGTCCTCGACCCCGAGCAGAACCGCACCTTCCGCGACCACTATCTCGGCGTTCCGTACGACCTCTCCAAGGTCCTCTTCATCACGACCGCCAACGTTCTCGACACGATCCAGCCCGCATTCCTCGACCGGATGGAGGTCATCCGGCTCTCCGGATACACCCTCGAGGAGAAACTCGCCATCGCGAAGCGGCACCTCGTCCCGAAGCAGCTGAAGGAGAACGGCCTCACGGCGAAGGGGCTCGCGTTTCCCGAGGACGCCCTCCGGACCGTGATAGAGGAATACACCCGGGAGGCGGGCCTCCGGAACCTCGAGAGGGAGATCGGGAGCTGCTGCCGGAAAGTCGCCGTGCGGATCGCCTCCGGTGATGCCCGCGCCGTGAAGATGACGCCGGCCCTCGTCCGCGAGCTCCTCGGGGTGCCGAAATTCCGCAGCGACGAGGCGCTCACCCGCGACGAGGTGGGCGCGGCGACCGGCCTCGCCTGGACAGCGGTCGGCGGCGACGTCCTGATCGTCGAGGCCCGCGCCCTGAAGGGGAAAGGGCGCCTGCAGCTGACCGGCCAGCTCGGCGACGTCATGAAGGAGTCGGCCCAGGCGGCGCTCACGCTCCTCAGGTCGCGGTCGAAGGAGCTGGGCCTCTCCCCCGGATTCTTCGAGACGCACGACGTCCACGTCCACGTCCCCGAGGGCGCGATCCCGAAAGACGGGCCGTCGGCCGGCGTGACGATGCTCACCGCGATGGTCTCCGCCTTCACCGGAATGCCCGTGAGGCGGGACCTCGCGATGACTGGGGAGATCACGCTCCGCGGCGAGGTGCTTCCGATCGGCGGCTTGAAAGAGAAGGCGCTCGCCGCCCGCCGCGCGGGCATCACGACCATCGTCCTCCCCTCCCGCAACGAGCGGGACCTCGCGGAGATCCCGGAAGACCTTCGCCGCGACCTGGAGTTCGTCTTCGTCGAGCGCGCGGAGCAGGTCCTCGAGGCGGCGCTCGTTCGGCCCCGGAGGGTCCGGGCCACAGTGCCCCGCCGGACGAAGGCCACTCGGAGGAAGCCGGCATGAAAACCCTCCCGCCCGAGAACGATCTCCTTCGCCGCTTCGAGCGCCTCTTCTCCACGCGCCGCCGCGACGTGAAGGTGGGCGTCGGCGACGACGCCGCCGTCCTCGCCGCGCCCCCGGCGCTGGCCGTCTGTACGGACGCCCTCGTCGAGGGTGAGGATTTCACCTCCGGGGCGGACCCCTACCTGGTCGGGCGCAAAGCGCTGAACGTCAACCTCTCCGACCTCGCCGCGATGGGGGCGACGCCCCTCCACGCGCTCCTGACGCTCGGCCTCCCGCGACAGACCCCGGTGGCCTGGCTGGATGGGTTCCTCGACGGGTTCCGGGCGGCCGCCCGCGACCACGCCGTCGCCATCGTGGGTGGAGACCTCTCTGCATCCCTCGAGCGGTTCGCCTCCGTCACGGCGCTCGGACGAGTGCCCGCAGAGGGGCCGCTGCGTCGGGGGGGCGGGAGCCCGGGCGACGAGCTGTGGGTCTCCGGCACCCTCGGCGCCGCCGCCGCGGGGCTTTCGCTCGTCCTGCGCGGGTACCGCCGCGATCGCGACGGGAAGGTGAGCGCCCCTCGCGGGCGCCGCGTCTCGCCGGTAC
The DNA here is from genome assembly GCA_963696015.1 of uncultured Holophagales bacterium. GTDB lineage: Bacteria > Acidobacteriota > Thermoanaerobaculia > UBA5066 > UBA5066 > UBA5066. Next base: position 4,722 of record CAVOJA010000020.1, read on the forward strand.
GGCGTGACGAGATCGCGCGGCTTCTCCGGCACCTCCTCGACCCCAGGCCGATGGTCGACCTGGGCCGGATGCTCGCGGAAGGCGGGATCGCGTCGGCGGCCATCGACCTCTCCGACGGCCTGGCCCGCGACCTTCACCGCCTCTGCCGCGCCTCCGGGACCGGCGCCGCCATCGAACGGGACTCGCTTCCGGTCGACTCCGGGCTCGCGACCCTGCCCGACCTCCCCACAGACCCGCTCGAGCTCACGCTCTTCGGCGGCGAGGACTACGGACTCCTTTTCGCGGTCCCGCCCCAGCGGCTCGGCGCGATGGGGAAGGTCGCGGCCCGCTTCGCAGTTCGCCGGATCGGCCGGCTGGACGCAACGTCGACGATCGCTCTCGCCGGGGGGGGCCGGCTCACCCCGCTGCCGGACCGGGGCTTCGACCACTTCGCCAGGGACGCCGGGTGACGTTCCAGGATTCGGGTTCTCAGGGACCCGGCGGTCGCTCCGGCGGTTCGTGGGAGACGAGGCCTCCCATCTCACCCCTGCCGGCCGGCGACGGCTGGTTCGAGAGTTTCAAGGCCCGGTTCCTCGAGATGCTCGGCCGGCACGACGAGCCGGAGAAGGTCGCCGCCTCCTTCGCGATCGGGGTCGCCATCGCCTTCACGCCTCTCCTCGGCTTCCATTGGATCATCGCGTTCTTCGTCGCGATCCTCCTGAAGCTCAACAAGCTCGACGCCTTCCTCGGAACGCTCGTCGTCAATCCCCTGACCCTCGGCCCCGTCAGCGCGGCGGCCCTGCCGCTCGGCCGGCTCATCGTCCACGCGCGGCAGGAGGCCGTGACCCAAATCCCGTGGGGCGACCTCTTCCGGCCGTCCCTCTGGGCGCAGGCAGGACCGCTGATGAGGACGATCGGGATCCAGTGGGCGAGCGGCATGTTCGCCCTCTCGGTCCTGTTCGGCGCCCTCACGTACCTCACCCTGGTTCGGGTCCTTCGAAGCCGGCGGGCGCGTGCGGCCCTGATCCCGCCCGACTTCGCGGACTGAGGCTCGCGGGGCTACGGGCGGGCCGCGGTCCGATACGCCTCGACGGCGGCTCGCACCTCGAGATTCCGCGGGGGGCTCCCGAAGCTCTTCTCGATCCGGGAGAGGACGGTCGACACGATGCCCAGCGCCATCGTCTCGCGGGTGCCGAGCTCGAGAAGGAGACGGGCGGGTTTCGGGTCGCGCGGGGCTCCACGCACGGCGCGCCCGAGCTCGGCGGCGGCGGCGACGACGTTTCCCCGGACCTCGTAGCGTTCCGCCAGGAAGAGGCGCGCGTCGAGCCACCCGGGCGCCGCCGCGAGCGCCCGGCGCGCATGGGACACCGCCTCCGATTCCCGCCCGAGCGCCGACAGGGTCCGCGCCAGGCCGGTGTGAGCGCGGGCACTCCCGCCGTCTGCCGCGAGCGCTTCTCGCCAGGCCGCGCGGGCCTCTTCGAGCCGGCCGAGGGTGCGGAGAAGCGCCGCGCGGTGGAGAAGGAGCGGCACGGAGCGCGGAAGGCGCCGGAGCCCTTCGTCGCACGTCCGATCCGCCTCGACGAGCCGCCCCGATTCCTCCTCGGCCCTCGCGAGCCCCTGCCAGCTGATCTCGTGGTCCGGCTCGAGCGCCAGGGCCCGGCGATAGAAGACGCGGGCGTCGTCCCACCGTCCTTCCTTGCGGGCCACGAGAGCGAGGAACGCCCACGCGTCGTAGTAGCGCGGAAAGAGCGCGACCGCTTTCTCGAGGCTCGCGCGCGCCGCGACGGTCTCGCCGTGCCCCCCCGCCACGGACGCCACGTTGTACCAGGCGCGCGCGGAACGAGGGACCTTCTCGACCATATCGTCGAACAGCCGCTCGTCGTCGCGGAAGACCTCGTTCCTCGCGACGGTGGCACCCGCGTCCGTCGCGAGGAAGATGCTGAGGAGAGCGGACCGGAAGCCGCTCGAGAGGGCGGGGAGCGCCGCGACGAGGCCGGCCGCCGCCGCGAGGAGTCCCGCCGAGGGGAGATAGGCGAGACGGTCGCCGTAAATGGTCCCGATGGGGAAGACGACGTTCGACGTCGGGAGAATCGTCCCGAGGAAGAATGCGATTCCGAGGGAAACGAGGGGGTGCCGTCTCAGTGCCGCCAGGCCCACCGCCACGAGTCCGAGGACGGCGGCGAGGCCGGCGCCCGCGCGCGGGTCGGAGAGAGACGTGACGAGATCGAGGGCGTGAGCCGAGTGGTCGGCGACGAGCCCGAGCGGGACGAACGTCTTCGCGACGTACCGGAGGAGAAGCCAGAGACCATTCGCCGCCCGGAGAAGGTGCGGCAGCGGCGCGAGCGGGTTGTCGAGCTCGAAGAACGCCTCTTTCTTCGAGACGAGCCCTCCCATGGCGAAGAGCCGGACGGCGGCGAGCGCCAGGATCGGAACGAGCAGGCCGGCGAACGCGAGCCCCTTCCTCCGGAGCCTCGAGCCGAGCGGTTCGTCCACGTCGCGCCGAAGGAGCTCTCCGAGAACGACGATGCCGGGAAGGACGACGGCGTTCTCCTTCGTGAAGACGGCGGCGAGGGACGCGACGACAGCTCCCGAGTACGGCCACGCGCCCAGGCGCGGCCCGTCCGTCGCGCGCCGGAAGAGGAGTGCGGCGAGGAAGAGGAGAGACGCCACGAGGAGCTCGGCCCGTCCGACGATCCCCGTCACCGCCTCGACGTGGATCGGCACGACGGCGAAGAGCGCCGCCGCCGCGAGCGAAGGCCCGCGGGACATGCCGAGCGCGAGAAGCCACGCGGCGAGGAGGAGCGTCGTCCCGACGTGAAGGGTGACGTTCACGACGTGGAACGGCAGCGGGTCCGTTCCCGTCGTCCACCGCTGGAGGGCGTACGTGAGAAGGACGACCGGCCTGTAGTTCTTCGCGGTCGACAGTGGCCCGCCGAAGTAGTGCGACGTGAAGATCTCGCCCGCGTGGCCGGGCGAGGAGAGGCGGGGGTTGTCGCGGACGATGGCCTTGTCGTCGAACGTGAAGTCCGCTCGCAGCCCGTTCAGGAAGGGCAAGAACGCCAGGAGGGCGAGCGCGATCGCCGCCCGGCGCCCGAGCCGTCCCTGAGCGACGTTCACCGGGCCGCCCGCCGTGCGGCGAGCCGCTCCGCCGGCGGTTCCCCGAGAGGAAGCAGCAAGGGGGAGGCGCCACGCGGGCGCGGGGGCGGGAGGGCACGCATCGGGGCGCTCGAGTCTAGTCGCTGATCGCCAGCCGCTTCATCTCGTAGAGGAGCGATTGTCGGGAGAGCCCGAGGAGGGCGGCCGCCCGCGTCCGGTTTCCCCCCGACTTCACGAGCGCATCGCGGATCACCCTCCTTTTCGCCTCGTCCACAGCCTCCCGGTACCAGCTCCTTCCCTCTGCCGGCGTCGCCGTCACGACGCGAAGGGGCTGGGGAAGGTGTCCCCGCTCCACCCGTTCCCCCGGTCCGGCCATCGCTTTCGCCGCCTCTATGGCATGCAGGAGCTCGCGAACGTTCCCGGGCCAGCTCCAGGAGAGGAGCGCCGCCCGGGCCTCCGGCGCGATCGGCGTGCCTGCGAGCACCCGATCGAGGAGGACCCGCAGGTCTCGCGGCCTTTCCCGGAGCGGAGACAGGGTGACCGTGATTCCGGAGATGCGATAGAGGAGGTCTTCGCGGAAACGGCCCTCCCCGATGAGCCTGGCGAGGTCCCGGTGCGTGGCGGCGACGAGGCGCAGGTCGACGGCGCGGGTCCGCGTCTCGCCCAGGCGCCGGACCTCGCGCTCCTGCAGGACGCGCAGCAGCTTGGCCTGGACCTGCTGGGAGAGGTCGCCGATCTCGTCCAGGAAAAGCGTTCCACCCGAGGACGCCTCCACGACCCCCGGCCGGTCACGTTCGGCTCCCGTGAAAGCCCCCCTCGCCGACCCGAAAAGCTCCGCCTCGGCGAGGTTCTCGGGGAGAGCCGCGACGTTCACCGCGACGAACGGACCGGTCCGCTTCGAGGCGCGATGGACCTCCCTCGCGACGAGCTCTTTCCCCGTGCCGCTCTCTCCCAGAACGAGTACGGAGATCCGGTGGGGCGCAACCCGTCGCACGGTGTCGAACACGTCCCGAGTGGCGGCATCCTCCGTGACGAGCGCGGCGGCCGGAGGAACGACGCCCCCCGTCTCGGCACGAGGAGCGGACGCGAAGGGCGCCTGGAACCGTGCCACGGCGCCGTCGAGTCCGGCTCGCCGCGCTGCCCGCAGGCCCAGCTGCCTCAGAGGGGCCGACTCCTCGGACGCGAAGAAGGACGAAAAGCGACCGTGCCACTCGACGAGCCGCGTGGCGACCTCGAACGGGCCCTCCGGCCGCTCGAGGCGCCCGGCGAGCACCTGCCGGGCAGCCGGCTGCGGCGCGAGCCCCTTCGCGAGCCGCTCCTCGGCCTCGAGGAGGAACCGCTCCGGAGCGCCGAGCTCCGGCGGCGCCGGTGCGGCCCGGTTCAGCTCTCGCCGGGCCGAGGCCACGAGGCGCACCCGTAGCGGCTCGACTCCACTGCGGGCGTCCGGCCGGGGCTCGGCCTCCTCGAGCCTCTCAAGGGCCTCGGCGGCGGAGCCCCCCGCGAGGAGCCGCGCCCCTTCGAGGACGAGGATCTCCCGGAGCGCGGGATGCTCCGCACACTCCCCGAACCGCGAGCGGGCCTCTTCGAACGCCTCGGCCCCGTCGGCGTCGTCGCCGTCTGCCAGCGCGAGGCGCTGCCTCAGCGGAATCGAGAAGAGGAGCTGGAAGGCCCTCCCCGGCTGGCGGTCGTGCGCCAGAACGGTCTTCAGATCCCCCAGTGCCGAGTGCGCGTCGCTTCTCCGGAGCGCCAGCGAGGCCCTCTGCCCCAGGGCGGTGAGGTAGCGGTCCCGTTCACCGAGCGCCGAGAAGAGAGAGAGGGCCTCCTCGAGCGACGCCTCGGCCTCCGCCAGCGCTCCGTCCTCGGCGGCGGCCACGGAGAGGTCGAAAAGCGCGTCGGCCTTTCTCGAGGGCTGACGGGCCTCGTCGCGCGCGGAGCGGAAGAACGCCCTCGCTTCGCCCGGGCGGCCGACGCCGAGCGCGAGGTAGCCCGCGGTGAAGCCCACGTCGGCCGGCAACAGGGCACCGGAGGATCCCGTCAGGGCGGCGGCCAGCTTCTTCAGCTCCGCCTCGGCGGCCACGAGCTCCTGCCTTCGTTCGTGAAGCTCGGCGCGCAGGAGCAGGATTCGAAGGGAGTCCGGGCCCTCGCCCGTCGCGGCCGCGTCGAGGATCCGGGCGGCCTCCGATTCGCGCCGAAGGCGTAGGAGGAGCTCGACCCGCGCGAGCCTCCCTTCCTGGTTCGCGCTCTCCGGCAGGAGGGCGAGAGCCTTCTCTCCTTCCCCGAGACGGGCGAGGATCCGCGCGGCCCCGGCGCGAATCTCCAGCGACTCCTCCAGCGCCCGGACGGCGTCGATGCGGGTGGCGGACGCCCGCGCGTCCTCCATTCTCCCCGCCGACGCGTGGGCTTGCGCGGCGAGGAGCGACTCTCCGAGGTCCGGCGCCGCCGCAGGGGCCCGTGAGAGCAGACCCGCGACCTCATCCGACCGGCCCGAGCGAAACGCCTCGCGGAGGCGCAGGCGGGCCTCCTCGACATAGGAGTCCTCGGCCCGGGCGGAAAGGCGGGCGAGGAGCAGTCGAAGGGAATCCGGTCCGGAGGCGGCGAGGCGCGAGAGGCACGAGTCCCGCTCTGCCCTCGTCAGATCCGACGCGAGCCGGCGCCGCTGGCCCTGCTGCGAAAAACGATAGGCCCCTCGCGCCGAGCGCAGCAGCGTCCCGCTGTCGCACGCCTCCTCGAGGACCTCGACGGCCCTTTCGGGCGACACCCCTCCGACGGCGGCCGCCTCGGCGAGAGGGAATTCGTCCCCGAGGAGCGCAGCAGCCCGGAGCACGACGTCCACGGGCGTCGCGCGACGCGAGGCATTCGCTCTCCGGGGTCCGGCAAGAAACGCACGCGCCCGCTGCCTCGCCGCACCGAGGAGTCGTGCCGGGTCGCCGGCCGCCTCTGCGGCGAGCTCCTCCCAGAATCTCGAGAACGACGGCGGTGAAGAGAACGGAAGGTGGACGAGCCCCGAGATCTCCTCGCGTCCGAGGCGGGGCACGAGGAGCGCCACGCTGTGCCACGGAGGCGGAGCTTCCGGGCGGGTCTCGATCCTGGTCAGCTCGCCGGCGAATCGGGGGAGCTCATCCCACCCGCGGAGCGACAGCGGATCCCAGCGGTCGAGATCCCGCGCAAGGAGGGCGAGCGGAGGGCCCGGCTGCGGGGCAGGTGTCTCCCCGCGGGCCAGAGCGCGGAGGACCTCCGCACGCGGATCGGGCCCGAGCGCTGCGGCCAGCTCCAGGAGCGGAGCGCCGTCCTCCGTCGACACCGGCGGACCCGCCTCGGCAAAAGCCGTCTCCCCTGGCGCACGCCGGGCCGCTCCCCTCGCCACCCACTCGGCGACGCTGCCGGCGGCAACGCGTCTCTCGCCCGATGCCGGGCCGAGCTCGCGCGGGACGGCCAGGCCGAGGAGGTCGAGGGAGACCTTCTCTCCCACTTCGCCCGTACGGGCGAGGTCGAGAAGAAGCGCGTCGGACGGACGGGCGCCGTCCGCGGCGCGCAGGACCGCCGCTACGGCCTCGGCTGATCGCGCCGGCAACCCGCCGTCACCGAGGGCCTCCTCGAACCCCCTCCTCGCCTCGCCGGAGCGTCCGCACGCCACCTCTCTTCCCGCGAGCCGGAGCGCGGAGACTCCGAGGACGACCGACCCCGGGACCGCCCTCCAGGCCGGGACGGGTGGAGATGAGAGCCAGGGAACGTCGCGGCTTCCGGGCCTCATCCCGACCGCCCTCGCTCCTTCGGCGGAAAGGCCGAGGCCGTGCGCACCCAGAAACGAGAGGAGACCGGCAAGCCGGACGAGGAACCCGGCGTGCTCGGCATCCGACAGCTCTTCCGGGAGGGCCCGCGAGGCCGGGGCCGGTCCGAGCACCCATCCCGCCCCTGCCCGGCGGCCCCAGGTGAAAGCGGGCAGCGAGGCGTGCACGAGACGCCCGACCTCCGCCGCACCGGCGAACACATCGGGTCCGGGAATCACCCACGCCGGCCGCTGCGCGGCCATTCGCTCCGTCCGCCGTTCGTCTCCCACTCACTCTCCGAAGGCCGCAGGAATCTTCGCACGGCAGAAGGCGCGGACTGTTCCTTCGGACGGAGTCACCTCACCGGGGAACGACGAGGGCTGTCCAGTCCTCCCAGAAGCGGGGATAAGACTTCGAGACGACCCCGGGCGTGTCGAGCGTGCAACCGGTCGGGAGCGTGAGCGCGAGGACGGCGGCCGCCATTGCCACCCGGTGGTCGTCCGACGCGGCGAACGCGGTCCGACGGGGGCGTCCCCCGGAGCCCTCGATGACGAGAGACGGGTTCCCCTCGGGTCCCTCCGTGCGAGCCGACGCTCCCGACCGCGCGAGGAGGTCGAGCGTGGCGGAGAGCCTGTCCGACTCCTTCTCACGGAGCCTCGCCACGCCCCGGAGACGGGAGGTCCCTCGTGCGAAGGCCAGGAGCGCCGCGAGCGGCAGCGCCGCGTCAGGTGCGGGATCGACGTCCGCGTCCAAGGCTTCGACGCTCCCGGCGACCCCGCCCTCCACGACGAGGACGGCCTCTTCGCCCTTCCCCTCCCACCTCACACCCCCCCCGGCCTCGACCGCCCACTGACGGAAAACCGCATCCGGCTGCGCCGACTCCGGATCGAGCCCTTCGAGCCGGACGCGCCCGCCGGACACGAGAGCACCGGCGATCGGGAAGCAGGCCGCCGAGTCGTCCCCGGACACCAGGAACCGAGCCGGGCGGTAAGCACCCTCCGGGGCGAACGCCGTGAGGACGCGCCTCGTCAGCTCGACGTAGGCGCCCGAAACCGGTTGCCCCTCGGTTCGGACGGACAGGCCGCCCGCCACGACCGGCGAGGCGAGAAGCAGCGCCGACACGAACTGGGACGAAACGTCGGCGCGGATCGAGATCTCCCCGCCCGTCAGGGTCTCCCCTTCGATTCGAAGTGGCAGAAAACCTTCGACGCCGAGGGCCTCGATCCGCGCGCCGCGAGCCCGAAGCGCCTCGACGAGCGGGCCCATCGGCCGCTCCCGCATCCTCGCGCTGCCGTCGAGCACGAAGCGGCCCGGCAGGGCGGGCAGGAGGGCGAGGAGGAAACGGGCCGGGGTCCCGGCCGGGCCGATGTCGAGGATCGTCTCTCCGCGCCCCGATCCCGACAGGGGTCCCGTGACCTCCCAGACGCTCCGTCCCGGGACGACCGAAGCCCCCAGCCGGACGAGCGCCGCCGCCAGAACGCGCGTGTCGTCCGAGTCGAGCGGCGCCACGATCTCGCTCTGCCCCCCGGCAAGTGCGGCCGCCACGAGCGCACGGTTCGTGACGCTCTTGGAGCCGGGGACCCGAAGCGTCCCCTCGAGGCGACCGTGCGGGAGCCTCACGCCGACCCTACGCGGCGTACGGCCCTCGCGGCACTCTCTTCCTCGACGAGATGGAAGACCCCATCGGGGCCGATCTCCGCGTGCCGGCGCTCCTCGAGCCAGGCGGGGAGGATGCGGGTCACCCCGCCCTCTCCGTCGTAGAGCTTCTCCACGTGGAAGTGCCCCACCAGGAGCTCGTCGTAGCCGGCCGCCCGGGCCCGCTCCCCCTCTTGCCGGAGCTCCGCATCGGGAAGGACCTTCTTGTGCCGGAAGTTCGTCCGGTAGAGGCGCGCCTCGGTCTTCTCGACGATCCGGCGAGCGACGGGTCCCGGGATCAGGCCGAGTGCCGCACGGGAGACGGGGTTCTTCGAGACGCGACGCCAGAATCGATACGGAAGATCGCGCGTGTTGATCCGGTCGCCGTGGACGAAGGCGTACCGTCGGCCGCCGATCTGGAGGCCATCCGCATCGCCGTACGCGGCGAAAGACCTGGCCCAGCGCGTCCCGCGGAGGAAGAAATCGCGGTTCCCTTCGATGTACCGAAGGTCCACTCCGCGCTTCGACAGCTCGTCCCACCCCGCGAGAACCCCTCGAATGAGGGGCGTCTCGAGCTTGGCGCTCCCGA
>CAVOJA010000021.1:0-6402 GCA_963696015.1 uncultured Holophagales bacterium
GATGCCGCTCGTGAGGCCGTGGCCCGCGACGTCTCCGAAGGCGAGGCCGAGCCGTCCTTCGGAGAGCGGGAGGAAGTCGAAGTAGTCGCCCCCGATCTCCGTGGCGGCACGGTCGGGGGACGCGACGACGACTCCCGGCAGCTTCGGGTCGCACGGTGGGAGGAGGGCCGCGTGGATCCGGTTCGCGGCGTCGATCTCGGCCTTCACGCGCTCGCGTTCGACGATCCGCTTCACGTGCGGCGCGAGGTCCTCGTAACGGTACTGGACGGTCCGCCGCGTGGCGAGCCCCACGATGGCGAGTGCGAGGAGGGCGAGGAGGGGCACGAGGAGAGCCGCAGCCGTCCCGCCGAGCGCCGGCCCTTCGAACGCGCGGAGGAGAGGGAGGAGTGCGAGCAGGAGGGTGGCGCCGAAGAGCGAGACGGCCGCGGCGAGGAGGTCGGAGGCGAGGAAGATCCCGGCGGCCGCGAGCGGCGCGCCGAAACCGAGAAGGAACCGGAGGACCCCGGGTCCAACGGGAGCGGGGCCGATGGCGAGGACCGAGCCGACGACGGCCGAGGCGACGAGGCCGAGCAGGAGGAAGCGGCGGCGGTGGAATGCCGAGAGCGCGAAGAGGATCGCCACGACGGCGACCGGAATCGAGGTGGCCAGCGCCACGAGGATCGCCGTGGCAGGCCCCGCTTCCGACGAGAGGACGAGCGTCGACAGGTCGCCGAGGACCGGGACCGCCTGGCCGAAGGCGATCGAAGGAAGGAACGGGATGAGCGCCGCGGACGCGACCGCGGGCGAGGCGAGCAGGCCGGTGAGCAGCGAGCCTCCGACCGTGGCGTTGAACGGGTCTCTGCGAAGGAGCGCGTCGAACGAGGCGAGGCGGTCGCCCCACCGCTCTCGGGCAGTGCTCTCGCCCACCGACCAGGAGAGGAACACGAGCGTCGCGAGCGGGACGTCGAAGAAGAGGAACCGGAACGCGACCTGAGCCGCCGCCGTCTGGAAGGCGTCCGTTCCCCCGAATCCGAGCCCGTATCCCTGTGCGCGGTCGAGCGACAGGTCGACGAGGAGCAGGAGAAGGAGCTGGCCGCCGAAGAGCCAGGCGCCGGTCCCGACTCCCACTTCTCCGGCGTGGTACTTCTTGAGGAAGACCGCGAGGAGGAGAAAGAGAAGACCGAAGACGGACGCGAACCTCAGCAGAGTGGTGACGATGCTGCCGCCCAGCTCGGAGCGGAACGCGCGTCCGTCGCGGTACTCCTCGGACAGGTCCCACCCCGAGAGGCGGTCGCCGACGAAATGGACGTTCAGGAAGAACGAGACGGTCTCGGGCGGACCGGCGTGGGGAACGCGGTACCGGAAGACGTGATCGGTCCGCTCCCTGAGGACGTTGGGACGAGCGCTGTCGAACGCGGGACGGGGCGCTCCCGGAAAGGCCCTGAACGCGGCGAAGAGGTCGGCGGCCGGCTGCAGGTCGGCGATGACCGGCTGGGCACCCTTTTCCTCGGCGCGGGCCCGGACCCGGGCTCCGAGGATCTCTCCCCGAAGGCCGACGACGACGTAGCCGAACTCGGGAAACTCCTCGAGCCCCGGACGGAAGTAGGTGACGCGGAAGCCGCCGAGGCGGGGACCGACGACGGCGTCCGTCGCGAGCCGGCGACGGGCGGCCGTGTCCGTCGAGAGTTCCTGTTCGATGAGAGGGTTCTCCTCCCACGTCTCCGTCCGGAACGCCCTGTCCACCGGAATCCCGAGGCGGCGGGCCTCGGCGTCGGCGATCCCGACGGCCCGGGGGCGGGTGATGGAGAGGCCCCGCGGCTGGGCCGCCTCGAATCGAGGCAGGGCCATCGCGATCCCGACGGCCCCGAGAAGGCCGAGGGCCAGGGCGCGTGTCGCTCTCATGCCCCGGTCGGTACGCACGGGGGGCGCGACGGGTTCGCTGACGAGCATCCGCGTGGGCAGGATCGTGGTCTTCGGTAGCGGTACCCTTCTCCCGTGAAGGTCTTCGTGTCGCAGCCTCTCCCCGAGCCCTCCACGAGCGAGATCCTGGCCGGTCTCGACGTCGTCGTCGGACGTCCGGGCGCCTGGGACGCCGGGGCGCCCGTGCACTTCGCCGACTCCGACGCCGTCATCCCGACCCCCAGGGAGAAGGTGACCGAAGCTCTCCTCTCTCTCGCGCCGCGCCTGAAAGTCGTCGCAAACTGCGCCGTTGGGACCGACAACGTCGATCTCGACGCATGTCGGAGGCGGGGCGTGGTCGTGACGAACACCCCCGGGGTCCTGACCGAGGCGACCGCCGACCTGACGTGGCTCCTCATCCTCGCCGTCGCACGGCGCTTCCGCGAAGGGGACGCGCTGATCCGCTCCGGGAGCTGGGACGGATGGAAGCCCCTGGAGCTGATGGGGACCTCGCTCGAAGGGATGACGATCGGCGTCTACGGCTTCGGCCGGATCGGCCGCGCCGTGGCCCGGCGTGCCGAGGCGTTCGGAATGAAGGTCCTCGCGTTGGCGGAGGGCGATTCTCCCGAGGCCTTCGAGCGCCTTCTCGCCGAGTCGGACGTCCTGACGATCCACGCGCCGCTCACGCTGGAAACCCACGGCCGGTTTGGCTCTGCCGAGATGGCGCGGATGAAGAAAGGCGCGATCCTCGTGAACACCGCGCGCGGGCCGATCGTCGACGAGGCCGCGCTCGCCGCGGCGCTCGTGTCAGGCCATCTCGGAGGCGCCGGGCTCGACGTCTTCGAGAAGGAGCCGGCCGTTCACCCGGCGCTCCTGACGCTTCCGAACGTCGTCCTCCTGCCGCACCTCGGCTCGTCGACGCGCCAGACCCGCCTCGCGATGGCGCGGACGGCGTGCGAAGAGGCCGTGCGGGTTCTCGGCGGCGAGGAACCGAGGCACCGCGTCGCCTGACCGTCAGCTGGCCGGGAGGTCGGCCCGCGGCAGGCGCCTCGCGGCGGCGAGCATCGCGCCGACTGCGAGAGCGGCTGCTGCGGCGGACCAGGCCGCCAGCAGCGGGCGGGCGTCCAGCCGGACGCCGAGGAGCGTTTCGAGGAGGCTTCGGAGCCCTTCACTCACGAAGAGGACCGGCACCGTCGCCAGAAGCGTCGAGATGGCCATCGCGAAGAGGCCGCCGGGACCGAGGGCGACGGAGACGGGGTTCGGGGCGTCGTAACGCGGGAAAAGCGCCCCGAGGCCGAGCTGGAAGGCGGGAATCGCGAGGCCGCCGACGGCGGCGGCTGCGAGGGCCGCGGCGAGGGCGAACCCCGTGGCCCCCAGGACGGCCGCCGCTGCGATCGCGAGAAGGAGCGCGGCCGAGAGCGAGGGCACGGCCCGGACCGCCCACCGCGCGACGAGGTGACGGACGGGGGAGGTGGGAAGCGTCCGCAGGAGGAGCGCGGCCCGGCCGTCGGTCGAGACGGCGGGATAGGCGAAGCGGAGCGAGAGTGCCGAGACGAGGAAGAGGCCGAGGCCTGCCTGGAGGCCGTGGACGACGTCGCGGGACGCGGCGTCTCCGGTCGGGAGGAGCCGCAGGTTCAGGAGGTCGAGGACGAAGACCGCGGCGAGCGTCCCGATCTGCGCCGGGGTCGCCGCGTCACGCAGGAGAGTCCGCAGCTCGGCGCGGAGGAGCTCGGCCGTTTCGGACGCGACGAACCGCACGGCGCTGCGGCGGACCGGAGCTTCGCCCTCCTCGCGGCTCCGGCGGAAGAGCCGCAGGTGGACGGGCGCGAGAACGGCGGAGAGGGCGACGAGGAAGACGACGGCCGCCGCGAGGAGCGCGAGAGCGATCAGGAGGCCGGAGGACTCCCCCGCGAGCCCCCGGGTCGCCGCGCGAGCGGCGAGGGCGAGCGGGTTCCATCCAGGCTCGCTCACCGGCGAGGTCCCGAGGCGGAGGAGGAGGTCGAGCGCGGCCACGGGGTCGAGAAGCAGCTCGGGCCGGGCGCTTCGGACGCCGAGGAGCGCGACGGCGAGCCCCGCGGTCGAGAGGGCCGCCGCGAGGAGCCGGGCGCGTCGGGGAGGGAAGAGCGCGACGACGCCGAGGGCGAGCGCCGAGCCGAGAGTCCCGGCGAGAAGGGCGACGAAGAGGAACGCGGCGGCCAGTGCCCCGGCGCCCGCGGCGGCGGACGGCGCGTGGCGCGCGGCCAGAACGACGGCGGGCAGGGCGAGAAGGAGCGCGGGCCCGGAGGCGAGCGCGGCCGTCACGACCACCTGCCGAAGGAGGAGCCGCGCGTGCGGGATCGGGAGCGCCATGCGGAATACGAGCTCTTCCGAGAGGAACAGGGTCGACACCGCCGTCGTCAGCGAGCCGAGGAGGAGCAGGACGGCCGCGCCGGACAGGGCGCCGACGAGGAGCCGCTCGAGGAGGATTGATGGAACGAGCGACGGCAGCTCGGAGAACCCCCGCCCGGAGAGCCGGAGGAGGAACGCCAGCCCCGCGTACTCGGCGAGGACCAGGGCGAGCGAAGCGGCGACGACGGAGAGAGCTCCGGCAGCCTCCCACGTCGAGCGGGGCGACAGGCCGCGCGCGGCGGCCTTCAGCGAGCTCGCGAGGGCGACGAGCCCGGCGCTCATGGCCGCCCGTCGTCCGACGCGAGGTCGAAGAAGAGCTCGGAGAGCCGGCCCGTGCGGCCGCGGGCCGTCATCGCGAGCGGCTCTCCGCGGGCCACGAGGCTCCCCTTCACGAGAACCCCTGCATCGTCGGCGACCTCTTCGGCGAGGGAGAGCTGGTGGGTCGTCAGGAGGACGGCGGCGCCTCCGGCCGTCCGCTCCCGCAGCCTCTCGACGAGGACCCTCTGGGCCAGCGGGTCGAGGCCGACCATCGGCTCGTCGAGGACGAAGAGCCGCGCGTCGTGGAGGAACGCCTGCGCGAGGGCGACCTTCTGCCGCGTGCCGTGGGAGAGCGTTTCGTTCGTCCGGTCGGCCGCAGCCTCGAGGCCGAACGCCGACAGCTCGCGGTCGATCCGCTCCTCGAGAGCGCGGCCGCGGCCCCCGAAGACCGTCCCGACGAAGCGCAGAGACTCGCGCGGGGTCCAGCGGGGCCAGAGGTAGGGACGGTCGGGGACGAAGCCGAGGAGGCGCTTCGCCTCGATCGGCCGGCTGGCGACATCTATACCGAACACGTCCGCCCGCCCCGCCGTCGGCGCCAGAAGGCCGGTGAGAAGGCCGATGGCCGTCGTCTTCCCGGCGCCGTTCGGCCCGACGAGGGCGAAGACGACGCCCGGCGGCACCTCGAGCGTCAGGCCGGAGAGCGCGAGGACGTTGCCGTAGCGCTTCGTCGCGCCGTCGAAGGAGAACGCTGCCTCCGTCGTCATTCCCTCATCGTACGGGAGCGCCGGGGTGCGCGTTGGGTGTGACGGGCGTCATAGCTCGAGCGGGGGGGCTGGGACCACCATGCGGTCGAATCGGAGGTCGAAATGCCCGCGACGCTCAGCTTCGGCAGTGCAGGTGCACTCGTCTCGGACCTTCAGCAGAAGCTCAACCTGCTTCCGACCTTCCTTCCCCTCCTGAAGGTCGACGGCGCCTTCGGCCTGAAGACGAAATCGCGTGTCCAGGAGTTCCAGCAGGGTGCAGGGCTCTCGCCGGACGGTGTGGTCGGCCCGCTCACCTGGGAGGAGCTCCTGCCGCTCATCGCCCAGGTGTCCGGCGATTTCGGCAACAACCTCGGGCGAATGGCGGTCGTTGCGGTCGCGAAGGCGGAAGCCAGGCTCGGCGGCGTCTTCGCCAAGCAGAGCGGCGGCCCCGACCCGAACGACCCGAAGGGCCGGGGCTTCCGCATGGGCTACGGGAGGCTCCTGAAGTATTTCCGCGTCGCCGCGCCGAAGGTCGGCGTCGCGAACCAGTCGGAGTGCGACGAGGACGTCATCGTTCACCTCGTCACGGCGGGTCAGCTCGCCCCGATGCCCCACTGGTGCGGCATCTTCGCCCTGTGGGCGATCAAGACCGCGTGGATGCCGGTCGGTACGTGGAAGACCGGGGGCGGGATCGGGCAGGTGAGCGGTTTTCGAGGCATCCTGCCGAAGTTCGTCGGTCCCGGCGACGTCGGCTACGTCGCCGCTCCGTTCCAGCACCACTTCCTGATCGACCGGGTCTTCGTCGAGGGGGGGATCCGGAAAGTGGCGACGATCGAAGGGAACAGCTCGCCCGACAGCAACTTCAGCTTCAAGACGCGGCAGGTCTCTGAAATCAGCGCCTTCCTGACCTGCTTCTGACCTGCCCGGAGACGCGGAACGAGCGAGACTCGGTCCGTCGACAGGGGCGCTCCCGAACCCAGGAGGCCGTCCGAGGCGACTCGCCGAGCTTGCCCTCTTCACGCTTCCGCTCCTCGTCGTCGCCCCGGCAGCGGCCGGTGCGTCGTCGACGCCCCCGGAAGGCGGGGCGGTAGGGGGATCGGGTCCGAAACCCAAGAGCGAGCCATTTCGTACATTC
>CAVOJA010000022.1:0-47071 GCA_963696015.1 uncultured Holophagales bacterium
AACGGTGCGCCCCCGTGTTGGATCGGTTCGCGCTGACACGCTTCAATGGAGCCCCGGCTTGGTCGCCGGGGAAACATCTGCGGCCCAGCGGCCCGCCCCGGCATCTCGTGCGCTTCAATGGAGCCCCGGCTTGGTCGCCGGGGAAACCCTGAATCTGGCGATTTGTTGAGCTGCTCCCTCTCGCTTCAATGGAGCCCCGGCTTGGTCGCCGGGGAAACCGGTGACGCCCGGCGCTGGGCCATCGAGAACGGGGAGCTTCAATGGAGCCCCGGCTTGGTCGCCGGGGAAACACCGTAAGCCGCGCGTCGGGCAGGCCGAGTTCATGCTTCAATGGAGCCCCGGCTTGGTCGCCGGGGAAACATGTGGATCTCGCGGCGCAACGTCTGGCCGTAATCGCTTCAATGGAGCCCCGGCTTGGTCGCCGGGGAAACACGGTGCGCCTAAACCTGAACGTCTCATTCACGAGCGCTTCAATGGAGCCCCGGCTTGGTCGCCGGGGAAACCCGAATACCGGACGGATGCCAGCGCGGAGTAATGCTGCTTCAATGGAGCCCCGGCTTGGTCGCCGGGGAAACGAGGAAGTACCAATGGAAACGACCACATATCACCTGCTTCAATGGAGCCCCGGCTTGGTCGCCGGGGAAACGCGCCAAGGTGACCAACGCTTGCCGACCAGGAACCGGGCTTCAATGGAGCCCCGGCTTGGTCGCCGGGGAAACACAGTATTTGATAGATGCCAAGGTTGGAGGGGTAAGGCTTCAATGGAGCCCCGGCTTGGTCGCCGGGGAAACTCGAAATCGAAGAGGAGGAAGATCACTGTGCATAAGCTTCAATGGAGCCCCGGCTTGGTCGCCGGGGAAACGTGAAGGGGACGAATGGTCGCTGCTACTGGTGCGGGCTTCAATGGAGCCCCGGCTTGGTCGCCGGGGAAACGACTCACCGCGCTACTACCCCGTGATCGGGACGACGCTTCAATGGAGCCCCGGCTTGGTCGCCGGGGAAACCTGCTCGCTCTTGACAATCGCCGTCCTGGACGGGCTGCTTCAATGGAGCCCCGGCTTGGTCGCCGGGGAAACCTGGAGAATTTGGCACGTCTCTCGACACAGTCGCCGCGCTTCAATGGAGCCCCGGCTTGGTCGCCGGGGAAACGCCTGGACCTTCTTCTGCGTTCCCAGGAGCGCCAAGGCTTCAATGGAGCCCCGGCTTGGTCGCCGGGGAAACAAGCTGGAGATAGACGAACTCCGCGCAACGCTGGATGCTTCAATGGAGCCCCGGCTTGGTCGCCGGGGAAACCGGCTTTCTGGGGCAGCAGAAGCGCGACGGGTGGTAGCTTCAATGGAGCCCCGGCTTGGTCGCCGGGGAAACTCACAATGACTAACATGCCAGATATACAGGATCTTGCTTCAATGGAGCCCCGGCTTGGTCGCCGGGGAAACCTCCGCGACGCTGAGATAGTTGGACGGAGTGAAGTCGCTTCAATGGAGCCCCGGCTTGGTCGCCGGGGAAACTAGAGGCTGCCCTTCGTCGCGTCGAGCGTGGGCTCGCTTCAATGGAGCCCCGGCTTGGTCGCCGGGGAAACGTTCGCCCGCTTGGAATCGGTGATGGTGTCGGGCATGCTTCAATGGAGCCCCGGCTTGGTCGCCGGGGAAACAGCTGGTGCTCTAGGCGTCCGTATGGAAGACCTTCCGCTTCAATGGAGCCCCGGCTTGGTCGCCGGGGAAACCACCGCGCTCCCGCGGTCCCGGGCGAAGGTCGAGTAGCTTCAATGGAGCCCCGGCTTGGTCGCCGGGGAAACCTTGTTATGGGGCTAAGCGACTTCGTAAAAGACTCGCTTCAATGGAGCCCCGGCTTGGTCGCCGGGGAAACGCCGGAAGGTGTCGTGCTGGAGGGCTCGTTCGGCCGGCTTCAATGGAGCCCCGGCTTGGTCGCCGGGGAAACATGTCGCCAAGTACGACGGATTTCTGGGGCAGCAGCTTCAATGGAGCCCCGGCTTGGTCGCCGGGGAAACGCGATCGACCGCACGGCGGCGTCTCTCTGGTCGATCACGCTTCAATGGAGCCCCGGCTTGGTCGCCGGGGAAACGCACGCCGAGGTACGCGCGCGAGCTGATCGCCTACACGCTTCAATGGAGCCCCGGCTTGGTCGCCGGGGAAACCGTCTCGCCCTTGCCCCGCCGAACGAAGACAAGAGGCTTCAATGGAGCCCCGGCTTGGTCGCCGGGGAAACCCGGCACGGTCTATAAAGACGCTGTAAGTAACTGAAGCTTCAATGGAGCCCCGGCTTGGTCGCCGGGGAAACAAGGGCGTTGACTATAACTCAAACCTAGAACAGTCAGCTTCAATGGAGCCCCGGCTTGGTCGCCGGGGAAACGTGGGGGCGGGTGGATCGTCGTCTCTCATCGCAGTGCTTCAATGGAGCCCCGGCTTGGTCGCCGGGGAAACCAGCGGAGGGCCGACGGCGGGCTGACGCGGATGTGGCTTCAATGGAGCCCCGGCTTGGTCGCCGGGGAAACTGGGCGAGGTTGTCAAGGGGGATGACACCAGGCTCACGCTTCAATGGAGCCCCGGCTTGGTCGCCGGGGAAACGTGCCCCCTCCTCTGACGTCGAAGTGGTTCGGCTACGCGCTTCAATGGAGCCCCGGCTTGGTCGCCGGGGAAACAGGCCGCTGCCGACGCGAACGTGACGGGCCTCGACTTGCTTCAATGGAGCCCCGGCTTGGTCGCCGGGGAAACCTTGAAGACGACATCCCCGCCCCACGTCGTGTTGCTGGGCTTCAATGGAGCCCCGGCTTGGTCGCCGGGGAAACTTCGTCCGCGGTGTAGAGGCCGGAGAGCTCCTGTGGGCTTCAATGGAGCCCCGGCTTGGTCGCCGGGGAAACGGGGCGGGGGGAGAGGCTTCTGGGGGCATCACGGGCGCTTCAATGGAGCCCCGGCTTGGTCGCCGGGGAAACGCCGGCGTCGCAGCCGAGCGCCACGGGGCTCCCCAGGCTTCAATGGAGCCCCGGCTTGGTCGCCGGGGAAACCTCGAAACGCTCGGTCTCGTCGGGAAGGACGCCCACGAGCTTCAATGGAGCCCCGGCTTGGTCGCCGGGGAAACTTCGTGCCGCCGTCGCCCGCCTCGGCGTCTCGCGGCCCGCTTCAATGGAGCCCCGGCTTGGTCGCCGGGGAAACTACCTCCTCGCCGGCTTCACGTCGGACGACTGGACGCTTCAATGGAGCCCCGGCTTGGTCGCCGGGGAAACACCATCGTTCTGGCAAACGCGCTCCTCAAGGCGAAGAGGCTTCAATGGAGCC
This sequence comes from uncultured Holophagales bacterium, assembly GCA_963696015.1. Lineage (GTDB taxonomy): Bacteria > Acidobacteriota > Thermoanaerobaculia > UBA5066 > UBA5066 > UBA5066. Next base: position 3,294 of record CAVOJA010000022.1, read on the forward strand.
CCGGCTTGGTCGCCGGGGAAACGAGGTCACGTTGACGAAGGTCTCCTTCGGGTCGGCCGGGCTTCAATGGAGCCCCGGCTTGGTCGCCGGGGAAACGAGGTACCCGGAGAGGGGGTCGCCCGCCGCGACGTAGCTTCAATGGAGCCCCGGCTTGGTCGCCGGGGAAACACGCTCACCGTGCCGGTCGGTCCGGCAGGGACCACGCTTCAATGGAGCCCCGGCTTGGTCGCCGGGGAAACACGGCTCGCTCTCCTACGTGCAGACCGACGGTGTCACGAGCTTCAATGGAGCCCCGGCTTGGTCGCCGGGGAAACAGCGTGCAGCCGAGCGGCGGGGACGGGACTGTCGGGCTTCAATGGAGCCCCGGCTTGGTCGCCGGGGAAACTAGACGGTCCGCAGCGCGTTCTCGATGCTGTCGGCGCTTCAATGGAGCCCCGGCTTGGTCGCCGGGGAAACCGGACCCCGTGATGATCGTCCACTGAGAGGCGCTGTGCTTCAATGGAGCCCCGGCTTGGTCGCCGGGGAAACAGGGGTGTACGTTCCTCCTGATCCACCACATGGGGCTTCAATGGAGCCCCGGCTTGGTCGCCGGGGAAACAGGGGCACCGTCGTGCAGTACGGGGCGATCAGTGAGGGCTTCAATGGAGCCCCGGCTTGGTCGCCGGGGAAACCGGGACGTCACCACCTACACGTACGGCGCCGCGCCGCTTCAATGGAGCCCCGGCTTGGTCGCCGGGGAAACACCGTTCCCACTGTTCCTAGAGTTCCTAGGAAAACGTGCTTCAATGGAGCCCCGGCTTGGTCGCCGGGGAAACATTTCCGATGCGGCGCAGCCGTAGCAGAGACGGCGGCTTCAATGGAGCCCCGGCTTGGTCGCCGGGGAAACCGGCCAGCGGCGGATACGGGCGTTGGAGCAGCACGTCGCTTCAATGGAGCCCCGGCTTGGTCGCCGGGGAAACAGGACCCGTCGTGATCGAGAGCCTCAACGGCTTCGTCGCTTCAATGGAGCCCCGGCTTGGTCGCCGGGGAAACCACGTCTAGTGAGATGAACTGGGCTGCCGACGCGGTGCTTCAATGGAGCCCCGGCTTGGTCGCCGGGGAAACGCGTTGGGTTGAGTGGCCACGAGCGGCGCTCACATCGCTTCAATGGAGCCCCGGCTTGGTCGCCGGGGAAACATGGGGGCACGACGCCCTCCGCGACTCCTCCCGATGGCTTCAATGGAGCCCCGGCTTGGTCGCCGGGGAAACCTGGCAACAGATTGGAGGTACACACAGATTTCAGAAGCTTCAATGGAGCCCCGGCTTGGTCGCCGGGGAAACTCCCCAGGTGCCGAGATCTGCGCGTAGTCCCCATGGTCGCTTCAATGGAGCCCCGGCTTGGTCGCCGGGGAAACCCGGACGGGATACCGCAAGCGCCCTCGCGACCAGCACGCTTCAATGGAGCCCCGGCTTGGTCGCCGGGGAAACCTGGTGGGGGCTGGCGGGAACGGCGATTGCCGAGCGCTTCAATGGAGCCCCGGCTTGGTCGCCGGGGAAACCGGGCGTTTCCTGTTTCTCGACCTCGGATGAGGTTGGGCTTCAATGGAGCCCCGGCTTGGTCGCCGGGGAAACGGGCGTGACCGCGCTGCTCTCGCTGATCTCGCACCTCGGGCTTCAATGGAGCCCCGGCTTGGTCGCCGGGGAAACGTTGGTCTCGGTGTTCATTTTCCTTGCCTCCAAAGGGCTTCAATGGAGCCCCGGCTTGGTCGCCGGGGAAACGGCGGCGTCGCCCTTGTGGGCCGCGATCCAGGACGGCTTCAATGGAGCCCCGGCTTGGTCGCCGGGGAAACGGGGCGCGCTGTAAAGAACTGCCTGGTCATAGGATAGCTCATCGAATCCGAGGGGTGACTCTCCAGCGGGAAACTGAAGGCCCGGCGGCTACGGCAGACCCGTCGCAAGCCCGCTCCAGATGCGGGTTTGACACGGCGCGAGCGGTGGCCGGGAATTCGTAGGCACACCGGGCGCTCGAAGATCGATTCGGTTTTCAAGGATCGTTCGCGATGAACGCTCACAGTATGACGGGGCCAGCCTCGGGCTCGCTGTAGGGCTTCCCCAAGGCGGCGATTCGCTCCGCCGGGCGCCCTTCCGACGGACCGAGCTCGATGAACAGGACCTGGTCCTCGGAAGGCTTGATGACATCGACGAGCTCGAGCTTCAGCGTTTCTCGCTGCCGGTCCGTCAGGTCGCAGCGAAAGACCGAGAGCTGGAGGTGGTCGCCGGCTCCCTTCATCTTCTTGAACACCTGGCGGAGGCGTTTCGGGTCGGCGATGTCGTAGGTCACGATGTAGCGGACCTTCATCGGGTCTGGAAGCCAGGGTAGCTCGGTATCTCGCCCGTCACCGCGCGGGCGAGAAGACGGGCCTGCACCTGGAGGACCCTCCGGTAGTCGAGCTTGTACCCGAACAGAGGGTGGGTGATCTCCTGACGAATGCGCCGCTCGTACGCTCCCGTGAAAGCCTTCCGGCCCTTCTCGGTGAGGTTTACCGCGCCGGCCGCACGGACGAAATCGCTCTCGGTCACCACTTCCGTGTTCACCGCCGAGAGGACCGCGGAGTCGGCGAGCAGAGGACGAAATTCCTCCATGAGATCGAGCGCGAGGGCGGGGCGGCCCGGACGCGGCTGGTGGTAGAAACCGACCGTCGGGTCGAAGCCGGCAGCGATCAGCGCGACCCTGACGTCGCGCAGGAGGAGGGCATAGCCGAACGAGAGGAGGGCGTTCAGGGGGTCTCGAGGCGGCCGCCGGTTCCGGCCTTCGAAGTCGAAAGCCGCCGTCTCCCGCGTCCTGGGCGAGAGCAGCTGCGAGAACGACCCGAAGTAGAGGCGTGCGGCGAGCCCCTCGATGCCGAGCAGCTCGTCGAGCCCATGGGCGCCTTCCGACTGCTCCGCGAGGGCCTTCAACCTGTCGAGGACGGTCTGATCCCCCTCCTCGGCATTGCGCCTGACGAGCGTCCGGCCGTTGAGGATCTTCGAGGTCACGAAGGAGCGCGCCAGCGCCAGGCTCGCTGCCTGATCCGAGGCCGCGCGGAACTGTGCGATCCGGGTCTGGACGTTGATGGTGGCTACGCCTCCGAGGGCGCCGTAGTACCAGCCCCCGCCGCTGAAGAAGGAGACGCCGATTTCGCGCTTGCAGAGCTCCTGGATGAGCCCCGTGGTCACTTGAACGGCGCCGAAGACGTTGACGTGCGAGACCTCTCCGAGCCTCAGCGAGGTCTTCGTGCCGTCGTGAGCGCGGACCTCGAGAAGCTCCCCGTTCTTCCCGAGAACGCTGCCCGGCGTCTGGACGTAGATCGGCGTCCGTTCGTCGTCGGGTGGTATGAGCCGGCGCAGCGGGGCTGCCGGAACGGTCTCCGGCTCTCGAAGCGCGTTGGTCTCGTCGGGCAGGCAGATCGGCGCCAGGGAGCAGCGGGGGCACTTCGGGCTGTCGACGAGCGGCAGCGGAGGCAGCTTCTCTTGCTGGAGGCGCCGCGCTTCGCTCACGGCCCAGCGGACCTCCGCCTCTTCGGCCTCTCCGACCGGCACCTCCACCCTCGTCTTCGAGGCCGCGTAGTAGACGACGGCACCTGGGCACGAATACCCCTCGGCCCGGAGCACGAGGACCTGCGCCGCCACCTGGACACGGTCCGCGGGCCATACGCCGCCCGGGACCCTGTCCGGATCGGGTGCGGCACCTCGCTTGTAGTCGACAGGCGTGACCTCGTTGCCGTCCGCCTCGATGAGGTCCGTCTTCGCGACCACGCCGACGGAATCGGACGCGACCGTAACGGATCGGCCGGCAAAGCCGTCCGGGACTGAATCGGGAGGCGGCAGGTCTCCCCGTCCCTTGTCGACCCGGCGGTGGACTCGCGCCCCCGACACGGTGTCGGAGCTCGCTTCCCACTCCCCTGCCACGTGCTCGAGGTAGTAGAGCCTCGGGCAGTAGACGAGCTCATTCAGCATCCGGGCCGGGATCGGGTCCGGGCTCACCTCCCGACCGGGGACGGGCTCCCCGTCAGTCACTCGCTGCCTCCAGGCGCCCCAGACCGAAGTGGGCCGCGTATCCGAGGCAGATCGGCCCCTGGATCGGCACATCGAATCGAAGCTCCAGGCCGAACCAGCGGCGAACGGGCGCTGGCACACCGCCCCGTGTCCGCTCGAGGACGAAGTGGCGGAAGCGGGCGGTCAGGGCTTCGTCGCGATCGAAGACGCGGATAGCGACCGCTGACGGGAGTCCACGCCCGGACAGCTCTGCCTGGACCTGCCCTTCCAGCGTGTTGGCGCCACGCTCCTTGAGATGGCGAGGCGGAACGAACGGCGTGGCCGAGCGCCAGACAGTCGCGGGGCCGGTCACCTTCCGGAAGTTCGCGCCCCAGGGGTCAGGTAACCGGGAGAGCGAGCCGAGGGGCCCTGCCGCGGCGACCGCGACGCGGAGAGGTCCCGCGCCTTTCTTCGTCCAGGTCTCTCGAAGCGCGCGGATGGCCACCTGCGCCTCTGGCCCGAAGCCATTCGGCGACCAGAACAGGGCGTGGTCGAGGTGCCCATCGTCATCGAGGTCGAGCGGCAGCACGTGGGAGTGCCGGTGCCCCGTGAGCGGAAGCCCCGTGACATCCCGGCCCACGAGCTCCGAGCCTGTTTCCACGGCCTTCCCGCGGCCCAGAATCCCGACCGCAGCCCGGTGCAGCAGCTCGGCCTGCGGCAGGGCTCGTTCGGCCAGCGGAAGGGCGTGGGTGTTCCCGCTCGGGAGCGAAATCGCCAGCAGCACGGCCTCGACAGGACTCGTGAGACCCGGATGACGGTCGGGCGCAGAGGCAACTTCGAGGACGTCGGCACGACGCCAGTAGAGAAGCCGCTGGCTCCCCGGAGGCTGGCTCCAGCCTGCGGACTGGAGGCCCGAGGTGGACGACGTGAGACACGACCAGAGGTCCGGCGGGTACGGCGCCGTAGCCTGGTCCCGCTTCTTCTTCTGCGCCGCGGTGAGCTTCCCTTTGGCCGCCGGTTGCAGGTCTGGCCGCGCGAGGATCGCGGAAACTTCCGCTTCCCGCCATCGCGCGTAATCGCCGGCGGCGATGGGCGCGAGCAGGCTCACCTGCTCCCATCCGCGTCCCGGGGTCTGGCTGCCAGGCGGGGAGGGCCAGCAGTGTGTGCCCTGCGGAGGGGGCGCGCCGGGTGGAAGGAGGGTTGCGTCAACCCAGCTCTCCGCCCGGCCGAGATATCCGAGGTTGGCGACGAGGGTGCCGAGGAGCGCTCGGGTCTCGGGATCCAGGTCAACGGGCCAGGTCACGGAGAGGACGCCGTCACCCGGGCGCGCGAAGGCGTCGAAGACGAGCGACGTGTCTTCGCGACCATTCTTGAACGACGCGAGCGGCATGTAGTGGCGACTGTGGCCGAGCCCGGCGGGCGGCAGGGTGTAGATGGGCGGAACCGACGCAAGGATCGCAACCAGCTGCCGCGCCCGCTCTGGCACCCCGGCGTCCCACCCGAGGGTCGTATGCCCTACCGAGATCAAGGCCCGGAGCAGGCGCCAGGGGCTTGGCGGCCACTCGACGATCCCCTCGTTGACGTGTTGACCCCAGGGCGTGGCGTGATAGCGCCCGGCCGGGAACCTGAGAGCGAGGGTGGTCATCGTCAGTCCGTGGACCCTTCGTCCTCGACGCCATCCTGAGTCTCTTCGTCCTTGCCCTTCTTGAGCTCGTCAGCGAAGACCGCCGTAACCTGCTTCATCTTGCCGCGACAGACGTCGATGGCACGCCGGAGGGCGGCCTCGAGCTCCGAGAGGGCGGGTAGGGCGAATCCGGACGGCTTCGAGGCGACGACAGCACGGTCGATGACCTCCAGATCGCACGCAGCCCGGAGGCGCAGGTCTCCATCCAGGAGCGCCCTCAGCTTGTACAGCGCGAGGAGCGTGAGGAGGCGCTCGGCGTCCTCGCCGAGGCCGTAGCCGCGCAGCTGGGCGAGGTCGAGGTTGGCGTACAAGGTGATCCGAGCCGCGACGAATTCGTCCCGCGCGAAGGGCACGTTTCCGAAACCCTCCTTCGTGACGCCCGACGGATTCACGTGGTCGTTCTTCACACCACCGGATGCGGCGACACGCACGTCCTCGGCCTCGATGAAGGCCGAGAGCGCCCGGGTGACCCGCAGCCGGCCGCCGGCCAGATCCTTCTTCGCGAGGAAGACACCGTGCAGGAGACTTCCGACGTCGTAGGTGAGGAGGACCTCGGAGAGAAGCTTGCGGTTGATCGGTCCCGCGTCGAGGTCGCCGAGGGCCTTCTTCAGGAGATCGAAGAACTCGCGGTTCTTCTTCCCCTCGAGGAGGTACGGGCTGTTGAGCCGATGTGCCTCCAGCATCGTGCTGGTGAGGAAGCTCCCGTCCGGCCGGTTCACGCGGACGTACGAGACACCCTCCAGCGCTTCGACAGGAGCCTCCTTCGATGCGTCCCAGCAGACCGTCTCGAGCCGGTTTGCCATGCTCTGGGGGCTCTCGACGAGAAGTGCGGTCCCCGAGGGGATCTGGTAGGTCGCAGCCCCGAGACTCGGGAACCCGGTGGGCTGGAAGCGCGCCCCCTGCAAGGGGCGCAGGGGAACCGTGAAGAGGACGCGGGTGGCGGACGCAAGCGGGGCGAGGTCGACGGTCATGTGCGATCTCCTTCGAGCGGTGAAAGCTGCTTCAGGACGTTCTTCATTGCGGATGGGGAGATGGGAAAGGCGAGCGCCGCACCCCAGCGACGGGCCCGGGTCGGGTCAGCGGTGCCACACACGATCGGAAGCGCGAAGCCTGCGGCCCTGAGGCGCCTCACGGCCAGCGTGAGGGCTCCGGCGGCGTCGCCGCTGCGAAGGCGGCGGATGATCGCTGGATCCACGGGCACGGATCGCCCATCGGCGAGCGGGGCGGCGAGGTGCGCGATCCGCAGCACGAGCCAGGCGTCCTCTGGAACCGCCCCATGCCCGGCCCGAAGGTGAAGCGGGCCTTTGAGGTCTACCGCGGCGAAGGCGCGAGCGAGCCGGAGGACGAAGGAGCTGTCGACTCCGCCCCCGATGAACGTGGCCACGTCGGGAAGCGAGGCCCCGACGCCCGGGGCGGCCACGAGAGGGAGACGACGGGCGGCGCCGCGCTCTGACTCGACGATCCTGCGCTCGACGAGGCCGAGGAGGACGTCTTCCGGAGCGGCGCTCGCCACGACGCGAGGGTCGTGCGCTATCCGCGGCGAAAGGCCGGCCCCTTGTACGGCCAGCTTTCCACGCTCATCGAGCGGGAGAAAGTGGCCACGCACGGGATCCAGCGCTCTACCCGGCCGCCTGTTCTCGGCTCGGGCTGTGCCGAGCGCCACGGCGAGCCTGTGCTCGGGCGTTCCGTCGTCCGTGGCGGCGATCCACTCGGGCCGCAGGGCCGGGATCGGGCCGGCGAGCGAGGAAGACCCAGGGACGAGCAGCGCCTCGACATCCGCCGCGGCCAGGAGCACGCCTTGCCAGCGCCTGGGCTCGTCCGGGTGCGCGAGCGCCTCGAAGACGGCATCGGAGAGACGACGCTCCCCGGCCTGCAAGCGTGCCGGAGCGTTCTTGTCCCGTGCCCGTCGCCGGAGCCGGTCGAGCCACGGGGCCAGATCGTCGACCAGGCGAGCGCGCGGGTGATCTCCGACGACGACGCGCCCGAGGGAGACGGCGAGATTCGACTGACCGTTCCTCTCTATGAAGCCGTAGCGGACGAACGACGAGAGTCCACGCGCCACGCCGAGCCGGGTCACGGCCCTCACGAGGTCGACCGGCTGCCGCGCGGCGACCCGGCCCGTCTGGGCGCGCCCTTCGGCGAGAAGCTGCCGGAGCTCGGCGTGAGAGGCCGGACGCGACCAGAGCGGCATCCACTGCTCGCCGCGTCCTCCCTCATCCGCAATCGAGGCGCTCCCGTACCCTGCGGCGTGGCTGAAGACCGCGAACGGGGCGCTTCCCAGGGCCGGAGAGTCCGTAGAGAGCCGGCGAGACGCGTTCGCGCGGAACGCGACGGCGCCCTCGAGCGCGAGGAGGAAGTCCCAGCGGTTGACGGACGGGCTCCCCGAGGGTGCATTCGTACTGTTCGCACCGCCCGCCGAGCCGGGCATGAACTGACCGATCGGAGCGCTGACGAGGCTCTGAGCGGCATCGCCCCAGACCGCGTCCCCCAAGGCCTCGGCTGTCCCCGGTCGAGGAGAACCTGCCGGATTGCCCAGGTCGAGAAGCTCACCCAGGCGCTGCATGGCGTTGTTCGTCATGTCCAGCCGCCCATCGTTACCGCCGGTCCCAAGAAGGGACGGAAACTTCGCCTCTCCGTCGGCCGTCAGAACCACCGCGCTCTCGAACCAGTCGAGGTGAGCTCCGCGCCAGGTGCGCCGGCAGGCGGGGATGAGGTCGGCCTTTCGTTCCTTGAACCGGCGGTCCGCATCGGCGAGGCGCTGCTTGTACTCGGGAGTCCCGCGAACCCTGTCGCGCTCCCTCTTGTCTTTGACGGCCTTGGCCTCGTCCTTGACGCGGCGGACCGCGGCGTCCGCTTCACCCAGGCCGGTATTGATCGCGCGCGCGTCAGCGAGCCCGCGGCGGTAGTCGGCGAACCGGGGAGCAGTGCTCTTCTCGAGCGAGGAGACGACCGGGTCGGAATCGGACATGAGCCCCGACCCCTTGTTCCAGGGCGAGAGGAGCGGCGTCGGCCGGTACTCCTCGAGAAAGAACCGTTCGAGCCCCGCCCGGTCGAGACGAGTCCAGAGGACGAAGTGCTCATCCCGCCAGGCGCCGCGGGCCTCGGGATCCGCCTGCTCCGCCACGAGCCGCAATATTCCGAGGGCCTTCAGATAGTGCGCCAGCGGTGCGGGCGCGCATCCCAGGAGTTCGTGCCGGTGGATCTTCACGATTCCTCCAGAGCCGCCAGGAGCGGGTCGGTCGTCGAGAATCGGGAGGCGCGAACGTCCGCCGCCCGCAAACAGGCTTCGAGATACGCGAGGGCGAACGGTCCCTCGGTTGCGAGCAGGCCGAGGACCCGATCCGCCCAGCTCCGGCCTGTCCGTTCCGAGAGGCCGAGGGTCGCTGGCTCCAGAGTCAGGGTGAGGGCGGGCAGGGAAGGTCCGCCCGCGTCGAGGACCGTCGGAGGCAGGACGTCCCCTTCACGGACCCCACGAACGGGCAGTCCCCGCCCGTCGTCTGCCACGTAGTCCTGATCGGCCGGGGCCGCATGCAGGCTCGTCCGCACCTTTCCGTGGTGGCTGGCGACGAGATAGGCGACCAGGTCGAAGAAGGCCTGGTCCTCGACGGATACCAGCTCCCGCTCTGCGGACGTTGCGGGAGGCGGTGTCGGGGGGCCCGTTGCTCCCGGTTCACCGTTCGAAACGGTACCCCCGAGCACCTCGCTCCAAGGGCCCAACAGAGCCGGATGACCCGGCCGGTGGGTCTCCAGGACGGAGAAGAGCGCGAGCGCGCTGGCCAGCTCATGGCGAAAGCCTCGCCGTCTGTCGCGCGTGCGGGGATCTTCGTAGAGGTGGGCGCGGGACCAGGCGCCGTCCGGCGCCTTCGCCAGATCGCTCCGCTCGGGCCGGCCTGCCGCCCGGATCGAGCCCTGGAAGGCGGGATGGGCCTTCCCCAGGTCGTGCCAGCGGGCGGCCAGAACGAGGGCTCGACGGTGCCGGTCACCCATCCCGACGGCGTCCGCGATGCGAGTCACCTCGGTGGCGACCTCGGCCCCGTGAGTGGCGATCGTCTTGTACGGGCTCTCGCTGAGGGCTTCCCCGTCCTGGCTGGCGTCCGCACGATCCTGGGCGGTGGGAAGCCTGACCGGCTCCACTGGGGCAACTGGCGATCGGGAAGACGGGTCGAAGCCGCGGAGTGGGTCGTACCCGCCTCCCCGGCTGTCCACGAGAACCGTGCGGCCGGGGACTACGTCCGATCGCCGAGCCTGGCGCCACCTTCCATCCAGGAAGTCCCAGACCCAGGCGCGCTTCCCTTCGAGGAGGCGTTCGCCTTTCTCGCCGTAGAGCCACGTCCGGGCTCGCAGGAACGGGACGGGGCAGAGAGAGTCTCGCCCCGGCTGAACCTCGGGATCCGGTGGCTGCCGGTCGCCTGCCGTTCTCACCCAGGCGACGGTGCAGTCCCTTTCGTCCCCCGACCGGATGTAGCGACTGACGTCGAGATCGGCTCCGGTCAGGTCCGGGGTGGTGTCGAAGAGGTCGTCGACCTCTCGCCGGAGCAGGAGATGCGGAGGGTTGTACGGATACAGCCCGTCGAGCCGCGCTGGGCCGGCGTCGTCCTCGAACCTCTCCAGGCTGAGGGGCGAGACGTCGGCGAGCTCCGCGAGGACCTCGCGAGAGGCGTCGAGGGTCTCGACCGGATACGGGGCCGCCTCCTTGTCTTCCGTGAAGCCCGGATCCAGGACGAGGATGTCGGCTCGTCCGCCCGTACGTGCCGCGCGCCCGAACCGCTGCACGAGCGACGGCCACGGGGCCAGCTCCGTCACGAGGAGGCGCGCATCGAGGTCCACTCCGGCCTCGACCACCTGGGTGGCGACGACGATCCTGCCGCCCTCGGGGATGGGAGCATCGCGTCGGAGGAACTCCTCTCTCCACGCGGCACGCTCGGCCGGCCGGAATCGGGAATGGACGAGCCGGAGGTCTACCGGCGGGCTCTCGCGGTGAAGGCTCGTCGCGAGCGCCTGGAAGACCGCGGTCGCCCGTTCCACTGTGTTCACGACCACCAGCGTCAGAGCGCCCCGCGGCGAGGCGCGCCAAGCATCGAGCGCCTCTCTGGCCATCCGCTCCGGAAGGTCCGCCTTCTTGGCTGCGACCGCGACCGTCCGCGCGGGTTTGGCGACGTCGTCCCAGAGATGACCTTGCCGACTGGCCGCCTCGATGGAGAGCTGGTGCAGGCCATCGACCATCGAGGCCGAATCGACGCTGCGGAGCCAGCGCCGCTGCAGCGTCGCACTGAGCCACCAGGTCGAAGCGGGCCGAACGCCGCGTCCTTCGGCCAGGTCTCCGGCCCGGTATGCCTCGAGCTGCGCCGACGTGGCCAGACCGACGTCCATGAGCTGCACCTCGTCGAGGGCCCAGAGCGCGTCCTGGTGGAGGAGGCCGAACTCCACGGGCCAGCGGGCGCGGCCGGCCGCGTAGCCCCGGTTGAGCGCCCGCGAAAGGAGCATGTCCTGGGTTCCCACGAGCACGGCGTCGTCCTCGACATCGAGGTGCCACTCGTCCGTGTCGACGCCGCCCATCAGGCAGTGAACGCGTACGCCGTGTGGGTTCCGAGCTGACCGGAGAAGGCCCGTGCGTCGCAGCGCTCCCTGGATCGCGTCCACGGTCTGCTCGACCAGGACGCGCATGGGCAGGCAGTAGACGAGCCGTCGCGGCCATGCCGGATCCCGCCGGACCGCTCTGTGGAACGCCCATGCACCGACGACGCCGAAGGTCTTCCCAAACCCTGTGGGGATCCGGATCAGGCGGCTCGGGCAGGACTCATCCCGCAGCAGGTCCTGCTGCCAGGGATAGGGGTCATTACCGGCGAATGTCGTGAACCAGGAACCCGGGTCGAGTGTCATCGTGCCTCCAGAAAGACGCGAGGTGATTCCGCGATCGCGAAGGCTCCACGTGGACTGGCTACGCCTGCCGACGGACAGCGTCAGGCCGCATTTGACAGAGTAAAGCGGGCACCCGGACAGATGGCGTCCGTATCATGAGCCACGTCGACCGGACCATCTCTCGGGAATAAAGGTAGGAGTCGGCGGTCGGGTGTTTCCGGCTCGTGACGAGGCTCGGCACGATCCGCAGCGGGCGATCAGAGCGGACGACTCGGCTTCGGGCGCGAAGGGGGATCAGTAGGTCACCACGTCGAGGCCGGGAATCCTCTCGAAGTCCTTCCGGTTCCGTGTCACGAGGGGCACACCGCCCTCGAGCGCTGCGGTGCCGATGAGAAGGTCCATCGTCCCGATCTGCGCTCCCGCGCGCTGCATCCGCGCGAGGAGAGGTCCGTAGGTCGCGGCGAAGGCGGCGTCGGGGTTGACGGTCTCGAGCGACTCTCCGAGCCGCGCGACCCGCTCGCGCTCGCGGGCCGTGTCTCGCGCCAGCTCGCAGAAGACGAAGACCGACGCGCCGAGGACCTCGTCGGGGCGGGACTCGAGGAATCGCGTCGCCGGGCCCGATTCCCGCCGGGCCGCTTCCCGCATCGGTCGACGCGGAAGGAGGTGTCGACGTGGATCACAGCTTCGGCGCGCGCGCGGGGGAGGCCTTCCGCCCGCGGATCAGCTCATCGACCGCGTCGAGCGCCTTCGCGCCGAGCGGGGCCGCCTTCGCGGTGGCGAGGAGGTCCCGGGCCGTCCGGTGCGGGGCGAGGTGGAGCTCGGTGACCTGGGAGAATGACATCCCGGGCCGTTTGCGGCGCGCCAGAAGCTCGTAGGCTTCGAGGTCCACGGTGATCGTCTTGACGGCCATGCACGGATCATGCACGGACGGTCGCTGCCCCGGCAAGAGCGAACGACATCGCGTCCTCTGCCCGTCGCGGCCGTGCCGGCGCTGCGCATGCGGCGGCGCTCGCGGCCGCCGCGACTCCCGCGCTGGGGGAAGTTCACCCGCGGACCCCTCTCACCGGAGGAGCATGAGGCTGGACAGCGGCAAGGCGATGATCCTCGGATCGAGGACCGGGGTCTCGTCGGCCTGCGTGACGAGGACCCCGAAAGGAGCGTTGTTCACGGAGCGCTCGATGAACGTCCGAAGCCCGTCCGTGTCCGCGAGAGGGTCGATGCGCCGCTGGTACTTCACCTCGAGCGGAATCCGGCGCGTCCCGATCGTCAGGACGACGTCGATCTCCGGCTCCGCGGGCCTCGCCGGGACGTGCGTCAGGCCGAGCGACGGCATCGTCGACAGGGTCGCGCCGACGACGCTCTCGGCGATGCGCCCGGCGAGGACGGTCAGCTCGGGCTGACGGGCCAGATCGGACGGATCGAGCGGAATCTGCTCCTGAAGCCAGCTCGCTCGGAGGCCGTGATCCGCCAGGCAGAGCTTCGGGCTTCCTCATCCGGCGCTTCAGCCGGATCTCGAGCGGCTCGACGAGGCGCGGGAGAAGCGAGTCCCGGAGGAACCGCAGGTAGCTGAGGACACGTGTGGAGCCCACGTTCGCCCCGAGGGCCCGCTGCGCCTCGCGCGCGAGCAGGCTCGCGCCGGGCGCCTGTCCGACGTACCGGCACGACATTCGGAAGAGCTCCTCGAGAAGGGGAGCGTCCCGCTTTCGGCCGCGGTCACCCGTTCGCAGGTCGTGCTGGATGACGCGGCGGATCACGTCCTCGTTGAGCTGGGTGGCGAGGAAGCTCCAGTCGAGGTCCGGCCGCTTGTGGACGACCGGGTAGCCACCACGCTCGGAGAACCACGCGAACGCCCGGTCGCGTTCGGTGGCCCGCGTCGAGCCCGCCTCCCTGACCTCGAGCCAGAGGTCCCTGCGCGTCAGCGGCTCGAGCCCGTCGTCCGGCAGGAGCGGCTCGCCCACGTCGACGCCCCGAAAGCGCCCGATCTCCGTGAGAGACAGGACCCCGGCTTCGATGGTGCTGATCCGGCCGGCGAGGCTGTCTCTCCCAGTCTCGATCCGGAGAGCCGAGCTGCCCGTGACGACGACCTGGACGGACGAGCTGTCGAGGAGGGACTCGAGCTGAGGTGCCCAGCCCCTCAGATTCTGGACCTCGTCGAAGAAGAGGCAGGCCGGCCTCCCCGAGCGCGCCGCCTCGTTCAGCGTCGAGCCGAGGACGGTTCGCTCGAACCACTCGACGACGCGGAGGATTGGCTCCGCCAGCTTCTCGAGGGCGGGAAGCTCGTCGAGCGGGACGCGGAGGATCCGACTCGGCTCCATCCCCTCCGAAAGCTAGTCCCCGAGGAGCTGGAGCTGAGCGACCGTCTTCCCGATCTGCCGGGGGCCGCGGAGAACGATGATCGGGGCGATCCGCTTTCCCACGCGCGAACGCAGCTGGCGCACGAGGTGGCGTCTCGTGGGGGGCTGTGGTGCCGCCGGGAGGCCCTCCCACCACGGATTCAGCCTCCGCAGCGTCTGAACGAGCGCCGCCGGGAGCGACAGCTCGCTGAAAAGCGGCCCGGGGTTCTGCACCAAGCGGCCATGTTACTGCCGCGAGCGGAGACCCGGCCGCAGGCGCGGGCCACCTTCGTTCGACCTGTTCGAGCTGAGATCGAAGGCCCTTCCGCCGCCCCTTCCTGTCTCAGACGGACAGCGTCTTCGCCCCCGCCGCGAGCGTCGCCTTCACGACCTCGACGACCTTCTCCGGCGCGACCCCTTCCGCCTTCTTCTCGCGGCGCGTCGAGACCTCGACGACCCCCTTGGCGAGGGCCTTGCCGCCGATGACGACGCGGAGCGGGAAGCCGATCAGGTCGGCGTCCTTGAACTTCACGCCGGGGCGCTCGTCGCGGTCGTCCCAGAAGACCTCGACGCCCGCGGCCGAAAGGTCGGCGTAGAGCTTCTCGGCCGCCTCGAGGACCTCCTTGTCGCGCTGGAGCGAGAGGAGGGCGACGGTGTACGGCGCGAGCGGGACGGGCCAGATGATCCCGTCGTCGTCGTGGTTCTGCTCGACCGCCGCGGCGACGGTCCGGCCGACGCCGAGGCCGTAGCACCCCATGATGAGCGGGACCATCTTCTGCTGCGGGTCGGCGACCTCGCACTTCATCGCCTCGGAGTACTTCGTCCCGAGCTTGAAGATGTGGCCCACCTCGATGCCCCGCTTGATGCGCAGGACGCCCGTTCCCGTCGGCGACGGGTCGCCGTCGCGCGCCGTGGCGACCTCGAGGACGCACGCCACCTTCAGGTCGCGCTTCACCGAGAGGTTCGAGTGGTGGGTGCCGTCCTGGTTCGCGCCGCAGAAGACGTTGCGGGCGTTTTCCATGGAGCGGTCGACGTAGACCGGGACCTCCGCCTGCCCCGCCCGGGGCTTCAGGCCGATCGGCCCGATGAAGCCCGGCTTGCAGCCGGCGACCTCGGGGAGCCACTCCTCGGGGACGAGGCGGACGTGCGCCACGCCGAGCGCCTTCGGGAGCTTCACCTCGTTGATCGTCAGGTCGCCGCGGATGACGATCGCGCAGACGAACGACGTCTCGTCGGCCCGGATCGCCTCGTAGAGCATCGTGTTCGTGATCCGGTCTTCGGTCGTCCCGAGGTGCTTCGCCTGCCCCTCGGTCGAGACGATCCCCGGCGTCGGCGAGTCGGCCCGGCCGAACGGCTTCTCCTCCTCGCCCGCCCAGGGCTCGGGGAGGGGCGCCGTGATCGCCTTCTCGACGTTGGCGCCGTACTGCCCGTCCTCGGAAAAGACGAGCGCGTCCTCGCCGGTGTCGGCGACGACCATGAACTCCTCGGAGGCCGAGCCGCCGATGGCGCCCGAGTCGGCCTGGACGAGCGCGTACTCGAGGCCGCAGCGCTCGAAGATCGCCCGGTACGCCTTCTCCATCTTGACGTAGTGGGCGTCGAGCCCCTTCTGGTCGACGTCGAAGGAGTAGGCGTCCTTCATCAGGAACTCGCGCCCGCGGAGGAGGCCGAAGCGGGGGCGGATCTCGTCGCGAAACTTCGTCCGGATCTGGTAGAGGTTGAACGGTAGCTGCCGCCACGAGGTGACCGAGCGGCGGACCATGTCGGTCACCGCCTCCTCGGCCGTCGGCGCGAGCGCGAACTCGGTGGCCTTGCGGTCCTCGAGGTGGAAGAGGATGCCGTCGTTCATGTAGCGGTCCCACCGCCCCGACTCGACCCAGAGCTCCTTCGGCTGCGCGATCGGCAGGTCGACCTCGAGAGCGCCGGTCCGGTCCATCTCCTCGCGGACGATCTCGACCATCTTCTTGAGAGACCGGAAGCCCATCGGCGTGAAGGAATAGATGCCGGCGGCGACCTTCATCAGCATCCCCGCGCGGGCGAGGAGCTTGTGGGAGACGACCTCGGCATCGCCGGGGGCCTCGCGGAGGGTGGAGAGGAGGTAGTTGGACCAGCGCATCGGGGGCGGAGGATAGCGCAGGGGCGAGGGGGGCTCGGACATCGGCGCGAGAGCCTCTAGACTGGCCTCCCGTGACAGAGACGTCGCATAGAGGATCCCGTTCCCGGGCCGCGCTCGCAGCCACGGTCCTGGCGGCCTTCGCGTTCCTCTCCTGCACCCCGCAGGACGGTGCCCCGTCTCCCTCGCCGCCGACCACGGCGAAGGAGGCCTTCGCCGCCGTTCGAGCCACGCCGCCCCCGAAAGCCGCCGCCCCCGTTTCCCTCGGAGAGCTGCCGGAGGCGGTCGCGCGCCTCGAGACCCTCCGCGAGGAGGTCGAGAAAGCGATCTCCGTGGACGACGCCGAGCAGGACGCGACCCTGGCGCTCGACGTGGCGCTGCGACGGATCGAGCGGTTCCGCCGCCGCGTCGACGGGCTCCCGTTCGACGACCTCAGCGAGGTCTCTCGGCGCCTCGCGAACACGAGCCGTTCCGTCAAGGGGGCCGGGGCCACCATCGAGGCCCGGCTCCACCCCGTCGAGGAGGACGCGCGCCAGGTCGAGGAGCTGAAGTCGACTTTCGAGGCCTTCGCCGTGCTGGCGGGACAGGTTGGCGTGCCGCCCGCCCTCCGCCTCCGCGCAGGTATCTGCCGCGCCCAGCTCGACGACCTCCCGGCGCAGCTGGCCCGGACGCAGACCGCGATCCTGCTGCTCGTCGACGAGCTCGCCGAGGCGCGAGGAAGCGCCGCCGCCATGACGGCCGAAACACAGCTGCGCCTCGTCGAAACCCGGCGGCGCTTCGCCGCGTCGTCCGAAGAGCCGATCTGGAACCTGAGGATCGGCGGCGAGGAGGTCGTCTTCGACCGGAGCTCTCCCCGGCCCCGGCCCGGCTGAAGCTCGTCCACGACGGCGGCCGGCCGGGACCGGGCTTCTCCCTCGGCCCCGACTGGCCGACGTACGAGTAGGACCTCGCGAGCGCGGCCGCCGACAGGACGGACGCGACGGCCATCGACGCCTTCCGCTTCCCCGACGGCACCTCTCGCCAGGTGAGGAAGCCGTGGGTCGTGCGCAGAGACGGGAGAGCGCCCCCTCTACCCGAGGTACGGGTAGCGCCAGTCGGTGGCCGGGACGAAGGTCTCCTTGATCGTCCTCGGGCTGATCCAGCGGACGAGGTTCAGGCTCGAGCCGGCCTTGTCGTTCGTGCCGCTCATCCGCGCGCCGCCGAACGGCTGCTGGCCGACGACCGCGCCGGTCGGCTTGTCGTTGACGTAGAAGTTGCCGGCCGCGTGGCGCAGGTGGTGGACCATGACGTGGAGGGCGTAGCGGTCCTGGCTGAAGACCGCTCCCGTGAGCGCGTAGGGGCTCGTCGCGTCGACGACGTCGAGCATCTCCTCCCACCTCGCCTCGTCGTAGACGTGGATCGTGAGGATCGGCCCGAAGAGCTCGTGGCTCATCGTGTGGTACGAGGGGTCGAGCGCCTGGATGATCGTGGGCCTCACGAACCAGCCCTTCGACGAATCGTAGGTGCCGCCCGCGACGATCTTCGCGTCGGCCGACGCCTTCGCCGCGTCGATCGCCTCCTTGTGGTCCTTGAACGCCCCCTCGTCGATGACGGCGCCCATGAAGTTCGAGAAGTCCTTCGGGTCGCCCATCTTCATCGACTCGACCTCGGCCACGAGCTCGTCCTTGATCTTCGCCCAGAGGTTGCCCGGGACGTAGGCGCGCGAGGCCGCGCTGCACTTCTGCCCCTGGTATTCGAAGGCGCCGCGGAGGATCGCGGTCACGAGCGCCTTCGGGTCGGCGCTCGGGTGGGCGAAGATGAAGTCCTTGCCGCCGGTCTCGCCGACGAGACGCGGGTAGGAGCGGTACTTCTCGAGGTTCTGCCCCACCGTCCGCCACATCCCGTTGAAGACGGCGGTCGAGCCGGTGAAGTGGATGCCGGCGAGGTCCGGGTGGTTCAGGACGACGTCTCCGATCGCGCGGCCGCTGCCGGGGATCATGTTGATCACGCCGTCCGGCATCCCCGCGTCGCGGTAGAGGCGCATCAGGTGGTGGGCGCTGAAGAGCGCCGAGGAGGCGGGCTTCCAGAGGACGGTGTTGCCGCAGAGGGCCGGCGCCGCCCCGAGGTTGCTCGCGATGGCCGTGAAGTTGAACGGCGAGACCGCGAAGACGAACCCCTCGAGCGGCCGGTGCTCCATCCGGTTCCACATCCCGGGGCCGCTCTCGGGCTGCTCGGTCAGGATCTCGGCGTAGTAGTGCGCGTTAAAGCGCAAGAAGTCGATCGCCTCGCAGGCGCTGTCGATCTCGGCCTGGTGGCACGTCTTGCTCTGGCCGAGCATCGTCGCGGCGTTCAGGACGTCGCGGTAGGGCCCCGCGAGGAGGTCGGCCGCCTTCAGGAAGATGGCGACCCGCTCCTCCCACGGCATCCGCGACCAGAAGTCCTTGGCCCGGTCCGCCGCCTCGATCGCGAGCGCGACCTCCTCGGGACCGGCGAGGTGGACGTCGGCCAGGACGTGCCCGTGGTCGTGCGGCATCACCGCCTGCGCGATCTTCCCCGTCCGGATCTCCTTCCCTCCGATGACGAGGGGGATCTCGACCCGCTCCGAGGCCATCTCGACGAGCTTCTTCTGAAGGCTCGCGCGCTCGGGGCTCCCGGGCGCGTAGTCCTTCACCGTCTCGTTCTTCGGGACCGGGACCTTGTAGATGCCGAGCGACATGGGGCCTCCTTGGCTTCTCCGGCGTTTCCGCCTCGTCCGCTTCTCTTCCGTTGCTGCCGGCGCCGACCGCGGCTCAGATCTCGAGGGTGATGCCCTGGGCGAGCTCGAGGCGGCCGCCGAAGTTCAGGGCGTTCGTCTGCCGGCGCATGTAGACCTTCCAGGCGTCCGAGCCGCTCTCGCGGCCGCCGCCCGTCTCCTTCTCGCCGCCGAAGGCGCCGCCGATCTCGGCGCCGCTCGTCCCGGTGTTGACGTTCGCGATGCCGCAGTCGCTCCCCTCGACCGAGAGGAAGAGCTCGGCCTCGCGGAAGTCGTTCGTGATGATCGCGCTCGAGAGCCCCTGCGGGACGGCGTTCTGCATCGCGATGGCTTCCTCGATCGTCCGGTACTTCATGAGGTAGAGGATCGGCGCGAACGTCTCCTCCTTCACGATGGGGAGGTCGCCCGTCGCCGCGACGAGGCACGGCGTGACGTAGCAGCCGCCGGGGAGGTCGAGCGAGTCGCCGCCCGCGAGGACCTCCGCCCCCTGCCCCTTCGCCGTCTCGATCGCCTTCATCATCGTGGCGACGGCGTCGCGGTCGACGAGCGGCCCCATGAGGGTGTCGTAGGCGAGCGGGTCGCCGATCGTCGTCTCGCCGTAGAGCCCCTTCAGCCGCGAGACGAAGGTCTCGTAGACCGACTCGTGGAGGATGACGCGGCGCGTCGAGGTGCAGCGCTGCCCCGCGGTGCCGATGGCCCCGAAGTAGACGGCGCGAATGGCGATGTCGAGGTCGGCCTTGTCGCTCACGATGGCGGCGTTGTTGCCGCCGAGCTCGAGGATGAGCTTGCCGAACCGCTCCTGGACGAGCTTGCCGACGTGGCGCCCGCCGGGGACCGAGCCCGTGTAGGAGACGAGGGCGACGCGCGGGTCGGTGTTGATGAGGTCGCCGATGTCGCTGCCCGCGGCCGATGGCGAGAGCAGCAGATGGCCGGGTCGTAGCCGAAGCGCTCGAGGACGCGGCGGGCGATCTTCGTGACGGCGAGCGCCGTGAGCGGCGTCTTGGAGGACGGCTTCCAGAGGACCGTGTCGCCGCAGACCAGGGCCAGGGCGGTGTTCCAGCTCCAGACGGCCACGGGGAAGTTGAAGGCGGTGATGACGCCCACCACGCCGAGGGGGTGCCACTGCTCCTGGAGGCGGTGCTGACGCCGCTCGCTGGGCATGGTGAGGCCGTAGAGCTGGCGGGAGAGGCCCACGGCCAGGTCGCAGACGTCGATCATCTCCTGCACCTCGCCCAGACCCTCGCGCAGGGTCTTGCCCATCTCCAGCGTGACCAGCTCCGCGCAGGGCCGCCTTGTTCGCGGCGCAGCTCGTCGCCCAGCGCCTTCACGACCTCGCCGCGCTTCGGCGGCGGGCACCAGCTTCCAGGAGGCGAAGGCCGCGTGGCTCTTCGCGAGGATCCCTTCGAATTCCTGCTTCGTGACGTTGATGACCGTGGCGAGGGTCTCGCCGTTCACCGGGGAGACGACCTTCTGCACCTTGCCGCTCCCGACCCACTCGCCCGAGAAACCACCTGGGGTCCTCTCCTCGATGCCGAGCGCTCGCAAGATTTCCATCTCCGTCTCCACTTTCAGCGACATGACCTTACCTCTGGCAGCGAGTTATGCGACAGAATCGCGCATTTACCAAGCTCATTGTTTTCATGCTGGCAATCGATATCATTCATATATGGCCGATCTCGCTCTCGACCTCGCGCACCTCCGCGCCTTTCACGCCGTCGTCCAGGCCGGCGGCTTCTCAGCCGCCGCCGGGCGCCTCCACCGGACGCAGAGCGCCGTCAGCCACGCCGTGAGCAAGCTGGAGCGCTCCGCGAAGGTCCGCCTCCTCGACCGGCGCGGCCGCCAGGTCGTCCCGACGCCCGAGGGGCGGGTCCTCCACGAGGCGTGCGAACGGATCTTCGCGACGCTCGAGGAGGCGCAGGAGGAGCTGCAGCGGGAACGGAAGCGGGCCGAAGGGCGGATCCGCCTCGGCGCGACGGTGGAGTTCGGGACGAGCGTCCTGATGCGGTACATCCGGCCGTTCCTCGAGGCGAACCCCGGGATCGAGATGGACTTCGTCCTCTCCCACGACCTCCTGACGCCGCTCCTTCGCGACGACATCGACCTCGCCATCGACTGCGTCGCGCACCCGCACCCGGACCTCGAACGGACGCCCCTCTTTCGCGAGGCCTACATGGTGGCCTGCGCGCCCGACTACCTCGCCGCGCACCGCGTCGAGGAGCCGGCCGACCTCGCCCGCTGCGCCGTCCTCTCCCTCGACAAGGAGTGCGCCTGGTGGGAGCGCTTTCTCGGCGCCTTCCCGAAGAGCCGTCGCCCTTCGTTCGGCCGGGTCGTCGCCATCAACCACATCCGCGGCCTCATCACGGCCGCGGCCAGCGGCCTCGGCGTCCTCCTCGCCCCGAGCTACAGCCTCAAGGGGGAGCTCGACAGCGGCGCCCTCGTCCCCCTCTTCCCCACGATCCGCCCGCTCGAGGACCGCTTCGCCCTCTACCAGAAGTCGGCCAAGGCCCGCCTCGCCAAGCACCGCCTCCTGACGAAGTACCTCCAGGAGCTGACGCCGGCGGAGTTCGGGGCGTAAGCGACGCGACGGGCGTTCTGCGAGAATCGTCGAGGAGGCCAGCATCTATCGGTCGTCGACGCGAGGCCTCGCTCTCGCGGCTGTCGTTCCTTGCCTGCTCGCCGCGCCCGGCGCCGGCCAGGCCCGAGATGAGGTCGCCCAGCTGCGAGAGGCCCGGATCAGGCTCGAGGAGAGACTTCAGCGGCTCGTGCCGCGCCCGGCCGAGACCGGCGAGGCCCGCGCCGCCCTCCAAAGGACCGCGCGCGAATCGGGCCTGGACCTCACCCTCGGCGCGTTCTCGGCTCCCGAGCGCCTGCGGCTCCCGGACGGCCGTGCCACGCCGATCGAGCTCCTCCGCGTCGAGGCGAGCGGCCACGGGCAGCTCGGGCAGCTGCTCCGCTTCCTCTCGACGGTCGGTCGGGCCGGCCGCGTCGTGCAGCTCGAGGCGCTCCGCGTGACCGCTCGGGAAGCCGGGACGGTCGGGTTCTCGGCACGCCTGGCTCTGCCACAGTAATCCGAGGTCCGGCAGGAGGGCGCGGGACCAGCCGCAGGGACCCTCGCCGAGCTCGAGAGGCTGCGCCTCGTTCAGGACACGGTGCTCGTGGTGGTCGAGTCGCTCGACGCGGCCCGCGCGGACGCCGTGGCACGGTCTCTCGAGAGCTTCACCGAGGGTACGGAGGCGCGCGCGATCGCGCTCCTGGAGGCGCGGTTCGAGGGTGAGCTCGTCCTCGAAGGTGTGACCGTCGGGGCAGCGGCCCGCGCCGCGCTGAGCGAGGAGCTCGCGGCGGCCGGGCTCGAGCCGATCGCGATCGAGGCTCCGGCTTCGGGACCCTGCCGCACGTTCGCGGTACGTACGCGCCTCCGAGCCGGCACCGCGACGTCACCGGCCGGCGAGGGTCCCGTGGCGCATGCCGGGGACGGCCTGTTCGACGCGACCGCGGGATCGTGGTGCAGCCGGACGCCAGACACCCCGGCCGTCACGGTGACCGCCCGCGGGAACGACCCGAAGGGAATCACCGTCCGGCTCGAGGACGTCGCTCACGCGGGGGCCTTCGGGGTGCTCTCACACCTGACGGGAGAGAGCTTCGTGATCGACCACGACGTCCGAGGGCACGTGAGCCTGAAGGCCGAAGGTGCGGCGCTGGACGAGGTCCTCTCGGCGATGCGCGCGGCGGGCATCGTGGTCGGGCCGCCGCCGCTCCGGCGCGTGGTCCGGACGGAGCCGGCTCCCCGCGCACCGTCCGCCGCGTTCACCGGCGAGCGCGTGGACCTCGAGCTCGAGTCGACGGACCTGGCGAACCTGCTCTGCACGATCTCGCGAGGGTTCTCGCTCGAGTTCGCCGTGCCGCGCGGCCTGAAGCGCCGGGTCGGGATCTTCGCGAAGGACGTCCCGCTGGACCTCGCGCTGGAGGGCCTGCTCGCTGCCCAGGGACTGCGGGGGGAGACCCGCGGAAACCGCACCGCGCTCGGTCTCGGCTCCGGGCCGATTGACCAGGGGAACCTCGTCGACGCCTGCAAGGCGGCCGCGGATTCGTCGTCCGGCCGCAGCTCGCAGGCCCGCCTCGAGGACGCGGATGCGGTCGACCTCCGGCTCCGGGCCCTGGCGAAGACGAAGTCGGGCTGGAGGGCCTGGGTGGAGGCTCCGCCCGGCTTCCTCCGGGAGCCCTCCCCGGTCAGGCTCTCTTCGACGGGCGCATCGCCGCGATCGACGGGGCCGGCGTGAAAGTCAAGACCGGCGCCGGGGAGATCCGGCGCCTCGCGTTCGGCGCCGGCAGGTGAGGACCGGCGTCGAAGGACCTCGTCTCGGGGTCCACGAGCCGCGAACGGGGACCGCTGCCGGATCGTGAGCGCGGGCTCGGACGGGACTCTCGATCCGAAGAGCCTGCACGCGAAGGGAGCCGCGCGGGGCTTCGTCGCGTCCGAGGAGGGGGCCCAGGAGAAGCCGGACTCCCCGGGGCGCCCTCGCCGGGGGCTGTGGGGCTTGACAGGTTCACCGGCCCCGGGCGCCTGCCGAGCAACGTCTCCGAAAAGCCCGGCGGCAGGACCCTGATCGTCGCCTCGCGCCCGACGCGCGGGTCGCGCGAGCGGCAGGCCTCTTCCATCCTGCCCGCGCCCATCATGCTGCCCCCGCCACGGCTCGTGGTGGAGGCTCGACCTTCAGCCCAGTCGATTCACTTCCGGTTGCCCTGCGGCTCCGGCTTCCGCGTCCACTCGTGTGCCCGTCGCCGGGCCGCGGCGATCTGCGCCGGGGTCATCGACGGAGCGAGCTTGGCGAGCGCCTTCGCCGCGGTGACGCGCTCCGCCGATTCCTCTGCCGAGTACCGGGCAGCGGCCAGGCTGATCCGCTTGTGGGCCTCGACGAGGTCCACCGGGACGCCCTGGCCGATCGCGAGCCTCAACCCGAAATTGAATTGCGCGCTTGCATGTCCCTGAAGGGCGGCGCGACGGGACCACCTCACCGCCTCGGCAAGATCCTGCGGTACGCCCCTGCCTTCGTCGTACAGCACGCCGAGGTTCGTTTGCGCGCTCGCATCTCTCTGATCGGCGGCGCGGCGAATCCACTGTAGGGCGTGGACCATGGCTGCCTCCGTGCCGAGACTACGCGGACCCGCCGTCGCTGACACCGGCGTCGCGGCCGCCACCCGGTGCGGGCGGTCCGGCCTGACGGAGGCGAGCGGGGGTACCGCACGCGGCGGGCGTCCGCCTCACGGCGACGTCGCAGCCGGTCGTTCCGGGGTCTTCCGCGGCGGATCGGGACCACGGAACAGGAGGACGATCAAACCCAGGCCCAGGAGGACGAGGGGGAGCGGGAGAGACGAGAACCGGTCGTCCTGCACGAGCGCGAGACGATCCCCCTCTCCGGCCAGGAATCGCTCGAGCCCCGAGACGTCCGCGCTGCCGGGCGGGTAGCCGGGGAGCAGGGGCACGAGGCCTTGCCGGGTGAGGATCAGGATGCTCGACGACGAGGAGCGGCTCCTGCTTGCGGAGGACCGCGTCACGTAGAGCGTCTCCGGCGACGCGTCGGCCATGCTGCGGGCGCGGGCGAGCGCCTGGCGCGCCCCCGGCGCCTCATCCCAGTACGAGTGCTTCGAGCCGGCCCCGAGCACGTCGGCGAGGGGGATCGTGCGCGGGGGCATCGTCCCCGCAAGCCGCACGACGGAGTGGACACACGTGCCCTTTGCGCGCTCGCAGGCGAACGTGCCCTTCTCGGCCATGTCGACGTCGATCAGCCCGGCAACGACGACCAGCACGAATCCCACGAGGCGGCGAATGAGCGTCACCATCGGCTTCTCGACCGCAGGAGCGGAGGATCGTCTCTCCCGAGCCCGTCCTGGCCGGTGCCGGCGGTCCGTCGGCTCCAGCGCCGGCGCCGCGCGTAAACGCGCCCGGGTCCCCCTCGCCGGGCAAGTGCGATACCCCCGCAACAACCTGAACGACGGGCGGCGGTGAGACCTTTCGGGGGTGACTCCCCGGCGGCGTCCCATGGGAATGAACTGGTGACGAAGCCGAGGGTGGCAGGCGTCGCGATCCCGCTCGGCGGCGACGGAGCCGGCGCCGACCAGAGTCTCGCGAACCCGCTCGGGCTCCGAGGCGCCCGGCTCCACGCCCGGCCTTCCCGACGCGGACGTTCCGGCGGACGGTCCTCCACGCCGAGGGCGGGACGACGTTCCACGTCGTGACGGGGGGATCCAGGAGGCGCTCGATCGGGCCCGCGACGCGGCGCAGTGCCGCGACGTCCGCATCGGGGGCGGCCCGGCGACGATCCGGCAGGACCAGGGCGAAGGGCTCGTCGACGAGCTCCACCTCGCCATCGCCCCCGTCCTCCTCGGCGCCGGCGAGCCGCTCCTGACGGGCATCGATCTCCGGGGCCTCGGCTACGCCTGCACGCGGCACGTCGCTTCCGAGCACGCGACGCACGTCGTCCTCGCGAGGCCGCCGCGCGCCTGAGCCCGACCGCCGCGAAGGTCCACCACCTGGACGCCCGCGTGGGGGGCTCCCACGAGAGGTCGTTCACGAACCTCTCGACCGGGTCGAGCAACTCCTTCGGCGGGACCTACCTCGAGCTCGTCCCCGGCGAGAAGCTCCGCCACACGGACGCCTTCGACGACCCGAACTTCCCGGGCGCGATGGAGGTGACCGTCGCCCTGAAGAAGGTCTTCTGCGGGACGGAGCTTCAGGTTACCGCTCGACGAGCCCATGCCTGTCGCGCTGATCGGCAGAATCGTGCGCCTCCGGGTGAAGGAGCCGCTCGAGCTGGAAAGAGGGAAACGAAGAGGGAAGCCGACGGCTTCGAAGCGCTGACGCGAGCCGTTCGCCCCCTTCGGGAGGGCCCTACGATCGCGGGAGCCAGCCTCCCCCCGGGCCGGGCAGCGCGGAGGCTGCATGTGCAGGAGCATCCGGACGCTCCACAACTCCGAGCCCCCGGCGACCGAGGAGGAGATCCGGGAGGCCTCGCTCCAGTTCGTGAGGAAGCTGAGCGGCGTCACGAAGCCGTCGCGGGCGAACGGGGCCGCGTTCGGCCGGACCGTCGACGAGGTCGCCGCGGCCGCACGAACGCTCCTCTCGTCGCTCGTGACGAGCGCAGAGCCGAGGGACCGCGAGGTGGAAGCGGCCCGTGCGAAGGTCCGCTCGGCGGAGCGGTTCCGAGGGACCGCCGTCCGGCGAGAAGGCCACGTCGTAGCCGCTCGCCTCTGCGCGGAGACAACGCGTCGGCGAGGAGGAAAGCGCCCGGGTGCAGATCGTGCCGTCGCCAGAAGCGGTGTGGAGCCGCGCGCCGTCGGCGCTGGCGGCGACGGCGGTGACGGGCCCGTCGTGCCCGTGAAGAACCGCGCGCGGCTTCGCGGAAGCCACGTCCCGCAACCTCACCGTCCGGTCGCTCCCGGCGGCCGCGAGGAGGCCGGCCTCCACCCACGCGAGCCCGTTGATCCACTGCGCCTGCCCCTCGGCCTGCCCGACGAGCGTCACGGCGAGCGTCGCGGACGGGACGTCCCAGACGCGGACCGTTCCGTCCTTGGCGCCGACGGCGAGGCTCCTGCCGTCGCGCGAGAAGGCGACCGCCTGAACGGCCTTGTACGCCTCGTACTTCGGCGGGACGAGCCTCACGGGCGTTCCCCACGTGGAGGTGTCCCAGACGCGCACCGTACCGTCCGACGAGGAGGTTGCGAGCCTGGCGCCGTCGGGCGAGAAGACGGCGTTCCAGACGGCCGTGCCGTGCCCGAAGAGCGTCGCGAGGAGCGTCCCCGTCGCGGAGTCCCAGAGGCGTGCGGTCTTGTCGGCCCCTGCGGTCGCGAGGCGCCTCCCGTCCGGCGAGACCGAGACACCAAGGACGCGCCCCTCGTGCGCCGCGATCGCCGCGAGGCTCTCGTCGGCGCGAGCCGTGAGATGGCGCCATTCCCAGGAACGGAGCGGCTCCGGCACCTGGGCGAGCCACCTCTTCGCCGCGTCCGTCTCGTGGAGGCGCAGCGTCGCCTCGGCGGCCGCGGTGGCCGCGAGGGCGAGGCGCCGCTCGAGCCCAGCGGCCGGGGCCGCCTGCGGCTCGGAGGCCATCGCGGAAGCGGCGGCCCCCGAGGCGACGAGGAGCAGGCAGCAGGCCCGGCAGAGCACGTTCCGCCCGCCTCGACGAGCTTCTTCATCCGGTCGAGCGCCTCGCCCCAGGCCACGCGCAGTCCGTCGGCCTCCTCGCGGGTCTGGAGGCGGTCGTGCGTCACCATCACGGTCGTCTTGCCCGGTGCCGGCTGGAGCTTGATCTCCACCGGCGTCCCGGGAGCGCTCGCATCCTTCCAGATCAGCCGGATCGTCTTCCCCGGCGTCACGCCCTTCACGTCGGCGGCGTTCCCGTCCCCGTTCGAGAGGGAGCCGCCCGCCTTCAGGTCGAGGACGTTCTTCGGCCCGAACCATGCGTCGAGGGCCTTGCCGGTCGCCCACATCTCCCAGCACTTCCCGGGCGCGGCCTTCACCGACTTCGTTGCGCAGATGGTGTAGCCCTTCCCCCTTCCGTCCCTCTCGACGACCCCCTCGTGGCGCTCGTACTCGACCTGGAGCGTCGCGGACCACCAGGCGTCGACCTTCAGCTCGCCGAAGAGGTGGCCGCCGATCTCCCGCCGGCCCTTCGCCGGGCCGCCGAAGGCGTCGAGGACCTTCCACCATTCGGCGAAACTCTTCCCGGTCTCCTTCATCACGTTCTCGTCCGACACGTCCTTCTCGGAGCGGAGCGTCACCTTCATCGCGGATCCTCCTTATCGGGCCCCTTCAACGGAATTGGGCGGGACTTTAAGCCCGCCCGGCCTGCCGCGACGACGCGAAGGCTCCCCTGGAGCCGGGATTCCCGACCAGCGGATTCCCGGTGACCCGGCGGTCGCCCCTCAACGAGTCGTCGGGAACCCGGCTCCCTCGGGGTAGCTCACGAGCTCGCCGTCGCGGATCACGATGTCGGCCTTCGTCCCGCGAGTCGGGCCCGGGGCGACCGTCCGCGGGTCGACCTGCCTGGCTCCGTCCGTGCCGGGGCTCGCGATGAGGGAGCGGTCGGGCACGGGGCTCGCGTTGTTCGCCTTCCACGACTCGTATCGGATCGGATCGCCCCAGGCGTCGGCCCGGGGAAGGCGCGCGATGAGCGCCGGCTCGAGCGCCAGGGGAAGGAGGAGGCCGGTGGCGAGAAACGCCGTGCGCCGGCTCGGGGGGAGCGGGAGGGCCCGGACTGCGGCGGCTTCCTTCGACGTCCGTTCCTCCTCGCCTTTCCCCGAGAGGAGCGTCCGCTCGGCGCGCCGGAGCATCGTCACGAGCGTCCCGGCGGACGCAGCGGTCCAGAACGGGAAGAGCGGCCAGCCGACCACGGCGAGGCCGATCTGGACGAGGCGCCCCCCACGACAGCGCCGGGGAAGGAGGAACTCGGCCTGCCGGCGACGAGGCCGACGGCCGCGCACGCGATCCCGGCGGCCACGGCCCCGGCGCCGCCGTCCGCCCCGCGCAGGCCTTCTTCGCCGCCGAGAGGCCCTGCGAGTCGCTGTCGAAGCGCCCGACGAGCTGGAAACCGGGCTGGCTGCTCCCGTGAGCCTGAACGGCCGCGGCCTCCTTCTTCGGAGCGGTGGAAACGTCGACGTTGAAGTGGTTCCCGAGGGCCGTCTGCTCGTAGGCGAGCGTGAATCCGCCGGCGCCGCCGGGCTGCCCGGTGACCTGGCAGGTGGCGGGGCCACGTCCGCCTCCTCCCGGCCCCGACCCGCCGGCGACGGGCGGCCCCGCTCCCGTGACGACGCGCGCCTGCGCGCTTTTCGGCCCTGCCTACGTCTATGCGGGGATGGCTCTCGGCGCAGCGATCCACGCCTCGTCGACCCGGCTCAGGGCGCGGCCGGTCGCGCTCGCGGCGCTCGCCGGCTCGGTGGACGCGGTTTCGGGGCCACGGGACGCGCGGTCTCCGGTTCCGCATGTCCGGCGTGCAACGGCGGATCAGCTCGTTGCGGCGGGGCCCGAAGGGCCCATCCGCGCTCGCGGAACGCTTCAGGGCTCGATGACGACGGGCGTCCCGACGGGGATTCGCGGGAAGAGCTCACGGATGTCGTGGTCGGCGAGGGCCACGCACCCCCAGGTCCGGCCCGTCGTCGAGCCGCTCCCGTGGATGAAGACCTCGCCTCCCAGCGGGGTGTTCCAGGGAGGGCAACCGCCCGCGCGAACCCTCTCCACGATCAGCCGATGCTGCCGGCGCGTGATGAGCCCGGTCTCGAGTCCCCTCGCGGCGTCCGCAGGGTTCGGGGACCTCAGGCCGAGGGAGAGAACGAGCTGGCTCTGCGGTTTCTTCATGCAGACGAAGGAGGTCCCCTCGGGAGTGGCCCGGTCTCCCTGGCGCTTCCTGGGGGGAACGGGATTCAGCCCGAGGCCGACACGACAGGTCTTCAGGAGCCTCTCCCCCGAGAAGACGAGGAGCTCGTGCCGTGCCTTGCGGACGACGAGACGCGGGTTCCCGATCGAGGCGGGAAGGGGCTCCGCCGGAGTCGCGGCTGCTCAGCCGGAGAGACCGAGGGCAATCACGACGCCTGCGGTGGCCGGGCCGCATACGAGCATCGAAGCTACTATCTGCGGCATTTTCGACTTGCGCTCCCGCGTAGGTGACGAGCCGGCGGCGCGGGTCGATTCGTGGCAGAACGGATCAGAGGGGATTCCATGCCCGCTCCTCGTCCTCCTCGCCTCGGTCCGGAATCGCGCGGCGGAGCCGTGGGTCGCCGAGGTGAGCTGCAGTCCTGACGGGAATTTTCGCGGCGTGCCGGGGCCCGCGCCGAACGGTAAGCTCCGCGCGAACGCCGCCTCGCGGCTGACTCCATGAACGACCCCGAGAAGCCTCGCCGCCAGTGGATCGGCCGCGCCGCGCGGGCGCTCGGCTGGGCCGTGCTCGTCCTCCTCGGCCTCGCCGCTCTTCTCTTCGGGCTGCTCCACCTGCCGGCGGTCCAGCGGGCGGCGTCGCGGGCCGCCGTCCGCGAGGCCGGACGGATCCTCGAAGGTTCGGTCGAGACCGGGTCGATTCGATGGAACGCCCTCACGGGGACGCTCGAAGTTCGGGACTTTCGCCTGCGGGGCGAGGGGGAACGGGCCGGGACGGAGATCGCCGTCTCCCGGGCGCACGTCCGCATCTCCATACCCGACACTCTCCGTGGCCGCATCGTCGTCCTGAGCGCCATCGTCGAGCACCCCTTCGCGCGACTCGCGCTCGACGAGAAGGGCAGGGTGATCCTCCCGTTCCAGATCCCGGAGACGGGAGACGAGGAGCCGACGGCGCGGCCCGACGTCGAAGTGCGGTCTTTTCGGCTCACGGACGGCTCCTTCGAGCTGGTCGACCGCGGCAAGGCCGCCCGGCGCATCGACGGCAGCGACCTCGCCGTCGAAGGACGCGTGCGGCTCCGGGACATGGCGTCGACCGGCACCCTGACCCTGGGGTCGATCGACGTCTCCGCCGACGGACACGAGCCGCTGCGGGGCTCGTCGCTCACGGCCCGCTGGACGACGCACGAGGACGCGCTCGACCTCGTGGCCCGGCTCGTCGCGAAGGACGCGGGACTGGCGGCGGGGCTCGACGCCGCGGTCCGAGACCTCTCCGGGACGCCGCGCTACACGGCGACCTTCACGACGGAGGGAACGCTCGGCCCACTCGCGGCGAGGCTCGCGCCGGATCTCGGCCTCGGGGGAACGATCGAAGCCCGGATCGTCGCCTCGGGAAGAGGGGCAGAGCCACCATCGGCCTCCGCAACGGCGCGGGCCGAAACG
Source organism: uncultured Holophagales bacterium (assembly GCA_963696015.1). Lineage (GTDB taxonomy): Bacteria > Acidobacteriota > Thermoanaerobaculia > UBA5066 > UBA5066 > UBA5066. Next base: position 33,804 of record CAVOJA010000022.1, read on the forward strand.
CTCACGCTGCTCGGCCGGACGTTCGAGAGCGTCGACTTCGCGGGAGACCTCGCCGGACCGCTCCTTCGGAAGGGGAGCCTCGACGTGGCGTCCGGCCAGGGACGCCTCCGCGTCGAAGCCTCGGGGACCATTCACCCCGCGCCGAAGGACGTCAGGTTCTCGATTCGGGCAGAGAAGCTCGACCCCGCGCGACTCCTGGTCCTGCCGGCCAGCGCACCGAAGCTCGCGGGCACGCTCGACGGCACGGTCGAGGGGGGACTCGCGCGCCCGGTCCTCGAAGGGATCACGGCCAGGGCCGACCTCGCCCTCAAAGGGGCGCGGCCGGCCGCTCGCGGCACGATCTCTCCGGACGCCCGCGCCCGGCTGAGCCTCTCCGGCGGGATCCTCACGGCCGAGACGCTGGAGCTGTCGGAACGCGAGACGACCGCCGGGCTGAGCGGCCGCTACGACCATCGGCAGCGGACGTTCGAAGGTCGCGTCGACGTCGAATCGGGGAACGTCGGCCCGTGGCTCGCGATGCTCGGAATCGAAGGGCAGGGCCATCTGACCGCTCACCTGAGCGGCGGCGGGCCCGTGGCGCGCCCCGTCCTGGAGGGTCGTCTCCGCGCACGCGCGCTGACCGTCGCCGGCGCACGGATCGACTGCGTCGAGCTCGATGCGAAGGCGAACGGCGCGACCTTCACGGTCTTCAACGGCTCGGCCGCGGCGTACGACGTCACCGCCGGCATGGAGGCGGACGGACGCCTGCCCCTTCCGGGGGTGAAGTCCCCCGAGATCGACCTGCGCGTCCGTGGCATCCGCTTCCGCGGTCACCCCCTCCCCGACGTGGACGCGCATGCAGCCCTCGGCGCGACGGTCGAGGCGCTCCTCGGCACGGCCGACGGCCGGCTGACGGCGAAGGTCGTTGCACCTGGCCGTGGCGGTTTCGAGGCCGAGGCCACGCTCGAGCGATTCGACCTCTCCCCTCTGGCGGCTGTCCTTCCCTCTCATCTCGCCGACGTCCACGGCGAGGTGTCGGGCCACTTCGCGGCGAAGCGGTCCCGTACCGGCCGTCTCGAGGCGACGGTGAGCCTCGGGGACGCGTTCGTCGCTGCGGCGGGCAGGCGGATCTCGACGTCCGGAGGCGAGGCGACCGTTCGAGGAGACCGGATCGAGCTGGCTGGTCTCGAGCTGAAGGGTGACGACGGAAGCCTCGGTACCTTCTCGGGTCGCGGGAACCTCGACGGGAGCGCCCTCGACGCCCTCGTCCGTCTGGAGGTCCCGGACGTCTCGGCTTTCGAGCCGCTCCTCCCGCTCGAATCGAGAAGCGCGGCGAAGCCGGCTCCCACGGAACACGGAACCGACCCCGAGTCCAGGTCTGGAGCGCTCGGTGGAAGCGTGTCGGTGGACGTGAGGATGGCCGGGGATCTCGAACGCCCCGGGCTCACGGGGACCGTGAAGGTCCGGGACCTCGTCGTTCCCGGTGGGGCGCTCTCGAAGCTCGATGCCGCCCTGACGCCGGCCGGCGAGGGCCGGGTCGCGGCCGCCGTCACGCTGGCGGGCCTTTCGTGGGGCGCCTACCACGTCGAGGACGCCAGGCTGGACGCCGTCCTCGCGGGAGAGGCGCTCACCGTCGACGGGGACGCTCTCGGAGGCCGGCTCCGCCTGAAGGCGACCGGCTCGATCGCCGGCGCACGACCCTTCGACGCCACGGCGACGTTCGACGCGCTCGACCTCTCTCCTTTCCTCCACGCCGCCGGGATCTCCGCGGACGTCACGGCGACGACGACGGGGCGGGTGCGCGCGCACGGGACCGTCGCCGACCTCGGCGGCGCCGAGGTCGAGCTCGCCCTCGACGCCTTCGAAGCGACGCACCCGAGGTGGGCCGTGTACGCCGTAGAGCCGTTGAGCCTCGTCGTCGACCACTCCCGTATCGAGGTCCGCTCGCTTCGGCTCTCGGGCTCCGGCCTCGAGCTCGAGGCGACCGGGGGCCTCCCCTTCGAGGGCCCAGGGAGCGGCCGCCTCTCGATCACCTCGTCCCTCGACCTCGCGATCCTCCTGCCGTTCTTCGACGCGCTCGACCGGGCCTCGGGGCGCCTCCTGGCGAAGCTCGACGTCGCCGGGACGGTCGAGAAGCCCGTCGCCAAGGGAAACGTGGAGGTGAAGGACGCACTCCTCGACGGTCCCGACTTCCCCACGCCGGTCGAGAAGCTGACCGGGATGGTCCTTCTCGAGCCGGGCGAGATCCGGAGCGACGGAATTACGGCCCGCATCGGCGGCGGAACGGTCTCCCTCGCGGGCCGCGCCGGCCTCTCGGAGTGGAAGCTCCGCCGCGTCGACGCCACGCTCCGGGCCCGCGACCTCGAGCTCGAGGCCGGCAAGGACGTCCAGGTCCGGGCGGGCGCCGACCTCGCGGCGAAGGGAGTCTGGCCCTCGCCCGCCATCTCCGGCGAGGTCCGGTTCGACGATGTCGTCTACGCCCCCAGCCTCGACGCCGGCGAGCTCCTGAAGGCGTTCAATGAGCCCGGGCGCAGGGCCACCGCATCGAAGAGCACCCTTCCCCCCCTCGTGCGGGACCTCGCGCTCGACGTAGCGGTCATCGCCCGGGACGCCATCCACCTCGAAGGGAATCTCGGCGACGCGGAGCTGGGCGGGAGCCTCCGCGTGAAGGGGACCATCGGAGAGCCCGTCGCTCTCGGGTCGATCTCCTCGACGAGAGGCGAGCTCTACGTCCTCGGATCGAGCTTCGACCTCTCCCGCTGCCGGCTCGACTTCTCCGACCCGCACGCGATCGACCCGGACCTCGACATCGTCGCGACGACGACGAAGAACGACGAGGAGATCACCGTCCGGATCGACGGGAAGGCGTCGAACGCCCAGCTCCTCCTCACGTCCTCGAAGGGGAGGAGCCACGCGGACATCGTCTCGGTCCTCCTCGGGGGCTCCGGGGGAACCGGCTCGTCCGAGCTGGGCGCCGCGGCGGCGCGGATGGCCATGCGTGGCGCCGCGGCCCCCATCCTCGGCGCGCTCGGCGCCCGGACCGACCTCGAGATGATCCCGCTCCCGACGACGCCTGAGGGGGAGGAGTTCCTCTTCTCGGTCGGTAAGGGTCTGGGGGGAGGACTCTCCGCCACCTACTACAAGGGGGTGAGCGGCGAAACGACCGACGTCTTCGAGCTGAAATGGCGGTTCAGCTCCCGCACCCGCGGGCGCCTCCGGCAGAACCAGGACGGCTCGCTTTCGGGCGGCTTCCGGATCCGGCGTGATCTCGACTAGCGTCCGGGCCGCAGTCGCGGCCTTCGCCCTCCTCCTCCTCGCGCGCGGCGCGGCCGCCGAGGCCCCGCCCGTCTGGGTGCGCAAGATCGAGCTGAGGGGCGTCAAACAGCTCGGCAAGAGCGTCCTGCGCGACCGGATCGACCTGAAGACGTGGCGGGCCCTGCCCGCCGACCCCGACGTGTCCGTCCCCGTGCAGGTCGCGGAGGCCTACGCGCGGGCTGGCCTGCCGGCGCCAGAGGTGACGGTCACGGTCGGCCCGCCCGACGCGAAGGGCGCCGTCGAGGTGGCGCTCGACGTCATCGAGACGCCCCTCCCCCGTCTCGAGACGTTCGACGTCGACCTCGACGGCCTCCCGTTCTTTACCAGCCTCGCCACGCGCGGGAAGGTCCTCTATTTCAGGCTCGACGCGAAGCTCTTCCGGTTCAACCGGAAAGACCTCGAATCGGGACTGAAGAAGGAGCAGAGGCGCCTGAGGGGCCTGGGGTGGAAGGGCGCGACGTTCCAGGTCGTCGACGAGCCGACGAAGGACGGCGGCGCGCGGACGGTCACGGTGACGCTGGAACTCGGCCCGCGCGAGAGCCTGGCGGGGAAGGGTATCGACAGGCCCGTCATGCGGGAGGTGACCGCGTCGTGGAAGCGGCGGAACGTTCCCCTCTCGGAGGGCGTCGTCAACCGCCTCGCCCGGGCCGCCTCGGCGGGGATGACCGAGCGAGGCTACGTCGACGTGAAGGTGATGCCGTCCGAGCGGCAGGACGCGAAGAAGAAGGCCGTCGTCCTGACCGCGAGCCACGGCCCCCGCCTCTCCGTCGAGGCGATCCGCTTCGAGGGAGCGGTCTCGATCCCCCGGAAGGAGCTCGTGAAGGCCCTTCCCCTCCACGAGCCGCAGCTCCTGGGCCTCTCGAAGTCCCATCCCGGGCCGGAGATCCTCGAGGAGAGCCGTCTCGCGCTCGTCGACCTCTACTCCCGTTCGGGCTTCCCGGACGCGACCGTCGAGGCGGCCATGGAAGGGAGCGGGGAGAGGCGGACGATCGCCTTCCGCGTGAAGGAAGGCCCGCGGCGGACGATCGGCAGCCTGAGCTTCCCGGGCGCGACGGTGATCGACGCCGACGAGCTCAGGCGCATCGCGAAGCTGAAGGAGGGCAGGCCCTACGCACCCGGCCGCGACGCGGAGGCCGCCGGCGAGATCCGGAGAGCCTACTCCCGCCGCGGGTACGACGAGGCGACCGTGACGCCCCGTCCCGGTGCGCCGGACGAGAAGGGCCGGGTCCCGCTCGCCTTCGAGATCGTAGAGGGGACCGCCTACCGGCTCGGAGTGATCACGGTTCGCGGGAACACGAGGACGACCACGAGGAAGATCCTCTCCATCGGCGACGAGCGCCCTGGCAAGCCGCTCGACGGCATCCAGCTCGCAGAGCACCAGTCGCGCCTCTCCCGCCTCGGCGTCTTCGACACGGTCTCCGTGACGAGCGCACCCGTCCCGGGGTCGAGCCCGCCCGAGAAATCGGTCCTCGTGGACGTCGTCGAGCGCTCGACGCGGTACGTGGAGTACGGCCTCGACATCAACACGCAGCGCGGCCTCGAGCTCGCGGGGACCGTCGGCGAGAGGAACCTCTTCGGAAACGCCACGAACGGCGCCTTCTCGGCGCTCGTCGGCAAGAAGAGGCAGAGCTACGTCCTCGAGATCGGCCAGCCGTCCCTCTTCGGGACCCGCCTCTTCGGCACGGTGAAGGGGACCTACACCTGGGACACGACCTACGACGGCTTCTCTCTGCAGACGAGGGGGGTCCAGGCCGGGCTCTCGTGGGAGCTCGACCCGAAACACATCGTGACGCTCGTCTACAAGATCGAGGAACAGGTGCCCCTCGACGTCCAGCCGGATGTCGAGGAAGAGGTCGTCCCGGTCACCGAGCGGATCGGGTCCCTCACACCCAGCGTCTCTCTCGACCAGCGCGACGACCCGTTCCTGACGACGACGGGGACCTACTTTCTCGTCCGCGACAAGGTCTCCCGCCGGTTCCTCGGCGGCAGCAACGATTTCGACCGCATCGAGGGGGACTCCCGGTATTTCCGCAGCCTCGGGAGCGCGATCGTGGCCGCCGGGGCGCTTCGCATCGGCTACGCGCAGGCCCACGGCGGAACGGTGCTCCCCGTCGGCGAGAGGTTCTACGTCGGCGGGGCGAGCACGCACCGAGGGTTCGAGGAGCAGGAGCTCGGTCCGAAGGGGGACGACGGCTCGAGCCTCGGCGGCGAGTCGTACCTCCTCGCGAACGTCGAGCTGAGGGCTCCGCTCCTCGGGCCCGTCGAGGGGGGGCTCTTCCTCGATGTGGGGAACGCCTGGCTCGGCCGGATCGAAGTCACGGACCTCCGCTGGGCCGCGGGTGCCGGCCTCAGGCTCCGGACCCCCGTCGGACCGCTCCGGGTGGACCTGGGGTACCTCATCGACAAGCGGGAGGGCGAGAGCCGGACCGTCTTCCACGTCGCGCTCGGTCATGCGTTCTGAACCGCCGGCTGCCCGAAAGGGGCCTGGGAGGGCATCCCCTCCCGGCCCCAGCGGGGGGATCCTCCTGCGAAAAACCCCGAAGGAGTCGCAGATGAAGAACAGGAATTCCCTCGTCCTCCTCGCTCTCGCCACCGCCCTGGTCGCCGGTCCCGCCCTCGCGGCCGACGCTCTCGACACGGTCGTCCAGCAGAAGCTGGTCGACAAGCTGGGCGACGACGCAAAGACGATCGAGGTCGCCGTCGTCGACGAGAAGGTCGTCTTCGTCGGCGAGGTCGAGGGCCGCGACACGCAGGAGCTCGCAGCGGAGGTCGCCAAGAGCGTCCCCGGCGTGACGAGCGTCGACAACCAGGTCAAGGCCAAGGCCGAGAAGTCCCTCACCGGGGGGAAGATCGGGGACGAGGCCGCGGACGGCAAGCTCGAGCTGGCCGTCGAGAACCTCCTGAAGAAGGAGCTCGGCACGTACGGGAAGGACCTCGAGGTCGAGACCGTCGGCGGAACCGTCTCCGTGCGCGGCACCGTTCCCGATGACGCGCGCCTGAAGATCGCCCGCGACGCCGTGAATTCCGTCCCCGGCGTCAAGAAGGTCGTCGACCTCCTCGAGGTGGCCAAGAAGTAGCGCCTGCCCGGCGGGATCGGTCCCCGGCCCGCACCGGGGAACGACCCGCTCGCTGAACAGGGCCCGCGGGGCGGAGCGTCCCCGCATGGAGACGCGGGCGTCGCATCTCTTCCGCCGCGGGCCCCGGACCGCCCGCGTTCGTGTCCTTGCCGATGGACGATCCGGTGGCTATTCTCGGCAGGATCCCGTGCGAATTCTCCCGATCGCTCTCCTCGCCGCACTCCCCCTCGCGTCCGTTGCCAAAGCGCGGGGGGTCGTTCTGGAGCCGGGAGAGGTTGCTCCGGGCCGCACGGTCACGGTCTCCTGGCAGCTGCCCGCGGGTTTCGAGGAGAGCGAGCTCCTGATCGAGCTCGACGGCGGCCCTCGTGTCCGGCTCACCGAGGAGTCTCGCCAGGAGCACCCCCGATTCGCCGTGAGGCTTCCGGCGGTCGTCGGGACGGCCCGCTTCGTCGTCCGCGCCGGCCGTAAGGACGGCAGCGGCAGGCACCGGGAGATCACCGTCGCGACCTCGGAGACCTTCTCGCTCGCCTTCTCTTCCGTCGCAGCACCGGTTCCTGTTCGCGCCCCGGCCAGTCGTCCCGCCCCGGGAGAAGAGATGGAGTGGTGGGCGGAAGGGTCCGGACGTTCCGTGGAGGGCCCGTCGCCCGCTCTCGAGAGTCCGGTTGCCGCTACGGACGCGGCGGCGCCGCCGGAGGCGTCGGCCCTGCCCTCGTCGCCTCCCGTCCCGGCGGCCTCGCCCCTGGAGGTCGCCTCTGGTCTCCCTGAAGGGACGCCTGTCGCACCGCTCGCGACGCCGACCGGCGCTCGCGAGCGTTCCTTCCCCGGCGCGACGACCCCGCTCAGGAACTGAGACGGCGGCCGCTCCCCCGACCCGTGACCCGACGCGCCGCCTGCCGGAGACGCCCCTGGGGCTTCCCCATGTCCTTGCGCTTCGGTTCGGGTCGTCTCGCTCGTCCGCCTGAGCCAGAAAGGACCGCCGCATGCCCCAGCAGCCACTGCCCGCGGCCGGGATCTCCCGGCTTTTCCATGCTCTCTTTCCAGTTGCGCTCTTCCTCCTGCCGACCCTCCCGCTCGAGGCGGCGCGCTATCGCGTCGTCGACGAGAACGGGAAGCCGGTCCCTGCGGCCCGGGTTTCGATACTGGGACGCGCCGGCTCGGTCGCCGCGGATGCCAGGGGCGAACTGACCCTCGATGCCGAGCCCACCGTGTCTTTCGAAGTCGGCGTCTTCTCGCCGAGCGGCGCATGGCTCGGAGTCGTCCGCGTCGAAACCAGGGCGCAGGCCGATGCCATCCGGGACCTCGTCCTTCCCGCCGCCCGCAGCACCGAGGTCTACGTCTCGGCGGGCACCGCGGCCTCGCTCCTCGCTCCCCCGGCCAACCCGGTTTCTCTCGTCTCGAAGAGAGAGCTCGAGGAGCGCCAGCCGAACCGGCTCTCCGAGACGGTCGACATCCTCCCGGGCGTGTCGAAAAGCGACGAGAGCACGAGCTCGGTTCCCGTCGTCCGCGGCCTCGCCCGCGGGCGGACGCTCCTGATGCTCGACGACGGACGCGTGACGGCGGAGCGCCGCGCCGGGGCTTCGGCCTCGTTCCTCAACCCGTTTGCCCTCGAGAGCGTCGAGATCGTCCGCGGACCGGGCTCCGTGGCCTACGGATCCGACGCCTTCGGCGGCGTCATCCACGCGAAGACGTCGATGCCGACGCTCGGCGAGCTGAGCGGCCGGTACGCTCTTGCGGCGGGTACGGGCGGTACGCCGGAGGCCGCGGGTGGGGCCGGAATCAACATCCCCGCCGGGCCCGGCGCCTTCTCGCTATCCCTCTACCAGCGGAGCCAGAGCGACTACGAGTCGCCCGTGGGAACGCAGGACAACTCGGCCGTCCGTGACCGGGGCTTCGTCGTGCGCGGCCTCGTGCCGTTGGGCGAGGCGCGACTCTGGGCGGCGTTCCATCTCGACGAGGTCCGCGACATGGGAAAGCCCCAGGCCGACCTCCCGACGACGCGGACCTTCTACCCCTATGAGGACTCCTCCCGCTTCACCCTCGGCCTGGACGTTCCCGACGTCATCGGCTTCTCGTCGCTCGAGCTGCGCGCGTTCTACGGCGCCTACGGCATCGCCACGACCCGGCAGCGCGTGCCGAACCCGACGACGACGCTCCGGAACTCCATCTCCGACGTCGACGCGAACGACTACTCGGTGAGACTTCTCGGCCGACGCTCGTTCGGAACCGCCGGGCTCCGGGTGGGCGTCGACGTGAACGGCCGGACCGGTCTCGAGGCCCTCAACATCGTCGAGAGCTTCAACTCCGCCGGGAACCCCACGACGACCACCACCGAGGTCGCCATCGAGGACGCGAGCCGGACCGACTGGGGGGCTTTCGCGGAGGGAGACATCCCTCTCGCGGGCGACCGGTTGATGCTGACCGCGGGGGTACGCGGCGATCACGTTTCGACGCAGAACACCGGCGGCTACTACGGGGACCTGTCCACGTCGGACGGCGCCCTCTCGGGCTTCGCGACGCTCACCTGGACGTTCGCGCCGGAGTGGAAGGCCTCCGCGCAGTATTCGAGCGGTTTTCGCGATCCGACGCTTTCCGACCGCTATTTCCGCGGCGTCTCGGGCCGCGGGTTCGTCATCGGGAACCCCGGCCTGGCCGCGGAAACCTCGAGCCAGTGGGACCTCTCCGTGCGCGGCCGGACCGGCCCCGTCAGCCTCGGACTCTCGGGCTATGTCTACCGGATCAACGACCTGATCGAGCGGTACCGGGTGGGCGACAACTTCGAGTTCCGGAATCGGGCCGAGGGCGAGATCGAGGGCATCGAGCTCGAGGCCGACGTGAGGGTCGCGCCACGGCTCGTCGTTCGCGTCGTGGGCGCGCTCGCCCAGGGGACGATCCTCGACGACGACACGTGGGCCACGGACATCGCCCCCCCCACGGCCCAGCTCATCGTCGACCACGAGCCTTTCGCCGGACTCTTCTGGCGGGCGCGGCTGCTCGCAGTGGCGCGGGACGAGAGGCCGGGCGCGGCGGAGGTGGTCGTCGCCGGCTACGGCCGGTTCGACCTCTCCGCGGGCTACCGTTTCTCCGATCTCCTCACCGTCACGGTCTCGGGACGCAACCTCTTCGACAAGGAGTACGCCGATTCCGCCGACGAGAACAACATTCTGGCTCCGGGGCGCGGGGCGATCCTGACGCTCTCGGGGGCGTTCTAGGTCGTCTGGGGCTCGAGCTGCGCCTCGCCGAGGCGCAGCTCGACGTCCTTCCCGGTGAACGGGTCCCGGAACCCGAGATACACGGCCGCGAGGCGCATACCCTCGCGGTTCTTGTTTCCGGCGCCGTACCGCGGGTCGCCGAGGACGGGGTGCCCGATCGCGTCGAGGTGGCGCCGGATCTGGTGGTGCCGGCCGGTCTCGATCGTCACGTCGAGCGTCGTCGTGTCGCGAAGGGGGTCGTACGAGTCGACGCGGAACGACGTGCGGGCCGGCTTGTCGTCGACGGGAAGGTCGATCGCTCCGTCCTTCCCGCGGTGGGCCTCCACGTTCCCGATGACCTCCGCGCGGTACCGTTTCACGACCTTCGCTTCACGCAGGAGGGCCGAGAGCGCCGCGGCGGCGGTCGCGTCGTGGGCCACGAGAACGAGCCCCTCGACCTCGCGGTCGAGGCGGTGGACGAGGAAGACGGGACGGTCGAGCCGTTTCTCCACCTGCCGCAGGAGCGAGGCGTGGTCGCCGAACTCCGTCCCCTGGGAGAGGAGACCGGCCGGCTTGCCCCAGGCGGACCAGCGGACGGCGTCCCTCACGAGCGTCGCCTCCGGCGGGCGGAGCGCGAGGAGCTCGGGGTCGTAGTGGATCTCGAGGACGTCCCCCGGTCTCACCGTCGCCGTCTCGCGCCGGAGACGGTTCGGCGAGCGCCCGGAGCGACCGACGTGGACGGCCCCTTTGCGCATCGCGTCCTTCACGACACCCTTGGAGAGCCCGGTCACGCGGGCAAGGACGTCAGCGGCACCGGGTGGGTCACCGGCGACGACGCGGTGGCTGCGGGAGAAGCGGGAAGGTGCGGTCACGGACCTCCACCATAGCGCGGCAGGCGGCCCGGTGGCGTGCCGTCGCATCTTCCGGCCTTCCGGACCCTTTGCCCGCGTCCAATGGCTCTGCCGCTTCGCGGATCCTCCCGAGGGTTTCGATGACGACCGACGAGGGCGGTACCGGCGGCGCTTTCAGGGCTCCGCGGGGGGTTCGCGAGGGCGGCAGGAGCAGGCTCAGCGGCGTCGTCCTCTCTCTCGGCCCGCTCCTCTCCCCGGTGGCCGCCGCACTCGACCCGGAGCGTGCGGTCACCCAGTACGTTCACGAGTCCTGGCGGGACGGGCGGATCTCGTTCCGGCCGGCCTGCCATCCGGGGACCTGTACGGCATCACCGACGACGCTGGCGGCACACTCTCGGGCGGGACGCTCGGAGAAGGGTTGGTGAAAGGCCGGAGCGGGCGCTTCCGCTTCCGCGAATGCAACGGCGCCGGAGAGCCGTCCGGATTCCGGCGCCGCGACGGACGGCTCTGGTTCGCCACCCTCGGCGGAGCGGCGGTTTTCGACCCACGCCGCCGTCCACCACCTTCTCCTCTCGAACGCCGCCCGCCACACGACGAACGGCACCGTACGGCTCGAGGGGGAACGACCGCCCGGCGAGGTGGTCCTTCGCGTTCGGGAGACCGGCGTCGGGCTGGCTCCGAACGAGATCGCCGTCCTGTTCCAGGCCTTCTCGCAGGCCAGTGGGGGGGGCGATTCGCGCGGGGCCACGAGTCGACGTTCACGCTTCGCCTGCCGGCGGGCGAGGCCTGACCCGGGGCTCGCCCGAAGTCCGGCTCCCGGACCGGGCGCCGGTCAACAGAGGGCGTGACGCCGGGCGCTTCGGACCGGCACGGCCTACACTTCGCACGATGAGACGACTCCTCGCCACGTCCGCGCTCTCCCTCGGGCTCCTCTTGTGCGCCTGCAAGTGCCCTTGGGAGGGAAAGAACGTCTGGCTCGCGACAGATGCCTCGCAGGGCAAGACCCTCGAAGCCCGCACGGGCGACGAGCTCCTCCTCGACCTGGCCGTCGAACCCGGCTCGAAAGCGAAGTGGTACGTCGTCGAGATCGACGAGAAGGTCCTGGAACGCAAGGGCCCCGCCGAGGAGCAGCCGGGCGGGACGAGCGTCCGGATTCCCTTCCACGCGCGCCGGCCGGGCGTCACCGACCTCGTCGCCTTCTACGCCACGGCCAGGAACGCGCCCCCGGAGAAGACCTTCCGAACGACGGTCTGGGTCCGCTGAGGGTGCGCTCCCCGGCCTGCCGGTGTAACGTCTCGTGAGCAGCCACACACGATGAACGGACTTCCGCTCCTCCCGGACGCCGAGTGGCTCGAAACGAACGGTCTTGGCGGCTTTGCGCTGTCGACCGTCTCGGGCCGCAACGCGCGCCGGTATCACGGCCTCCTCGTCGCGGCGACCTCGCCTCCCACCGGCCGTGCCGTTCTCCTCGGCAAGCTCGAGGAGACTCTCGTCCTCGGCGAAGAGCGGTTCGACCTCTCCGTCAACCGATACGCAGGCCGGCTCCACCCCCGGGGCGACCTCCACCTGCGCGCCTTCCGGGTGGACCCGTTCCCGACCTGGGAGTTCGAGATCGGGGACGTGAGGCTGAGGAGGACGTTCTTCCTCGTCCACGGGGAGGAAACCGCCGTCGTCTTCTGGGAGCTGACATCCGGGCCCGCGGGACCGGTCCGCCTCGAGGTCCGGCCGCTTCTCGTCTACCGCGGCCACCACGAGCTGCGCGGCCCCGCCACGCCGTGCGACCCGGCCGTCTGGCGGGAAGACGGAGTGGTCCGCCTTCACCCTTGCGTCGATCTCCCCGACCTGCGCCTGGCTCACGACTCGGATTCGGTCACGGAGACGTTCTTCTGGTACCGCGGTCTCGAGTACGACCTCGACCGCGAACGCGGCTTCGAGTTCACCGAGGATCTCTTCTCGCCCCTCGCCTTCTCGTGGGATCTTTCCGCTCGCCCCGAGGCGACGCTCGTCGCGACGCTCGGGAACCGCTCGGCGGCCGACGCGCCGGAACTCTGCGCCGCCGAGGAGAAACGCCGCCGGCGCGTCGAAGGGGCCGGCTCCGACCGTCGCCTCCTGCGTCTCCTGCGCGCGGCCGCCGATCGCTTCGTCGTGAAGCGCGGCGAAGGGTGGACCATCATCGCCGGCTACCCCTGGTTCACCGACTGGGGGCGCGACGCGATGATCGCCCTCCCCGGCCTTCTCCTCGCCACGCGCCGGTTCGACGTCGCCCGGTCGGTCCTCGGGACCTTTGCCCGGCACGTCGACCGCGGCATGGTTCCCAACCGATTCCCCGACGAGGGGACCGAGCCCGAGTACAACAACGTCGATGGGACTCTCTGGTTCATCGAGGCGGTCCGCGCGTATCACGAGGCGTCCCGCGACGAGGCCTTCCTCCGTCACGTCTACCCGCTTCTCGTCGAGATCGTCGAGCGTCACCTTCGGGGGACCCGCTTCGGCATCCGGGCCGACGTCGACGGCCTTCTCTCTTCTGGCGAGCCGGGTCAGCAGCTGACCTGGATGGACGCCAAGGTCGACGGCCTCGTCGTCACCCCGCGCAGCGGCAAGCCGGTGGAAGTTCAGGCGCTCTGGCACAACGCCCTGCGCATCGTCGCGCTCTACGCCGCGAACCTCGGCGACGCCTTCACGGCGGCGCGCCTCCTCGCCCTCGCCGACCAGGCGCGGGAGAGCTTCGCCGCGCTCTTCTGGGACGCGGAATCCGGGTACCTCGCCGACGTCGTCGCGCCCGACGGGACCCGCGACCTCACGCTCCGCCCCAATCAGCTCTTCGCCCTCTCCCTCCACCGCCCGCTCCTCACGGGCGC
>CAVOJA010000023.1:0-126506 GCA_963696015.1 uncultured Holophagales bacterium
CCGTGTTTATGTCCTCTACTAAGGCAGCAGTTACGTATTTGTTCGGGCCGGGAGCTGAAGTCGTTCGACGTGAAGGACGGCCTCGGGCTCGTCCTCCTCCGAGACCTCGGCTACCGGATCGGGATCATCTCGAGCCGCTCTTCGAAGGTCGTGGCCCAGCGCTGCCGGGACCTGAAGATCCCCGACGAGTGCATCCTGCAGGGCGAGCTCGACAAGGCCGCCGCCTTCGACAGGCTCGTCGGGCGGTGGGGCCTGGAGTCGTACGAGGCCGTCGCGGTCGGCGACGATCTCCCTGACCTCGGGATGATGCGGCGCGCCGGGGTTGGCGCCTGCCCGTCGGACGCCGTGTCCATCGTGAAGGACGCGGCCGCGCTCCACCTGACGAAGCCGGGCGGAGGCGGCGCCGTGCGCGAGCTCTGCGACCTGATCCTCGAGATTCGCCGCGGCGCCCGGGCCGACAAGCCGCAGGAAGTCCGTCCCGCACAGCCGTCGTCCGACGGTTCCGTCGTCCAGTTCCCGGGGTCGCGAGGGTAGGCCCTTCCGTTCGCCGCTGCGGTCGCAGGCCGCCGCCTCCCCGCGGCGGAGGGGTCCGGGGGACCCGTGCGGAAACGGGTCCCCCGAGATCGCCTCAGCCGGCGGGTGAGGATTTCCCGCGCTTGCGGAAGAGCCAGGCGAGGCCGATCCCGATCAGGTAGAGCGCGATCATCGGCAGCGCGAAGGCGCACTGCGTCGGGATGTCGGGCGTCGGCGTGATGAGCGCCGCGATGACGAAGATGACGAGGACGGCGTAGCGGAACTTCTGGAGGAGCCACTTCTCCGTCACGACGCCGATCCTCACGAAAAAGACGATCGCGAGCGGCGTCTGGAAGACGAGCCCCATCCCGAGGAGGATCTTCGACAGGATGGCGAGGTAGTCGTCGATCTTCAGGACGGGCGTGAAGTCGGCGCCCATCGTCACCAGGAACTTCGCCACCATCGGAAAGGCGATTTCGTAGCCGAACCAGCCGCCGGCACAGAAGAAGAAGGCCGTCGAGAAGACGAACGGGAAGACCCATTTCTTCTCGTGGCGATAGAGCCCGGGCGCGACGAAAAGCCACACCTGAAGCAGGATCACGGGGCTCGCGAGGAAGATTCCGGCGATCAGCGCGATGTTCAGATAGAGCATGAACGGCTCGGTCAGGTTCGTGTAGGCGAGCTTCGTCCCTGCAGGGAGAACCTCGAGAATCGGCTTCTGCGCGATACGGAAGAGGTCTGCGGCCTTCCACCAGGCGAGAAAGAAACCCGCGGCGATGGCGATCGCCGAATAGAAGAGCCTCTTTCGGAGCTCCTCGAGGTGCTCGAGGAACGTCATCCGCGTCAGGTCGTCGGCGGGAGTCTCCGTCACGCGGGCCGGACCGGGTCGACGCGCTCTTCGGCGGCAGGGCTCGCGACCGTATCTCCGGCCGGCACGGCATGAGGACCAGGATCGAACCGTGGAACGGCCTTCTCCGCCTCGTCGCGGGACGCCTTCTCCACTTCCTCCTCGATCGATCGCTTGAGGTCGGTCGAGGCTCTCTTGAACTCGCCGAGACCCTTCCCGAGCTGCTTGCCCAGCTCCGGGAGCTTCTTGGGTCCGAAGATCAACAAGGCCAGAGCGAAGATGAAGATCAGCTCCGGCATTCCGAGGTTGCCCATGGCAGCGGAATCGTCCGCTGCCCACTTCCCGGAGTCAAGGCCGAACCCGGCCGGTCCTCACCCTCTCCCGCCGACGGCACGCCGCGTGCTACCGTCCGCGATGGAGGCCTTCGTGACGCCGAATCCGTCCCGTTCCCGAGCCCTGAAGCTGCTCGCCGCACCCCTCGTCCTCGCCGCCACGACGCTCCTCGGCGGCACTCTCGGGCCACGCCTCCTCGCCGTCTCCGACGCGACGAACCCGATGATGAAGGAGTACTCCGACGTCCTCGCGACGGCGCGGGCGTGGTACGCCGACGACCTCGGAACGGAGAAGCTCGTCTATTCCTCGATCTCGGGAATGCTCGACACCCTCGACCCGCACTCGAGCTTCCTCGAACCCGAGGAATACGGGGCCATGCAGGAGAAGCAGCGCGGCTCGTTCTACGGCCTCGGGATCATCATCTCGAAACGGAACGGCCGGGTCACGGTCATCACGCCCGTCGAGGGCTCCCCCGCACAGCGCCTCGGAATCCGCGCAGGCGACATCATCGACCTCGTCGAGGGCGAGCCGATCGACGACCTCCCGATCGACGCCGTCGTCAAGAAGCTCAAGGGCCCGAAGGGGACGACGGTGAGGATCACCATCGTGAGGCCTGGCCTCGGCGAGCCCCTCCAGATGACCGTGACGCGCGCGGAGATCCCGACGAACTCGGTCTCCTTCGCCTTCATGGTCGAGCCGGACGTCGGCTACATCCGCCTGAAGGACTTCACCCACACCTCGGCCCCGGAGGTCGCGGAAGCGTGGGTGAAGCTCGAGAAACAGGGGATGAAGAAGCTCGTCTTCGACCTGCGGGCGAACCCGGGGGGCCTCCTCGACCAGGCGATCGCCGTCTCCGACTTCCTCCTCAGGAAGGGAGAGAAGGTCGTCATCACGCGGGGGCGCCAGGCGAACTCGGAGCAGATCTTCACCGCGCCCGGGCGGAACACGAATGCCCGCATTCCCGTCGTCGTCCTGATCAACAAGGGCTCGGCCTCTGCCGCCGAGATCGTCGCGGGGGCCGTCCAGGACCAGGACCGCGGGCTGGTGGCGGGCACGACGAGCTGGGGGAAGGGTCTCGTCCAGTCGGTCTACACCCTCTCCGACGGCGCCGGCCTGGCGCTGACGACGGCGAAGTACTACACGCCGTCCGGGCGCTGCATCCAGCGAGACTACAAGGAGTTCATCGAGTACATCGCTCCGGACGACGAAGAGGAGAGCGAGGGCGACGTCCTGGCCGAGCCCGGGAAACGGGAGATCTTCCGGACCGCCGGGGGGCGCGCCGTCTACGGGGGCGGAGGCATCACTCCCGACGTCGTCGTGAAGGCCGGGAAGCTCTCACGCTGGATGGCCACGCTTTACGCGCGCGGCGTCTTCTTCGAGTGGGCGGTCCAGTACCGGGCGAAGAGCCCCGACGTCCCTCGTGACTTCAAGGTGACGGACGCGATCCGGGAGGAGTTCTTCCGGTTCGCCGACGGCCGGCCGAACGCGCCGGAGACACCCGCCCTGAAGGCGTTCGCCGACGAGAAGGACAAGGACGCCGTCGACCGCGCCCTGGCGGAGGAAATCGTCGGCGCCGTTCACGGGCCCGAGGCCGGCTATCGAATCTCGATCGACGGCGACGTTCAGCTGAAGAAGGCGCTGACGCTCTTCCCCGACGCCGAGAAGCTCGCAGGCATCCGGCCCGAGCCCGCCACGATCGCGACGAAGTAGCCATGAAGCTCGGGATCGTCGGCCGGCCGAAGACCGGAAAGACCACCCTCTTCAACCTCCTGACCCGCTCGCACCAGTCGGTCGAAAAGTTCGGAGCCGTGCGCGAGACGCACCTCGGGACGGCCCACGTCCCCGACCCGCGCCTCGACCGGCTCTCCGCGCTCTTCGAGCCGAAGAAGCACACGCCCGCCACGGTCGACTTCGTCGACGTCCCGGGGATCGCGAAGGGGGAACAGGAGAAAATCGACTTCTCGGCCCTCAAGAACGTCGATGCCCTCGTCCACGTGCTGCGCGCCTTCGAGGAAGCCGAACTCCCGCACGAAGGAGGCGTCGACCCCGCACGGGACGCGAAGATGCTCGACGAGGAGCTGGTGCTCAGCGACTACGTCCTCCTCGAGAAGCGCCGCGAGAAGCTGGAGAAGGAGCGGAAGAAGACGAAGTCGGTCGAGCTCGACGCGGAGTGGGCCGCCATCGAGAAGTGCCTTCCCGCTCTAGAGGCCGCCACCCCGCTCCGGGCGGCCGGTCTTTCGGCCGCCGACGAGAGGTGCCTTCGCGGCTTCACGCTCCTCTCGCTGAAGCCCCTCCTCCTCGTCGTCAACGTCTCCGACGCCGACGCGGCCGCCGAGCCGGTCGAGCGCTTCGGCCTCGACGGCTTCGCCTCGCAGCCCCGTGTTGCCGTGGTGCGCGCTGCCGCGAAGATCGAGATGGAGCTGAACGACCTGCCTGACGAGGACGTTCCGGCGTTTCTGGCCGACCTCGGCATCTCCGAGCGCGGAATCGACCGGATCCTCCGTGCCTCCTACAGGCTCCTCGGCGTCCAGTCGTTCTTCACGGCAGGCGAGGACGAGTGCCGGGCCTGGACGGTTCCCGTCGGCGCGACCGCCGTGGAGTGCGCCGGGGCGATCCACTCCGATCTCGCCCGCGGCTTCATCCGTGCAGAGGTCGTGCCCGTCGAGGACCTACTCGATCTCGGCTCGCTCGCCGACTGCCGGACGAAGGGACGGCTGAAGCTCGAGGGCAAGGAGTACGTCGTGAAGGACGGGGACGTCGTCCACGTCCGGTTCAACGTCTAGCCGGTCGCGGGCGGCGTCGGCCCCTCCGGCCCCTTCACCGGGGGACCGTCCCGCTTCTCGGGCGTCTCCGAAGGCCCCGGCTCTTCCGGGGACTCCTGCGGCGTCTCCGGCGCCTCCGGGGCTGGCCTGCTCGCGGGAGTCTCGACCGCGGGAGTCTCGACCGCGGGAGTCTCGACCACCGGAATCTCGACCACCGGAATCTCGACCACCGGAATCTCGACCACCGGCATCTCGACCACCGGAATCTCGACCCCGTCCCTCGGGGTGACGTCCTCGTCACTCACCGTCGAGACGCGAAGCGAGACTGTGGTCTTCTCGCGGGAGCCATCGGTCGGCTTCGTGGCCGACTCTGCAGGACGATCGGGCTTCACCTCGACCACGATCGCCGTAATGTTGTCCACGCCGCCCCGATCGTTCGCGAGGTCGATCAGTCCGCGGACGATCTCCTCGAGGGATCGCTGCGAAGAGAGGGCGCTCGTGATCTCCTCGTCCGATACCATCCCCGTGAGTCCGTCGGAGCAGAGCAGGAACCGGTCGCCCCCGCCGACAGGGATCTCGATCAGGTCGACGGCGACGTGCATGCCCCCGCCGAGGGCTCGCGTGACGACGTTCTTGAGCGGGTGGCTCCGTGCCTCTTCTTCCGAGAGGATCCCGGCGTTGACCTGCTCCTGGACCCACGAATGGTCGTCGGTCAGCCGGCGCAGCTCGGACTCGCGCATGAGATAGGCGCGGCTGTCTCCGACGTGAACGAGCGTCGCGCGTTTCTCGTCGAACAGGGCGGCCACGACCGTCGTCCCCATCCCCTTCAGCTCGGGACGGTTCACGACTGCCCGCATGACCTTCTCGTTGGCACGCTCGACCGAGGTGCTGAGGCGGTTGCCGTCGACGGAATAGCGGTTGTTGTACCCGAACGGCCACGTGTTGTCGTGGTCGTCCTCCGTGCTGGAGATGAACTCCTGGATCGATTCGACAGTCAGGCGGGAGGCGACCTCGCCGGCAGCATGGCCGCCCATTCCATCTGCGACGACGAAGAGGCCCCTCTCGGCGTCGAGCAAGTAGGCGTCTTCGTTGTGCTTCCTCTTCCGGCCGACGTCGGTGAGACCGAATGCATTGAGAGCCACGAGCGGATTCTAGCCCTTCCGCCCGAACAGCCCGCCAAGGAGACCCTTGTTCTCGGACGGGGGGCGCAACTCGGCGGCCAGCTTCTGGACTTCGCTGTCGTCGGGGATCCTGCTGAGGGCCTCCTGCAGGTGTCGTTCCGCCTTGGTCCTGAGGCCCACCTGAAGGTAGAGGCGCGAGGCCTCCCGGTGAACAGCCCCGTTCTCCGGGTCGAGCTTGAGCGCGGCCTCGACGGCTTCCACGCCCCGCCTGGCCTTCCCCGGAATCCGGCTGCAGACGAGGGCGAGGTAGTGGAGCGCCTTGGCGTCCTTCTTCCAGTGGTGAACGGAGAGGTCGAACTGATTGAAGGCCTTGGCGAGGTCCCCATCCCGATACGCCTTGACTCCCATCGCAAGGTAGGTTTTCGCGATGGCGGCGGGGTCGAAGGCCGCCCCCCCCTGGGTCTTTTCGAGGTCGAAGTCGTGCGCTTTCCGGCGCTGGGCATTCGTCAGGACGTTCATCGCTTCCGTGAGGACCTGGAACCGGGATTCGGCCTCCACCTTCTTCGCTGCATCGGGGAACCGATCGGGGTGAGCATCACGAGCCAAGGCTCGAAAGCGATCCTTGATCGCCTCCTCGGAGGCGTCACGGCTCACACCGAGAATCTCGTAGTAGTTCGTCACAGCGTACCGATCGGCGTGTGCCTTCCGGGCCCCCTTGCGCAGACAGTGCAGAAATTCTCACACGATGGCGGGCAGAAACTCAAGCGTCGCCGGTCGCCTCGCTCCGGAAAAGGCCTTTCTAGAGCTGGCGGCGCTGGACGATACGCCTCGCCGTGACACGAACCGCTTCGGGAACGTTGCGGTCCGTGGAGAGGGCGGTCTGATCCCTCTGGGACAGACGGAGGACGAGCGGGAGCGTCACGTCGATCGGCGAACGCGGGTTCTTCACGATCGCCGCCATCAGGGCGTACTTCTTCATCCACTCCCGCCGCTGGGCGACCGACCGCAGGACGTCTTCCGAGACGCTCTTCATGTTCGCGATCGCCTCGGCGTCGGCCTCGTTCGTCTTGGGCGACTTCAGGACGGCCGTCGACACCAGCCGATTGGGGTCGCGGACGAGGAACAGGCGCTCCTCCCGGGTCCCGCGGAAAGCGACGCGAATCCGCTGCGAGACGCTGAGCGAGGTGAGGCGGACGACCACATCCCTCGAGACCTCTTCGTCCGCAGGTGCGGCTGCGGCGCCACCGGCCGTGGCGGCCGCTTCCGGGGCGGGAACCGGCGAGACGGGCTCCTCGACCTCCACCGCCTCGTTGACCGGCTCCCCCCGAACTCGTTCCTTCTTGAGGAAGAACTCCTCGAGAAATTCGTCGGCGCGGCGCCGGATGTCCGTCGAGAGGTCCGGGTTCTCGAAGAGGCTCTCTACGATCTCGGGCGCGACGAGGAGGCGCGCCTGGTTCGTGATCAGGACGTCCTGAAGGTCGGCCTCGAGGTGCCGGGCGAGCCGTACGAGCGTCGAGCTCGCGACGGAGCGATGCCTGAGGACCCCTTCGAGGACCCTCCGGTCGTGGGTCCTGAGGGCGATGGCTTCGAGCTGCTCCGGCCGGGTCTCCGGCATCTGCACGGCGCCGAGGAGGGACGACACGTCGAACGCACGGAACGTCTCCTCGCAGAGGGGCGACAGCTCGGCATCCCCCTGTGCGAGCATCGACCCGACGGCCCGGACGAGCTCCGCGGGAGAGAGAGGCACGAAACCGCGCGCGGCAAACTCGAGGATCCGGCGGGGCGCCTGACCGTTCTCGATCGACGCGAGGATGTCGAAACCGGGACCGTCCGAAGACATGCAGGCCGGAGCTTACGACAGAGCGGGTCTTCAGCCGCCCTGGGGGTCGGCGCTGGCGGCCGTTTCACCGATGACGAAGTTCCTCACGACCTGACCGAGCTGGCCGACTGCGCCGATCGCGGCACCGTCCACGTCGACCTCGACGCCGCCGGCATTGCCGAGCGTCAGGACGAACGTGCGACCGCCTTCGAACGTGCGCCTCGTCCCCTTGCGGAAGAGCTCTGCTGCGATGACGCGCCCGTCGACGCTCACCTCGGTCCAGCAGTCATCGCTGAATGTGAGGGTGAGGGTCCTGCCGGCTCCCGGCGGGGCGCCGGGCTGCTGGGGCCTCGCGACGGCCGGCTCTACGAGGGGCTGCTCGGGCGGCAAGGGAACCACCGCCGATGCGATGGCCGCTGGGAGGCCGAGGGCGTCCGGGATCGGCGTTGAGGCTTCGGGCGGGACGTCACTCCTGGCGACGGAACTCTCCGACGCTCCCGCTCTTCCCTTCAGGACGGCGGCGACACCGGTCAGGAGGGCGAGAACGAGCGCAACGGCGACGCCGAGGGCGGTCGTGTTGAGGGAGACGTTCTTTCGCGGCCGGGAGAGGCGAATCCGATGAGAAGACGACGACGAGCCGACACTGCTGGCGGACGCCTTTTCCCGCTCGGCCGACCATCCCTCATGGACGTGGTTGAAGGCGGACGCGGTTCTCTCCGCGTCGAGCCCGAGGTGGCGGGCAAGCGCGAGGACGAAACCTCTCGCGAAGACCCGCGAGGGAAGAAGCTCGAAGCGCCCCGCCTCGAGAGCCTCGATCTGGCGAACGGAGACCTTCGTCACGTCCGCGAGCTGTTCACGGGTGACTTCCCTGAGCTCACGTTCCCGCCGCAGCTCTTCTCCAAATTCCTGGGGAGTTTCCACCGGCAACCGTTAACCCTCCGGGAGACAAGACATTACATATTCCAGCGGCGGCTGTCAATCACCCCTTGACGCCCGCCCCTCCAGGAGGGTGCGGGCGCAGGCGGCCAGGAGCGGGTCGGCGGAGGGATCCATCGCCAGTCTCTCCCACACCTGGCGCACCGAGGATGTCAGGAGCGAGAGGGCGACGGCCCTCGGGGTATTCGGCTGGAGCAGGACGGCCGTTCGCACCGCCGTTCGCGCCATCCAGCGATCGTTCGACGCGATCTGGATGAGCTGGGCTTCGTTCGGGTGCCGGACGAGCAGCCAGGCGGTCAGGTCCTCCTCGACGAGCCGTGGGTTGCCGAGGAGCGCGGCGAGGACGTCCACTTCCCCGCCGTCGAGGAGAGCTCCGGCGAGCGCCCGGTCGGCAAGCCGGGCGAGGGCGGTCTTCTCCCCGAGCGAGAGCTTCGGGAGCTTCTCGAGGATGCGCCGGTTGGCCGAATGCCGCACGGGAGCCGGAGTTCGGGCCTCGCGGCCCACGTCGACCAGGTCGCGCCACGGGAGGTCCTCGAGGAGGCGCAGCGCCTCGGCGCGCGGCGTGGCCGGGTGAAGGGCCACGGCCTTGCGGACCTCCCGGCTCGAGAGGAGGCCCGGCGACGCGAGGACCTCGGCGACGACCGGCTCGCCCGAGTACGGGTGGCGAAGGCAGCGAAGGACGTCGGATTCCGAGAGGCGCGAGACGTGCTCGCGGACGAAGGCCGCGAGCGCAGCCCGGTCGGCCCGCATCAGCACGGCCCTGAGCGACGCGCGATCCGCCGCGTCCGGACGCTCCCCGTTCACGGCGCCGATGATCGGCCCGTCGCGGCGGCGAGCCTCCTCACGAGCGCCGCCGCGGCGACGACCGGGTCCTCCCCCGCCGCCACCGCACCTTCCATCGCGAGCACGACGGCGCTTCCCACCACGACGCCGTCGGCGAATCGCGCGACGGACGCGACCTGCCCGGGCGTCGAGATCCCGAAGCCGACCGCGACGGGAAGGCGGCCCACGCCCGCCCTGACGCGCACGACGAGGTCTTCCAGTCCTTCCGGGACGTCCGCGCGGACCCCGGTGACCCCCGGGCGCGACACGACGTAGACGAACCCCCGCGACAGCCGTCCGACGATCTTCACTCGCCGGGGCGGCGACGTGGGCGCGAGGAGGAAGACCGGGTCGAGGCGCGTCGCGCGGAGCGTCGCGGCGAACGCCTGCCCCTCCTCCGGGGGAAGGTCGGTCACGAGGGCACCGTCGACGCCCGACTCCGCGGCGCGCGAGGCGAAGACCGCTTCCCCCATCGCCAGGACGGGGTTCGCGTAGCCGAAGAGGACGACGGGGACGTCGAGCCCGCCGGAACGGGCCCGGGAGACGAGGTCGAGGACGCTCGAGAGGCTCGTACCCGACGCGAGCGCCCGCTCGCTCGCGCGCTGGATCGCGGGCCCGTCGGCGATCGGGTCCGAGAACGGGACGCCGAGCTCGACCACGTCGGCCCCCGCCTCCGCGAGCGCCGGGAGAAGCCTGCGGGTGACCTCGAGCGACGGGTCCCCGGCCTCGACGAAGACCACGAGCGCCGCGCGCCCTTCGCGGGCGGCCCGTGTGAAGGCCCGTTCGATCCGCCCGCTCACGACGCCACCCCCTCGAGCCCTTCGAGACGGGCCACGCTCGGGACGTCCTTGTCTCCGCGCCCGGAGAGGCCGATCACGACGGTCGAGCCCGGCCGCTTCGCCGCCTCGCGCAGCACCCACGCGACGGCGTGCGCGGTCTCGAGCGCGGGGATGATCCCCTCCTTCTCAGAGAGCGCGTGGAACGCGGCGAGCGCCTCGTCGTCGGTGACGCTCTCGTAGCGCGTCCGTCCGAGCGCGGCGAGGTTCGCGTGCTCGGGGCCGACGGCCGGGTAGTCGAGACCGGCCGAGACGGAGTGCGTCGGGAGGATCTGCCCGTCGTCGTCGGCGAGAAGGAGGGTCCGCGTCCCGTGCAGGACGCCGACGCGCCCCGGACCGAAGCGGGCCGCGTGCTCGCCGGGGGCAGAGGAACGCCCGCCGGCCTCGACGCCGACGAGCTCGACGGACGGATCGGCGAGGAAGGCGTGGAAAAGGCCGATCGCGTTCGAGCCGCCGCCCACGCAGGCGACGAGGAGGTCGGGGAGCTTTCCCCCGAGGACCTTCTTCGCCTGGGCGCGGGTCTCGCGGCCGATGACGGCGTGGAAGTCGCGCACCATCCGCGGGTAGGGGTGCGGGCCGAGGACCGAGCCGAGGACGTAGTGCGTGTCGCCGTAGTTCGCCACCCAGTCGCGCATCGCCTCGTTGATCGCGTCCTTCAGCGTCTTCGAGCCGGAGTCGACGGCGACGACCTTCGTCCCGAGGAGGCGCATCCGGTAGACGTTCAGCGCCTGCCGCTCGATGTCGACCGACCCCATGTAGACGACGCAGGGAAGGCCCATGAGCGCCGCCGCCGTCGCCGTCGCGACGCCGTGCTGTCCGGCACCGGTCTCGGCGATGACGCGGCTCTTGCCCATCCGCTTCGCCAGGAGGACCTGCCCGAGCGCGTTGTTGATCTTGTGCGCACCGGTGTGGAGGAGGTCCTCGCGCTTGAGGAAGATCCGCGCCCCGAGCTCGGCCGAGAGGCGCCGCGCCTCGGTCAGCGGGGTCGGCCTCCCCGCGTAGGTCGTCAGGAGGCCATGCAGCTCGCGCCGGAACGAGGCGTCGGCCCGCGCCTTCGCGTAGGCACGCGTCAGCTCCTCGACGGGCGCCATGAGCGTCTCCGGGACGAACCTCCCGCCGAACTCTCCGAATCGCCCCGCCGCGTCGGCCTCGGGAACCACGAACTTCTCAGCCACCGTTCTTCCCCTTTTCCCGTCTGACTGCGGCCAGGAACGCCGCGAGCTTCGCTCTGTCCTTGATCCCGGGAGCGCTCTCGACGCCCGAGGCGACGTCGACCCCCGCGGGCGCGCCGTCCGCGATCGCCCTCCCGACGTTCGCAGGCGTGAGCCCTCCCGCCACGAAGACCGGCCTCGTCGCCTGGAACCGCGAAAGGAGGCTCCAATCCCACGTCTCTCCGGTCCCTCCCGCGAGCGAGGCGTGCGCCGCGTCGAGGAGGAGGACGTCCGCCGGCCACGACGCCGCGTCCTCGAGCGAGTCCTTCCCCACCCTCACCGCCTGCCAGATCGGGACGGGGACGTCGAGGCCCGCACGTCCGAGATAGTCGTCGTGCCACTGCAGGGCGTCGGGCCGAACCTCGGCGACGATCGCCCGGGCCTCGCATACGGAGCTCCCGGCGACGACCGCCACGATGCCCTTTGCGAAGCGTCTCGCCTCGCAGAGCGCCCGCGCCCTCTCGACGCTCACGCGGCGCCGCGAACGGGACGAGAGGTTGAGGCCGATCCAGTCGGCGCCAAGCTCCTCGGCGGCGGAAAGGTCTTCTTCGCGCGTGACCCCGCAGACCTTCACTTCGGTCGTCCCCTCGCCCCGAAGCGCCCGCAGCGCGCGCGCCGGGTCGCCGGAGCGAAGGAGCGACTCGCCGACGAGAAACGCGTCGAAGCCGGACGCCGCGAGACGCTCCACGTCCGCCGGGGCGTGGATTCCGCTCTCGGCGACGCGGACGACACGGGAGGGAATACGAGTCCCGAGCGCGACGATCCGGTCGAGATCGACCCGGAACGTCCGGAGGTCGCGCGCGTTCAGCCCCACGACGTCCGCGCCGGCGGCCAGGGCTCGCCCGACTTCCTCCCCGTCGTGCGCCTCGACGAGGACGGCGAGGCCTCGCTCCCGGGCCGCGACGTGAAGACGCGCGAGCGTGTCCTGGTCGAGCGCCGCGACGATGAGGAGGACGGCGTCGGCGCCGAGAGACAGCGCGAGGTCGAGCTGCACCTCGTCGACGACGAAGTCCTTCATCAGGACCGGAAGGCCCGAGACCCGTTTCACCTCCGGGAGCCACGCCAGCTCGCCGCCGAAGAAGTCGGGCTCGGTGACGACGGAGATCGCGGCGGCCCCCGCGCGGCGGTAGGCCCGCGCGACCCCGCGCACCGCCGACCACACCTCTTCGGGGCTGCCGGGGCGTCCGGGCCGCTGCGCGAAGCGCCCCGCGGGGAGCAACGTCCCGGCCGAGGGAGAACGGTGCTTGATCTCGGCAATTACGCGCGGGCCGCCGGCGCCCAGGGCCGCGAGGAAGCGCGGACCGTCCGAGGGGATGGCCGCGGCGCCCCGCGGCGCCAGCTCCCCCGCGGCGAGCCTGCGCCGACGGGCCGCGAGGATCTCCGCGAGGATCGACGGAACGCTCACGCCGCCTCCTGCGAGATCGTCGCGAGCGCCGTGAGGGCCCGCCGCGCCGCGCCCGACTCGATCGACGCGGCCGCGCGGGCCATCCCGTCGCCGAGGTCGAGAGCGACCCCGGAGACGAGAAGCGCGGCGGCGGCGTTCATCAGGATCGCGTCGCGGCGGGGGCCTTTCTCGCCGTCGAGGACGCGCCTCAGGATCTCGGCATTCGTCTCCGCGTCCCCGCCCGCCATGTCGCGCGGATCGCGCTCGGGCAGACCGAAGGTCGCCGCCGTCCACTCCTCGAGGCGCACCTCTCCGTAGAAGACCTCCGCGACGATGGTCAGGCCGTGAGGGAGCAGCTCGTCCCCCGCACCCGAGTTGGAGACGACGAGAGCGTGCTCGGCGCCGAGCGCCGCGAGGGCATGCGCGAGAACCGGGACACGGAGCGGACGGTCGACGCCGACGAGCTGGCGCGTCACGCCGAGGGGGTTCGCGAGCGGGCCCGCGAGGTTGAAAGCCGTCCGGATCCCGAGCTCGCGCCGCATCGGCCCGACGGACTTCATCGCGGGGTGGTAGGCCGGCGCGAAAAGAAACGTCACGTTCGCCTTCGCGAGGGCGCGCGCGGCGACGGCCGGCGGCATGTCGATCCTCACGCCGAGGGCCGCGAGAACGTCGGCGGAGCCGCTCGCCGAGGAGACGGCCCGGTTTCCGTGCTTGGCGACGGGGACACCGGCCCCGGCGACGACGAACGCCGCCGTCGTCGAGACGTTGAACGTTCCCTGGCCGTCCCCGCCCGTCCCGCAGACGTCGACGGAGCGCTCCGCCAGATCCGCCGGGACCGGGGCCCGCGTCGCCCGGGCGCGGAGCGCGTCGACGAAGCCCGCGACCTCTTCGGCGGCCTCGCCCCGCTGGGCCATCGCAGCCAGGAGAGCCGCAGCCCTCACGGCCGAGAAGCCGTCGGTCAGCATCTCGTCGACGGCGAGGCGCGCCTCGTCCCTCTCCAGCGTCCGGCCGTCCATCACGGCCTTCAGCGCACGCTGCAGGTCGCTCACCCGACGCCCCGCTCGACGAAGTTCTTCAGGAGGCGCTCCCCTTCGAGCGTCAGGATCGACTCGGGGTGGAACTGGACCCCCACGATCTGCCGCGTCCGGTGCCTCAGGCCCATGACGAGCCCATCGGACGTCTCCGCCGTCACCTCGAGGCGCTCCGGAACGCTCGCGCGGTCGACGACGAGAGAGTGGTAGCGCGTCGCGACGAAAGGGTTGCCGAGACCCGCGTAGATCCCCGCGCCGTCGTGCCGGATCTCCGACGTCTTGCCGTGCATGAGGACCGGTGCCCTCACGATCGACGCACCGAAGACGTGCCCCATCGCCTGGTGCCCGAGGCAGACGCCGAGAAGGGGAACGTCCCCGCAGAGGCGGATGACCTCTTCGCTGATTCCGGCGTCTTCCGGACGGCCCGGCCCCGGCGAGATGACGATCCGCGACGGGCCGAGCGCGAGCGCTTCCGCGGCGGTCATCGTGTCGTTGCGGACGACCCGGACGTCGCCGTGGAGAGTCTGGAGAACCTGGACGAGGTTGTAGGTGAAGGAGTCGTAGTTGTCGACGACGAGGATCACGGCTCGTACTCCTTTGCCGCGTCGACGGCGCGCATGAGCGCCCACGCCTTGCTCTCGCACTCGTCCGCCTCGGCCTCGGGGCGCGAGTCGGCGACGATCCCCGCCCCCGCCTGGACGTGGAAGACGCCGTCCTTCACGACGGCGGTCCGGATGCCGATCGCCATGTCGAGGTGCCCCGCGAAGTCGAGGTAGCCCACCGCGCCCCCGTACGCGCCGCGCCGCACCGGCTCGAGGTCCTCGATGATCTCCATCGCGCGAATCTTCGGCGCGCCCGTGAGCGTTCCCGCCGGGAAGGTCGCGGCGAGAGCGTCGACGGCGTCCTTCCCCTCTGCGAGCTTCCCGGTCACACGCGTGGCCAGGTGCATCACGTGAGAAAAGCGTTCGACCGTGAAGAAGTCGCGCACACGGACGGAGCCGGGAGCGGCGACCCGCCCGAGGTCGTTCCGGCCGAGGTCGACGAGCATGACGTGCTCGGCCCGCTCCTTCTCGTCGTTGAGCAGCTCGCGCGCCAAAGCCAGATCCTCTTCCTGCGTCGCGCCCCGGCGGCGTGTCCCGGCCAGGGGAATCGTCTCGACGTCGTCGTCTCCGGCCCGCACGAGACGCTCGGGCGACGCGCCGAAGATCACGGCGTCGGGCGTCCGGAGGTAGTACTGGTACGGCGACGGGCTGACGCGCCGGAGGGCGCGATAGATGGAAAAGGTGTCCCCCTCCACGGCCGCCGACCAGCGGCGCGAGAGGACGACCTGGAAGACGTCCCCCGCGCGAATGTGCTCCTTCGCCCGCTCGGCGCGGTCGACGTAGGCCTTTCGCGGGAGCGACTCCTCCCACGGGCCCGTCAGCCGCGCGGGCTTTCCGCCGTGTGCCCGGCCCGCCTCGACGCGCGCCGCGAGCGTCGAAAGCCGCATCCTCACGGCCGTCTCCTCTCCGGGGCGCGCATGGCCGAGGAAGAGGAGCCTGTGCCGTACGTGGTCGAACGCGAGGACGGTCTCGAAGACGCCGAACCAGGCGTCGGGAAGTCCGACGGGGTCGGGATTCGTCGACGGAAGACGCTCGAGCCGCCTCACGGCGTCGTAGCCGGCGAACCCGACGGCCCCGCCCGTGAAGGGCGGGAGGTCGTCTCCGAAGCCGTCCGACGCCGGGAGGGCACGCGTCTCCGACCGCACGACCCCGCGCAGGAGGTCGAACGGATCGCCGTCGGTCCCGCTGAACGAGCGCTCGGGGGCCGTCCCGAGGAAGGACCAGCGCGCGACGCGCGCCCCTCCCTCCACCGACTCGAGGAGGAAACAGGGGTCGTCGCCTGCGAGGAGCGTCCGCATGACCGAGACCGGGGTCGTCAGGTCGGCGGGACGCTCGAGGACGACCAGCGTCCGGGCCTCTGGTTTCGCCATCACTTCTCCTCGGGGCGCGTCCCGCGCCTCTTTTGACGCCTCTCCGCCAGCTCCGCCGCGACCGCCCCGGGCGAGAGGCCCCGCGCGGCCATCAGGACGACGACGTGATACACCAGGTCGGCGATCTCTGCAGCCAGGCCCGCGTCGTCCCGCGTCACGGCCGCCAGGGCGGTCTCCACACCTTCTTCGCCGACCTTCTGCGCGCACTTCTCGATGCCCTTCGCCAGAAGGCGGTTGGTGTACGAGCCCGGCTCGGGATGCGCCTTCCTCAAGGCGACGACCTCGAAGAGGGGGCCGAGGCCGAAAGGGTCGGCCCCAACGCCCCCCGGAATCTCTCCGCCGGCTCTCGGTGGCCCGGGGATCGCCTCGACGGGGGCGAAGCAGCTTGCGGCGCCCGTGTGGCAGGCGGGTCCCGCGGGTTCGGCGTCGTAGAGAACGGCATCCCGGTCGCAATCGACCGAGATCCGGACGACGCGCTGGACGTTCCCCGAGGTCTCTCCCTTCTTCCAGAGCTCCCGACGCGACCGGCTCCAGAAGTGGGAGAAGCGTGTTTCGACCGTGAGGGCAAGCGCCTCCTCGTTCGCCCAGGCGAGCGTCAGGACGTCGCCCGTCCCTGCGTTGCGCACGATGACGGGGACGAGGCCCCTGGCGTCGAAGGACAGCCCCTCCAGGCCCGCCGGGACGGCCGGGCGGACCGGCACCCCGGCCTTTGAGAGGGCCCGTTTGACCTGCCCCACGGAATAGGTCCGGTCGTGGAAGATCGACGCCGCCAGGACGGCGTCCGCTCCCCCTTCCAGGACCGCCGGAGCGAAGTGCGCGAGCGAACCTGCCCCTCCGGAGGCGACGATCGGGACGGACGTGGCCGCGCGCGCCACCATCAGCATCGCGAGGTCGAAACCCGCGAGCGTGCCGTCGGCGTCCATGGAGGTGACGAGGATCTCGCCCGCGCCGCGCGCGGTCACCTCGGCGACCCAGGTGGCGAGGTCGATCCCGGTGATCCGCCGCCCCCCGTGTGTCGAGACGACGAACCGGTCCCCGGCCCGCTTCGCGTCGACGGCGACGACGACGCACTGCGAGCCGAACCGCTCCGCCAACCGCGTGACGAGGGCCGGTTCGGCGACGGCCGCCGTGTTCACGGTGACACGGTCGGCCCCGGCGGCCAGAAGCGCCCCCGCGTCCTCGACGGAGCGGACGCCGCCCCCGACGGTGAACGGGATCGAGAGGACGTCCGCAACGGACGCGACGAGGCCGGCGAGCGTGCCGCGCTCCTCGTGCGAGGCGGCCACGTCGAGGAAGCAGAGCTCGTCCGCCCCTTCGGCCTCGTAGCGGCGCGCGGCCTCGACCGGGTCGCCCGCGTCGCGCAGGTTCTCGAACTTCAGCCCCTTCACGACGCGCCCCCCGGCGACGTCGAGGCACGGAATGACGCGGACGGCGAGGCTCACGAGGCCACCCCCCGGAGGAGGGCGCGGGCCGCGGCGAGCTGCGAGACCGTCGTCGCGCCAGAATGAAGGGCCCGTCCGAAGATCGCGCCGGCCCGCCCGCCCGCGAGCGTGGCGGCCACCGGTGCGAGGTCCTCCGCCCCGCGCATCCCCCCCGAGGCGAGAATCTCGCCCGGGAAGACGGCGCGGACCGAGGCGAGGAGGTCGAGGTTCGGCCCGGTCATCGCGCCGTCCCGAGCGACGTCGGTGACGAGGAGCGTGCGCACCCCCAACGCTGCGAGGCGGCGCGCGACGCCGGCGGCGTCCCCCGCCCCGGCGTCCTCGACCCAGCCGTGGATCGTCGGGCGCCCCCCCTTGCAGTCGAGGGCGACGACGAGACGTTCCGCGTGCGCCGCGAGGAGCTCCTCGAAGAGCGCGGGGTCGCGGAACGGCAGGCTTCCGAGGACGAGGCGCGCGACGGGCGCCGCGAGAGCCGCTTCTATCGCCGCCCGGTCTCGCAGGCCGCCCCCGACTTCGACCGGAACGGGCGAGGCCGCGACGATCTCGGCGATCGGGCCGACGTTGGAGCCGCTCCCGAACGCGGCGTCGAGGTCGACGACGTGGATCCCGTCGGCCCCCTCCGCCGCGAAGCGGATCGCGACCTCGACGGCGCGTTCCGGGTAGACGGTTCGCTGCGACGGATCGCCGTGGAGGAGGCGGACCACCTCGCCATCCATGAGGTCGATGGCGGGCCAGAGCGCGATCACGCGGCCTCCGACAGGAAGTTCTCGAGGATTCGACGTCCCGCCGACGACGACTTCTCGGGGTGGAACTGGCAGCCCCAGACGTTGCCACGCCGGGCGGCCGCGACGAAACGGCCTCCGTGATCGCACCACGCCGCGACGTCGGCGGAGTCGACCCCTTCCGGCCGGAAGGAGTGGACGAAGTAGACGTAGGTCCCGCCCGGCAGCCCTTCGAGGAGGGGCCCGGCGGTCGCGCCTTCCATTTCGAGACGGTTCCATCCGACGTGCGGGACGCGCGCACCGGGCGGGAAGGGGGCGATGCGGCCTCGCAGGAGCCCGAGGCCCGGCGTCGTGCCGAACTCCTCGCTCGCGTCGAAGAGGAGCTGGAAGCCGAGGCAGAGGCCCAGGAGCCGCGCGCCGCTCCCGAGCGCGGCGCGGATCCCCTCCTCGAGGCCCGAGGTCGCGAGGCTCCGGCGCGCCGGAGCGAACGCGCCGACACCCGGCAGGACGACGCGCGACGAGGTGGCGACGACAGCCGGGTCGGACGTCTGGACGACCTCCGAACCGAGCCGTTCGAGGGCGCGCCTCACGGAGCCGACGTTGCCCACGCCGTAGTCGAGGAGAGCGACGCGCGTCATGCCGTGAGGGTTCCCTTCGTCGAGAGCACCGCCGTCTCCGTCCGCGCGACGGCCTGGCGCAGCGCCCGCGCGGTCGCCTTGAAGACCGCCTCGGCCGCGTGGTGCGCGTTCCGGCCGCGCAGGACGTCGACGTGCAGGCTCAGCTTTCCGCGGAACGCGGCCGACTTCCAGAGCTCCTCGACGAGGGCGAACGGAAAGTCGCGCGTGACGAACTGCAGCTCCGGCGTCGACGGCGCCTCGAAGACGAGGTACGGCCGCCCCGAGAGGTCGACGACGCTCCGTGCCAGCGCTTCGTCGAGCGGGACGTACGAGTGCCCGAAGCGGGCGATCCCGGCGCGGTCGCCGAGGGCGCGGTCGAGCGCCTCGCCGAGCGCGAGGCCGGCGTCCTCGACGGTGTGGTGGGCGTCGACGTGGACGTCGCCCGCCGCCTCGACGACGAGGTCGAACCGGGCATGCTTCGCGATCGTCTCGAGCATGTGCGACAGAAACCCGACCGGCGTCGTGACCCTCGCCTCTCCCGTACCGTCCAGGTCGAGCGTCAGCGCGATGCTCGTCTCCTTCGTCGTCCGTCTCACCTCGGCGGCGCGCCTCACAGGACCTCCTTCAGGGTCGTCAGGAACAGGTCGTTCTCCCCGGGAGTCCCGATCGTCACGCGGAGCGCGCCCGGAACGACCGCCGTCTGGTCGCGGAGGAGGACGCCACGGGCGCGCAGGTGGCGAAAGACCCGGGTGCCGTCGCCGCTCGGCGGAACGAAGAAGAGGAAGTTGGCCCGCGAAGGCGCGACCCGGGCGCCGAGCGCGCCCAGCGCCACCGCGACCCGCTCGCGCTCGCGAACGATCCCGCGGCAGCGCGTCCGGACCTCTTCGCCGCGGGTGAGGACCGCGACGGCGATCTCCTCGGCGCCGAGGTCGACGCTGAAGGGGAGGATCGCCTTCCCGATCTCCTCGGCCATGTCGGGCCGCGCCACGGCGTACCCGACGCGAAGCCCCGCGATCGCGAAGGCCTTCGAGAGCGTCCGGAAGAGGACGAGGTTCGGCAGGTCGGCCAGGAGCGGGAGGAGGTCATCCTCCTCTTCCGCAAAATCGACGTAGGCCTGGTCGAGGAGGACGACCGGCGAAACCGCGCAGAGGCGGCGAACGAGCTCCCGCGAGACCGTCCCGCCCGTCGGGTTGTTCGGCGAGCAGAGGAGCGGCACCGTTCGCTCCCCCTCGGCCGCCCGCGCCAGGAACGCCTCCTCGTCGAGCCGGAAGTCGTCGCCGGCGAGCGGCACGGTCGCGACGCGGGCGCCTGCAATTCCAGCCATCTGGACATAGAGAGAGAAGACCGGGGGTGCGAGGAGGAGCGTGCCGCCGCAACCGGCGAACACGGAGATGGCGGCGAGGATCGCCTCTCCCGAGCCGTTCGCGGGGACGACCTGCGCCGGCGAGAGCGCCACGGAGGCCGCGAGCGCGGACCGGAGCCTGAGGGAGCCGAATTCCGGGTAGAGGGCGAAGCGCCGCGCCCGGAGCGCGGCGAGGGCAGCGTCCTTCGCTTCGGCCGAAACGTCGGCCGGGCTCTCGTTGAAGTCGAGCTTTGCGCGGAGCCCCACGGGAACCGGATCGGAACGGTACGCGTGGAGGGCGCGGATCTCGGGCCGCACGGCGGCGAGAGGGTCTCGCGTCATCTTCCGCTCCTCAGGTCGAGCGAGCGGGCGTGCGCCTCGAGCCCCTCGAAGCGTGCGAGCGTCGCGGCCGGCGGGCCGAGCCTTCGGGCCGCCGCGGCCGGGACGGATACGCTGCGTCCCCAGCGGAGGAAGTCGCGGACGGAAAGGCCCGAGAAGCTCCGGGCCGCGCCACCCGTCGGCAGGACGTGGTTCGGGCCGGCGAGGTAGTCGCCGAAGGCGGTGGGGGTATCGCCCCCGACGAAGACCGCCCCCGAGGTGGACGTGAAGCGCGGGGCGTGGCGCTGGGCGGCGCGCCCCATCAGCTCGACGTGCTCGGCGGCGAAGTCCACACCCTCGTTCGCCGCGGCCGGAAGGGACGGGAAGACGAGAGCCAGACCGTTCGCCTCGAGCGCGGCCCGCGCCGTCGCGGCCGTCGGCAGGCCCTCGAGCTGCCGGGCGACCTCGGCGGCCACGGCGCTCGCGAGGTCGGGCCGGTCCGTGAAGAGGACGCAGACCGCGTCGGGGTCGTGCTCGGCCTGGGCGAGGAGGTCGGCCGCGATCCGCTCCGGGTCCGCATCTCCGGACGCGAGGATCAGCACCTCGGAGGGACCCGCCGGCATGTCGATCGAGACGAGGCCCGAGACGAGGCGCTTGGCCGCGGCGACCCAGCGATTGCCGGGACCGACCACCTTGGTACAGCGCGCCACCGAGACGAGGCCCGCGATGCCGTGCGCCCCGCCTGCGAGGAGGACCTGGTCGACGCCGAGCTCGGCGAGCGCCCAGCGCAGCTCGCGACTCTGGCGGAACGCGCGCGGCGGCGTCGCGACGACGATTCTCTCCACTCCGGCGACACGCGCCGGGACGACGCCCATGAGGAGCGACGACGGGTAGAAGGCCCGGCCACCGGGGACGTAGACGCCGACGGCCTCGTGCGCGACGGGCCTTTCGACGAAGGAGACTCCGAGCGCGTCGCGGAACGAAAAGCCCTTCGGCGCCTGCCGCCGGTGGTAGGCCGTGAGCCGCCGCCGGGCGAGGCGGAAGGCCGACGCGAACTCCGGGTCGACGTCTCTCTCGGCCCGCGGCCGGACGAGGAGGCCCTTCTCCGCGATCCTCTCTCCGTCGAGCTTTGCAACGAACCGGGCGAGTGCGGGGGCACCTTCCGAGAGGACGGTCTCGACGATCGGGAGCGCCTCGCGGAGCGAGGCGAAGTCGGGCGAGAGACGTCGCGCGCGCAGGCGGGCGAGGAGGGCCCGGCCCTCGCGCGTGGCGACGGAAGAGACCTTCAGCATGCCTTCGCCTCCTTCGTCAGATCCGCCACGCCCTCTGCCTGTGCCCCTTCTGCCACCGCGGCCGACAGCCGGGAAACGAGCCCGGCCACCTCGGCGCGCCTCTCGACGAGCGCCCGGTTGCCCACGATGAACGTCGCCCGGCTCGGGAGAATCGTCTCGAGCTCAACGAGGCCGTGGGCGGCCATCGTCGAGCCGGTCTCGATCAGGTCGACGACGACGTCCGTCAGCTTCAGCGCCACGGCGAGCTCGACGGAGCCGGCGAGCGGGACGACCTCGTGCGGGATCTTTCTCGCGTCGAAGAACCGCTCCGCGACGCGACGGTATTTCGTACCGACCCGGACCGGCTGGCCGTTCGGGCGGAACTCCTCCCCTGCGCGCCCGATGAGCGCGAGGCGGCAGGCGCCGTAAGAGAGCTCCAGCGGCTCGCAGACCACTTCTCCCGACTCCTCGATCCTGTCGTTCCCGACGACGCCCGCGTCGGCGCCGCCGAAGGCGACGTAGGTCGGCACGTCGTCGTCCTTCAGGAGGAGGAGCTCGAAGCATCCGCTCCGGTCGGGCCGCAGGAGCTTCCGTCCGTCGCCCTCCGGGAAGTCGACGCCGGCCGCGCAGAGGAGACCGAGCGTCTTGCGGAGGAGTCGCCCCTTCCCCGTCGCGATCCGGAAGGGCCTCGGCGGCGCGGTGGCCGGCTCCGCCGCCTCGATCGCGAACGCGAGCGCCTCGAGCCCGATGCAGAAACCAACGGCGGGAGCGTCCGGCCCGAACCGCCCGAGGAGACCGTCGTAGCGTCCGCCGCCGCCCAGGGGCCCGCCTCCTCCCTTCGCATCGAGAGTGAAGGTGAGGCCCGTGTAGTAGGGGGTCTCCGGCGTGCCGGCCAGGTCGACGACGACCTCGAGCCCAGGACGGACCTTGCGCGCCGCCCGCGCCACGGCGGAGAGCGACCGCGCGGCGTCCGAGAGGACGGGGAGGTCGAAGAGCGGCGACGCCGGGTCGAAGCCCGCGAGGAGTGCCGAGGCGACCTCTTCTGCCTGCGGCCGGTCCGCCCCGCCCGCACGGAGGCGCTCCTCGAGACGGCCGACGCGCCGGGTCCGGGCATCGGCGAGCGCCTCCTTGAGCGTGCACCTCTTCCGGTTCACGAGACCCGGCGCGATCGCCGAGAGGATCGCCGGCAGGAGCCCTGCCCACCCGAGCGTCAGGCAGAGCCGCCCGGCCGGCACCTCGGCTGCCGCGGCGAGAAGCGCATGGAGCATCCGGATGTCCGCCTCGAACGAGCCGTCGCCGTAGAGCTCCGCCCCCACCTGGGCGAACTCGCGCGGCCGCCCGAGGCCCGACGGCTCGTCGCGGACGACGTCGCCGCGGTAGAAGAGCGCCACCGGCACCGGCAGGCCTGCGAGGCGCGGGGCGACGACGCGCGCCGCCATCGGCGTGAAGTCGGCGCGAAGCGCGAGGAGCTCGCCCCCTCGGTCCATGAAACGGTAGAGCCGCTCGTCGCCTTCCGCCGTGACGCCGTCGTACGGCGAGGCGAAATCGAGGACCGGGAGGATGGTCTCGCGGAATCCTGCATCCGAGAGGGTCCGGACGACGGACTCCTCGACCCGCCGGCGGCGCTCCGCAGACTCGAAAAGGAGCGCCTGGACGCCGCGCGGGAGATTCGGAGAAGGAGAGCTCACGGGTTCACCTCGAAAAGGGAGCGGATGCGGGCCGGGAGGCGCGCGACGAGCGTTGCCGCGTCGGCCGGGCGGCCGGTGAAGAGGGCCGACTGACCGGCCGCCTGGGAAAGGAGGAGCGCGAAGCCGTCGACGAGGCGCGCGCCGCGGCGCCGCGCCTCGTGCGAGAACGCGGTGCCGCCCGGGCGGTACGGAGCATCGACGGCGAGGACGCCCGGAGACAGCAGGGCGGCGTCGCAGGGCAGGGGGTCGGACGCGTCGAGGCCGAGGGGAGTCGCGTTCACGACCACTCCGTACGGGAGCCCTGAGGCCGCCGGATTCGAGACGGCGCGCGCCCCGCAGGCGGCGGCGAGAGCTGCGGCGCGCTCCGGCGTCCGGGCGGTCACGTCGACGGACCAGCCGCGGTCCCGCAGCGCCTCGACGGCGGCCCGTGCCATCCCACCCGCCCCGAGGACGAGAGCGGCACCCGATTCCGGTGCCCGGGGAATCGCGCCGAGGAGCGCGACCCGGTCCGTGTTCGCACCCGACACGGCGCCGTCCGCGCCGAACAGAAGCGTGTTTGCGACGCTCCCGGCCGGGCCGCCGGCGAGCGCCGAGGCCTCCTCCTTGAACGGGATCGTCACCGAAGACCCTGTCAGCGGCAGGCCGAGGCCTGCCAGCGCCCCCCGAAGCCGCGGCAGCTCCTCTCGGAGCGATTCGAGAGCGACGGGGACGTAGAGCGCCGGGAGGCCGAGCGCCTCGAAGGCCGCGTTGTGGATCGCCGGAGAGGAGGAGTGCGAAACGCGGCTCCCGAGAAGGGAGAAGAGGCCGTCTATCTGCCGGGGGCGTCCGACCGCATACACGTCGAGGAGATCCGCCGCCAGGAGCTGGCCCGGTGCGGTCGCCTCTCCAAGAAGTACCGCTCCGAACGAGAGCGCCGCGCCCAGATACGGCGAGAGGACACGCGTGACGAGACCGGCCTCCCCCATCCCGAACGCCGCGAAGCGACCCCTCTCGCCGGTCGCCTGCAGGCGCAGGAGCCGGAGGGAGTCGTCGAGCCCGCGGGTCCGTGCGACGACCTTCACGTACCGGGCGCAGGTTCCGAGCATCCGCGCCGAGCGCTCATCGAGGTCGTCCGGCAACCCGCCAAAGTCATGCGCCGAGACGATGACGCGCTCGCCCGGGAGACCGAAGAGGCCCTCGCCCGCGCGCGCGAACTCGACGTCGACGAGGTCGAAGCCGGCGCCGAGCGCAGCGCCGAGGAGTGCGGCGGCCTCGGCCTCCGTCCCTTCGAACCTTCCCCCTTCGTCCCGCGACCGGAGCGTCGCGAGGAGGGTCCGGCCCCGGAACGCCTCGCGCAGAGCCGGGATATCGGGCGCCTCCAGCAACGCGTCGAGCCGGACCTCGACGGCCGGGACGCGCTGGTCGACGAGGCGCGCGGCCTCAATCAGGCCGACGTTCGTCGGGCGGCCCAGCGAGGCGACGAGGAGCGTACGTTCTGCCGTGAGACCCAAAACAAGACCCCCTCGGTCGTCCGAGGGGGTCTATTGCGGTTGTCTCTGTCTCCCCGCGCCCTCGGACGACTCGCGTCCGACGAGCGGGTGTCGCTCGTCGTCGCTACGCGTGATGCCAGTGCCAGAGGACCGAAGCGAACGTCATCGCGCGCGAATTCTGGAGGGAACCCCGGGAACCTGTCAACCCTTCCGCCGCCACCTCACTCCCTGGGGCGTGTCCTCGAGGAGGATTCCGCGGGACGCCAGCTCGTCGCGGATCGCGTCGGAGGCCGCGAAGTCGCGCCGCTTTCGCGCGTCCTGGCGCGCGGCGATCTTCGCCTCGACCTCCGCCTCGAGCGAGGCGTCCTCCCCGTCGGGGAGGACGCCGAGGACCCCGTCCGCTTCCCGCAGGAACGCGCGGGCTGCGGCGGCGTCCTCCGGCGCGAGCTGGCCCGCCTCGAGCGCGGTGTTCGCCTCCTTCACGAAGCCGAAGAGGGCACCGAGGGCCGCCGCAGAGTTCAGGTCGTCCTCCCAGCCCGCCTTTACGGCGGCCCGCCCTTCGGCGAGCCTCGCCGCGAAGGACTCCGAGGCTTCGGCCCTCGCCGCGCCGGCCCGCTCGCCGAGGCGGGCGTCGAGCGACTCGAGCCGCTCCACTGCCGAGGCCGCTCCGTGCAGCGCGTCGAACGTGAAGTTCAGTTTCTGCCGGTAGGGAACCGAGAGGAGCAGGTACCGAATCGCCCGGGGCGAGTACCCGCGTGTGAGGACGTCGGGAAGCGTGTAGAAATTCCCCTTCGACTTCGCCATCTTCTCGCCGTCGACGATCAGGTGCTCGGCGTGGAGCCACGTCCTCACGAACGGTTTCCCCGTCGCCCCTTCGCTCTGGGCGATCTCGTTCTCGTGGTGAGGGAAGACGTTGTCGACGGCGCCCGTGTGGATGTCGAGCGTCTCGCCGAGGTACTTCATCGACATCGCGGAGCACTCGAGGTGCCAGCCAGGCCGCCCCTTCCCGAGCTCCGTCTCCCACAGCGCCGACTCGGGCTCCCCTTCCTTCGCCCCCTTCCAGACGGCGAAGTCGCGGACGTCCTCCTTCTCGTACTCGTCGTCGGCGACGCGGGCGCCGCGCTTCATCGAGGAGAGGTCCACCCGGGAGAGCTTTCCGTAGAAAGGGAACGAGGCGATCCGGAACCAGATGGTGCCGTCGCTCTCGTAGGTGTGCCCCCGCTCCGTCAGCTTCTTCACGATCTCGACCATTTCGGGAACGTGGTCCGTCGCGCGCGGGTAGACGTCGGCCGGCACGACGTTGAGGGTCTTCAGATCCTCGAAGAAGGTCGCGATGTGCCGATCGGTGAAATCCCGGAGCGGGAGCCCTTCGGCGACGGCGCCCCGGATCGTCTTGTCGTCGATGTCGGTCAGGTTCATCACCTGGGTCACCGAGAGGCCCAGGCTCCGAAAGGCCCGGCACATCACGTCCTCCCAGACGAAGGTCCTGAGATTGCCGATGTGGACCCGGTTGTAGACCGTCGGCCCGCAGGTGTAGAGGCCGACGTGGCCGGGAACGAGTGGCTCGAAATCGACCAGGGAACGGGCCGCAGTATCGAAAAGGCGCAGGCTCACGATGCGGCATTCTCGTCGCGACGGCAGTGCATCGCAATCTCCTTGACGCCCCCGCCCCGGCGAGGGATAACGCCCGTTCCGATGTTTCGCCCACGCACCTCCCGGCCGCTCATCCTCCTCGTCGACGACGACCCTTTCCAGGCGGAAGTCGCGTCCTACATCGCTGAAGAGCTCGACTGCGACTTCGAAAGCGCCTTCTCGGGCACCGAGGCCCTCGAGAAGGTGGCCCAGCGGGCGCCGGACGTCGTCCTGCTCGACGTGAGGATGGACGACCTCTCAGGCTACGAAGTCTGCCGCCGGATCAAGACGTTCCCGGAGACGGCCGACACTCAGGTGCTCTTCGTGACGGCCCGGACGGAGGAAGAAGACCTCCTGAAGGGCTTCGAAGCGCTCGCCAACGACTACCTGACGAAGCCGTTCTCCGCGCGCGAGCTGAAGGCGCGGACGAAGAACGCCCTGCGCACCAAGAACCTCCTCGACACGCTCGGCGCGCGGACGCGCTTCCTCGAGCTGCAGCACGAGATCACCGACAAGCTCGAGGCCGAGGAGGCCGACACCGAGGAAAAGCGGGCGGCGGCGCTCGGACCGATCCTCGACCGCATCGCCCAGCTCTTCGGCGCCGATGGCGTCACGCTCCACTTCCGCCAGCCCGGCCGGCCGGAAACCCGGACGACCCTCTCCCCCACGTGGCCGGGCGGATCGCCCCCGTCCTACCTCGCCGCCCTCGCCCTCTCCGAGGATCCCCGCGTCGAGAAGGCCCCCCGCCTCCCGGGCGAGGGACGCGATCCCGCCGGAGACTGGATCGTCGTGGCCGCGCCCCTGTGGGTCGGTCCGGAGCTCCTCGGGACGCTCCGAATCCACCGTCACAGCAGCCTCCCGGCAGCCGGCGACTCGACCGAGCTCGAGCATCTCGTGGCGCTCGCCGGGCACCTGGCCCGGACGCTTCATCGGGCCGACATGATCCAGACCCTTCGCGGCACACACTGAAACGGATCGGGGAGGCTCGCCACGAGCCTCCCCACGGCGCCTTCGGCGCCTCCCCTCCATCGTGGATCGGCAACGGATCGGGGAGGCTCGCCACGAGCCTCCCCGCGGCGCCTTCGGCGCCTCCCCTCCATCGTGGATCGGCAACGGATCGGGGTCGCTCGCCACGAGCCTCCCCGCGGCGCCTTCGGCGCCTCCCCTCCATCGTGGATCGGCAACGGATCGGGGTCGCTCGCCACGAGCCTCCCCGCGGCGCCTTCGGCGCCTCCCCTCCATCGTGGATCGGCAACGGATCGGGGTCGCTCGCCACGAGCCTCCCCGCGGCGCCTTCGGCGCCTCCCCTCCATCGTGGATCGGGAACGGATCGGGGTCGCTCGCCACGAGCCTCCCCGCGGCGCCTTCGGCGCCTCCCCTCCATCGTGGATCGGCAACGGATCGGGGTCGCTCGCCACGAGCCTCCCCGCGGCGCCTTCGGCACCTCCCCTCCATCGTGGATCGGCAACGGATCGGGGTCGCTCGCCACGAGCCTCCCCGCGGCGCCTTCGGCGCCTCCCCTCCATCGTGGATCGGCAACGGATCGGGGTCGCTCGCCACGAGCCTCCCCGCGGCGCCTTCGGCACCTCCCCTCCATCGTGGATCGGCAACGGATCGGGGTCGCTCGCCACGAGCCTCCCCGCGGCGCCTTCGGCGCCTCCCCTCCATCGTGGATCGGCAACGGATCGGGGTCGCTCGCCACGAGCCTCCCCGCGGCGCCTTCGGCGCCTCCCCTCCATCGTGGATCGGCAACGGATCGGGGAGGCTCGCCACGAGCCTCCCCGCGGCGCCTTCGGCGCCTCCCCTCCATCGTGGATCGGGAACGGATCGGGGTCGCTCGCCACGAGCCTCCACGCGGCGCCTTCGGCACCTCCCCTCCATCGTGAATCGGGAACGGATCGGGGTCGCTCGCCACGAGCCTCCCAGTGGCATTTGGCGCCTCCCCTCCGTCGCAGACCGGAGACCCCTCTGCGTCAGGCGCGTCCTACCACTCGCCGCGCTTCTGGCGCTTGACGACCTTGCGCAGGACCAGGCTCCGCTTCAGGCTGGACATCCGCTCGGTGAAAAGGCGCGAGTCGAGATGGTCGATCTCGTGACAGAAGGCGCGCGCAAGGAGGTCTGCCCCTTCGAGGACCCGCTTCACGCCCTTCTCGTCGTACGCCTCGACGGCGACGGCCTCGGGACGCTCGATGATCTCGACGATGTCGGGAAATGAGAGGCACCCCTCCTCGTCCCTCACGAATCCCTGGGCATCGACGACGCGCGGGTTGACGAGGACGAGGACCTGGGAAGGGTCCTGGCCGACCGAAAGGTCGACGACGCAGATCCGCTTGTTGACGCCGATCTGGGGCGCCGCGATTCCGAGCCCCGGGGCCGCCCATCCGGTCTCCAGGAGATCCCGAACCAGACCCTGGAGCGACGGGTCCTCGAAATCCGTGACGTCCTCGTTCCTGGCGACGAGCCGTGGGTCGCCGTACTTCAGGATGTCCCGAATGGCCATTCAGACCCCTTTGTCTTCCCTTCGCCGACGCACGTCCTCGAGAATGGCGTCGGCCGCGAAACGCGCCCGTTCGCGATGGACCTCTTCCAGGACTTTCTGAACGCGCGGATACTTCCCCAGAATTCCCGTCCACGCCTCGGCCCCGATCTCGAGGCACTCGGCCCCGGTCTCGGCGACGATGGTGGCGGTGCGCGGACGGCCTGTGAGGAAGGCGACTTCGCCGAAAACGTCCCCCATGGTCAGCACGCCCATCCGCAGAACACCTCCCGCGGCCCCGGTCGTCTCGACCCCGAGAACGCCCCGCGTCAAGATGAAGAGGCTGCGCCCCTCCTCGCCCTGCTCGAGGACCACCTCCCCCTCGCGAAACGTCCTACGCCCCGTGGAGGCGATGAAGCCGGCGACCTCCTCGCTCGTCATGTCGGCGAAGAACCGCGA
Organism: uncultured Holophagales bacterium; assembly: GCA_963696015.1. GTDB lineage: Bacteria > Acidobacteriota > Thermoanaerobaculia > UBA5066 > UBA5066 > UBA5066. The sequence goes on from CAVOJA010000023.1 coordinate 29,021, forward strand.
GGTCCGGAGCCCCTCGGGCACGAGCTGGACCGGAGACACCCCTCCGGGCAGGACCTTCAGGCTGCCGCTCACCTCCCGCTGGCGGACCATCATTTCACCGTCCTCGGCAGCGGTCTGCGCCAGCGGGGGACCTGCCGTCCACGAGCTGATCTGGTGCCTCACCGCGACGGCGAGCGGAAAGCTCCCGTCCCCCGCGAGGTCTGCAGCCAGGCCCTCGAGGAGCTCGACTGCCCTGGCCGTGTCCCCATTCTCGTGGAGCGCCTCGGCCTCCGACCGACGCTCCTCGTAGCTCCCCGCAGCCGCCGAAGGAACCTTGGGATCAGGCGGAACAGCGGTCGTCGTCAGGTCATGAAACTTCTTCTTGAGGAATTCGAAGACCACGTCTCAAGGTTGACCCGCAGGAGCGCGTGGGTCAAGCGTCTCTTTTCCCGGGTCGACTTCTCGCACCCTTCGTCTCGTGTCTCCCAGGGTGGACGTCCCGGCTGGCACGAGGGTCGCATCGAAATCGGCGGAAGGATGGCTCCGATGACCTCCCACGCTCCCCGGATCGCCCTCGCAATCGCCTTCCTGCTTCCGGCCACTACGGCCGCTGCCCAGCGTGAGGGATACTCGTACCTTTCCTACGCCGGCTCCGAGGTCTCCCTCGTATCGAGAGCGGAGGACGATTCCTCCGCCCGGCTGAACACTCCCATTCTCGCGGGAGACCGGATCTCCACCGGCTCGACGTCGCGCGCCGAAGCGATACTTGCGGACGGGAACATTCTCCGGATCGACGTCCAGACGAACCTCCGGTTCGACCGGCTCGCGAACACGTACGAAGCCGAGGACGACAGGGACTCCATCTTCCTGGAGCGTGGAGCCGTCTCGCTCGAGCATCGCGGGTCGACCTCCCGAGACCAGGCAACGCGCATCGACACCGACGACGTCACGGTCGTCCTCCCGGAGGAGGGGCTGCTGCGGGTCGAGACCGGACGACGGGGTACGGAAATCTACGTGATCACCGGCCAGGCCGAGGTCTACGCCCGCTCCGGCCGGGCCACGCTGCGTGCCGGCCAGTACGTTTTCGCCTCCGGAGACGCCACGCTCGAGATCGACTGGATGGACGAGCCGCGCGACCGATTCACCCGTTTCGTCGGAGAACGGCGCAACCTCGCCGGTGAGGGAACCGGCTCACCTTACGTCTCGGCCGAGTACGGCTACGACTCCGCCGTCGCCGACTTCGATCAGCACGGGTCGTGGATCCTCGTGAACGGCTCCTACGCGTGGCGGCCGTCCGTCGCGATCGACTGGCGGCCGTACGTCGACGGCTACTGGCGATGGTCACCCGCCGGGCTGACCTGGGTGTCCTACGAGCCCTGGGGCTGGCTCCCGTACCACTACGGATCCTGGGACTGGGACGTGGGCTTCGGCTGGTACTGGAGCCCGGGCGCCTATTACTCGCCCGCGTGGGTCTACTGGAGCTACACCCCGTCGTGGGTCGGCTGGTGCCCGATCGGGTACTACGGCGGGTACTACGGCGGGCACCACGGTGGCGGCTACGGCGGCGGAAACGGCGATGGCCACCCCGGACCGTATCTGCGGTCCAACCGGAAGGGGTCCGGCGCCGAGCGAGGCACACTCGCCTATCCACACCTTCGCGGCCAGGTCGACGTCACCCGGGTCGATCCTCGTGGGTGGAGCTATGCATCGGTGAGCCGCCTCGGCACGCGCTTCGACTCCCGCCGAGACGTCCTCGGACAGGACCGCGTCGGCTTCCGCGCAGGCGAACGCGGCATCGTGGCGACGAGCCCGCTCCGGATCGACCGGGGGCAGGGCGGCTCGGTGACGACGGTCGTCCAGGACGCAGTTCGAAGGGTGCCCCGGACGCTCGGTGCCGTGACACGCGAAGGCCGAGGCATCGAAGACATCACGTCCGTCCTCCGGCGCGAGGGGACGCTCGGGACCTCGACGCAGGAGGCTCTCCGTCGTTCGTTCGTGACGCCCGGCCAGGATCCGGGATACCGGCCCGTCTTCGCCGATCAGATCGGCGCACCGCGCCGGGAGCTCCCGGCCGGGTCGGCCGCGGGTGTGCCCTCGCGAGGGGCCGACCGAGGCCCCGGCTCGGCGTCCACTCCCTACCGCAGCGCAGACGGCGGCACGTCGAGCCGCGGTGCCGGCTCCACGCCGCGCGAGACCTGGCGCGACGGACGCGTCGAATCCGCGGCCCGCTTGGGGCGCACGATGGACGCCACGCCGCGGCGAGAGGCCGAGGCGCCGCTGGGCGGCGGATTCGGCCGAGACCGAAACGTGAGGAGTGACGACGGCTGGCGCTCCCTCGAAGGCGAGACGCGTTCGGGAGCGACCCCGTCCCGATCGTTCGACGTACCCTCCCGTCGTTCCGCCCCAGTGCTCAAGACCTCGGAGACACCGCAGGGCACCGGCCGGCGCGAGGCTCCGACCGAGTCCGAGCCCTGGACCTCGACGGCCGCCTCTCCTTCGAGGCGCGAGGGTGCGACCCGGCCGGTATCGGAATCGAGCTCCCCATCCCACCGCGAGGTCCCAGGTCTCAGAGGCGACGAGGGGTGGCGGGGCGCATCCACGCCGTCCCGCTCGAGCGGCGTCCCGCCCCCGGCTTCTGTGGCCCCGCGCTCCGAACCACCGGCGAGGCCCTACGTCGCGCCCCCCTCCCGCTCCTACGATGCCCCGCCCTCTGCCCCTGCCCCGCGCTCCGAGCCGCCGGCGAGGTCCTACGTCGCTCCCCCCCCCTCCCGCTCCTACGATGCACCCCGCTCGGCCCCTGCCCCGCGCTCCGAGCCGCCGGCGAGGTCCTACAGCGCCCCGTCCTCCCCCCCGTCGGCACCGCCAGCGTCCCGCTCGGGTGACACTCCGCACAGAAGCTCCTCGCCGCGCGGCTGAACCCGGATTCTTCCCGCTCTCGCCCTCTACAATGCCGGGATGTCCGAGAGCCGTTCCAGCAGGGCTTTGCAGGTCGTTCTCGGCTTCTACTTCCTGGAGGCGGGGCTCTTCCTCGTCCTGGCCCCGTGGAGCCGGCTCTGGATGCACCGGGTCGTCGTTCCGGCCCCGTCTTCGCTCGAGCCGCTCCTCGCGTCCACCTCCTTCCGGGGATTCGTAGCCGGGCTCGGAGTCCTCCACGTCGTTCTCGCCAGTCGGGAGCTCCTTGGCCGGCGGGGCAGGCCCGAATGACGACCGACGCGTCTCTCAGCGCCGCACTTCTCGCCGCCGCATACCCCCACGGCGGTCACGTCCTGGGCCTCGGAATCGACCTCTGCGAGATTGACAGGATCGAGGAGGCGCTGGACCGCCACGGGAGACGGTTCCTCGACCGGATCTGCGCTCCGGGCGAGCTGAGACGCGCTCACGAATCGCGGCGGATCGGCGAGCATGTCGCAGGCCTCTTCGCCGCGAAAGAGGCGGCGATGAAAGCCCTCGGAACGGGGATGAAGGGGGTCTCGTTCCGCGAGATTGCCGTTGCGCGCGAACCGGCAGGCCGGCCGCGGCTCGTCCTCACCGGCCGGGCCCGGGCCCGCGCAAACGCCCTCGGGGTCACCGCTGCGCACGTCACGATCACCCACGGCCGACGGGAGGCGGTGTCCGTGGTCCTTCTCCTCGGAGCCCGGTAGACTCGAGACGAGTGGAGGAACGCCGGAACCTCTGCGGACGGCGGATTCTCGTCGTCGACGACGAGCCGTACATCCTCAAGATCCTCGTCTTCAAGCTGCGAACGGCGGGACTCGTCCCGATCGAAGCGGCAGATGGGGAGAGTGCGTTGCGTACCGCCCTCGCCGACCGTCCGGACGCCGTCCTCCTCGACGTCTCGCTCACTCCGGACGTGTCGGGATTCGACGTTCTCGAACGCCTCAAGAAGGACCCGAGGACCGCCACGATTCCGGTCATCGTCCTGACCGCCCGTACACACCCGGACGAGCGGGCGACGGCGCTGCGCCTCGGCGCCGCGCGCTTCCTGACGAAACCGTTCTCGACGAAGGCGCTTCTGCTGGAGCTGGAGGGGGTTCTCGCCGCGATAGGGGCTGCGGCGTCGGACGGCCCTCCGCCCGCAGGCGGAGGGCCCCCGGAAACGTCGGTCTAGGCGCCTCCCGCCTTGCGGGGGGTGCGGGTCGTGGAGCCGCCCTTCTTCTCCACCTTGGCCCTCGGGGTCTTCGGCGCGGAGTCCTTGGCGGGCTTGGTCATCTTCGGGGCGGCCTTCTTCACGGGCTTCTTCTCGGCCTTGCCCTCGCCGGCTTCGGTCGACTCGTCCGCCTTGCCGGCGTCCTTGTCGGCCGCGCCCTTCCCGGTCACGAGGCGACGCGCCTTTTCGAGCAGCGTCTCCTTTTTCTCCACGGCCTTGTCGGCGGCCTTCTTCTCGGCCCGCCGCTGCGCGAAGTCGAAGTCGACGAACTCGATGATCGCCTTCTCGGCGGCGTCACCCTGGCGCTGCCCGAGCTTGAGGATCCTCGTGTAGCCGCCCGGCCTCGTCGCGAAGCGCGGCGCGATCTCGTCGAAGAGGCGCTTGGTCGCATCCTGAGTCACGTCGCGCAGTGCGAGGCGGCGGGCGTGGAGCCCCCCCCTCTTCCCGAGCGTGACGAGCTTCTCGGCGAGGGGCCGAAGCTCCTTGGCCTTGGAGATCGTCGTCTGGATCCGCTCGTGGAGGAAAAGGGACGTCAGCTGATTGCGGAAGAGGGCCTTTCGGTGCGCGCTGGTCCGCCCCAGCTTGCGTCCGGCCCGGTTGTGCTGCATCGGTCAGGTCCTCAGCGACCCGCGCTCGAGGGGGCTTCGAGCTTCATGCCGAAGGCGAGCCCCTTTTCGCGCAGGATCTCCTTGATCTCGTTCAGGCTCTTCCGCCCGAAGTTCTTCGTCTCGAGCATTTCCTTCTCGGTCTTCTGCACGAGCTCGCGAAGGCTCCGGATGCCTGCGTTCTTCAGACAGTTCGCGCTGCGGACGGAGAGCTCGAGCTCCTCGACGTTCGTGTCGAGGAGAGCGTCGAGCTCACTCTGGGGAATCTCGGGCCCGGTCGCGGCCCCGCCCTCGTCCGATTCCTTGTTCAGGAAGATGATGAGGTGTCCGTGCAGGAGCTCCGCAGCGACCCCGATGGCGTCCCGGGGAGTCATCGTGCCGTTCGTCCAGACCTCGAGGACGAGCTTGTCGTAGTCGGTCGCCTGGCCGACCCGAGCCGCCTCGACGTGATAGTTCACGCGACGAACCGGCGAGTGCGCCGAGTCGAGCGGGATCGTGCCGATCGGGGCCTCGGCGTCGAAGTTGCGATCGGCCGGTACGTACCCGCGGCCCTTCGTGACCGTCGCCTCGAGACGGAGGCGACCTCCGTCGGCGAGCGTCGCGATGGGCGCGTCGGAGTTCAGGATCTCGACCTGGGCGTCGTCCTCGAACACGTCGGCCGTGACGGCGCCCTTCGACTTCGCGTCGAGGACGATCGTCCGCGGACCGTCCTCGTGCATCCGGATGGCGAGACTCTTGAGATTCAGGATGACGTCGGTGACGTCCTCGACGACGCCAGGCATCGCCGTGAACTCGTGCTCGACGCCGTCGATCTTCACGGCGGTGATCGCCGATCCCTCGATCGACGAGAGGAGGACGCGCCGGAGCGCGTTGCCGACCGTCGTTCCCCAGCCACGCTCGAGCGGCTGGGCGGTGAACCGGCCATAGTTCCCCGACTCCTCGTCCACCTCGAGGCGGTTCGGTCGCTGGAAGCCCTTCCACATCATCGTTCGCTTCTCCTCGGGGCCCCGCCCGTCACTTGCTGTAGAGCTCGACGATGAGCTTCTCGTTGACCTGCAGGGAGACGTCCTCGCGGCGCGGTAGCGCCCGGACGGTACCCTTGAACTCGGCGGCGGCGAGGTCGAGCCAGGCCGGCACGCCGCGGCCCTTGGCCGAGTCGACGGAGGCGACGACGCCCGGATTCGTGCGGCTCTTCTCTTTGATCGAGACGACCGCGCCCGCGCCCACGGTGAAGCTCGGGACGTCGACCTTTCGCCCGTTGATGGCGACGTGGCCGTGCCGGACGAGCTGGCGCGCCTGCTGGCGGGACGCAGCGAACCCGAGCCGGTGGACGACGTTGTCGAGCCGACGCTCGAGGAGCGAAAGGAGGTTCTCGCCCGTGACGCCGCGCATCCGTTCGGCCCTCTCGAACGTCAGCCGGAACTGGCCCTCGAGAAGCCCGTAGAATCTCTTGAGCTTCTGCTTCTCGCGAAGCTGAATGCCGTAGCCGAGGATCTTCGACCGCCTCCGGCCGTGCTGGCCGGGCGGGAAGTTGCGGCGCTCGATGGCGCACTTGTTCGTGAAGCAGCGGTCGCCCTTCAGGAAGAGCTTCATGGCTTCACGCCGGCAGAGCCGGCAGACGGATTCGTGATAACGCGCCACGGGAAAGGATACCTCCTGGCCGATTCCGTCGTTGCGTTCCGCCCTTCGTCCCGGCCCGGAATCGGGAGCCGGTTTACAGGCGCCGGCACGCGCGACGCGGGCCGGAACTGCCCCCTGTCCGGGGGGGTCGGGAGGCTCAAGGGCCTCCCGCTCTCGCGTTCCCGGCGGGGGAGCCACGCCCCCCGGCCGGATCAGGGACTCAGACCCGGCGCCGTTTGCGGGGCCGGCAGCCGTTGTGGGGAATCGGGGTCGCGTCCTTGATGGAACGAATGTCCAGCCCGGCAGCGGCCAGCGCCCGAATCGCGCTCTCGCGCCCCGCGCCGGGGCCCTGGACGCGCACGTCGAGCGTGCGGACGCCGTGCTCCTTCGCCAGCTGGGCGGCGTTGCCCGCCGCGAGCTGAGCCGCGAACGGCGTCCCCTTGCGCGAGCCCTTGAAGCCGATCCGGCCTGCGGAGGACCAAGCGAGCACATTCCCGGAAGGGTCGGTAATCGCAACGATCGTGTTGTTGAACGACGCCTGAACCGTCGCCACGGCGTGCGGTACGTTCTTCTTTTCTTTCTTGGGGCCCTTCTTGCGGCCCTTGGCGTCAGCGGCGGCCATCGGCGTTCCTCATCATTACTTCTTCGTAGCCTTCTTCTTGCCGGCCACGGCGCCGCGCCGCGGGCCTTTCCGAGTCCGGGCGTTGGTGTGCGTCCTCTGGCCGCGCACGGGCAGGCCGCGCCGATGCCTGAGACCCCGGTAGCAGCCGATGTCCATCAGACGCTTGATGTCCTGGGCGGTCTCCTTGCGGAGGTCGCCTTCGACTCTCATCTCGTCCTGGATCTTCTTGCGGATCTTCGTGACCTCGTCTTCGGAGAGGTCCTTTACCCGCGTGTCGAGGCCTACCCCCGTGTCCTTCAGGATCTTCTTCGCCGACGGGCGGCCGATCCCGAAGATGTAGGTGAGACCGATCTCGACGCGCTTGTTCGGGGGGAGATCGACGCCGGCGATACGAGCCATTCCCTGTTCCCTCTAACCCTGACGCTGCTTGTGCTTGGGGTTCTCGCAGATGACTCGGACGACCCCGGCCCGGCGGATCACCTTGCATTTGGTGCAGATCTTCTTGACGGACGCACGGACTTTCATACGGTTCCTCGATCGTTTCGGCCTCGGCCTCCCCTCGGAAGCCGGCGGAGCCTTACAGTTTACTACTTGTACCGATAGATGATGCGACCCCGGTTCAGGTCGTAGGGAGAAAGCTCCACGAGCACCTTGTCGCCCGGCAGGATCCGGATGAAGTGCTTCCGCATCTTCCCCGAAATGTGGGCCAGGACCTGGTGCTTGTTCTCGAGCTCCACCTTGAACATCGCGTTCGGCAGGGGCTCGATGACCGTCGCAGTCACCTCGATGGCGTCTTCCTTGGACATCTAGGCCTCGAAACCCTCTCCTGAAAAAGCCCGGGCTGCGCCCGGGGCAGCCGGTTCCCCACGCGGCGGCGCCGCCGGAACCGGGTATTCCGTCTCGTCCGGGACTCCGGCGACGAGACCGTCGGCCGAGAACCGGCCGAAACCGAGGACGATCGGCCCTTCGATCGTCGCGACCACGGTATGTTCGAAGTGTGCGGAAGGCTTGCCGTCGGCCGTACGGACCGTCCAGCCGTCGGGCCCGACCCGGACCTTCGGGGTTCCCAGATTGAACATGGGCTCGACGGCGAGGGTCATCCCCTCGCGGATGATCTCGCCCTTCCCCGCTGGCCCGTAGTTCGGGACCTGCGGCTCCTCGTGGAGCGCCGTCCCGATGCCGTGGCCGACGTACTCGCGGACGACGCCGTAGCCCTTCGCCTTGGCGACTGCCTCGACGGCGGCCCCGATGTCGCCGATCCGTCCTCCCACCCGTATGGCGGAGACGCCGGCCACGAGGGCGCGCCAGGTGTCCTTCACGAGCTCACGCACGGCCGGCGGCGCCTCGCCGACGATCGCCGTGCGCGCCGCATCGCCGAAGTAGCCCTCGACGATGGCCCCGAGATCGAGACCGACGATGTCGCCGTCCCGGAGCTTTCGTTTCGCCGTCGGGATCCCGTGCACGACTTCTTCGTTCACCGACGAGCAGATCGTCTTCGGGTAGCCCCGATAGCCCGGGAAGGCGGCCTTGCCGCCCCGCTTCCGGATGCCGTTCGCGGCGATCCGGTCGATTTCCTCGGTGGTCACTCCGGGGTGGCACGCCGCGACGCACTCGGCCAGGGTCTCCTGGACGATCTTCGTCGCCCGCTCCATTTTCAGGAGCTCCGTCCGTCCCTTGCAGGTGATCATCCGAGCTTCCCGCCCGAGGCCTTCTTCACCGCGGCGAGGACGTCCCCGGCCACGGCTTCGACGGGCCGGTCCCCGTCGATCCTGTGGAACACGCCGTGGCCCCTGTAGAGCTCTGCGAGCGGCTCGGTCTTCTCGCGGTAGACCCTGAGGCGCGCCGCCACGGTCTCCGGTGTGTCGTCCGCCCGTCCCTCGAGCATCGCGCGCTTCACGAGGCGCTCGACGATCGGGGCGTCCGGGACGTCGATGAAGAGGACCGCCGTCAGCGAGCGGCCCTCCTCCTCGAGGAGCCTGTCGAGCGCTCCGGCCTGCGGCACCGTCCGCGGGAAGCCGTCGAAGAGCGCTCCGGCCGCCGCGTCGGGCTGTTCCACGCGATCCCTGAGCATCCGGATGACGAGGTCGTCCGGCACGAGCGCGCCGGATTCCATGATCGGTTTCGCGATCTTCCCGAGCTCGGTCCCGCTCGCGACGTTTGAACGGAGGAGGTCCCCCGTCGAAATCCGCGGGATGCCGAGCGTGGACGCCAGGCGCGAGGCCTGCGTTCCCTTGCCGGCCCCGGGTGGGCCGAAGAAGACGACGTCGACGGACACGGCTCTAGCTCCTGCGTCCCCGGATGCGGCCCTTCTTGAGGAACCCGTCGTAGTTCCGCATCACGAGCTGGGATTCGATCTGCTGCACGGTGTCCATCGCGACCCCCACGACGATGAGGAGCGACGTGCCGCCGAAGTAGAACGGCACGCCCAGGCCCTGGGTGATGAAGTTCGGCAGGTTCGAGTCGAGCCACGCGCCGATCCCCGGGATGCTCTGGACCTTGAAGCCCATGAGCAGGAATTCGGGAATCAGGGCGACGACCGTCAGATAGAGGGCGCCAATGAGCGTGATGCGCGTCAGGACGCTGTCGATGTAGTCCGACGTCGCCTTGCCCGGACGGATGCCGGGGATGAACCCGCCGTACTTCCTCATGTTCTCCGCGGTGTCCGTCGGGTTGAAGATGATCGAGATGTAGAAGTAGCAGAAGAAGATGATCGCGAGGGCGTAGAAGAGGTTGTAGAGCGGCTGCCCCATGGCGAGCTGGTCCGCCAGCTTCTTCATGAAGTCGCTCTTGAACGCCGAGGCGAGGTACTGCGGGAACTGGATGATCGAGACCGCGAAGATGATGGGGATGACGCCGCCGGTGTTCACCCGGAGAGGCAGGTAGGTGTTCTGCCCGCCGTAGACCCGCCGGCCGACGACCCGCTTGGCGTACTGGACCGGGATGCGCCGCTGGGCGCGCTCCACGAAGACGATGATGCCCACGACGGCGAGCATGAAAATGGTCAGGAGCAACGCCGTGAACAGGGCCATCTGCCCGCGCTGGATCTGCCGGAACATCTGCCAGACCCCCGTCGGGAGGCCCACGACGATGCCGGCGAAGATGATGAGCGAGATGCCGTTGCCGATGCCACGCTCGGTCATCTGCTCGCCGAGCCACATGACGAAGGCGGTCCCCGTCGTCAGCGTGAGGATCGCCATCAGGACGAACGGGATCTTCCCGCCCTCCGACGTCGGGTCGCGCAGGACGAGGAACTTGCCGGTCGGCGTCGTGGAGCCCCAGAGCCACAGCGCGATTCCAGCTCCCTGGACGACCGACAGGACGACGGTGCCGTAGCGCGTGTACTGCGTGATCTTCCGCCGGCCCATCTCGCCTTCTTTCGAGAGCTTCTCGAGGTAGGGCCAGACGACCGTCAGGAGCTGCAGGATGATCGAAGCCGTGATGTACGGCGTGATGCCGAGGGCGAAAACCGAAAGACGCCGGAGGGCGCCCCCCGAGAACATGTCCAGGAACCCGAGGAGCCCGCCGGCGCTCGCCTTGAAGAACTCCTCGAGCGCCTGGGCGTCGAGCCCGGGCGTCGGGATGTGCGCGCCGACCCGGTAGATCGCCAGCAGCCCGAAAGTGAACAGGACTCTCTTCCTGAGGTCCGGGACCGCGAAGATGTTCCGGAAGGACTCGAGGATGATCACGCCGGGACTTCCTCGCAACGGCCGCCGGCCGCTTCGATCTTCTTCCGTGCCCCCGCCGTGAACTGGTGGGCCACGACCGTCAGTGACTTGTTGAGGTCTCCCGTGCCGAGGACCTTCACCTCTGCACCCTTTCGGTGGAGAAGGCCGGCCTTGCCGAGGGACTCGGTGTCGACCGTGGCGCCGGCCGCGAAGACTCGCTCGAGCGCCTCGACCGGGACGGTGTTCCATTCCTTGCGGAAGATGTTCTTGAAGCCGCGCTTGGGAAGGCGCCGGTGCAGCGGCATCTGGCCGCCCTCGCGCCCGAGCTGGCCCGAGTAGCCGCTGCGGGACTGCTGCCCCTTGTGGCCCTTGCCCGAGGTCTTCCCCAGGCCGGAGCCGGGGCCGCGGCCGACGCGCTTGCGCGCCGACGTCGCCCCCTTTCGGGGACCGAGTGTGTGGAGTCCGTGAGCCATGGTGTCTCGTCCCTCTCGCTACTCGCCCACAACCTCGACGAGGTGGCGGATCTTGAGGATCTGCCCGCGCGTAGCGGGCGTGTCGGCCCTCACGACCTCGTGGCGGATGCGCCGGAGGCCGAGGCCCTTGAGGGCCTGCTTCTGGTCGACCGGGGTGCAGATGCCGGAGCGGATCTGCCGGATCCGGATCATCTTCTTCTCGGCGGCCGGGACGACGGGCTTCGCCGAAGCCGCCGGGGCGGCTGCGGCCGACTTCGGGGCGCCGGACGGGACCTCCGCCGTCTCTGTCTCGTCCGACTTCTTCGCCGACTTCTTCGGAACGCCGGCCGCCGAGGCGAACTCCGTCAGGAGGGCGTCGACGTCCTTCTTCTTGGGGCTCTTTTCTCTTTCGGCCATCACTTGGTCTCCGCCACGGCCTCGGGAACCGGCTCGGCGACCGCAGCCGGGACGACTGCCTCGGCCGGCGAGCCGGACGTGCGGCCACGGGCCTTGAAGATCGTCTGGGCCAGGTGGAGGTTCCGGAGAGCGTCGAACGTCGCCTTGACCACGTTGTGCGGGTTCGTCGTGCCGAGCGACTTCGTCAGGATGTTCTGGACGCCGACGGCCTCGAGGATCGCGCGAACCGCGCCGCCGGCGATGACCCCCGTCCCTTCCGAGGCCGGCTTGAGGAAGACCCGGCCGGCCCCGTAGTGTCCCGTGACGGAGTGCGGGATCGTCTTGCCCCGCAGGGTGACCAGAATCATGGTCTTCTTGGCCATCTCGATCCCCTTCTTGATGGCCGTGGGGACCTCTTTCGCCTTCCCGGCGCCGTAGCCGACGCGGCCCTTGCCGTCACCGACGATGACGAGCGCGGAAAAGGAGAAGTTCTTGCCGCCCTTGACGACCTTCGTGACACGGTTGATGTGCACGACGTGGTCGATCAGGTCGGCTCCCGCGCGGCCCTCTCCGAGAGCGCCCGCGGGACGCTGCGGCGCGGCGTTCGGACCGCCGGGGCCGCGGCCCGGACCGCCCGGACGGTTGCCGAAGCGGGGGGGACGGTTCGTGGGTGTGCTGCTCAAAACTTCAACCCCTTCTCGCGCGCGGAGTCGGCGAGAGCCTTGACGTTGCCGTGGTAGAGGTGCCCGCCCCGGTCGAAGACGACCGCGGCGATTCCCTTCTCCTTTGCCCGCTCGGCGATCAGGGCGCCGACGGAAACCGCCGCCGCCTTGCCGGCCGCGCTCTTCTTCCCACCGAGGACGACCGCCTCGCGGGAGCTGGCCTGCGCGACCGTGTGACCGGACGCGTCGTCGATGAGCTGGACGTAGATGTACTTCAATGTCCTGCGGACGGCCAGCCGGGGCCTCTGGGAAGTCCCTGCGACCTTCTGGCGGATCCTCTCGTGGATCCCTCTCGCGCCTCGACGCGTGCCTGAGCCCTGTTCATCCTGGGGACCTCACTTGCCGGTGGCCTTTCCGGCCTTCTTCTTCAGGACCTCGCCGACGAAGCGGAAGCCCTTGAGCTTGTAGGGGTCGGGCGGCTTGATGCCGCGGATCCGCGTGGCCGTCTCGCCGACCTTCTGCTTGTCGACACCCGTGACGACGATGTGCGTCACGTCCTTGGCCTTCGCGTCCGCAGCCACCTCGATCGTCACGCCCGCCGGCTCTGGGAACCGGACGGTGTGCGAGTAGCCGCACGTGAAGACGACGACGTCCCCCTTCTTCTCGGCCTTGTAGCCGATTCCGACGAGGTCGATGGCACGACGGTAGCCGTCCGCGACACCGAGAACGGCGTTGGCGACGAGCGCCCGGTTCAGGCCGTGAAAGGCACGGATCCGCTTCTCCTCGCTCGCTCTCACGAGGTCGACGCGGCCGTCCTTCACGGCGACGGAGATGCCGTCGAGGATCGGCGTGGACACCGTCCCCTTGGGCCCCTTGACGTGGACTCCCGCGGCATCGACCTTGACTTCGACGCCCTTCGGAAGGGTGATTGGCTTCTTTCCCACTCGCGACATCGTGTTCTCTCCCGGCCCTACCAGACCGAGCAGACGACCTCGCCGCCCAGGCCGCGCTTGCGCGCGTCGTGGCCGGTGAGGAGTCCCTGCGAAGTCGATACGATGGCGATTCCGAGCCCCCCCAGCACGCGGGGGAGGTCGTCCTTGCCGCGGTAGAGCCGGCGACCCGGGCGCGAGACGCGCGTCAGGCCGTGAATGACGGGGTTGCCGCCGTCGTCGTACTTGAGGTAGAGGCGCAGCATTCCGGCGCCCTTGTCGTCCAGGATCTTGAAGTTCTTGAGGTAGCCCTCGTCCTTGAGGATCCGGGCGATCTCGATCTTCAGCCTGGAGGACGGGACGTCGATCTTCTCGTGGCGGGCGGACAGGCCGTTCCGCACACGGGTCAGGAGGTCGGCGATCGGGTCGGTCAGTACAGCCATGCGCCCCCCCTCACCACGACGCCTTGGTCACGCCCGGGACGTAGCCCGCGAGCGCGAGGTTTCGGAAGCAGATGCGGCAGGTGCCGAACTTGCGCATGTACGAGCGGGGCCGGCCGCAGATCTTGCAGCGGTTCTTCGCACGGACGGTGAACTTCGGAGTCCTGTTGGACTTGACGATTGAGGAGCGACGAGCCATCGACGGTTCTCCCTTGTTCCTAGCGCCCGAACGGCATGCCCAGCTCGCGGAGCAGGACTCTCGCCCTGTCGTCGGAGCCGGCCGTCGTCACGATCGTGACGTTGAGGCCCTTCGACTTGTCCACCTTGCCCGGGTCGATCTCCGGGAAGACGAGGTGGTCCTTGATGCCGAGCGTGTAGTTCCCGCGGCCGTCGAAGGCCCGCGTGGGCACGCCGCGGAAGTCACGCACCCGCGGAAGGGCGATGTTCAGAAGGCGGTCGAGGAAGTCGTACATCCGCTCGCCGCGCAGTGTGACCCGACAGCCGATCGGCATGCCGGCGCGGAGCTTGAACGTCGCGATCGACTTGCGCGCCTTCGTGATGACGGCGCGCTGGCCGGCGATCTTGGTCAGCTCCTCGGCGGCGGCTTCGACGATCTTCACGTTCGTGATCGCCTCGCCGACGCCCATGTTCAGGACGACCTTCTCGATCTTCGGGACCGCCATGTTGTTGTCGATCCCGAATTCCTTCTTCAGGACCGGGACGACGTCCTTGCGGTACTTCTCGTTGAGCCGCGACATGGCCTACGCCCCCGCCTTCTTGACGACGGACGAGATCGTCGCGTTGCTCCGGCGCGCGTAGCGGACGCGCTCGTCCCCTTCGACGCGCACGCCGACCCGCGTCGGCTTGCCCGTCTCCGGGTCGCGGAGCATGACGTTCGAGACGGCGATCGCCGCTTCCTTCTCGACGATCCCGCCCTTGATGTTCTTCTGCGGGTTCGGGCGCGTGGCACGCTTGATGAGGTTCACGCCCTCCACCACGACCCTTCCCTTCGCCGGCACGACGCGCAGGACCTTCCCGTGCGCCCCCCGGTCCTTGCCGGTCAGGACGACGACGTCGTCTCCCTTCCGGACGGAGGTCTTTCCCTTGTATTCGGGCTGTTTTTTCTTCATCTCGGGCGCCTCAGATCACCTCGGGAGCGAGCGAGATGATCTTCATGAACTTCCTCTCGCGGAGCTCCCGCGCGACCGGCCCGAACACACGGGTGCCGATCGGCTCCTTCTCGTTGTTGATCAGGACGGCCGCGTTGTTGTCGAACCGGATGTAGCTGCCGTCCCGGCGGCGCTGCTCGCGGCGCGTCCGCACGATGACGGCCTTCACGACCTTCCCCTTCTTGACCGCGTCCGGCGCATCCGGAGCCGACTCCCTCACCGCGCAGGTGATCACGTCCCCCAGGTGCCCGTACTGTCCGACGGACCCCCCCTTGAGACGAATGCAGAAGAGCCGCTTGGCGCCCGAGTTGTCCGCGACCTCGAGGATCGTCCCCATCTGAATCATGGTGGCTCTCCTCCCTTACCCTTCGCGCCGCGCCGCGGTCACGATGGCGCGGACACGCCAGCGCTTCCGCGCCGAGAGCGGCCGCGTCTCCTCGATCTCGACGACGTCCCCCGGAATGCACGCGAGGACGCGGTCGTCCGCGAGGAATCGGGCGGACCTCTTCTGGAACTTGCCGTAGCGGTCGTGCTTGACGAGGCGGGTGACCTCGACGACGACGGTCTTCTCCATCTTGTTGGAGACGACCGTGCCGACCTTGCGGCTCTTGCGGGCTGCGGGCTTCGCCGCGGCGGGTGTGGTCTCGGTGGTCATCGGGCCTGCCTCTCGGCCGTCTTCAGCCGCGCGATGTCGCGGCGCAGCTGGCGGATCTTCATCGGATTCTCCAGCTGGCCCGTGGCCTTCTGGAGGCGGAGGTTGAAGAGCGCCTGCGTCCAATCGCGGAGCTTGACGGTGCGCTCGTCGGCGGACCAGCCCTTCATCGTCTCGACGGTCGTCCCTTTCATCGCACGGCCTCCTCGAAAGCGCGCGAGATGAACCGGGTCTTGATGCCGATCTTGTCGGCGGCGAGCCGGAAGGCGTCCCGGGCGATCTTCTCTTCGACGCCTTCCATCTCGAACAGGATGCGGGCGGGCTTGATGACGGAGACCCATGCCTCCGGCGCACCCTTCCCCTTGCCCATTCGGGTCTCGGCGGGCTTCTTGGTGATGGGCTTGTCGGGGAAGACGCGGATCCAGAGCTTGCCGCCGCGCTTGACGTGGCGCTGGATCGCGACTCGGCCGGCCTCGATCTGCCGCGCCGTGAGCCAGCCGGCCTCGAGGGCCTGCAAGCCGAACTCGCCGAAGGACAGCGAGCCGCCGCGCAGCGCGGTGCCGCGCCGGCGCCCCTTCTGCTGCTTTCTGTACTTGACCTTGGAGGGCATCAACATGATTTCAGTCCCTTACACCCGAACCCGGAATTCCCCGCGGGGGAACCGGGGGGATCGAGAAACCCCCGGCTTCATCAGGCCACCTTCCGGCGCGACTTCAGCCGGTGCAGGTCGCCCTTGTAGATCCAGCACTTGACGCCGATCTTCCCGTACGTCGTGCGGGCCTCGGCGAAGCCGTAGTCGATGTCGGCCTTGAGGGTGTGGAGCGGCAGGCGCCCCTCCTGGTACCACTCCGACCGCGCGATCTCGGCGCCGTTGAGGCGGCCCGAGCAGCGGATCTTGATCCCCTGGGCACCGAAGCGAAAGGCCGACTCCATCCCCTTCTTCATGGCCCGGCGGAAAGCGACCCGCCGCTCGAGCTGCATCGCGATGGATTCAGAGACGAGCTGGGCGTCTGTTTCGGGGCGCTGGATCTCGACGATGTTGACGTGGATGTCCTTGCCGAGGCGCCGCTGGAGGCGGTCGCGGAGCTGGTCGACCGCGGCGCCCTTCTTTCCGATGATGACGCCGGGCCGGGCGGTCATGATGTTGATCTTGAGCTTGTTACCCCGTTCGATCTCCACCTCGGAGACAGCCGCGTTCGCGAGGTCGCGCTTGAGCTCGGCCCGGAGCTTGAGGTCGTCGTGGAGGAAGCGGAGATAGTCTTTCTCCGCGTACCAGCGCGAGTGCCACGTCCGGTTGTAGCCGATGCGGAACCCGTACGGATGAACCTTCTGACCCATCGTTGCTACTCCTGCCCGCCGGCGGGCTCCGAGGCCTTCGCGCTCTTGTTCGCCCTGGGGGCCTTCGGCCGGGCTTCGGCCTTCGGGGCGGACGGACGGGCGCCGGCCTTCGCGACGGCCGCGGCGACCTTGCCCCCCTTCTTCCTGGCGACCGGCCGCGCCGGCTCTGCGGGGAGCCCCGCCTTGCGCCGGACGACGGGGTCGTCCGACAGGTGGACCGTCACGTGGACGAACGGCCGCGTCACGAGCCACATCCGGCCCTGCGGACCGCTCATGAAACGGGGCCGGGCGAAGCGCTTCTTGTAGTTCGAGATCGAGCGGAGCATCGCGTTCCGCTGAAGCGGCTTGCGCCCGGCGCCGTCCACGAGGATGCGGGAGACGACGAGGGCGTCGGCGTCGACGCCGGAGCCGTTCTGCTGGGCGTTGGCGACGGCCGACTCCAGCAGCTTCTTCAGGTCGGGGGCGCAGCCCTTCGGCGTCGCGCGCAGCATCGCGAGCGCACGGCCGACGGGCTTCATGCGAATGAGGTCCGCGACGAGCCGCACCTTCTGTGCGGAGCCGCGGTAGTGACGGAGGCGGGCGACGGCTTCCATCGGGCCTCCGTTACTTCGCCGCCGGGGCCGGCGTGGCCCCCTTCTCGACCTTCCGGCCGGAGTGGCCCTTGAAGGTCCGGGTGGGAGAGAACTCGCCGAGCTTGTGTCCCACCATGTTCTCGGAGAGGTAGACGGGGATGAACTTCTTCCCGTTATGGACCGCGAGCGTGTGACCGACCATCTCGGGCATGATCGTCGAACGGCGCGACCAGGTCTTCACCACGCGCTTGTCCCCTGCCGAG
Organism: uncultured Holophagales bacterium; assembly: GCA_963696015.1. Lineage (GTDB taxonomy): Bacteria > Acidobacteriota > Thermoanaerobaculia > UBA5066 > UBA5066 > UBA5066. The sequence continues at coordinate 46,532 of CAVOJA010000023.1, forward strand.
TTGAGGGCGACGATCTTCTCCAGGAGGTGCCCGTCCACGAAGGGGCCTTTCTTTGTCGAACGCGACATCAGGGTTTCCTTCGCTCCGCCTTACTTCTTGCGGCGCTTGACGATCATGTTGTCAGTGCGCTTGTTGTTCCGGGTCTTCGACCCCTTGGTCTTCCAGCCCCACGGGGAGCAGGGGTGCCGTCCGCCCGACGTCTTCCCCTCGCCGCCGCCCATCGGATGGTCGACCGGGTTCATTGCGACGCCTCTGTTGTGCGGCTTCCAGCCCAGCCACCGGTTCCGGCCCGCCTTGCCGACCGAGACGTTCTCGTGCTCGAGGTTCCCGACCTGCCCGATCGTGGCGTAGCAGCCGATGCGGACCTTGCGGAGCTCGCCGGAGGGCATGCGGAGGAGGCAGTGCTCGCCCTCCTTGGCCATGACCTGGGCGCCCGCGCCGGCGGACCGGACCATCTGGCCGCCCTTGCCGGGCGTCAGCTCGACGTTGTGGACGACCGTGCCGAGCGGGATCGATTTCAGCGGCAGCGAGTTCCCGGTCAGGATGTCGGCCGTCGGTCCGGCGACGACCGTCTGGCCGATCTCGAGACCGTTCGGCGCGATGATGTAGCGCTTCTCGCCGTCCGCGTAGTGGATCAGCGCGATGCGAGCCGACCGGTTCGGGTCGTACTCGACCGAGGCGACCCTGCCGGGAATGCCGGTCTTGTCGCGCTTGAAGTCGATGACCCGGTACCGGCGCTTGTGACCGCCGCCGCGCCACCAGGACGTGAGCTGGCCGAGGTTGTTCCGGCCGCCCGTCTTCATCTTCCCGCGAGTCAGGCTCTTCTCGGGGGCGCTCCGCGTGATTTCCGCGAAATCGCTGGTCGTCCGCTGCCGGAGGCCGGGGGACGTGGGTTTGTAGGAGCGAACCGGCATGTCAGACCCCCTCGAAGATCGGCGGCAGCTTCTCGCCCGCCTTCAGCTTCACGTAGGCCTTTCGCCCTTCGCTCGTCCGGCCGATGGAGCGCCCGACCTTCTTGATCTTCGACGTCGTCTTCAGGACGCGGACGGAATCGACCTTCACGCTGAAGAGGACCTCGACGGCGCGGCGGATCTCGATCTTGTTCGCGTCGCCAGCCACCTTGAACGTCAGGACGTTCTGCGTTTCCCGAAGGGAGGTCGACTTCTCGGTGATGATGGGCTTCAGGAGAATCGACTGGGCGGTCTTCATCCGAGCACCTCGGTGACCGTCTTCAGGGCCTGCTCCGTCAGGATGAGCGTCGTCGCTTCGAGGGCGGAATAGGCGTCGAGCCCGAGAGCGTCCTCGACGAAGAGGGCCGGGTTGTTCCTGGCCGCCTTGGCGAGCTTCTCGTTCTCGCGACGGTCGAGGAGGAGGGCCTTGCCGGTGATGCCGAGCTTGGCGATCACGGCCGCGAGGTCCTTCGTCCTGTGGGTCGGAAGGTCGAGGCTCTCGAGGAGGAAGAGCTGGTTCTCGCGGAGCTTCTCCGAAAGGACGCAGCGCAAAGCGGCCTTCTTCGTTGCGACGTTGACCTTCAGGTCGTACGAGCGGGGGACCGGCCCGTGAGTCGTGCCGCCGTGGCGGTGGATCGGTGGGCGTCCGCCGCCCTGCCGGGCCCGGCCGGTTCCCTTCTGCTTGAAGGGCTTCTTGCCGGAGCCGGAGACCTCGGAGCGGACCTTGACCTTGTGGGTCCCCGCATGCGCACGCGCGCGGATCGCCCGGACGACCTCCCACACGATGTGGCGGCGAAATGGGACCCCGAAGATCTCCTCGGGAAGGTTCGCCTCGCCGACGGTGTCGGCGTTGAGGTTCCGGATCGGGACGGTGAGGCTCGTGGAGGGAGCCGTCTTGCTGGTGGTCGGCATCGTCCCTTTCCTCACGCCGCCTGCGTCCGGGACGCCTTCTTCACGATCTTGATGACCGTGTTCCGGGCCCCGGGGACCGCGCCCCGCAGGTAGATCAGATGGTTCTCGGCGTCGATCCTGACGACCTCGAGGTTCTTCGTCGTGATCTGCTTCCCGCCCATCCGGCCCGACGAGCGGGTCCCGGGGTAGACGCGGGAGGGAAACGCCGAAGCGCCGATCGAGCCGGGCAACCTGTGGAACATCGAACCATGGGTCGCGACTCCCCCGGCGAAGCCGTGGCGTTTTACGACCCCCTGGAACCCCTTCCCCTTCGAGACGCCGACGACGTCGACGTGCTCGGCGGGGTTGAAGATGTCGCAGAGGACCTTGTCGCCCGGGGCGAACGCGTCCCCTTCTTCACAACGGACCTCGCCGACGGTCCGGGTGGGGGGGACGCCAGCCTTCTCGAAGTGTCCGCGAGCGGCCTTCGTCAGGCGGCGGGGCGATGGACGGGGCCCGACGAGCCCGAGCTGAACCGCGTCGTAGCCGTCGTTCTGTTTGGTCTTGCGCTGGACGACCAGGCACGGCCCGGCTTCCACCACCGTCACCGGCACCACGGTGCCGTCGGCTGCGAAGAGCTGGGTCATCCCGATCTTGCGCCCCAGAATCCCTGTGATCATGGTCAAAAACCTCGTTGCGGCTCCGGGCTACTTCCCCATGGTGCGGATCTCTACTTCCACACCGGCGGGGAGCTCCAGCTTGGTGAGGGCGTCGACGGTCTGCGGCGTCCACTCGAAGATGTCGAGGAGTCGCTTGTGGGTCCGCATCTCGAACTGCTCACGCGATTTCTTGTCGACGTGCGGGGAACGGTTGACCGTCCACCGCGAGATGGTCGTCGGCAGGGGGATCGGGCCGGCGACCTTGGCGCCCGAGCGGCGCGCCGTGTCGACGATCTCCAGCGTCGACTGGTCGAGGATGCGGTAGTCGTACCCCTTGAGGCGGATGCGGATCTTGTCGTTGCCCATCGTCTTTCTCGTGGTTCCGCCCCTGGGGGCGGAGACCGGCCGTGGACGGGGAGCGCCTTCGACGCCCCCCTTCACGACCGGCCCCTCGTTAGGCAAGGATCTCCGTGACGGTGCCCGCACCCACGGTACGGCCGCCCTCGCGGATTGCGAACTTCAGCCCCTTCTCGATGGCGATCGGGGCGATGAGGGTGATCTCCAGCTCGACGTTGTCGCCGGGCATGACCATCTCGACGCCCTCGGGGAGCTTGGCCGAGCCGGTGACGTCGGTCGTCCGGATGAAGAACTGGGGACGGTAGTTGTTGAAGAACGGCGTGTGGCGGCCGCCCTCTTCCTTGGAAAGGACGTAGATCTTGCCCATGAACTTCGTGTGGGGCTTGATCGTGCCGGGCTTGCAGAGGACCTGTCCGCGCTCGACATCGGCCCGCTCGACGCCGCGGAGAAGGACACCGATGTTGTCGCCGGCCTGCCCCTGGTCGAGGAGCTTCTTGAACATCTCGACGCCGGTCACGACCTTCTTGACCGTGTCCTTGAAGCCGACGATCTCGATCTCCTCGCCGACCTTGACGACGCCGCGCTCGACACGGCCGGTGACGACGGTGCCGCGGCCGGAGATGGAGAAGACGTCCTCGATCGGCATGAGGAACGGCTTGTCCGTCTCGCGGACCGGGTCGGGAATGTTGTCGTCCAGCGCCTGCGCGAGGTCCCAGATGCACTGGGCGTCCGGCCCGGTCGGGTTGTTGAGGGCCTTGATCGCCGAGCCGCGGATGACCGGGATCGTGTCGCCGGGGAACTCGTATTTGTTGAGGAGGTCGCGTACCTCGAGCTCGACGAGATCGAGGAGCTCGGGGTCCTCCATCAGGTCGCACTTGTTGAGGAAGACGACCATCGCCGGCACGTTGACCTGCTTGGCGAGGAGGACGTGCTCCTTCGTCTGGGGCATCGGGCCCTTCGGGGCCTCGACGACCAGGATCGCGCCGTCCATCTGGGCCGCGCCGGTGATCATGTTCTTGATGTAGTCGGCGTGCCCCGGGCAGTCGATGTGGGCGTAATGCCGCTTGGCCGTCTCGTACTCGACGTGCGCGAGCGCGACGGTGAGGATCTTCGTCGCGTCGCGACGGAAGGTCTTGGCGTCGGCCTTGGCCACGTCGTCGTACGCCTTGGCGACCGCAAAGCCCTTCGTCGAGAGGACCTTCGTGATCGCGGCCGTGAGCGTCGTCTTGCCGTGATCGATGTGCCCGATGGTCCCGACGTTCACGTGGGGCTTGGTGCGCGCGAATTTCTCCTTGGCCATCGTTTCCTCCGAATCTCTCCTCGGTCCGTCGTGTCTCAGACCTCAGGGAAGTCTGGTTTGTAGTTCTCGGTTCGTTCTCTCGTCCGCGCCGGCCCGATCAGGCCGACACCTTCGCGATGATCCCCTCGGCGATCGCCTTCGGGACCTCGTAGTAGCGCTCGAACTGCATGCTGTAGTTGGCCCGGCCCTGCGTGAGGGACCGGAGGGTCGTGGAGTATCCGAACATCTCCGAGAGCGGAACGCTCGCGGTGATCACCTGGAAGTTCACGCGGGCTTCCATGTGGTTGATCTTGCCGCGACGCGAGTTCAGGTCTCCGATGACGTCCCCCATGAAGTCCTCGGGGGTCACGACCTCGACCGCCATCATCGGCTCGAGGATCACGGGGTCGGCCTTCTTCGCCGCGGCCTGGAAGGCCATGGAGCCGGCGATCTTGAAGGCCATCTCCGAGGAGTCCACGTCGTGGTAGGAGCCGTCGTAGAGCTCGACCTGAATCTGGGTCGTGGGGTAGCCGGCGAGGACGCCCGTGAGGATCGCCTCGCGGATCCCCTGGTCGATCGGCTTGATGAACTCGCGCGGGACGACGCCGCCGACGATCGCGTTGACGAACTCGTACTCCTTCCCCTCGGGATGGGGACGGAGGCGGATCTTGGCGTGGCCGTACTGGCCCTTGCCGCCGGTCTGCCGGATGAAGCGCCCCTCGCCCTGGGCTTCCTTGCGGATCGACTCCCGGTAGGCGACCTGGGGCTTGCCGACGTTCGCGCCGACGTTGAACTCGCGGACGAGCCGGTCGACGATGATCTCGAGGTGGAGCTCTCCCATCCCGGCGATGATCGTCTGGTTCGTCTCCTTGTCGGTCGAGACGCGGAAGGTCGGGTCTTCCTGCATGAGCTTCGCGAGGGCGAGGCCCATCTTCTCCTGGTCGACCTTCGTCTTCGGCTCGATGGAGAGGGTGATGACCGGTTCCGGGAACTTCATCGCCTCGAGGACGACGATGGCCTTCTTCTCGCAGATCGTGTCGCCCGTGACGACGTTCTTGAGCCCGACGGCGGCAGCGATGTCCCCGGCCCAGACGTCCTTGATCTCCTCACGCTTGTTCGCGTGCATCTTCAGGATTCGTCCGACGCGCTCGTTCGTCTGCTTCGTGGCGTTGTAGACGCCCGAGCCGGCGTCGAGGTGCCCCGAGTAGACCCGGAAGAACGCGAGCTGCCCGACGAAGGGGTCGGTCATGATCTTGAAGACGAGGCCAGCGAACGGGGCGTCGTCCTTCGTCTCGCGCCAGGTATCCTGGCCGTCTTCGTCGATGCCCTTGATCGGCGGGATGTCGACCGGCGAAGGGAGGTACGCGATGACGGCGTCGAGGAGCTGCTGGACCGCCTTGTTCTTGAACGCGGAGCCGCAGACGACCGGGTGGAGCTTCCCGATGATCGTCGCCCGCCGGAGGGCGGCCTTCAGCTCGGCCGTCGACGGGATGACCCCGTCGAGGTACTTGTGCATCAGGGCGTCGTCGGTCTCGGCGATCGCCTCGATCGCCTTTTCGCGCCACACGGCGAGCTCGGCACGATGCTCGGCCGGAACCGCGACGGTCTGGAACTCCGCGCCGAGCGCCTCGTCCTTGAAGTCGTAGGCGACCTCGTCGAGGAGGTCGATGACGCCCCGGAAGGTCTCGGCAGAGCCCCAGGGGAGGATGATCGGCACGGGCCGGGCACCGAGCTTGGAGATCATCATCTCGACGCAGCGGTCGAAGTCCGCCCCGACGCGGTCCATCTTGTTCACGAACGCGATGCGGGGAACCCCGTACCTGTCGGCCTGGCGCCAGACCGTCTCCGACTGGGGCTCGACGCCCGAAACAGCGTCGAAGACCGCCACCGCGCCGTCCAGAACTCGAAGCGAGCGCTCCACCTCGGCGGTGAAGTCGACGTGCCCCGGCGTGTCGATGATGTTGATCCGGGTTCCCTTCCAGGCACAGGTCGTGGCGGCCGAGGTGATCGTGATGCCACGCTCCTGCTCCTGGACCATCCAGTCCATCGTGGCGGTGCCCTCGTGGACCTCGCCCAGCTTGTAGCTGACGCCGGTGTAGAAGAGGATCCTCTCCGTCGTCGTCGTCTTACCGGCATCGATGTGAGCCATGATGCCGATGTTTCTGCAGTTTTCGAGCGCGTGAGTTCTCGCCATAAAGGTTTTGCTTCCCGACCTCGGTCGTGTCTGCGCCGTCGAACCCTCCCGGGCTTCGCGTTTCCGCGACCTCGGGCGGGTTCCGCACGCTGTAAGGCGTGTCCCGGTTCGGTTGTCTCCGCGGACCTCGCCGTTCCCTAGGGGGTGCGGCCGGTTTCCACGAACTCCGGGTTTCCCGGGAAGGATGCCGTCAACCGGCCCCCTCCCTCTCCGTGCAGGCGACTACCAGCGGTAGTGCGCGAAGGCTTTATTGGCCTCCGCCATCTTGTGGGTGTCCTCCCTTTTCTTCACGGAATTCCCGCGGTTGTTCGCCGCGTCCAGGAGCTCGCCCGCGAGCTTGTCTTTCATGGTCTTCTCGCCACGGGCCTGCGAATAGTTGATGATCCAGCGGATCGCGAGGGACGTCCGGCGATTCGGCTTGACCTCGACCGGGACCTGGTAGGTCGAGCCGCCGACGCGGCGGGACTTGACCTCGAGGGCCGGCTTGACGTTCTCCAGGGCCTTCTTGAACGTCTTGAGCGGGTCGTCCTGGGTCTTGCCCTCGATCTGCTTCATGGCGCCGTAGAAGATCCCCTCGGCGGTGGACTTCTTTCCGCACTTCATGACGGAGCTGATGAACTTGGTGACGAGCTGGGACTGGTACAGCGGGTCCGGAAGGACCTCGCGCTTGGGCACTTCGCGACGGCGCGGCACGACTCTTCTCCCCTGTCCCTTATGACTTCGGGCGCTTGGCGCCGTACTTGGAGCGGGACTGCTTGCGGTTCGCGACGCCGACGGCGTCCAGGGTCCCCCGGATGATGTGATAGCGGACTCCCGGAAGGTCCTTCACGCGGCCGCCGCGGATCATGACGATGGAGTGCTCCTGGAGGTTGTGCCCGATGCCGGGGATGTAGGTCGTGACCTCGATGCCGTTGGTGAGCCGGACGCGGGCGATCTTTCGGAGCGCCGAGTTCGGCTTCTTGGGAGTCGTGGTCTTGACCTGGGTGCAGACCCCCCGCCGTTGCGGGCAGGACTGAAGGGCGGGCGACTTCGTCTTGTAACGAACCGCTTCGCGCCCCTTACGAACGAGCTGGCTGATCGTCGGCATCAGGTTTCCTCGGTTCCTCTTCCCCGCCGGAAAGACGACTTTTCGGCCCTTCGGGCCAGCGCCTCTCCGGATTCTTCGATATCGGATCGCTTTCTCGGCGAGCCCGATGGGCTACGTCCGAGGGGCGAAACCGGCAGAGATTACGTGCAAGTCCTCGGCCTGTCAACCCTGTAGGTCTTTCGGGTCCAGGTCGAGGGGTCCGGGAACCCGGCATTCCGGATCCCCCCTTCATTCCGAGCGAGCTCGGGCTTTCAAAGTACCACGGCCCGCCGAGTGAGGGCCGGGGGTCCGGGGGGCCGCGCGAAGCTCAGGCCCCCCGGCGAGCGCGAGCCGCCTCACCGCGCGGAGGGGTTCGGGGGACCCGGCGGTCCGGGTCCCCCGAGGACATTTCAGACTTCTTCGTCGAGGTCCGCCGCCACCACCGGCGGCTCGTCGTCGTAGTAGGGCTCTTCGATCTCGTCGGGCTGAACGGGGATCTCCTCCCTCTCGAGCTCGATGTTGCGGTAGTACTCCATCCCGGTCCCTGCCGGGATGAGACGCCCCACGATGACGTTCTCCTTGAGACCCCGGAGGAGGTCGATGCGCCCGGCGATCGACGCCTCGGTGAGGACGCGGGTCGTCTCCTGGAACGAGGCCGCCGAGACGAACGAATCCGTCGAAAGGGAGGCCTTCGTGATGCCGAGAAGCAGCGGACGGCCCTGCGCCGGCTTGCCGCCCGCGGCGACGATCCGCTCGTTCTCTTCCCGGAAGCGGAACTTGTCGACCTGCTCGTCGATCAGGAACTCGGTGTCGCCCACCTCTTCGACGCGAACGCTCCGCATCATCTGGCGGACGATGACCTCGATGTGCTTGTCGTTGATGCCGACACCCTGGGACCGGTAGACCTCCTGGATCTTGTCGGTCATGTACCGCTGCAGCTCCTTCTCGCCCTTGACGGCGAGAATGTCGTGCGGGGACGGATCGCCCTCGGTCAGGGAGTCCCCGGCCTCGACGCGCTCCCCTTCCTGGGCCATGACGTGCGCGCCGCGGGGCACGAGGATCTCGCGCTTCTGCCCGTCCTCGGATTCGACCACGAGCTTCTGCTGCCCCTTGACCGTCCCGGCGTGCCGCACGACGCCCGAGACCTCGGTGATGACCGCCGGTTCCTTCGGGCGGCGCGCTTCGAACAGCTCGACGACGCGCGGGAGTCCGCCGACGATGTCGCGCGTCCGCTTCTTCTCGACCGGCTTCTTGGCGAGCGCGTCGCCCGGGGTGACCGTGTCGCCGTCGCCGACCATGAGGTGCGACGGGATCGGGAGGGCGTACCGTCGCTCCGTCCCGTCCACGCCGAGGACGACGAGCTGGGGCGCGCGCTTCTCGGTCGTCCCCGTCGTCTCGACGACGATCTTCTGCGAGAGACCCGTGACCTTGTCGGTCTCCTCGCGCAGGTTCTCACCGTCGATGATGTCCTTGAAGACGACCTTGCCGGCGATCTCCGAGAGGATCGGCGAAGCGAACGGATCCCAGTTCACGAGGAGCTGGCCCGGCTTCACCTCCTCGCCGTCGACGACCTTCAGCGTCGAGCCGTACGCGAGCGAGTACCGTTCCTTCTCGCGGCCCTTGGCATCCTGGATGACGAGCTTGGAGTTGCGGTTCACGACGACCTCGGTGCCGTCGTTCTTGCGGACCGTCAGGGCGTTGAGGATCCGGGCCACGCCGGGGTTCTTCGCCATGTGGCGGGCCGCCTCGGCGACGCGCGCCGTCCCGCCGTAGTGGAACGTCCGCATCGTCAGCTGCGTCCCGGGCTCGCCGATCGACTGGGCGGCGATGACGCCGACCGCTTCGCCGATGTCGACCATCCGGCCCGTCGCCAGGTTGCGGCCGTAACACCTGCGGCAGACGCCGCGGCGGGTCTCACAGGTGAGGACCGAACGGATCTTCACCCGCTCGATGCCCGCCTCCTGGATCGCGGTCGCGGTCTCTTCCGTGATGAGCTCGTTCGCCTCGACCATCGGGACGTCCGAGGCCGGGTCGAAGACGTCTTCCTGGACGTAACGCCCGACGATGCGGTCGCGGAGCGGCTCGAGGATCTCACCCCCCTCGACGATCGCCGTCACCGTGATGCCGTCCAGCGTGGCGCAGTCCTCCTCGTTGATGATGACGTCCTGGGCCACGTCGACGAGCCGCCGCGTCAGGTATCCCGAGTCGGCCGTCTTCAGCGCCGTGTCCGCGAGGCCCTTGCGGGCGCCGTGGGTCGAGATGAAGTACTCGAGGACGGAAAGCCCCTCGCGGAAGTTCGAGATGATGGGCTGCTCCATGACCTCGCCCGAGGGCTTGGACATCGGGCCACGCATCCCGGCGAGCTGCCGCACCTGCTCCTTCGAGCCTCGGGCACCCGAGTCGGCCATCATGTAGATGGGGTTGAACTCGTTCCCCGGGGCCGCGTCCTCCGTCTTCATCTCCTTGAACATCTCTTCGGCGACGGACTCGGTGGCCCGGTGCCAGATGTCGATGATCTTGTTGTGGCGCTCGCCGTCGGTGATGGCGCCCTGGGCGCGCTGGTTGTCGACCTCGAGGACGTCGCGGCGGGCCTTCTCGACGAAGACCGTCTTCTTCGCCGGGATCCGCATGTCGTCGATGCCGATCGAGATCCCCGCGCGGGTCGCCACCTGGAACCCGAGGGTCTTGACGATGTCGAGGATCTCGACCGTCCGGGGGAGCCCGAGGTTCACGAAACAGTAGTTGACGAGGTCCTGGAGCCCCTTCTTCTTGAGCGTCCCGTTGATGAACGGGATGTCCTTGGGGAGGTGGGCCGACATCAGGACGCGCCCGACGGTCGTCTCGATCCTCGTCGCCTTGCACTCGATCGGATCCGCGTGGACGATGTCCTGGTCGCCGAGCACCTGGCTCTCGAGGTCGATGAGCCTCCCCGTGTAGCGGACCGTGATCCCGGCGTGCGTCTCGAGCTCGCCGGCGCCGTGGGCGAGGAGCACCTCGTCGAAGCCCGGGAAGACCCGGCCCTCGCCCTTGCAGCCTTCCTTGCGGCGCGTCAGGTAGTAGAGCCCGAGGACGAGGTCCTGCGACGGGACCGTGAGCGGCTTGCCGTGCGCAGGCGACAGGATGTTGTGCGACGAGAGCATCAGGACCTGCGCCTCGACCTGCGCTTTCGGCGAGAGCGGGACGTGGACCGCCATCTGGTCGCCGTCGAAGTCGGCGTTGAACGCCGCGCAGACGAGGGGGTGGATCTTGATGGCTTTGCCCTCGATGAGGACCGGCTCGAAGGCCTGGATGCCGAGACGGTGGAGCGTCGGCGCCCGGTTCAGGAGGACCGGGTGCTCCTTGATGACCTCCTCGAGAGCGTCCCACACCTCGTTCGGCGCCTGCTCGACGAGCTCCTTGCTCATCTTGATCGTCGACGTGAGCTGTTTCTGCTCGAGCCGGCGGTAGATGAACGGCTTGAAGAGCTCGAGCGCCATCCTCTTCGGAAGGCCGCACTGGTGGAGCTTCAGCTCCGGCCCGACGACGATGACGGATCGGCCCGAGTAGTCGACGCGCTTGCCGAGCAGGTTCTGCCGGAAGCGGCCCGACTTGCCCTTGAGGGTGTCGGAGAGCGACTTCAGCGGGCGGTTGTTCGTCCCCTTCAGGACGCGGCCCCGGCGGCCGTTGTCGAAGAGGGCGTCGACCGCTTCCTGGAGCATCCGCTTCTCGTTCCGGACGATGACCTCCGGGGCGCGGAGCTCGAGGAGCTTCTTGAGGCGGTTGTTGCGGTTGATGACGCGGCGGTAGAGGTCGTTCAGGTCCGACGTGGCGAACCGGCCGCCGTCGAGCGGCACGAGGGGACGCAGCTCGGGCGGGATGACCGGGATGACGTTCAGGATCATCCACTCGGGCCGGTGGCCGGAGCGTCGGAAGGCGTCGACGACCTTCAGGCGCTTGGCGGCCTTGAGCCGCTTGAGCGCCGAGGTCTCGGTCTTCATGATGAGGCGGAGCTCGTCGGCGAGGTCGTCGATGTTGACCCGCTGGAGGAGCTCCTGGATCGCCTCGGCGCCCATCTTGGCGACGAACGCGTCGGGGCCGTACTTCGCCTTGAGCTCGCGGTAGCGCTCCTCGGTGATGAGGACCTTCTCGAGGATGTTCTCCTCGTCGGCGAGCGGACCCGGGTCGACCACGACGTACGCCTCGAAGTAGAGGATCCGCTCGAGGTCGCGCAGCGTCAGGTCGAGGAGGTGTCCGATCCGGCTCGGGAGGCCTTTGAAGAACCAGACGTGGGAGACGGGCGCGGCGAGCTCGATGTGCCCCATCCGCTCCCGGCGGACCTTGGACTTCGTCACCTCGACGCCGCACTTGTCGCAGACGACGCCGCGGTGCTTCATCCGCTTGTACTTGCCGCAGAGGCATTCCCAGTCGGTGATGGGTCCGAAGATCTTCGCGCAGAAGAGGCCGTCGCGCTCCGGCTTGAAGGTCCGGTAGTTGATCGTCTCCGGCTTGGTGACCTCGCCGAAGGACCAGGAGCGGATCTTCTCGGGGCTCGCCAGCGCGATCTTGATGGCGTTGAAGTCGCGCGGGCCCGTGCCCCGGAACGCGGGTGCCGCGGGAGCGAGGGGGGAAACGCCGAAGGTGTCCATGATCATGTCTCCCTCCTCAGACCTTCAGGAGCTCGATGTCGAGGCAGAGCGACTGCAGCTCGCGCACGAGGACGTTGAACGATTCCGGCAACCCCGGCTCCTCGGGCACCTCGCCCTTGACGATCGACTCGTAGACGCGCGAGCGGCCCTCGACGTCGTCGGACTTCACCGTGAGGAGCTCCTGGAGCGTGTAGGCCGCGCCGTACGCCTCGAGCGCCCAGACCTCCATCTCGCCGAACCGCTGGCCGCCGAACTGCGCCTTGCCGCCGAGGGGCTGCTGCGTGATCAACGAGTAGGGGCCGATGGAACGGGCGTGGATCTTGTCGTCGACGAGGTGCGACAGCTTGAGCATGTAGATGTAGCCGACCGTGACCTTCTGCTCGAACCGGTCGCCAGTCATCCCGTCGTAGAGGTCGGTCTTGCCGCTGCGCGGCAGGTTCGCCTTCTCGAGAAGGTCGCGGATCTCGTGCTCGCTCGCCCCGTCGAAAACGGGCGTCGCGATGCTCAGGCCGAGCGCCCTGGCGGCCCAGCCGAGGTGGGTCTCGAGGATCTGCCCGACGTTCATTCGCGACGGAACGCCGAGAGGATTGAGGACGATCTCGACCGGGGTGCCGTCGGGCAGGTAGGGCATGTCCTCCTCGGGGAGGATCCGGCTGATGACGCCCTTGTTCCCGTGCCGGCCGGCCATCTTGTCGCCGACCTGGAGCTTGCGCTTCATGGCGACGTAGGCCTTGACGGTCTTGTTGACGCCGGGGGCGAGCTCGTCGCCCTTCGAGAGGAGGTGGATCCGGTCGGCCGCCACCTTGCGGATGACGTCGACCTGGGAGTCCGCGCGTTGCAGGGCGAGGCGGACCGTGTCCCGGATCTCCTCGTCGCGGAGCTTCAGCCCCTTGAGGAGGCGCGGGCCCATCATCCCGATCTTCTCGACCGTGAGCTTGTGCCCGGAGGCGACGAGGACGTTCCCCTGCGGGTCGACAACGTCCTCGAGGACCGCGCGGCCCTCGAGGAGGCGCTCGATCTTCTCTCGCGCCTCGGTCCGAACGATCCGGATCTCGTCGTCGGCGTCCTTGTTGAGGTAGCCGATCTCCTCGTCGAGGATCTGCTTGGCCCTCACGTCCTTCTGCTTCTCGTCGTCCTTGCGGGTGAAGATCTTCACGTCGACGACGATGCCCTCGATGCCCGGCGGGCACTTGAGCGAGGCGTCGCGGACGTCGCCGGCCTTCTCGCCGAAGATGGCGCGCAGGAGCTTCTCCTCGGGGGTCAGCTGCGTCTCGCCCTTGGGCGTGACCTTGCCGACCAGGATGTCGCCCGGCTTCACGTTCGCGCCGATCCGGATGATCCCCGACTCGTCGAGGTCCCTGAGCGCGTGCTCGGAGACGTTCGGGATGTCCTTGGTGATCTCCTCGGGGCCGAGCTTGGTCTCGCGGGCCTCGATCTCGAACTCCTCGATGTGGATGGAGGTGTAGTAGTCCTCCTTGACCATCTTCTCGGAGATGAGGATCGCGTCCTCGAAGTTGTAGCCGCGCCACGGCATGAAGGCGACGAGGATGTTGCGGCCGAGCGCGAGCTCGCCGCCCGACGTGCAGGGCCCGTCGGCCAGGACCCGGCCCGCCGTGACCCGCTCGCCTTCTTTGACGATCGGCTTCTGGTTGATGCACGTGTTCTGGTTCGACCGCCGGAACTTCAGGAGCGGGTAGATGTCGGCGCCGAACTCGCGGGGCTTCCCGTCGGGACCGATCCCCTCGACCCGGACGATGATCCGGCGGGCGTCGACCGTGTCGACGATGCCGTCCCTCTTGCAGAGGACGACGGCCCCGGAGTCCCGGGCGACGACGCCCTCGAGACCGGTGCCGACGATCGGCGGCTCGGTGCGCAGGAGCGGTACCGACTGGCGCTGCATGTTCGAGCCCATGAGCGCCCGGTTCGCGTCGTCGTGCTCGAGGAACGGGATGAGCGCCGCCGCCACGGAGACGAGCTGCTTCGGCGAGACGTCCATGAAGTCGACCTTGTCCCGCACCTCGGCCTTGAACTCGCCCTGGGAGGTCACCTGGACCCGCTCGTTCTGGAACCGGCCGTCCGCCTCGAGCGGCTCGTTCGCCTGCGCGATGCTGTAGTCCTCCTCCTCCCACGCGGGAAGGTAGAAGGCGGTCGGCCTGCCGACGGCGAGCTTCTTGCCCGCCTTCTTGAGCTTGGCGTTGACCGCCTCGAGCTCAGAGGCCTCGACGGTGGCCCCCTTCTTCCATCCCGAGTCGCCTTCGGTGACGACCTCGAAGTGCTCGAGAACGCGTCCGTCGCGGACCTTTTTGTAGGGCGCTTCGATGAACCCGTACTCGGAGATCCGCGCGTACGTCGAGAGCGACGAGATGAGGCCGATGTTCGGCCCTTCCGGCGTCTCGATCGGACAGATGCGGCCGTAGTGCGTGGCGTGGACGTCGCGCACCTCGAACCCGGCCCGCTCGCGCGAGAGGCCGCCCGGCCCGAGGGCCGAGAGGCGGCGCTTGTGCGTCACCTCGGAGAGCGGGTTCGTCTGGTCCATGAACTGCGACAGCTGGGAGGACCCGAAGAACTCCTTGATGGCCGCGATGACCGGCTTGGAGTTGATCAGGTCGTGCGGCATGGCGGAGTCGATGTCCTGGTGGACGGACATCTTCTCCTTGATCGCCCGCTCCATCCTCACGAGGCCGATGCGGAACTGGTTCTCGAGGAGCTCTCCGACGCAGCGGACGCGGCGGTTCCCGAGGTTGTCGATGTCGTCGATCTTGCCGATGTCGCGCTTGAGCTTGAGGAGCGCGTCGATGACGACGAAGAAGTCGTCTGAGGAGAGCGTCTTCTGAATCAGGGACGTCGAGAGCCCCATCCGGATGTTGAACTTGTAGCGTCCGACGCGCGAGAAGTCGTACTTGCGCGGGTCGAAGAACATTCCCACGAAGAGGTTCTTGGCGCTCTCGTCCGTCGGCGGGTCGCCGGGACGCATGCGCTTGTAGATCTCGAGGAGCGCCTCGCGCTTCGTCTTGACGGAGTCCTTCCGGAGCGTGGCGATGAGCGTCTCGCCGATCGGCTCCCAGTCGGGGAAGAGGACCTCGACGGGGGTCGCCTGCTTCTCCGTCATGACCGTGGCGAGGTCGTCCGGCACCTCGCTCCCCGCCTCGTAGAGGACCTCGCCCGAGGCGAGGTCGACGACGTCGACGGCGAAGAGGATGCGGCCGAGCTTCGCCGGGTCGACGGAGACGGTGACCGGCGTGCCGGACGCGAGCTTCTCCTTGTGGTCGGCCGTGAGCTTGACGTCGGCGAAGATCTTGCCGTCCTTCTTGATGCCGCGGAGGTGCTTGAGGCGCAGCTCGTCCTTCGCGAGGACGTCGGGAGGCAGCACGAGGTGCGCCTTCCCCTTGTCGAACGTCAGACCGACGGCCGAGTAGAACTTCTTGAGGATCTGCTCGTCGCTCTCGAGGCCCAGGGCGCGGAGGAAGACCGTCCCGGGGAACTTCCGCTTCCGGTCGATGCGGACGCCGAAGAGGCCCTTGGAGTCGATCTCGAACTCCACCCAGGAGCCGCGGTAGGGAATGATCTTTCCGATGAGGGTGTGCGTCCCCTCGCGGGTGAAGAAGACCCCGGGCGACCGGTGGAGCTGCGAGACGATGACGCGCTCCGTGCCGTTGATGATGAAGGTGCCGTTGTCCGTCATGAGGGGGATGTCTCCGAAGTAGACCTCCTCCTCCTTGATGTCGCGGATCGGCCACTCCTTCGGGGCGCTCTTCCCCGTCGGGGCGTTCTCCTTGTCGAAGACCTTCAGCCGGAACGTCACCTTGAGCGGGACGGCGTAGGTGAGCCCCCGCTCCTGGCACTCGGCGACGGTGAAGGGAAGGCGAAGCTCGACCGGTGTCCCGCAGACCTCGTCGATCGTGACCTTGTTCGGGTTGGGGTGCCCGCACACCTGGCACTCGACCCTGTTGGCCCTCGCGTCCTTGACCCGCACCGTGGCTCCACAGTGCTCGCACGTGAATCGCAGGTGCTGGATCCCCTCGAGCCGCCCGCTCCGGGAGGCCAGGTCGCCGATCCGGTACGCCACGTACTCGAGCGCGCAGGTCTCGCGGAAGTCGGAGAAGGGGAACACGCCGCGGAAAACGGCTTCGAGACCGACGTCGGACCGCTCCGCGGGAAGCAGGTCCATCTGGAGGAAGTCCTCGTAGGACCTCCTCTGAACGTCGATCAGGTTCGGCAGGGGCAGGAACGTCTTGATCTTGCCGAAATCGTGGCGGGGGGTCTGCCCCGGGGCGAGCATGCGGTCAGCCATTCGAGCGGGCTCCCTTCAGCCGAGAGAGGGGTGACGCGAAAAGAGGGAAACACCGTCCGGCGCGACGGCGAGATTCCCGGGGGGCCGGGTGAACCGGCCCCTCGGGGAATCGACGCCCGTCACCAGACGGTCTTCCGTTGGGGACACGCCGGACTACGACTACTTGACCTCGACCTTGGCGCCGATCTCCTCGAACTTCTTCTTGATCGCGGCCGCCTCGTCCTTCGAGACGGACTCTTTGAGGACCCCCAGGTTCTCGACGAGGTCCTTGGCCTCCTTCAGGCCGAGGGACGAGTTGACCTCGCGGACCGCCTTGATGACGTTGATCTTGTTCGAGCCGGCCTCCTTGAGGGTGACCGTGAACTCGGTCTGCTCCTCGACGGGGGCGGCGGCGGCGGCCGGGGCGGCAGCGGCCGGCGCGGCCATCATCGCGGCCGAGACGCCGAACTTCTCTTCGAGGGCCTTCACGAGGTTGTTGAGCTCGAGGACGGACATCCCCTCGACTTCGGTGACGAACTGCTCGACGGAAAGGGCCATTTCGTTCTCCTTGGTTTCTTCGCGCGTGCGCGTGTCAGGTTGTTCGGTCGTGGGTGGGTCCGGGCCTCAGGCCGCGGCGCCCTTCTGCTCGGCAACGGCCGAGATCGTCATCGCGAGCTTTCGCTGCGGGGTCGAAAGGGCGACCACGAGGCGGCGCATCGGCGACTGGAGGAGGCCGACGAGACGCCCGAGGAGCTCCTGACGGGTCGGCATGCTCGCGAGGGTCTCGAGGGCGGAGGCCGGAACCGGCAAGCCCTCGACGAGGGCGGCCTTGATCTTGATCTTCGCGTTCGTCTTTCCGAAGTGGTGAAGGACCTTCGCCAGCTGGACGATGTCGGTCTTCGAATAGGCGACCGCGGTCATCCCGGAGAAGTGCTCGGACAGGGCGCCCATCGGGACGTCCTTGAAGGCGCGAAGCGCGAGCGTGTTCTTGACGACGACGTACTCCGAGCCGGTCGCCCGGATCTGCCGGCGAAGCTCGGTGACGTCGGGGACGTTGATCCCCTGGTAATCGATGAGGAACGCGTGGGGAGCCCGCCCCATGGCCTCCGTCATCCGGGCGATGGCGTCGGTCTTCTCGGCGCGGTTCACGCGGTCCTCCCCACGAGCTTGTCGGCGACCATCGGGTCGACCGGGATGCCGGGGCCCATGGTCGACCCGAGGAAGATCGACTTCACGTACTTCCCTTTCGCCGCCGCCGGCTTGGCCTTCTGGATCGCCGAGATCAGGGCCTCCGCGTTCTCCACGAGGGCCTTGTCGTCGAACGACAGTTTTCCGACCGGGCAGTGGATGATGGCGGTCTTGTCGACGCGGAACTCGATCTTGCCCGCCTTGAGCTCCTTGACGGCCTTGGCGACGTCGAACGTGACCGTACCGGCCTTCGGGTTCGGCATGAGGCCGCGGGGCCCGAGGACCTTGCCGAGGCGCCCGAGCGACTTCATCATGTCGGGCGTCGCGACGAGAGCCTCGAAGTCGAGGTACCCACCCTGGATCCTGGCAACCAGGTCGTCCCCCCCGACGACGTCGGCGCCGGCATCCTCGGCCTCGCGGACCTTCTCTCCGGACGCGACGACGGCAACGCGGATCTTCGCGCCCGTCCCGTGCGGGAGGACGACCGTGCCGCGGACCATCTGGTCGGCGTGCTTCGGGTCGACGCCGAGGCGCATGGCCACCTCGAGCGTCTCGTTGAATTTTGCGTACGCCGCCGAGCGGACGAGCGCGACGGCCTGCTGGACGTCGTAGAGCTTCGTCCGGTCGACTTTGGCGGCCGCAGCGGTGTACTTCTTGCCTTCCGTCATTTCTCTTCCGCTTCTTCCGAGAACGGCGACCGTCCGGCGTCCCCGCGAAGAGAAGCCCCGGGAGGCAACCCGGGCATCGCGAGGTCGCGCGCCGTGAGAGGGCCGGCGCTGGCCCGTTCGCCGTCTCAATGTGAAACCGTCACGCGACGATTTCGTTCACTTTGGTCTTCCCTGGTCTTCCCTGGTCTTCCCTGGCTTCCCTGGCTCTCGTCAGCCGACGACATCGATCCCCATCGAACGTGCCGTTCCCGCGACCGACTTCATTGCGGCCTCGACGTCGGCGGCGTTGAGGTCCTGGAACTTCAGCTTCGCGATCTCCTCGACCTGCTTCATCGTGACCTTCCCGACTCGGTTCTTGTTCGGGACTCCGGACCCCTTCTCGACCTTCGCCGCTTTCTTCAGCAGGACGGCGGCCGGAGGGGTCTTCGTGATGAAGGTGTAGGACCGGTCCGAGTAGACCGTCACGACGACCGGGATGATCAGACCCGCGTCCTTTGCCGTCCTCGCGTTGAAGGACTTGCAGAAGTCCATGATGTTGACGCCCTGCGGGCCGAGGGCGGTGCCGACGGGCGGCGCGGGGGTCGCCTTCGCGGCTTCGATCTGGAGCTTGACCATCCCGACGACTTTCTTGGCCATTGTGGGTTCCTTCGATCGGTGGCGGGGCGGGCCCCGCGTTCTTCGGGGCGCCGGCGCGCCGGCCCCTCGGGAGTTACTGCTTCTGAACCTGGACGAACTCGAGCTCGACCGGGGTCGGCCGGCCGAAGATGGTGACGAGGACCCGGAGCGTCGACCGCTCGATGTTGATCTCCTCGACGTCGCCGGTGAACTCCTTGAAGGGACCGTCGACGATCTTCACCTTCTCGCCCCGCTCGTAGGTGTACTTCGGCTTCGGCTTCTCCTTGGACTCGGCCGTGTGGTGGAGGATCGCATCGACCTCCTCCGACATCAACGGGACGGGGCTCTTGGACGAGCCGCCGACGAAGCCGGTGACCTTCGGCGTGTTCCTCACGAGGTGCCACGTCTCGTCCGCCATCTCCATCTGGACGAGGACGTACCCCGGGAAGAACTTGCGCTCGACGTTCCGGCGCTTCCCCGCCTTCATCTCCACGACGGTTTCTTTCGGCACCCGGATCTCGCCGAACTGGGACTCCATGCCCTGGGCCTTGATCCGGTTCGTCAGCTCCAGGACGACCCGGTCCTCGAACCCCGAGTAGGTGTGGACGATGTACCAGTCCATCGCCGGTGCCACGGGGGCGCCGTCGAGGGGGGCCGGGGAGCCGTCGGTGTCGGTCATCTCGGGAGGCCTCGTCGGCTCACTGGCCGAAACTGGCGAAGAACCAGTTGATGACCGGCGTGATCGCCGCGTCCACCGTGAAGAGGAACACGCCGACGACGACGGTGTAGAGGATCACGACCGTGGTCGTGCCGACGACCTCGTCCTTGGCCGGCCAGCTGACCTTGCCGATTTCCTTCCGGACGTCGACGAGGAACTCCCTGAAGGTCTTCCACCGCTCGGTGAGGTTCATTCGATCCGTCTTCCTTGCGCCCTCGGCGCCGCGCCGCCCGTTCCGGGACGTCCGGCCCGCCTTCCGGGCGGGTAAAGTGGCAGGGGTGCGGAGACTCGAACTCCGAACCTACGGTTTTGGAGACCGTTGCTCTGCCAATTGAGCTACACCCCTTCGCACGTCCCTGGACCTAGACCTTGCCTTCCTTGTGCGCCGTGTGCTTCCTGCAGAAGCGGCAGTACTTGGCGACCTCCAGCTTTTCCTGGTGGGTCTTCTTGTTCTTCGTCGTCGTGTAGTTCCGGCGTTTGCACTCGCCGCACGCCAGGCTGATCAGGTCTCTCGGCATCGCTCTCTCCGCTTCCTCGCCGTCCCCGCGGCCCGCCCCGGCTCTCTTGGCTCCCGTGCCTCCCCGTTGCCCGGGGAGGGCTGGAGCGGGAGACGGGATTCGAACCCGCGACCAACAGCTTGGAAGGCTGTGACTCTACCCCTGAGTTACTCCCGCCGGTGTCCTTTCGACCCTTCGTCTTCCCCTTCCCGGGCGGGGCCTGGCGCCCGGGAGAGGTTTCTGGAGCCCACGAGCAGATTTGAACTGCTGACCCCGTCCTTACCAAGGACGTGCTCTACCAACTGAGCTACGTGGGCCCGGTCAACGCTGGTGGATCCGAACCCCCCGCGGGGCCGGAACCGATGTATAAATTTCTGGTGGGCAGGGAGGGATTTGAACCCCCGTAGCGCCTAAGCGCGGCAGATTTACAGTCTGCTGCCATTAACCACTCGGCCACCTACCCACTCCTCGGATCCGTCTCTAGGTTCTCCTTCCCGCGGACCGCCCCGGAGCCTCCTCCAGAGTCGACCGTGGAGCTGGCGATGGGACTTGAACCCGCAACCTGCTGATTACAAATCAGCTGCTCTGCCAGTTGAGCTACGCCAGCCCGTCGCACCCGAGGCCCCGGCCGGACACCCGGCCGAAGCCGAGAGGCGCGAACCGTGGTGTATATCAGCGCCTGGATCTGCCGTCAAGCGATTCTCGTGCCCGAAACGCCTCACAGGGTGGGATTGGCGATCCCGCCCTGTCGACCTCTTATTTCGGGAGGTTCTGCCGGAGGCGGACATGCGCACTGGCTTCATCCTCGCGAACGGGGTCGTGGGTGTTCCGGGGGGATTCCCGCTCCCCGCAGCCGACCTCGTCGTCCCCGTCGTGCTCGACGTCCGATCCGGAGCGGCACGTTACCGCACGGAATTGACCCTGACGAACCGGGGAAGCGCCGCCATCGACCTCACCCTCGTGTACCGGGCTTCGCTCGGAGCGGCTTCGGCAATGGTAACCGAGAACCTCCCCGCCGGGACGCAGCGGACCCTCTCTGACGTCATCGGCTTCCTTGCCGGGCGCGGGATCTCCTTCCCCGGCCTCCCGGACGGTGCCCCCCACTTCGGAACGCTCTGGGTGATCGCCCCCGACGACACCGCCGGCGGCCTCTTCGCCGTGGCGAGGACCACGAGCCCCACTTCGGAGCCCCACCCGGCCGGGGCCGCAGGCCTGGCCCACCTCGTGGCCTCCTCGTCCGCGTCGTTTGCCGGGCGGGCCGTCGTCGACGGCCTCCGGGACCCCGCCAAAACGCTCGAACCTCGCCGTCTTCAATCCTGGTCCGTCGTCCGACTCGGTGCGCGTCACCGCCGTGAGTGGAACCGGGGATGGCGTCGAAGTCGTCTCTGCCGACGCTCTCAGTTTGGAGGCGGGAGAATGGCTTGAGATCGACGGGGTCCTCGCATAGGCGGGGCTTTGGCGGCACCCAGCACGCAGACACCTGGGAGGGAGCGGCGTTTCTGACGACCGCATCGGGGACGTCGGCTGTGCTCTTCGCCGGGTCGAAGGGAGTCGGCGAGCGCCTCTGGCTCGGCTTCCTCAACCCCGCCGGACCCGACCACTCCTGCATGGCCGGGGACTTCGTGAACGAGTACACGACCTGCCGGATGGCCGACGGGACTCCCTGCCCGGCCGAGGAGCTGGTCGAGTGCGCGGGGCACACGTCGAGCCGTGGCTGGCGGAGCAGCCGTTTCACCGGGCGCTTCCTCCTTTACGACCCGGACGACCTCGCCCGCGTGTCCGCCGGGACGATGGAACCCTGGGCACCGCAGCCCCACGCATTCCTCGACGTCGACCCGCACCTCTTCCTCAATCCGTCGCACGGCGATCTCGAGGACGTCGTTCCGGGCGTCCAGCAGCGCTTCCGACTCGGCGACGTCACAGCCGACCGGCAGAACGGGCTGCTCGACCTGATCGAGCTCTTCAGCGACGAAGCGAGGCCCGTCGTCCACGTCGTCCGCGTGCGGTCATACGAGGGGCACCGCCGGCCGACGAACCGGTTCAGGACGTGCCGCGTCCCGGCGGCGCTCAGGCCGGTTTCTTCGACCGGCGTTGCCGGAGGGCCTCGAAGAGGAGAACGGCGGCCGAGACCCCCACGTTCATCGAGCCGGCGCCCTCGGCCATCGGGATCGCCACGAGCCGGTCGCACGTCTCCCGCGTGAGCCGCCGGAGGCCCGGGCCTTCGGCGCCAAGGCAGAAAACCACGTCCCCGGTCAGGTCGACGTCCCAGAGCGGCTCGCCTTCCGGCGAGGCGCCGTAGACCCAGAAGCGGTCGTTCTTCACGTCCCCGAGGAAGCGCGCCGCGTTCCCGACGCGGGAGACCTTCACCCTCTCGAGCGCCCCGGCGGCGGCCTTCGAGACCGACTCGTTCAGGCCGGCGGAGTGCCGCTCGGGCAGGACCACGGAGGCTCCTGCCGCGGCGGCCGTCCGGAGGATCGAGCCCAGGTTTCCCGGGTCGGTGACCTCGTCGAGGAAGAGGACGAGGCGGCTGCCCGGCTCGCCGCCGAGGGCCTCCTCGATCGGGTCGTACTCCCGCGTCGCCACCCGGGCCGCGACGCCGTTGTGGGCCTTCCCCGCCGTCCTGTCGAGCTCCTCTCGGGGAACGACGCGCACGGGAATTCCCTTCTCCCGCGCCGTTCGCTCCAGTTCCCGGACCCGACCGTCGCGCCGGCCTTCCTGCAGGAGGAGCGCCTCGACCGCCTCCGGGCGCTCGGCCAGGGCGGCCAGGACCGGGTGAAAGCCCGCGACGATCATCGAGCGTCCACCAGGACGACGGCCGACGCGAAGACCCCTTCGCCCCGCCCGAAGCCGGTCATGCCGTTGCCGCTCGACGCCTTGACGGAGACACGTTCGAGGGGGATGCCGAGGAGGGCGGCGATCGTCCCGCGCATGGCGTCGCGGTACGGCCCGACGCGGGGGCGTTCGGCGATCAGCGTGACGTCGACGTTCAGGACCTCCGGGCGCCCCACCCTGTCGAGGGCCTCCGTGACGAAACGGGAGGAGGGCGCGTCCTTCCACTCCGGGGCCGTCGTTCCGAAAACGCTTCCGAGGTCTCCTGCGGCGGCGGTCCCGAGGAGCGCGTCCGCGAGGGCGTGGAGAACGACGTCGCCGTCGGAGTGCCCTTCCGGCCCCGCGTCGGAGGGAATCTCGACCCCACCGAGGATGCACCGGCGCCCCGCGACCAGAGGGTGGGCGTCGAGGCCCTGCCCGATCCGCAGGCTCACGGCCGACCCTCCGCCACGAGCCACGCCTCGGCCCGGACGAGGTCCTCCGGGTAGGTGATCTTCACGTTCCACCGGGACGTGACGACCGTCCTCACGACGACGCCGCGCCGCTCGAGGAGCTCGACGTCGTCGGTCGTCTCGAAGAGGCCCGCCTCCACCGCCTGCCGAAAGAGGCCGGCACGCATGACCTGCGGCGTCGCAGCGGCGAAGAGGTCGTGGCGCGGCACTGTCGCGACGACGACGCCTCCCTTCACCCGCTTGATCGTGTCGGTGACCGGGCTCCCGGCGAGAGCGGCCCCGTGCTCCGCCGCGGCCGCGACGACGGCCGCGACGTCGGCAGGTTCGACGAGGGGCCGCGCGGCGTCGTGAATGCAGAGGAGGTCGTCGTCGCCGGCGCCCGAGGTGCGCCACGCGGCGACGACCGAATCGCGGCGGGTTTCGCCGCCCGGCGTCGTCGCCACGGGCATCGCCTCGAAGGTGGCGAGGGCCTCGGCGAAAGCCCCTTCGCTCCCGGGCGATACGGCCACTACGGCCCGATCGACCCGCCTGGAGGCCGCAAGCCGTTCCAGGGCGTGGACCAGGAGGGGCTTCCCCGCGAGCCGGACGAGGGCCTTCGGCCCGGCGTCGTGGAACCGGGCACCGAAGCCCGCCGCCGGGATGAGCGCGACGACGGTCACGCTATCGAGCGAGGATGTCGGTTTCCTTGGCCTTGACGACGGCGTCGACCTCGGCCACGTACCGGTCGGTCAGCTTCTGGATCTCGTCGAGGGCGCGCTTTTCCTCGTCGGCCGAGATGGTCGCGGCCTTCCCTTCCTTCTTGACCCTGTCGTTGGCCTCGTGGCGGTGGTGACGGATCTCCACCTTCGACTGCTCGGCGAAGGTGTGGGCCTTCTTGACGATCTCCCTGCGCCGCTCCTCCGTCGGAGACGGGACCGGCACGCGAACGACCCGTCCGTCGGAGCTCGGGTTCAGGCCGAGGTCGCTGTTGCGGATCGCCTTCTCGATGACCGGGCAGAGCTGGGCCTCCCACGGCTGGATCAGGATCAGCGTGGCGTCGGGGGTCGAGAGGTTCGCGACCTGGTTGAGCGGCGTTGCGGTTCCGTAGTACTCGACGTGGACTCCCTCGAGCAGGCCGACGGAGGCACGGCCCGTCCGAAGGTGCTTCAGCTCCGCTTTGAGCGCGTCGATGGAGACCACCATCCGGCGTTCGGTCTCCTTCCGGATCTCGGCGAGGGGCATCGGTTCTCTCCTCTCTCGTTCTTCGCTTCTCTTCGCTCGTTCAGCTGGCGGGTTCGCCCGCGTCCACGGTACTGCCGATCGGCTCGCCCGTGACGACACGCTGGATGTTCCCCGGGACGAGGAGGTTGAAGACGCGGATCGGGATGCGGCTCTCACGGCAGAGGGCGATGGAAGCCGCGTCCATCACGGCCAGCCGCCTCTCGAGGACTTCCTGGTACGTGACGTGCGGAAGGAGGACGGCGGACGGGTCCTTCTTCGGGTCGGCGGTGAAGATGCCGTCGACCTTCGTCCCCTTGAGGATCGCGTCCGCGCGAAGCTCGCTCGCCCGGAGCGCGGCGGCCGAGTCGGTCGTGAAGAAGGGGTTCCCGGTTCCGCCGGCCAGGATGACCGCACGCCCCTTCTCGAGGTGGCGGTCGGCGCGACGGCGGATGAACGGCTCGGCGACGGAGCGGACCTCGAAGGCCGTCATGACCCTCGTCGGCACGCCCCGCTGCTCGGTGGCGTCCTGGAGCGCGAGCGCGTTGATGACCGTGGCGAGCATCCCCATATTGTCGCCCGTGACGCGGTCGATCCCCTGCGTGGCGGCCGAAACGCCCCGGATGATGTTGCCGCCGCCGATGACCACGGCGACCTGAACGCCCATTCGCGAGACGGCCACGACCTCGTCGGCAATGCGGGCCACCATCGCGGGCTCGATGCCGAAGGGCTGCCCTCCGAGGAGGGCTTCCCCGGAGAGCTTCAGGAGGACCCGGCGGTAGACCGGCCGCCCCGTCTCGGTGCCCATCGGCTGGTCCGCGCTACTTCGAGAGCTCGGCGACCTCGGCAGCGAGGTCGGATGGCTTCTTCTCGATCCCTTCACCCACCTTGAAGCGGACGAAACGGACGACGCGGGCGTCCTTTCCGGCGCGCTCGGCGACGACCTGGGAGACCTTCTTCGAGTCGTCCTTCACGAAGGACTGGTCGACGAGGACGACCTCCCCGAACCACTTGCCGATCATCCCCTCGACCATCTTCTCGGCGACGGCCTCGGGCTTGCCGGCGGCGACGGCCTTGGCCTTGGCGATCTCGCGCTCATCCGCGAGGGCCTTCTCGGGGACCTGCTCGCGGACGGCGTACAGCGGTGTCATGGCGGCGACCTGCATGGCGAGGTCCCGTCCGAGCTCGGCGTCGCAACCCGTCGTCTCGACGACGACGACGGTCTTGTCGCCGGGGTGGGCGTAGAGAGCGAGAGCGTTCCCCTCGCCGGCGACGATCCGGGCGAACCGGCGCAGCTGAGTGTTCTCGCCCGTCTTCGCCGTGGCGAACTGGAGCCACTCGGCGATCGAGCCGGTGGCGCCGGGGACGGACGGCGGGCAGGCCATCGCCTTGAGGGCGTCGGCGTTTCCCTCGGGGGCGTCGCCGAAGGAGGCCTCGGCGGCGACGAATGCCGCGAGGGCCGCGCGGGCGGCCTTGAAGTCGTCGGTCTTGGCGACGAAGTCGGTTTCGCAGCTCAGCTCGACGAGCGCGGCAATCGAGCCGTCGCAGGTGTAGCCGACGAGTCCCTCGGCGGCGATGCGGCCGGCCTTCTTGGCGGCGGCGGCAAGGCCCTTCTTCCGAAGGGTCTTCTCGGCCTCCTCGAGGCTCCCGTTCGCTTCGGCCAGGGCCGACTTGCAGTCGAGGATGCCGGCTCCGGTCTTTTCCCGGAGCTCCTTGATCATTGCGGTGGTGATCTCCATCGGACTCTCCCGTCGCGCGCGACGTCTGCCGGGCGCGGTTGCTCTTCGGTTTCTTGCGCCCGGTCTCCCGGACGCGAAAAGGGCCGGCGGGAGCGCGCCTTTCGCGACTCCCGCCGGCCCGGCTCGATCAGGTCAGGTCGAGGTTCAGGCCTGTGCCGGCGCGGAGTCCTTCGCGACGATCGCCTCGGCGACGGCCGCGCCCTCCGCCACGAAGTTCGCGGGCATCGGCTCGTCTTCGGCCTCCGCCGCCTTCCCGACGAACCGCTCTTCCTGGGCGTGCAGTCCCTCGAGGACGGCGTCGGCGATCTTGCCCGTGAAGAGCTTGATCGCACGGATCGCGTCGTCGTTGCCGGGCACGACGTGGGTGATCGGGTCGGGATCGCAGTTCGTGTCGACGATGCCGACGATCGGGATGCCGAGCTTGTTCGCCTCCTGCACCGCGATCGCCTCCTTCTTCGGGTCGATCACGAAGAGGAGGTCCGGAAGCTCTTCCATCTCGGTGATGCCGGAGAGGTTCTTGGCGAGCTTCGCCCGCTCGCGCTCGAGCCGGATCCGCTCCTTTTTCGTGAGGATGGCGTCCGACGTGTCGGCGAGCATCCCCTCGATCTCCTTGAGGCGCATGACCGACTTGCGGATCGTCACGAAGTTCGTGAGGGTGCCACCGAGCCAGCGGTTGTTCACGAAGAACATCCCGCAGCGGTTCGCCTCCTCGTAGATGGCGTCCTGGGCCTGGCGCTTGGTCCCGACGAAGAGGACGTTCTTGCCCTGGGAAGCGGCCTCCGTGACGTAGACCGCCGCCTCGCGGAAGCACTTGAGCGTCTTCTGCAGGTCGATGATGTAGATGCCGTTGCGCTTCCCGAAGATGTACTTCTTCATCTTCGGGTTCCAGCGCTTGGTCTGGTGCCCGAAGTGGACGCCCGCCTCGAGGAGCTCCTTCATCGTGATCTGGCTCATGGCTACCTCTTCGAGAACTGGAACCGGGCGCGGGCGCCGCGCTGGCCGTACTTCTTCCGCTCCTTCATCCGCGAGTCGCGAACGAGGAGGCCCGCCTTCTTCAGCATCGGCCGGAGCTCGAGGTTGAAGAGGCAGAGGGCGCGGGAGACGCCGTGACGGATCGCGCCCGCCTGGCCTGCGCTCCCACCGCCCGCGACGCGGGCGATGATGTCGAACTTCTCGGTCGACTCCGTCAGCTGGAGGGGCTGGCGGATGACCATCTTCAGCACGTCGTTAGGGAAGTACTGGTCGAACGGGCGGTCGTTGACGACGAACGCGCCGCTTCCGGGACGGAGGTAGACGCGGGCGACCGCCTCCTTCCGCCGGCCGATCGCGTGGTACTGCAGGTTGCTCACGATCTCTCCTCCGGCCTCACAGCGGCTTCGGGGCCTGGGCCACGTGCGGGTGGGTCGGCCCCGCGTAGACCTTCAGCTTCTTGAACATCTTCTTGCCGAGCTTCGTCTTCGGAAGCATGCCGCGGACGGCTTCCTCGACGAGCTTCTCGGGGCGGGTCGCGCGGAGCTTGTCGGCGCTCGTCGTCCTGAGGCCGCCCGGGAAACCGGTGTGGTGCCGGTACAGCTTCGCGGTCTCTTTGACGCCGGTCAGCGCGACCTTCTCCGCGTTCACCACGACGACGAAGTCGCCGGTGTCGAGGAAGGGCGTGTAGGTCGGCTTCGACTTGCCCGTCAGGTGCATGGCGACGGCCGTTGCGAGACGGCCCAGGACCTTGCCGTCGGCATCGACGACGATCCAGCGCCGCGGGAGCTCGTTCATCTTGGGGAGAGGCGTTCGGGAACTCACGGAAACTCAGCTCTCCGGTCGGTGTTTCGCGAAGCGCGCACCGCGCCACGCTTCTCGTCTCGGTAATACAGGACCCGGCCGGGCACTGAGAAAGACCGGGCTCCCGAGGGAGGACGCTCCTTGCGCAAGTTCTCTCTAGCGCAGGGCCGGGAAACATACGATGCCCCTCGCAGCCTGTCAAGCGAAACCGGACGGGCGAAACGTGGGAAGTGAGAACGGGAGGGCCGGAGGCCGTCCCGGGCGCCGGCCCGGAGGCTTTACGGACTGGTCCGCGGAGACTACCGTGCCGGCCCGTGAACGAGGCCCCTCCACCGGGAATCGACAAGGCCGCGGGGACGATCCAGGCGATGTTCTCCCGGATCGCTCCGCGCTACGACCTCCTCAACCGGCTCCTTTCCGGCGGCACCGACGTCGCCTGGAGAAACGAAGCCGCCCGACTCCTCTCGCCGCTCCCCGGCGAGCTGTACCTCGACCTCTGCTCGGGGACGGGCGACCTCGCTCTCGCCGTCTCGAGGAGGAGCGGCGGGCGCGCCCGCGTCGTGGCAGGAGACTTCACCTTCGAGATGCTCGCCCTCGGCAAGGAGAAGTTCCGCCGAAAGAGCACGCCGATCCCGGAGGCGGCGGCCGACGGCCTCAACCTTCCCTTCCCGGATGCGGTCTTCGACGGCGCCACCGCTGCGTTCGGCGTGAGGAACTTCGAGGACCTCGATCGCGGGCTCCGCGAGCTCTGCCGGGTCCTCAAGCCCGGCGGACGGCTCGTCGTCCTCGAGTTCACGGCGGAGCCGACCGGCCCGCTGGCCCCGCTCATCCGATTTCATGTGAGAACTCTCGTCCCCTTCCTCGGTCGTCTCGTCTCGAAGGACCCATCGGCCTACCAGTACCTCCCGGACTCCGTCGGCCGATGGCCCGCCCCCGACGCCCTGGCAGCCCGGATGCGCTTCGCCGGCTTCGCCGCCGTGGACATCCACCTCCTCGCCTTCGGCATCGCTGCCGCCCACGTCGCGCGGAAAGGAGCCTCATGACCGCCACGATCCTCGACGGCACGAGAATCGCCGCCGACATCCGCCGCGAGACGGCCGAGGCCGTCGCGGCTCTCGCCCTCCGGGGGGCCGTCCCGGGCCTCTCCGTCATCGTCGCCGGGGACGACCCCGCGAGCCAGGTCTACGTGCGAAAAAAGGAGAAGAGCGCCCGGGAGGCCGGAATCCGGGCCGAGACGCTCCGCTTCCCCTCGACCGTCACGGAAGCGATGCTCCTCGCAGAGATCGGGCGCCTGAACGCCGATCCGAAGGTCGACGCGATCCTCGTCCAGCTGCCGCTCCCCGGCAGCATCGGAATCTCCCGCGTCCTCGAGGCGATCGACCCGGCGAAGGACGTGGACGGTTTCCACCCGCTCAACGTCGGCCGCCTCGTTCAGGGCAAGCGTGCCCCCGTTCCCTGCACCCCGGCCGGCGTCATGGAGCTCATGAGGCGCGAGAGCGTCCCTCTGCGCGGGACACGCGCGGTCGTCCTCGGCCGGAGCGACATCGTCGGAAAGCCGATGGCGACTCTCCTCACGAAGGCCGACGCCACCGTCACCGTCGCCCACTCGAAGACCCGCGACCTCCCCGCACTCTGCGCCGAGGCCGACCTCCTCGTGGCGGCCATCGGCCGGCCGGCGTTCGTGACCGCCGAATTCATCCGCGAGGGAGCCGTCGTCATCGACGTCGGGATCAACCGGATCGACACCATCGAAGAGGTGCTTCGCTGCTTCCCCGGCGACGAGGCGAAGGCCGCGGCGTTCACGGCGAAGGGTTCGCTCCTCGTCGGCGACGTCCACCCGGCCGACGTCAAGCTCCGCGCTTCGCGCTTCACACCCGTTCCCGGCGGTGTCGGCCCCCTCACGATCGCGCTCCTCCTCGCGAACACCGTCGACCTCTGCCGCGCGCGCCGAGGGTTCTGAGGATGCGGCGCGTCGGCCTCACCGGCGGAATCGCCTCCGGAAAGAGCACCGTCGCGGCGCGCTGGCGCGAGCTGGGGATCCCGGTCCTCGACGCGGACCGCCTCGTCCACGTCCTCTACGAGCCCGGGGCGGCCGGCGCCGCCGCCGTCGCCGACGAGTTCGGCCCGGAGCTCCTCGATTCCCGCGGTGCCGTCGACCGACCGCGCCTGGCCGCGCTCGTCTTCGCCGACCCGGCCGCCATCGCGCGACTCAACGCCCGCGTCCATCCCCTCGTCCGCGCCGAGACCGACCGCTGGCTCGCAGAGCGGGAGGCCGAGGGTTGCGGCGCCGCCGCCGTCGAGGCAACGCTCCTCGTCGAGAACGGTCGCCGCGAGCGCTACGACTTCCTGGTCGCCGTCTCCGCCCCGGAGGAGACTCGTCTCGCCCGAGCCCTCCGCCGCGACCCGTCGTCGACCCGGGACGCCATCCTGGCCCGGATGCGTTCCCAGCTCCCCGACGAGGCCCGCAACGCCGCCTGCGATGTCGTCCTCGTCAGCGACGGCAGCGTCGAGGAGCTGAGGGCGAAGGCGGACGACCTCGCGACAGGACTGGTCCAGACTGGCTCCGGGCGACCCGGTACGCCCGGAAACCGCAAGGCGAGCCCACGTAGGACCACGGAAAACGGACCTTCCTGACCCCAGCCCTCTGTGCCAACCTGCGTGAGACACCGCCCTCCCCGGTAATTACTGTAGAACGAGGGCGGGGAGAGATGATGAATGAGCAACGTAACAGAGACGCCTGCCCAGGGCCGAGCCCGACCCCGTCGTGGGGGCCGAGCGGAGCGTAGGCGACCGGAGGGAGCCGGAGCGTAGCTCGGCCCCCACGACGGCCGCGCCACCCCTCCCGCCCACAGGACCCGCCTCGCCGCCTCCCGACCCTGAGGTCCCGACGGATCGTCCGAAGCGCCGGACCTTCACGGCCGAGTACAAGAAACGGATCCTCGAAGAGGCCGATGGGTGCTCGGCGCTCGGCGCGGTGGGCGTCTTGCTCCGACGGGAGGGCCTGTTCTCCTCCCACCTGACGGAATGGCGGCGCCAGCGGGAACTGGCCACGGTCGCCGGGCTCGCTCCCAAGAAACGCGGACGCAAACAGAAGGTCGTCGACGCCATGGCCACACGTGTAGCCGAGCTCCAGCGCGACAAGCTGCGGCTCGAGGAGCGCCTGCGCACGGCTGAGATCATCATCGACGTCCAAAAAAAAGTCTCACAGCTCCTGGGTGTGCCGCTGAGCGCCCCGAAGAGCGAAGGCAACGACTGATGCCCGCCGTCACCGATCTCTCCCTGGTCGTCGGGACGGCCGGTGCCTGCGATGCGCTGGGCCTGGCCCGAGCCTCGTACTACCGCGGCCTGCAACCGAAGGCTGCCGGCCAGGGAGCGCCCCACCCCCGAACGCGCGCTCAGCGCCGCCGAGCGCCAGGTCGTCCTGGACACCCTCCACAGCGAGGCCTTCGTCGACAAGGCGCCCGCAGAGGTCTGGGCCACGCTCCTGGACCAGGGCACCTACCTCTGCTCGCCGCGCACGATGTACCGCATCCTCGACGACGCCCAGGAAGTCCGTGAACGCCGCGACCAGCTGCGCCACCCCGCCTACAAGAAGCCCGAGCTCCTCGCCCGGGCACCCAACGAGGTCTGGAGCTGGGACATCACCAAGCTGCTCGGCCCGGCGAAATGGACGTACTTCTACCTCTACGTGATCCTCGACATCTTCAGCCGCTACGTGGTGGGCTGGATGGTCGCCGACTGCGAGTCCGCCACCCTCGCCAATCAGCTCATCGAGCAGACCTGCGCCAAGCAGGGCATTCTACCCGGTCAGCTCACCCTCCACGCCGATCGCGGCACCTCGATGAAGCCCAAGGCCGTGGCTCTGCTCCTCTCGGATCTCGGTGTCACCAAGACACACAGTCGCCCCCACGTCTCCGACGACAACCCATTCTCCGAGAGCCACTTCCGCACTCTCAAGTACCGTCCGGGCTTCCCCACGGACTTCCCGGGCCGCTTCGGCTCGATCCAGGACGCCCGCGCCTTCTGCCGGAGCTTCTTCCCCTGGTACAACACCGAGCATCGTCACTCCGGCATCGGCCTGCTCACCCCGGAGAACGTCCACTACGGCCGCGCCGCCACCTGCTCGCCCAGCGCCAGAGCATCCTCTCCGACGCCAGGGTCCTGCTGTCCGACGCCGAATACGAGGCGCTGGCGGCCCGGGTCAAACCCGCGCTCTGACCGGGTCCGGGGCTGGCTACGCGGACCCCGTGCGGGTCAGGAGTTGACCGCCCTTGACAGGTGTTGACCCGTCGAATCACCCGGGTGGATCAGTAAAGCCCCCACCGAGAGCGCTAAATGGCTGTTTTGCAGTCTCTCCACTACGGCACGGGTCTTGAACGCACTCTGGCGTCTCATTCGTCACCTCGATCAAGTCAGACGTCCAAATGAGGAGAGTACTCATGTTGAATCGGCGGCGGTCCGGGGCTGTTGCGGTCGTCTTCTCTGGCCTCCTGATGGTCAGCTCCGCGACGGCGTTCGCGCAGTCGAGCGCGGGACGGGTGCCGACGCTCGCCGAGCAGCTGAAGAAGGCCGGGGCCCGTCCCGGTACCGCCTTCGAGCAGCTCATCAAGGACAACCAGGACTTCTCGGTCCTCCGCGCCGACGAGAAGGGAGACACCGGAAGAGTCCCGCCCTGGCTGAAGGTCATCTGGCGGAAGGCGAACCCGGATGGTCACTACACCGCCGAAGACCCGACGGGTGGCTACCCCTTCGTCCTGAAGGAAGTCCTCGAGTGGATGCAGTCCCACCAGGACCTCCGCCCGGGCCTCCCCGACGCGAGCTTCGAGGCGGGATACGAGAACCCCCCGGACGGTGTCGGCGAGTGGGAAAGGGACGGCGAGAGCTACAGAGTCTCGGCCCTCGCCACCTCCATCGGAACGAACTACCGGATCTCCGGCGCCCAGTCGTCCGCCCGGAGCGAGTCCGACATCCGCATCAACTACTGGAACCCGACCCAGATCATCGGCGCCTCCAACAACATCAGCGGTAGCGGCTTCCAGGCCCAGTTCTACTCCCTCGACGGCGGGACGACCTGGGGCCAGACGACTCTCCCCGCCTATAGCACGGACGCTTTCAACTCCGACCCGACCGTCGACTGGACCTCCGACGGCACGGCGTGGTCCTCGACGATGGGGATCAACAGCGCCGGCACCGTTCTCATGGTCCGGATGTTCAAGTCGACGGACCAGGGGCGGACCTGGTCGTTCGACGGGACGATCTCCGGCACCCAGACGAACACCGACAAGCAGATGGTCTGGGTCGACCACAGCGCCACCTCGCCCTACAAGGACAACATTTACGCCATCTGGCACAACGGCAACCCGGTCTACATGAACCGGCGGAACTCGACGGGCTGGCTCTCCTCGCCGGTCCTCGTGAGCGGAAGCCAGACGACCGGGACCGGCATCGGCTCGGACGTGAAGACGAACTCCTACGGCGACGTCTTCGGCATGTGGCCCGACACCGGCTCGCGCGGCCTCTACGTCGTCAAGTCGACCAACGGCGGCACGAGCTACGGGACCCCGGTCAAGCTCGCAACGACCTACGACTCCTACGACATCGGCGTCCCGGCCTTCAACGGCCGCCGCATCCTGATCTATGTCACCGCCGGCGCTTATCGGACGGCGACGAAGAACCTGGTCTACGCGGTCTGGACCGACCTCTCGGGCGAGACTGGATGTACGGCGGCTTCGAACGAGCCGGGCTCCTCGACGACCTCCGCCTGCAAGACCCGCATCTGGTTCGCGAAATCCACGAACGGCGGCACCTCGTGGGGTACGCCGGTCAAAATCAACAACCAGGCGGGCAAGAACGACCAGTTCAACCCGTGGCTCGTCGTCGACGAGACGAACGGCGCCATCGGCGTCATGTACTACGACACGGTAAACGACACGACCCGGAAGAAAACCGACGTCTTCTACCAGTCGTCCTTCGACGACGGCACCACGTGGGGCACCGCGGTGAAGGTCACGACCGCGCAGACCGACGAGACCATCTCCGGCGCCGACTCCGGCAACCAGTACGGCGACTACAACGGCCTCTCCGGCTACGCCGGCGTCTTCTTCCCGTCCTGGACCGACCGCCGCAACCTCGCCAAGGAAGAGATCTGGACTGCCAAGGTCACCGACTCGGGGGGCGGGATCACCTACAGCATCTCGGGCACGATCACGCTCGGTGGCGTGGGTCTCACGGGCGTGACCGTCACGGCGGGCTCCGGCTCGGCCACCACGAGTGCGACCGGTGCCTACACCATCTCGGGCCTCGCTGCGGGGAGCTACACCGTGACCCCGAGCAGGTCTGGCTATACGTTCAGCCCGGCCAGCACCTCCGCGACGATCAGCAGCGCCAGCGTCACCGGCATCAACTTCACCGCGACGGCGGTGGCGACGTACAGCATATCCGGGAGCGCCGGCACCTCGGGCGCGACCGTGACGGCCGGAACCGCCTCCGCGACGAGCGACGCGTCGAACAGCTTCACGATCGCGAACCTCGCCGTCGGGACCTACACCGTGACGCCCACGAAGTCCGGCTGCACCTTCAGCCCCGCCAGCCAGTCCGTCACGATCAGCTCCGCCGACGTCACAGGCATCAACTTCACCGCCTCCTGTCCCAGCGGTGACCTCCAGCTGACGAGCGGTGTCGCCGTAACGGGCCAGAGCGTCGCCAAGAGCGCCTGGAAGTACTACTACATCATCGTCCCCTCCGGCGCGACGAACCTGACGCTCGCGACGACGGCCGCCACGGGCGACGTCGACATCTACACGCAGTCGGGCGCCAAGCCGACGTCCTCCTCGTACGTCTGCCGGCCGTACTCCTCCTCAGGCAACGAGAGCTGCTCGGCCACGAACCCGGCCGCCGCGACCTGGTGGCTCGGCGTCTATGGCTACGCAGCCGGCAGCTACACGGTCACCGGCACGTACACGCTCGGCGGCACGACGTACACCGTCTCCGGCAATGCCGGCGCGGCGAGCGCGACGGTCACGGCAGGGACGAAGACCGCGACGAGCGACGCCTCGAGCAACTACACGATCACGGGGCTCGCGAACGGTACCTATACCGTGACGCCGACCAAGAGCGGCTGCACCTTCACGCCGGCCACGAGGTCGGTCACGGTCGCGTCCGCGAACGTCACGGGCGTCACCTTCACGGCGTCCTGCGGCACCGGTGCGACGCTCTTCACCGACGGCTTCGAGACCACGGGCTGGTCGTCGGTCGACACGTCCGGCACGGCGGGCACCTGGACGTTCGCCACCTCCTCCACCTACCCCACCACGACGCCCCACGGCGGCTCGAAGCTCGCGAAGTTCAATTCCTACAATGCCGCCAGCGGCAGCCAGACGCGCGTCTACCGCACCGCCGGCTTCGCGGTGGCGAGCTCCTACACGAGCGTGTCGCTCAAGTTCTGGATGAACCACGACACGGGCTACTCGACCTCCAACGACCGGATCCAGGTGCAGGTCTCCACGAACGGCAGCACCTGGACGAACGTCGGCACTTCCATCTCGCGGTACACCGGCTCGACCGGCTGGGCCCAGGCGACGATCGACCTCTCCGCCTACAAGGGGCAGACGGTCTACCTCGGGTTCCTCGGCATCAGCGCCTACGGCAACAACATCACGCTCGACGACGTGACGGTGACGGGCCAGTAGGCCGACCGCCCCCCCCGTGCTCGACGCGGGGCGCCTCCGGGCGCCCCGCGTTTCCTTTTCGCGCCGGCCTGCGAATCCCCCAGGCTCAGGCGCCGTACGTCGACGAAGCCGTCGCCCCTCCGCGCCCCGTCCAGTTCGTGTGGAAGAACTCGCCGCGGGGCCGGTCGACCCGCTCGTACTGGTGGGCGCCGAAGTAGTCGCGCTGGGCCTGCAGGAGGTTCGCGGGGAGGCGCTCGCACCGGTAGCCGTCGAAGTAGTTCAGCGCGGTCGTGAGCGAAGGGGCCCAGACCCCTCCCAGGACGGCGGCCGAGATGACCCGGCGCCAGGCGGCCTGCGCCTCCTCGACCTTTCCGCGGAAGTACGGGTCGACGAGGAGGTTCGGGAGGTCCGGCGACGCGTCGAACGCCGACTTGATCTTCCCGAGGAAGGCGGAACGGATGATGCAGCCGCCGCGCCAGAGGAGAGCGATGCTGCCGTACTTCAGGTTCCAGCCGTACTCGTGCGCGGCGGCGCGCATCAGTGCGAAGCCCTGCGCGTACGAGACGAGCTTGCTGGCGTAGAGCGCCTTCTCGAGGTCGTCGAGGAACGCAGCCTTGTCGCCCGCGAAGGGCGACTTCGGTCCGGACAGCACCTTCGACGCGGCGACCCGTTCGTCCTTCATGGCCGAGAGACAGCGGCCATAGACGGCCTCGCTGATGAGCGTGAGCGGGATGCCGAGGTCGAGCGCGGTCACGCTCGTCCACTTGCCCGTCCCCTTCTGGCCGGCCGTGTCGAGGATGGAGTCGACGAGAGGGGTCCCGTCCGCGTCGCGGAAGGCGAGGATGTCCCGCGTGATCTCGATGAGGTAGCTGTCGAGGTCCCCCCGGTTCCACCGGGCGAAGACCTCGTGCATCTCGGGCGCGCCCATCCCGAGGAGCTGCGACAGGACCTGATAGGCCTCGCAGATGAGCTGCATGTCGCCGTACTCGATCCCGTTGTGGACCATCTTCACGAAGTGGCCAGAACCGTCGGCGCCGACCCAGTCGCAGCAGGGCGTCCCGTCCTCGACCTTCGCGGCGATCGCCTGGAAGATCGGCGCCACGTGCGGCCACGCGGCCGGCGACCCGCCGGGCATGATCGACGGCCCGTTGAGGGCCCCGTCCTCGCCGCCCGAGACGCCGGTTCCGACGAAGAGGAAGCCCTTTGC
Organism: uncultured Holophagales bacterium; assembly: GCA_963696015.1. Taxonomy (GTDB): domain Bacteria; phylum Acidobacteriota; class Thermoanaerobaculia; order UBA5066; family UBA5066; genus UBA5066. Next base: position 83,373 of record CAVOJA010000023.1, read on the forward strand.
CTCCAGGTCCTTCGTCCGCCGGATCGAGTCGGGGAAGTGCGAGTTGCCGCCGTCGATGACGATGTCGCCCGGCGCGAGGTGCGGCAGGAGCTGCTCGATGAGGTCGTCGACCGGCTTTCCCGCCTTGACCATCAGCATGACGCGGCGTGGCCGCTTCAGCGAGGCGACGAGCTCGACGATCGACCGCGTACCGACGATCTTCTTTCCCTTCGCCCGCCCCGAGACGAAGGCGTCGACCTTCTCGACGCTCCGGTTGAAAACCGCGACGGTGAACCCGCGGCTCTCCATGTTGAGGACGAGGTTCTCGCCCATGACCGCGAGGCCGACGAGGCCGATGTCCGCTTTATCCGCGATTCCGTTCGTCACGACCATTCCTCCTGTGGGTCAGCCGGCAAGCGGCCGGACGCGTTGCGCCAGCTGGAGCGCGAGTCCCCACGGATCGCGGAGCATCGCGAGCCGGTCCCCGGCGGCATTCTCCGTGATCTCCCCGACCGGCGTCGCCCCTTGTCCCTACATCGCGCTGAGCTCGGTGGGACGGTTGTAGTAGCAGACCGCATCGTACGCCGCCGTCGTGGCGACACAGATCCCCTCGATCTGCCCGTCGGGCCTCACGCACCGGGCGACTCCCTGCCACCCGGTCTGCGCCACGGGAGCCCAGGCCGTCGAGAGCCAGCCGCGGTTCACTCCCCTGGCGATGGCGAACGTGAACCTCGCGGAGGTCGACGTCCCGAGGTCGCTGCCCTCCCGGTCGAGGAGCTGGTGCCAGAGCCCCGTCCCTCCCTGCACCGCGCCGACATCCCGAGGACCTGCCGTGCCGCGTCGTCGAAGAACGCTTACTCGCCGGTGAACGCCCCCATCTGCGCGAGGAACGGAATGCTCGTGGACACGTCGTCGATCCAGAGCGAGACGGGCTGCGGCCGCGGCCGGCAGAGCGTCCCGTCGGGGAGGCGCGGCTGCTTCTCCGCGATGTGCGCGGCGACGAGGTCGATTCCCTCCCGGAAGCGCGGGTCCGCCTCACGCCCGTGGGCCCGCACCAGCGCGGCGCCGATCGCGCCACAGTCGTCCAGCTCTTGCATGACCAGGAGCCGGCGGTCGCCGTCCTCTTACGGCCCGAGCTCCCTCGCCTGCGCCCCGAAATACGGCTCATCTGATCGATTTGTGGGTTCCAATCGGGGCTGAAGGAGCGAACACCCCGCTTCCCATGCAGGATCGCGGCTTGTCGAGGGCTACGAAACTGCGAGGAAGAACGGGGGGTCCAACGAGAGCGTATGGAAGAGGCTGCTCGGCGTCGAGCGGATCGTCGTCGAAGACTGGAACCTCGAGGACGGCGACCGGACGCTGGTGGTGTCGGCCCGACCGGCGAAGGGGGCGTGCGGGCGATGTGCGCGATGTGACGAGCGCTGCCCGAACGACGACCAGAGGGCAGGCCGTCGATGATGGCGGAGCATGGACCTGGGGACCATGAAGGTGTTCATCGAGGCGCCTGCGCCACGGGTCCGTCGTCCGGAGCACGGGGTCGTGGTCGCCTCGGTCCCCTCGGCACGGCCGAGCCCGTGGTTCACGAGGGAGTTCGAGGATCAGACGGCGTGGCTGGCCGCGCAGACGAACCGACCCGCCGTCAGTGAGCTGATGAGGGTGGCGTGGAGGACCGTGGCTCGCGAGGTGGAGGTGGTTGCCTCGACCCCTTCCCTATCGTTCTGTGGGCGACGAATGCCCTGGACCAGTCCGCCGAGAGGTCTGGAACGACCCGTGAGGGGCAGCCGAGCCCGACGTGGCCAAGGCGCTCGAGCACGCGCGCTGGGCCCTCTGGAAGAACCCCGAGGACTTCACCCCGGCCGAGAAGGAGAGCTCGGGCTGGATCCCGAAGCTCGACCGCTCCCTCTGTCGAGCCTACCTTCTCGAGGAAGCGCTTCGTGGCATCTTTCAGGCGAGCTCCGTCCCGAAAGCTCTCTCCCGCCTCGACACCTGGATTCGGTGGGCGCAACGTAGCCGGCTCGAGCCCTTCGACAAGCTGGCGCGCTCTCTGATCTCCTGATGTTACCAATTTATAGATTCTTTCTAGCGGGAGGGGACTCGGATTCCCTCCACGCCGGGCACGGATCTGCGTTGAGACCCGCCCGCCAAGGGTCTCCGGGTCATCTCGGCGCCTCCTGACGGGCTCGCGAGTGGTCAGACCGAATGAAATCCGGCCTCGAAGCCTGCCGTACCGAAAGGGCAGCCGGGGGAGGAGGACCGGGCGGCGTCCCGGCCCTCCAGGACGCCGCCCTCGCTCCCCGGAAGCCCCGGTCAGGCCGCCCGGGATCCCGCGTCCCGGCCGAGCCGGCCGAGGGGGATCCCGAGGTAGCCCTTCGCGTTGAAGAACGACACGTCCTCGACGAGGCGGCCCAGGAGGGCGCGGTCGTCCGGGACGAGCCCCCTCTTCACGTCGCTCCCGAGAATCTCGCAGAGGAGCCTCCGGAAGTAGTCGTGCCGCGAGTAGGAGAGGAAGCTCCGCGCGTCGGTCGCCATCCCGATGAACCGGGAAAGGAGCCCGAGGTTCGAGAGGGCGCCGATCTGGCGCTCCATCCCGTCCCTCTGGTCGAGGAACGACCGCGCCGAGCCGTACTGGAGCTTCCCGGGGACCGTCCCGTCCTGGAAGTTCCCGATCATCGCGGCGAAGAGCTCGTTGTCGGCCGGGTTGAGGTTGTAGATCACAGTCTTCGCCAGGCGGTCCGCCTCGTCGAGCCGGTCGAGGAAACGCGCGAGCGACTCGGCCTGGGGGAAGTCTCCGATGGAGTCGAAGCCGGTGTCGGGCCCCAGCTCCCGCCGCCTCCGGGTGTTGTTGTTCCTCAGGGCGCCGAGGTGGTACTGCTGCACCCACCCGCGCGCGTGGTCCATCAGCGCCAGCTCGTGGAGGAGGGCCGCCTGCAATCGGCGCGACTCGCCCGCCTCCAGCCCGCCCCCGCCCCGCAAGGCCGCGAACGCCGCCGCGCACCCGGCCGCGTCCCAGTCCTCCGCCTCGAACTGCGTCAGGCCGTGGTCCGAGGCGCGGCACCCGGCGGCGTGAAACGCGGCGTGCCGGCTGTCGAGGGCCTCGAGAAAGGCCTGCCAGCTCCCGATGGAACGTCCGGAGGCCGCCTCGAGCCGGTCGACCCACGCGTTCCAGGCGGACGGGTCGTCGACGGCGCCCGCCTTGTCGGGCCGGAACGTCGGGAGGACCACCGTGTCCGGGTCGGGGCGTTTCGCCAGCTCGGCGTGGTGCGCGAGGTCGTCGACCGGGTCGTCGGTCGTGCAGACGGTGGCGACCCGGAACTGCTTCAGGAGGCCCTGCGTCGTGAACAGAGGCCCCGCGAGCTTCTCGTTCGTCCGCTCCCAGACCTCGGCCGCCGTCCGCTCGTCCAGGAGGAGGTCGATCCCGAACGGGTGCTTCAGCTCCATGTGCGTCCAGTGGTAGAGCGGATTCCTGAGCGTCGCCGGGACCGTGCGCGCGAACGCTTCGAACTTCTCGCGGTCCGTGGCGTCCCCCGTGCAGAACCGCTCCGGCACCCCGTTCGTCCGCATCGCGCGCCACTTGTAGTGGTCTCTCTTCAGCCAGATCTCCGTGATCGTCGCGAAACGGTGGTCCGCGGCGATCTCGGAGACCGGGAGGTGGCAGTGGTCGTCGATGACCGGAAGGTCGCGCGCGAAGCCGTGGTAGAGGTCCGTCGCGACGTCGGACGAAAGAAGGAAGTCGTCGTGGATGAAGGGCCTCATGGCCTTGCCTCCTCAGTTCCGCCAGGCGGCGTCGCCCGGGAGCTCATACGTCTCGAGGGACTCGGGCGTCATCGCGATGCTCGTGCCCGGCGCCTCGGGAGCGGGATACCGGGCACTCCGCACGACACACGGGTCGAGGAAGTGCTCGTGCAGGTTCACCTGCCGGATCGCCTCCGGAACGTCCCGGCACTGGTTGGCGTCCAGCGGGAGCCGCCGTCCCGGGCTGATCTCCTCTCGCATGAGCGCGGCCCGGCGGGCCTGGAGGTCCCGGGCGGCGTTGACGAGCGCCCCCGTCGCCATCTGGAGAATTCCCTTCTCGGGCCCGAGCCACCGCAGCTGCGAATCGGTCGTGAGATCGCGGACGAGGCTCCTCATCCCGGACGGGAACGGGTCGAGGTCGCGGACCGAGACGCTCTCGACCTTCAGCTCAGCACCCCGCTCGCGAGGAACCCGCCGTCGACCACGATCACCTCTCCGTAGATGAAGCTGGAGGCGTCCGACACGAGGAGGACGCAGGCCCCCTGCAGCTCCTCCATCCTCCCGTAGAGCTTCAAGGGCGTCCGGGCGACGAGCTCGCGCCCCCACTCCGTGCCGTCGACGAGCTCCTGGCTGAGGGGCGTCCGGAAGACGCCCGGGGCGATTCCGTTCACGTTCACGCCCCGGGGATCCCATTTGAGAGGGAGCAACTTCGTGAGGGCGGCGACGACGGCCTTGCTCGCGTCGTAGGCCGCCACGTCGAAAAGGGCCACGAAAGACGCGAACGAAGCGACGTCACGACCCGCCCGCTCCCCCGTTCGAGCAGGTGCCGCCCGAAGACCTGGCATGCGCGCAACGTCCCGGTCAGGTTCGTGTCGGGAATCCGGTGCCGTTCCTCCTCGTCGAGGTCGAGCGTGGGCGTCCGCTTCGTCCAGGCGGCGCGGTTCACGAGGACGTCGACCTTCCCGAGCGCGGAGACGCACGCACCGAGAGCCGCCTCGAGCGAAAGGGCCGGAAGGGTCACTACGCCCTCCGGGCCTTCGGTCGCTCCCCCGCGTGGTGCGGCGCGGGCTCTTCCTCCGACGCCTGGGCCTGCCGGGCCATGCTGAGGTGCTCGCTCATCCGGCGGCGAGCCTCGTCGCCTTCGCGGTCCTTGATCGCCCGGTAGATCTGACGGTGGAGCTCGGCCGACTTTTTCAGGTCCTTCGCGTGCTCGACGGTCACCCCGCGGTTTTCGAAGACGAGCTCGGCGAGCGTGTCGAGAAGCGTCGTGAGGACCGGGTTCCCGGAGCCCGCGGCGACGACGCGGTGGAACTGCCGGTCGTGGACGAGGAAGGTCTGAGGGTCGTCGACCGAGGCGAACAGGCTCGTCACCTCGTCGGCGATCAGGGCGATGTGCTCGGGCGTCGCCCGTTCGGCCGCCAGGCCCGCCGTCCCCATCTCGAGGACGCGCCGCGCCTCGAACATCTCGTCACGGGTGAAGCCGTGGAGCGCCGCGAGAAAGCGGAGCGGCCCGTCCCCCAGCTTCGGTGGCCCGTCGGCGATGTAGGTCCCGGAACCCTGCCGCGCCTCGATGACCCCCATCGCCTGCAGGGTCCGGAGGCCCGACCGCAGGGACGGCCGGCTGACCTTGATCTGCAGGGCGAGGTCCCTCTCGGCCGGCAACCGGTCTCCTGGGTGGAGGCTCCCACCCTCGATGAGCCGGCGGACGTGCTCGACGACCTTCTCTCCCACTGCACCCTCGGATTTCGGTCGTTCGGTCTCTGCGGTCTGACCTTTTCTCATTGCATCCCCTAAGTGGTCCTTGACACAGATAGCACCCGGATCCGGACGAGTCAAGCACGAAGCGCGCAAACAACGGCTCGGCGGGTCCTCGCGACGGCTCTGCAAGTCGCTCCCGACCGTCCCGTCGCCCGGACCGCTTCAACACTCGTCGGAAAGTGACCACCCTCGCTCGTTTGTCCATTGCCGGCCGAGCGTGGCCACCGGTCAGCGACAAGCCACTTGCGCTCAGCATCATCCCGCGCCGGAGGCGCGGCCGGGCGCGGCCCGCTTCTGACGAGCACACCCGGCAGTTTCCGGAAAGCGCTGAAGCGGACCGCCCGGCCGCCGCCGGGGTTCCGCCGGTCGGCCCTCTTTCTCCTTCATCCGTATCCTTTTGCAGAAAAGGTCTGACCATCTAGAACCCGCTCTTATGAAGACGTACGATCCCTTCTCCCTCGAAGGCCGCGTCGCCCTCGTCACGGGCGCCACGTCGGGACCCGGCGGCGCCATGGTCGAGGCCCTCGCCTCTGCCGGCGCCAACGTCGTCCGTCACGGGCTCGTCGAGCCCCCGGAGGAGACGATGGCCGCCGTTCGCGCCCACGGGCGGCGCGCCGCGCCGGTGGTGGGCGACCTCAGCCTCCCCGCAACGGCGCTGCGGCTCGTCGACGAGGCCGAGGCCGCCCTCGGCCCGGTCGACGTCCTCGTCAACAACGCCGGGACGATCCGCCGCGCCCCCGCCGCCGAGCACTCCGACGAGGACTGGGACCTCGTTCTCGCCGTCGACCTCTCGAGCCCGTTCCGCCCTTCGCGCGAGGTCGGGAAGCGGCTCATCGCCCGCGGGGCACGCGGGAAGACCGTCAACGTCGCCTCCCTCCTCTCCTTCCTGGGCGGGCCCCTCGTCTCGTCCTACGCCGCGGCGACGGGGGGCTCGCCCAGCGGACGAAGGCCCTCGCGAACGAGTGGGCGCCGAAGGGGATCAACGTCAACGTCAACGTCAACGCCACCGCCCCGGCTACATGAGGACCGACGACACCGCCGCCCTTCGCGCCGATGCGAACCGGAGCCGGCAGATCCTCGAGCGGATCCCCGCCGGGAAGTGGGGTGAGCCGGAAGACCTCGCCGGCGCGCGGGTCAGCCGTCGCGACCGTCATACCGCTCTGCGACTGTTCCGCACGAGCCGCGAGCGCGCTGAAGCAGACGATCCCTCGCGACTTCGACCGCGTGAGCGTGGCCGAGGTCGACCGCGTCGCCGCCGGGGACGGGAGCGGACGCGTGAGGAGGTCGACCGGTCGGCCAGACCTTTGCGCCGCCTTGACACGAACTTCACATCTGCTATCGTCCTCCGTTGCAAGGAGATAGCGGGGAGGCCGCCTCCTCTCTCGCCATCAAGAAAGGGATGCCGACTCGTCTCGAACTCTCCCTCGAACGCGACATCGACCGGATCCGTCATCAGCTCCTCGAGATGTCCGGCCTCGCCGAGCGGGCGCTCCGCGACTGCGTCGAAGCGCTCACCGGCGGCAACCGGCAACGGGCCTACGCCGTCATCCTTCGCGACCAGCTCATCGACGAGAAGGAGAAGGAGATCGACCGGCTCTGCCTCGAGTTCCTGGTGCGGCAGCAGCCCGTCGGCATCCACCTGCGCCTCGCCTACAGCGCCATCAAGGTCAATCTCGAGCTGGAACGGGTCGGGGACTACGCCGAGAGCATCGCGCGGCAGATCCTCCGCCTGGGCGACTTGCCCGAGGCGCCCGAGCGGCTCCGCAGGCGCCTCGTCGAGATGGCCGACATCGCCATCCCGATGCTCCACGACGCGATCCAGGCGTTCGCGACGCAGGACGCCGAGCTGGCGAGGGCGGCTGCGGTCAGCGAGCCGGCCGTCGATGCGCTCCTCGGGAAGCTCGTCACCGAGCTCGTCGAGGCGGTCCGCGAGTCGCAGATTCCCCCCGAGATGCTCATGACGCTCTCGACGATCGGGCGCCGGTTCGAGCGCGTGGCCGACCAGGCCCGCAACATGTGCATGGAGACCCTCTATATGTGCACGGGCGAGGTCGCCAAGCACCCGGGCGCCGACACGTTCCGCGTCCTCTTCGTGGACGAGCGCAACGCCTGCCGGAGCCAGATGGCCGAAGCGATCGCGCAATCGCTCGACCAGCCGCGGTTCGTCTTCTCCAGCGCCGGCATCGACCCACGGGCGGTCGACCCGAGAGCCATGGCCTTCCTGAAGGAGAAGGGGCACGACGTCAGCCACGTGGCGCCGAAGGGGATCGACCAGGTCCCGAACCTCGACTACTACAACGTGATCGTCGGTGTCGCGAAGGAGGCCCAGGCGGCCTTTCCGCGCTCCCCGCGGAACCTCGTCTACGTGGACTGGAGCGTCGACGACCCGTCCGTGGTCGAAGGCTCGTCGGAGGAGATTCGCGCAGCCTACGAGGCGACCTACGACTTCCTCTCCCGAAACGTCCGCGACCTCGTCGGCGCCGTTCTCGGCATCACGCTCGACTAGACCGAAACCACTGCAGGAGAGCCCATGACCCGACTCCGTCCCCAGGCGCCGTTCCGGCTGTCCGCTCTCGCCCTCGCCTCGGCCTTCGCCGTCTCCGCCTGTGGAGGCGGAGGGACGAAGGAGACGAAGGAGACGAAGGCGTCGAGGACCGTCATCCAGAACAAGGGTTCCGACACGATGGTGAATGTCGCCCAGGTCTGGGCCGAGGAGTACCGGAAGGTCGCACCGGACGTCGAGGTCGAAGTTTCCGGTGGCGGTTCGGGCGTGGGAATCGCCGCGCTTCTCAAGGGGGCGGTCGACATCGCGAATGCCAGCCGGGACCTGAAGATGAGCGAGGCCGAGCAGGCGGTGAAGAACACCGGCAAGCTGCCCGCCGGGTACAACGTCGGTTCCGATGCCCTCGCCGTCTACGTCCACAAGGACAACCCGATGACCGAGATCACGCTCCAGCAGCTCACCGACCTCTATGCCGAGGGGGGAAAGGTGACCCGCTGGTCCGAGCTCGGCGTGACGATTCCCGGGGTGAAGGACGACACGATCGTGAGGGTGAGCCGCCAGTCGAGCTCGGGCACCTACGAGTTCTTCCGCGAGCACGCGCTCGGGAACCGCGATTTCCGGCTCGGCTCCCGCGACCTGAACGGCTCCAAGGAGGTCGTCGAGCTCGTCGGCACGACCCCGACCGCGATCGGCTACAGCGGCATGGGCTACGCGACGGCGTCCGTGAAGATGGTGCCGGTCGCGCCGAAAGCCGGCGCTCCGGCCGTTGCCCCGACGATCGCCGCGGTGCATGACAAGAGCTACCCGCTGGCCCGCTCGCTCCACCTCTACACCCTCGGCGAGCCCAAGGGGGCCTTGAAGGCCTACATCGACTGGATCCTCTCCCCCGCCGGCCAGAAGGTCGTCGAGGACGCCGGATACGTGCCGGTCGCCGCCGCGAGCGCCGGGGCGCCGGCCGCTCCACCCAAGCCCTGAGGAGGGCCGTTCGAGTGGACACGCCGATCCCCGCGGCCGTTCACCGCGGGGAGCCCTGCGAAGCATGAGCGCGGAGCCGAGGGCCCTGACGGCCCGTCCCGTGCGGCCGCGAGCCGCCGTTCTCGCGGAGAAGGCGCTCGAGGCCGTCATCCGCCTGAGCGGCGTGAGCGCGATCGTCTTCGTCGCCGCGATCTTCTTCTTCGTCCTCCGGGAGGCCGCGCCGGTCCTCCTCAGCGAGGGGTTCTCGCTCAAGCAGTTCCTCTTCAGCACCGAGTGGTACCCGACCTCGGCCACGAACGTCCGCTACGGCACGTTCGCGCTGACGGTCGGCACGGTGAGCGTCACTGCCCTCGCCATGGTCCTCGCCGTCCCGTTCGGCCTCGGCGCGGCGATCTACCTCTCCGAGTTCTGCGCGCCGCGCGTGCGCGAGACGCTCAAGGTCGTCATCGAGCTCCTCTCGGCGATCCCGAGCGTCGTCTGGGGCTTCGTCGGCCTCACCGTCATGAGCAAGCTCATCGTGAGCTCGACCGGCGCGCCCGTCGGCGTGAACGTCCTGAACGGCGGGATCATCCTCGCCCTGATGAGCGTCCCCGTCATCGTCTCGATCGGCGAGGACGCGCTGAAGGCCGTACCCGACTCGTTCCGCGAGGCAGGCGTCGCCCTCGGCGCCACGCGCTGGCAGCTCGTCTACCGGGTCCTCCTCCCCGCGGCGAAGAACGGCCTCCTCGCGGCCGTTCTCCTCGGCGTGGGGCGCGCGGTGGGCGAGACGATGGCCGTCCTCATGGCGACCGGCCACGCCGTGCACATCCCGGGGAGCCTCCTCGACTCCGTACGGACGCTCACCGCGAACATCGCCGCCGAGCTCGGTGAGGCCCCCTCCGGCTCCGACCACTACCGCGTCCTCTTCCTGACCGGGACGCTCCTGTTCCTCATCACGCTCGTCGTGAACCTCTCGGCCGACTTCATCGTCCGCGGGATCCGGAGGAAGTAGCCGTGGCCGGACGCTTCGCGAGGACCCCGCACGTCGCCCGCAAGGAGATCGCCGAGTCGGTCGCCAAGGGCGTCTTCGCTCTCATGTCGGCCGCGATGATCGTGCCGCTCGTCCTCATCGTCGGCTACCTCGTCGTCCTGGCGTGGCCGGCCCTGAGCTGGGAGTTCCTCCTCGACGTCCCGCGCCGCGGGATGACGGACGGCGGCATCTGGCCCGCGTTCGTCGGGACGCTCTACCTCGTCGGCATCTCCCTGCTCGTCTCGGCGCCGATCGGCGTCCTGGCCGCGATCTACCTGAACGAGTACGCGAAGGACAACTGGTTCAACCGGCTCGTCAATCTCGCCGTCATCAACCTCGCGGGCGTCCCGAGCATCGTCCACGCCCTCTTCGGCCTCGGCGCATTCGTCTACGCCGCCCGCTTCGGCTACTCGATCCTCTCCGCCTCGCTGACGCTGTCGATCATGACGCTCCCCGTCATCATCGCGAGCACGCGCGAGGCGCTCGCCTCGGTGCCGATGGCCTTTCGCGAGGCGTGCTGGAACGTCGGCGCGACGCGCTGGCAGACGGTCCGCGCAGTCGTCCTCCCGAACTCCGTCAGCGGCATCCTCACCGGCGTCATCCTCCAGGTGAGCCGCGCCGCCGGGGAGACGGCGCCCGTGATGTTCACCGGGGCCGTCTTCTTCAAGGCCGTCGAGCGGGGCGACCTCTTCCCGTACGGCCTGACCGACCAGTGCATGGCCCTTTCGATGCACCTCTACACGCTCGCGACCCAGGTCCCCAACGTCAGGGAGGCCCTCCCTTACGCAACCGCCGTCGTCCTCCTCGGCTCGGTCCTCCTCGTGAACGCCACCGCGATCGTCGTCCGCATCTGGCTCCGGAACCGGAAGAAGTGGTGAGGGCGTGACCGACACCTCGAACCTGGCCGTGAAGGAGATCGAGGTCCGCGACCTGCGCCTCGCGTACTGCGGGCGGGAGGTCCTCCACGGGATCTCCTTCGACGTCTACCGCAACGAGATCCTCGCCGTCATCGGCCCGGCCCAGTCGGGCAAGACCTCGATGCTCCGCTGCCTGAACCGGACCATCGACTTCACGGCCTCGGCGACGGTCTCGGGGACCGTGAGCGTGGGCGGCGAGGACGTGCGGAAGATGGGCGACGTCTTCGCCCTGCGCCGAAGGATCGGGATGGTGGCGCCGCTGCCGGTGGGCCTCCCGCTGACGATCTACGACAACGTCGCTTTCGCGCCCCGCTGCTCGGGCCTCGACCGCAAGGCCGACCTCGACCCGATGGTCGAGACGTGCCTCCGGCAGGCCGCCCTCTGGGACGAGGTGAAGGACCGGCTCGACAGCCTCGGCACAGCCCTTTCGGGCGGGCAGCAGCAGCGCCTCACCATCGCCCGGGCGCTCTCGCACCAGCCCGAGATCCTCTGCCTCGACGAGTTCTCCATCGCGATCGATCCCGTGACGACGATGCGGATCGAGGACGTCCTGAAGGAGCTCCGCGAGGAGATCACCGTCCTCCTCGTCACGAACCTGACGCAGCAGGCCCGCCGCCTCTCCGACCGGACGATGTTCCTCCTGGAGGGGGAGATCGTGGAGCTCGAAGCGAGCGAGGTCGTCTTCTCCGGCGACGCGAAGAGCCAGAAGACGCGCGACTACGTCAACGGGGTGTTCGGGTGAGCACCGCACCGAACGCCATCGAGACCCGCGGCCTCTCCCTCTGGTACGGGAGCTTCCAGGCGCTCTTCGACGTCTCCACCGACATCCGGAGCGGGATCATCACCTCCCTCATCGGACCGAGCGGCTGCGGCAAGACGACCCTCCTGCGCTGCTTCAACCGCGTGAACGAACGCTACGGCAGCGTCCGGACCGCCGGCGAGATCCGGATCCTCGGGGAGAGCATCTACAACCCCGACGTGTCGCTCATCGAGCTGCGCCGCGCCGTGGGGATGGTCTTCCAGCGCCCGAACCCGCTCCCCATCTCGGTCTACGAGAACGTCGTCTTCGGCCTGCGCATCCACACCCCGAAGACGCAGCTGAAACGCTCCGTCCTCGACGAGGCGGTGGAGAAGGCCCTCACCGAGGTCGGCCTCTGGAAGGACCTGAAGGACCGCCTGAACGCGAAGGCGACGGGCCTCCTCCTCGAGCAGCAGCAGAAGCTCTGCATGGCCCGGCTCCTCCCGCTCAAGCCCGAGGTCATCCTCATGGACGAGCCCGCCTCCGCCCTCGACGTCGGCGGCACGCGCGCGATCGAGGAGCTGATGTTCGAGCTGGCCGGGCGCTACACGATCGTCATCGTGACGCACAACATGGCGCAGGCACGGCGGGCGAGCGACGAGTGCATCTTCATGCTCATGGGGAAGATGGTCGAGCACGCCCGCACCGAAGACCTCTTCCTCAACCCGACGGACCCGAGGACCGCGGAGTACATCGAGGGGCGCTACGCGTAGGAGCCGGAACGGATCGCGGGGTGGGAGACGCTCGACTGCCCCGGCCATGACCTCTCGAACCTGCCGCGCCGCGCTTCCGTCTGTCGCTTCGGGTCGCCTCCAGGAACAATACACCATTCGAGACCTGACCCCATTTCTGGTGATCCCCCTCCCGGCGGCCGTCCTGCTCGGGGTTGCGCCCGGGGTTTCGGCCGCCGAGGCGCCGCCGACGCGGGAGGTCGTCGTGAAGGTCGTCGACAGGATCGGCAGGGCGGTGCAGGACGTCTCGGCCTGCCTCCTGCCGGACTGTGCGAAGGCCGTGCTGCGGGCGGAGAAGGACAGGCTCGTGGCGGAGATCCCGGCGAGCGGCGAGACGGTGAGCCTGCGCCTCTCGGCTCGCTCGTTCGAGCCGCTGGAGGTGAAGGTCGCTCCCGGGGCGGCGGTGGTCGACGCGACGCTGAGGGCGAAAGGCTCCGTGAGGGTCTCGTTCCTCTCGACCGACGAGAAGCGCAGCGGGACGCTGGCGGCCTCGCTGAAGGAGACGGTCGACCCGGAGGCCGGGACGAGGGGACGGCTCCTCGCCGAGCGTGTGGTGTCGCTCGAACCGCGCCCCGCGCCGAATGCCGTCGTCCTCGACGACGTCCCTCCCGGCGACTGGGTCCTCGCGTGGGAAGGGTCGTCGATCGCGGCCGGGATGAAAGTCGTGAGGGTCGGCGGGACGCGGTCCGACGCGGGCACCGTCGCGCTCGCGGCCGGGCGTTCGATCGAGGGGGCCGTCCGCGACGACCTCGGGGTCGTCGTCTCGGGGGCGCGGGTGAGGCTCCGCACGGGAGGGCACACCTCCGGCCGGCCGGTGGGAGCGGATCGGAGCGTGCGGACGGGGAGCGACGGGAGCTTCTCCATCGCGGGCCTCCCTCTCGACGAGGTCCTCTCGTGGGACGTGACGTCGCCGGAGCGCGAGGACGCCCGCGGCGCGCTCGGCGGCGAGACGCACCTCGAGGCCGTCGTCCAGCGCGCGCAGCGCGTGGCCGGACGGCTCGTCGACGAGGGCGGAACGCCCGTCGCCGGGTCGGGGATCGATGTCTCGTACGTGACCGAGACATACACGAAGGACAAGGAAGGGAACGAGCGCCGGTTCACGATGGTCGAGGGGCACCCTGGCCAGGTCGTCACAGGCGAGGACGGCAGGTTCGCGTTCTTCCGCCGCCTCCCGGCGTCGGTCCAGGTCCAGCCGGAAGGGAGCGGGCACCTGCCGGAGACGCGCACGCTCGAGGCCCTCGGCGAGGACGCGGAGAGGAGTGAGCGCGACCTCGGCGACCTCGTCCTGCGCAAGGGGCGGACACTGACGGGGCGCGTCTCGCGCGCGCCGACGACGGCGCCCCCGTCGCGGGCGCGAGCCTGGAGGCCTCGTGGGGCGTCGGGCCGCGCGGCCCCTACGGATCTTCCCGCGACGTTTCGCGCGAAGACGGCTCGTTCCGGATCGACGCGATCCTCCCCGGGCGCGACGTGACGCTGACCGCCCGGACGGAGGGCCTCTCGCCGCGGACGGTGAAGGTCGAGCCGGAGACCGACTCGGTCGACGTCCTCCTCGGCCGCGGCGGACGCGTGCGTGGGCGCGTCTGCGGGACGGCGTGGGAGATGGCCGCCGCGGCGATCTGGTACGGGCCCGAAGGGGCGATCTCGAACCGGAACCAGGCGACCGTCGACTCCTCCGGCCGCTTCGTCCTCGAGAACGCCGAGACCGGCCTGATGACGTTCGCCCGGAGCTGGCGCTTCCGCAACCCGGCACAGCCGGGCGCGTCCTTCGAACGGAGCGGGCTGGTCCGCGCCTCCGTCGAAGTGAAAGACGGCGAAACGACGCAGGTCTCCCTCGGCTGCGAAGGCACTCCCCTTTCCGGCACCGTCGCACGCGGCGGGCGGCCGGTCTCCTCGGAGATCGTCTCCCTCGCCCTCGGAGGCGTGGTGACCGACGCCCTGACCGACGCCGCGGGGAGCTTCTCGACGCGGGTTCCGTCGCCGGGCCGGTGGCTTCTTTCGGCGGGCGGCAGCACGCTGACGGCCGGCGCTTCCTGCGAGGTCCCCTACGGCGGCCTCGAGGGCTGCCGAATGGAGCTGGCACCGCAGGCGGAGTAGGCGCCGTAACAGGGTCACGGCGTCGGTCTCGGGCCCCGTCTCGCCTCGGCTACACTCCGCCGAAATCATGAGCACACCGCTGCGCTTCGCGCCGGCGCCCGAGTCGGGCGCCACGCTCTCCGCCCTCGCCCGGGGTGTCCAGGGCTCCGTCATATTGAAGATCGCGGCCGAGATCCGTGCGATGAAGGCTCGCGGCGAGGACGTCTGCAACCTGACGGTGGGTGACTTCGACCCCGCGTACTTCCCCATTCCAGGGGCCCTCGACGAGGAGATCCGGCAGGCCCTCTCTTCCGGGCAGACGAACTACCCCGCCTCCGACGGCATCCTCCCGCTGCGAGAGGCGATCTCGGCCTACTACCACCGCGAGCTGCAGCTTGACTACCCGGTCGACGGCATCCTCGTCACGGCCGGGGCCCGCCCGCTTCTCTACGGCATCTACAGGACGCTGCTCGATCCCGGCGACGTGGTCCTCTACCCGGTTCCGTCGTGGAACAACGACCACTACGTCCACCTCTCCGGTGCACGGGCGGTGGAGATTCCCGTTCACGCCTCGTCCAACTTCTTCCCGGCGGCCGAGCAGCTCGCCCCGCACCTCGCCAGCGCCCGCCTTCTCGTCCTGAATTCGCCCGCCAACCCGACCGGGACCGTCATCGCCCCGGAAGAGCTGAGGAAGCTCGGCGAGCTCGTCCTCGCCGAGAACCGCCACCGCGCCTGGCGCGGGAGACGCCCCCTCTACCTTCTCTACGACCAGGTCTACTGGACGCTCACGTTCGGAGGCGCCGTTCACGCGACGCCGGTCGGACTCCTGCCGGACCTCGCGCCCTACACGATCCTCCTCGACGCCATCTCGAAGTCGTTCTGCGCAACGGGCCTGAGGGTCGGGTGGGGGCTCATGCCGCCCGTCCTCCGGAGCCGCATGGCCGACATCCTCGGGCATGTCGGGGCCTGGGCCCCGAAGCCAGAGCAGGTCGCGACCGCCGCGTTCCTGGGCCGGGCGGACGCGATTGGAGCCTTCCAGGCCGGAATGAAGCGAGGCATCAAGGAACGCCTCGATCTCCTCTACGACGGATTCTGGGCGATGCGGGCGGCGGGGCTCCCCGTGTACGCGGTCGAGCCGCAGGGGGCGATCTACCTCTCGGTGAAGATCGGCCTCGTCGGGAAGAGCCACAGGGGGAACCCGCTCCGCACCAACGAGGACGTCCGGGAACTGATCCTCCGGGCGGCGGGTTTCGGCATCGTGCCGTTCCAGGCGTTCGGCCTGAAGGAAGAGAGCGGGTGGTTTCGGATCTCGGTCGGGTCGGTCTCCGTCGACGACATTCGCGCCGCGCTTCCCCGGGTCCGGGCGGTCGTCGAAGAAGCGGCCAGAGGGTAGCGCCGGGTCCGCTTCTCAACCCTCCAGGAGCGCATCTCCGAAGAGCCCCTCGATCACCGCCTCGACCATGGCGACGGGCCAGCCGCAGGCGGCCGCCACCTCCTCGACGGTCCTCGAGCCGTCGAGGAGGACGAGGACCCTTTCGACGAACGGGTCGAGCGTGACGTTGCGGTGCTCGAGGGACGTGACCCTCGACCCCTCCGTCGCCTGGAGGCGGGCCAGCGCGCTCGCGCGCGGCCGGGGGGACTTCAGGATCGCGCGCGAAAGGTGCGTGATCTCGAGCTCTGCGCGAAGTCCTGCTGCGCCGACCGCGTCGACCCGGTGCCATGCCGGGCCGCCCGCGTGGACGAAGAGGCTCTGGCGCAGCGTCCTCTCCCGGAGGACGTCGAGGAGCTCCTCGCGGGCGATCTCGTCGGGGAGAGCCTCGAGGGCGCGGCGCACCTGGGTTGTCGGCTCCTCGGTAACGTAGGACTCCTGCGCGTCGCCGAGGTGCTCGAGACCGGCCGCGGCAGCCCGTCCCGCGACGTCGCGCAGGGCGAAGGCCTCGTTCTGCTCGTCGAGGAACTCGTGCATGAACTCCCCGTCGCTCTCGTTCTCGAGCTCCTTCAGGCGGGCGGCGAGGTAGCGCCCCCACGGGCTCGCGGCGTCGAAGACGTTCTTGGCGACGAGGTCGAGCCGTTCCCGGGCCAGCCGCACCCGCTCGCGGGGCTCCCACCCGCCGGCGGCGCCGGCGAGGAAGACGTCGCGGACGAGACGGCGAAACCTCCATCCGGGCAGGGCGTTGTAGCTGACGAAGGCGATGCCCGCAGGCGAGAGTCTCTCGCGACAGACCTCGAAGAGCCGCAGGCGCACAGGTTCCGGCACCCACGACAGCACCCCGTGCGCGAGGACGTAGTCGAACACCCCCCAGCTCTCGTCGACGTCCCGCAGGTCGCCGGACCTGAGGGCGACATTCCCGAGGCCGAGGTCTGCCACGCGCCGCCGCCCGGCTTCGATCTGCCGAACGGAGAGGTCGACGCCGACGAAGGATGCCTCGGGCAGGCCGTACGCGATGCCGACGAGATTGTCGCCGCTCGCGCAGCCCAGCTCGAGGACCCGCGCCGTCGAAACAGGCGCCGGCTCGAACCCGCGAAGCCGCGCCGTCCGGGCGATCCGCTCCGGGTGGGTGAAGCGGTGGACGAGCCGTGCGTAGGGGAGGGCCTCGTCGCTCTCCCGCGTCGGGTCGGAGTGCTCCATTCGGGCTCATTCTCCCCTGCCGGGCCCGAACCCGCCCCCGTTCCGTTTCCGGATTTGACAAGCCCCCCCCGTTGTGCTGCATTGCAGAACTCGGATAAAGTCCCTCCGATGTCGACCTACGACGAGGAGGCCTTCATGTATCGTAGCCAGTCCATCCCGGAGCTCGAGCGGTCCTGGTCCAACGACCTCAGGTGGCGCGGAATCGTCCGCCCGTACAGCGCCGCCGATGTCGACCGCCTCCGCGGCACCATCCAGATCGACTACCCGGTCGCCCGGATGGGCTCCGAGCGTCTCTGGAACCTCCTCCACACAGAGAGGTTCGTCCCTGCCCTCGGGGCGCTGACGGGCAACCAGGCCGTGCAGCAGGTCCAGGCCGGCCTGAAGGCGATCTACATGTCGGGCTGGCAGGTCGCGGGCGACGCGAACGACGCGCTCACGATGTACCCCGACCAGAGCCTCTACCCGGTGACGAGCGTCCCGACCGTCATCCGGCGGATCACGAACGCCCTCATGAGGGCCGACCAGATCCAGCACATGGAAGGCAAGTCCGACATCTACTACTTCGCTCCGATCGTAGCCGACGCGGAGGCCGGTTTCGGCGGCCCGCTGAACACGTTCGAGCTGATCAAGTCGATGATCGAGGCGGGGGCCGGCGGCATCCACCTCGAGGACCAGCTCTCCTCCCTCAAGAAGTGCGGACACATGGGCGGCAAGGTCCTCGTCCCGATCCACGACTTCATCAGCAAGCTCATCGCCGCCCGCCTCGCGGCCGACGTCCTCGGCGTCCCGACCGTCTTCATCGGCCGGACCGATTCCCTCGGCGCCAGCCTCATCCGCGGCGACATCGACAAGGTCGACCAGGAGTTCCTGACCGGCGAGCGGACCGCCGACGGCTTCTTCATCGTCAAGGGGAGCCTCGACTACGCCGTCGCCCGCGCCTGCGCCTACGCGCCGTACGTCGACGTCGTCTGGTGCGAGACCTCGACGCCCGACATCGGCGAGGCCCGCGCCTTTGCCCAGGGGGTCCACGAGAAGTTCCCCGGCAAGATCCTCGCCTACAACTGCTCGCCCTCGTTCAACTGGAAGAAGAAGCTCTCCGACTCGGACATCGCCGCCTTCCAGGAAGAGCTCGGCGCGATGGGCTACAAGTTCCAGTTCATCACTCTCGCCGGCTTCCACACGCTGAACGCCTCGATGTTCAAGCTCGCCTACAACTACGCGAAGACCGGCATGAGCGCCTTCGTCCAGCTCCAGGAAGAGGAGTTCGAGATGGAGCGCGAGTGGGGCTTCAAGGCGATCAAGCACCAGCGCTTCGTCGGCGCCGGCTACTTCGACCAGGTCCAGCAGACGGTCGCCGGGGGCGAAGTCGCCACCTCGGCGCTCAAGGGCTCCACCGAAGAGGAGCAGTTCGACAAGCACTGACCCCGGGAATCAGAGTCTGATCGCGGCGCCCCGGAACACCGGGGCGCCGTCTTTTCCAGCTCGTTTCCGCGAGCTCGTCGTCGTTCTTTCCGTCGTCATCGGCCGGGCCCCCTGGCCAACCCGGGGAACTTTCGGACCGCGTCCGTCCGGACCCTGGCGGCGCCGGGCGCGTCGCCCATCTTCGTCAGCAGGTCGTCGGCCGCCGCGTAGGCCGCGGGCGAATTCACGGCCTCGACCATCGCGTCGACGACCTTCCTGGCCTCCGGTACCCGGCCCCGGTTCGCGTAGACGAGCGCGAGCGTCTGCCAGCCGTTGAGGTTCTGGGGAAACTGCCGGGTCTCCTGGAGCAGCTCCGCCTCCGCTTCCGCCCAGCGGTTCAGCCGCCCGAGGAGGTTCCCGCGGAGGAAGTGGAAACCGATGAGGTCGCCCAGGCCGCGTTCGCCGACCTTCGCCCTCAGATCGTCGGTGATCTGCAGCGCCCCCTGGAAGTTTCCCCGGCTCGCCTCGACGCTCGCGAGGACGAGCCAGGAGCGCTTGCGGGCGTCGCCGGTCTCGATCGACCGTCGGGCCTCTCTCTCGGCCTTCGCGAGGTCCCCCTTCGCCAGGTATGCACGCGCCTTCACCTCGTGTCCGCCGGTGTCCCCGCGGGAAATCGCGAGGTCTGCGTGACGGATCGCCTCGTCGAAACGGGAGACCTGAAGGCAGAGGTTCGCCACGGCGATGAGATAGTTCGTCCGGTCAGGTGGCGAGAGCTCGACCGTCTTCCGGATCGCCGCGAGGGCCTCGTCCGTGCGCCCCAGGCGGACGAGGCCCTGTGCGTAGGCCTCCCAGGCGTCGACGATCCTCGGGTTCCTGTCGAGGAGGCTCTTCAGCACCTCCGTGCTCTCCGGGACTCTACCGTCCTTCGCGAGGCTCAGCCCCTGCTTGAGGAGCTGGACCGTCTCGATCTCGTCCTTCGGGTCGGGCAACGCGCCGGTCGCCGCGGAGGTCATCGTGAGGTAGCCGAGCGAGGCGAGCTTCTTCGCGTGCTCTTCGTCGACGGCCTCCGGCGCGACGAACGCGCTCTCGCGCTTCTCCAGCTCGACCTTCATCGCGCGCAGGGGACCGGACTTCTCCGAAGCGAGGTTCTTCGCCTCTTTCGGGTCGGCCCCGAGGTCGTAGAGCTCCGGCCGCGGCGCCTCGATGTACTGCCATTTCCCGTCGACGAGCGAGTGGAGCTCGCTCCACCCGAACCGGATCCTCGGAAAGAAGGTCTCGGCCAGGATTCGACGCTCGGGCGCCGGAGCCCCCGCCGCGAGACCGACGAGAGAGAGAGTACCGGGCGCCGGAGCGAATCCCGGAACGCCCACGGCCGTTGCGATCGTCGGGAAGACGTCGACGAGCTGCACGGGCGTCGCGACACTCGAACCGGCAAAGGGCGGTCTCTCTCCCGCCTTCGAGGACGGGAGCTTCAGGAGGAGCGGCACCTGGATCGCCTCGCGGTAGAGGAAGACTCCGTGCTCGTCCTCGCCGTGGTCGCCGAGCCCCTCGCCGTGGTCCGAAAGGAAGACGAGGAGCGACTTCTCGTAGAGCCCGCGCCGCTTCAGCTCGTCGAGGAAGGCGCCGACCGCCTCGTCCGCCGCGGTGACCTCACCGTCGTAGGGGTCCGAGAAGCGGCTTCGGAAGGGCTCCGGCGGCTCGTATGGAGCGTGGGGCTCGTAGACGTGGAGAAACGCGAAGAAGCGATCGGCCTTCGCCTGGTCGAGCCAGCTGCTCAGGCGCTTCGCCGTCTCCTCGCCCGGCCGCTGGACGCGATTGGCGGCGAGGCCCGGGGCGTCGGGCTCGATCCGGTCGTCCCAGAAGTCGAATCCCCGCGAGATGCCGGTGGCACCGGAGAGGACGATGGAGGAGATCGCTCCCCCGGTCGCGTAACCCTGTCCCTTCAGGATCCCGGCGAGCGTCGGGAGCGTCGGGCCGAGGCGGTAGCCCCCGTTGTCGAGAACCCGGTGAACGCCCGGAAGAGTGCCGGTGAAGAGGGACGCGTGGGCGGGGAGGGTGAGCGGGACGTGGCTCCACGCGCTCTCGAAGAGGACCGAGTCGTCCCTCAGCGCCGAAAGCGCCGGCGTCACTGCCGCCACGTGGCCGTAGAACGGCAGGCGGTCGGAGCGGAGCGTGTCGACGACGACGAGGACGACCGGGGCGCCGGGCGTGACGAGGGGTGCGACAGGCTGTCCCGCCTTCCGCGCGCAGGCCGGGACGAGCAGGAGCGGAAGGAGGAGGAAGGCCGCAAGCGAGGCGACGGCGAACGGGTGACGGCGCATCAGCGTGCCCTTCCCGGTGTCACGAGCGCGCGCTCTTCATTGGCGAGGCGCGTGTCGAGGGGGAACGCGCGTCTCCCTTCGGCCAGGAGCACGCGGGCCTGGTCGAGCCGTCCGAAGCTCCTGAGGCTGGCGAATCCCGTCAGGTACCCATCCGCGGTCGGAACGGCCCGGACCATCGTGTCGACTCGGCGGGCGGCCTCGCCGACGTCGCCCCGCGAAGCCGCGACGATGGCGAGGCCGGAGAGCGCCTCGAGGCTCCGGGGGTGAGCCTCGAGCTCCAGGCGGTACTCCGCTTCCGCTTCGGCGAGCTTCGCCTGTCGTCCGAAGACCTCCGCCCGGAGGACGTGGAGCCCGGCGGGAGGGGTCGCGCCGAACCGCCCCAGTCCCTCGTCGGTCACCCGGAGCGCTTCGGGGAGCCTTCCTTCGCGCAGGGCGAGACGGCCCAGGACCACGTACGCCCGCGAATCGCCCAGGTCCCGCGCCAGCTCCGCGTGCTGGCGGGCATCGTCGAGATGACCGGCCCGGAAAGCGAGGCTGGCGACGTCGACGATGTAGTTGGACCGCCCCGGCGGCGAGAGCGCCACCGTCTTCTTCAGCGCGGTGAGGGCCTCCTCCATCCGTCCCGTCTTCTCGAGAGCGCTCGAGAGGATCTCCCAGCCGTCGACGAGGCGCGGGTTCGCCGCGAGGACCTCGAGGAGGATCGGAACCGCCTCGGCGCTCTTCCCGGCCGTGTGAAGCTCGGCCGCCGACTGAAGGCGAACGAGGCTCCCGATGGCGTCTTTCGGGTCGGGCTGCGCGCCGCCCTCGTCTCGAGGCGTCCCTGTGAGGTAGCCGAGCGCCTGCAGCTCCTTCGCCATCTCCGGGTCGACCGCCGCGGGCGCGCGGAGTGCCGTCCGGCGCCTCTCCGTTTCGACGACCATCGCGCGCAGCTCGGGCGGCTTTCGGTCCGCGAGATTCTCCTTCTCCGCCGGATCGTTCGCGAGGTCGTAGAGCTCCGGGGTCGGGGCCTCGATGTACTGGTACCGCTCCGAGACGAGGGAGCGCAGCTCGCTCCACCCGAGCCGGATTCGCGGGTTGAAGTTCTCCGCGAAGATGCGCCTGGCGGGGGCCGGCGCTCCCGCGGCGAGAGCCGCGAGAGAGACGGTGCCGGGGCGCTCTGGGAAAGCGGCCAGGCCCAGGACGGCGCCGATCGTCGGAAAGACGTCCGTGAGCTGGACCGGAGCGCCGACGGACGTCCCGGCAAGGGCCTGCCCCGGCAGCTTGACGAGGAGCGGCACCTGGATCGACTCGCGGTAGAGGAAGATGCCGTGCTGGTCCTCCCCGTGGTCGCCGAGCCCCTCTCCGTGGTCGGAGAGGAAGACGACCAGCGCCCTGTCGTAGATCCCCAGTCTCTTCAGCTCGTCGAGGAACGCGCCGACGACGGCGTCCGAGGCCGCGACCTCCGCGTCGTAGGGGTCGGCGTATTGCGACCGGAACGGCTCCGGCGCCTCGTACGGCGCGTGCGGCTCGTACGTGTGGAGGAACGCGAAGAAGGGGTGCGCGGCGTTCCGCCGGATCCACCCGAGGAGGAGCCCGGCGGTCTCGTTACCGGGGCGTTCCACGAAGTCGAGCATCGAGACGGGACGCAGCGCCTGGACCCGCTCCTCGTAGAAGTCGAAGCCTCGTGCGATGCCGCTCTCCGACCCCAGGACTCCCGCCGAGATCGCCCCTCCGGTCGCGTAGCCCGCCTTCTTCAGCAGGTCGGCGAGCGTCGGGTCCTGGGCGGCAAGGCGGTAGCCGGAGTTGTCGAGGACCCCGTGCATCCCCGGCTCCAGGCCCGTGAAGAGCGAGGCGTGGGACGGGAGCGTGAGGGGGACGTGAGACCAGGCCTTCTCGAAGAGGACGGAGTCCTTCCGAAGGGCATCCAGAGCCGGCGTCCCGACCTTCGCGTAGCCGTACATCGGCAGCCGGTCCGAACGGAGGGTGTCGACCGAGATCAGGACGACGGGTGCGTTCGGGTATCGGAGCTCGGCCGGCGCGGGCTTTCCACGGCCGCACGCGAACGACGCCGCGAGAGAAAGCAGGCCGGCTGAGATCGAGAGGCGGCGGGCAGACGGGATTCGCATTCCGGCCGAGAGGATAGCGTTCGGGCCGCGGGGACGCATCCGCCGTACGTACGGCCCTCACCAGGTGACCGCCGCTGGTCGTGCCGCGAACCCGCCGGGTTCAGGAGGACGGGCGCGCCCTCGCCTTCCAGCGCGCCGCCGCGCCGGGCTGGCCAAGGGCCTGGAATGCATCGGCCGCCAGGAGATACGACGAACGATCGGGCGACGCCTTCAGCATCTGCTCGAACGTCCTCTCCGCGTCCGCGACGCGACCCTGCAGCGTCTGGAGCGCTGCGAGCCGCACGAACGCCTCGCGGTCCCGCGGAAAGAGCCGCATTTCCTCGCGGAACGCCTGTTCCGCCTCCGCGACCTGACCTCGGATCGCGAGGAGATCTCCCCGGACGAAGGCGAGGAGCGGGACCGGCGGACCGCCGCGAGCCGCGACGTCCGTCCGTGCGCTCTCCGCGAGGGACCAGGCCTCGTCGAACCGCTTCTGAGAGGTGCGGATCTGGGCCATCGCCACGTACCCATCGGTGCGACCTTTCGGATCGCTCATCAGCCACCGGGCCGCGTCCTCGGCGGCTGCGAAATCGCCTTTCATGAGATTCGCCTTGACGAGCACGGCGTGAGCAGGACCCGGATGAACCGCCAGACCCTGCTTCGCGTGGGCGATGCTGTCGTCCACCCGGCCGAGGCTGAGAAAGGACTCCGCGAGCGAGATCGCGATCTCGGGAGCGAGCATCGGGGAGATGTCGATCGCCTTGCGGAACGCCACGATCGAATCCTCGAGGCGCCCGGCGCGCTCGCACGCCCTTCCGAGCTGCGACCAGGCGTCGGCGAACTTCGGGTTGCGCGCGACGACCCCGCGGAGAATCCGGATCGCCTCCTCCGCCTTTCCGATCCCCGTGAGACTCGCAGCCGTCTCGGCCGCCTCGAGATCCGCGATGTGGTCCTTCGGATCGCCGAGCCCTTCTCCGGCTGCGGGCGCCGATCCGGTGAGGTATCCGAGCGCCGCGAGCCTGGCGGCTTCTTCGCGCCCGACGCTCGACGGCGCCTTCAGCGTCCGGTCGTGCGTCAGGGACTCCCGCTTCATCGCCGCGTGGACGCCACGCTGGTCCGAGATGATGTTCTTCGTCTCCCCGGGATCGGATCGCAGGTCGTAGAGCTCAGGGCTCGGCGCGTCGATGTAGTGGTGGGTCGCGTCGGCCAGTGAAACGAGGTCGCTGAGGCCGAGGTGAATCCGCGGATACGTCGTCTCGCTGAAGATCCGCCGGTCGGGCTTCTCACCCCCGGCGATCGCGAGGAGCGACCGGCCGGCGAGCGGCTTCGGAAGGTCGAGCCTCGCGATCTCGGCCACGGTCGGAAAGACGTCGATCAATCCGACGGGCGTCGCGACGCGGGTACCGCCCTTCTTCGACCCGGGGAGCTTCAGGACGAGAGGCACGCGGATCGACTCCCGGTAGAGGAAGATCCCGTGCTGGCTCTCGCCGTGATCTCCGAGGCCTTCGCCGTGATCCGAAAGGAAGACGATCGTGGCGCCGTCGTAGAGGTTCCTCTCCTTGAGAAAACCGACGAAGCTCCCGATCACCGCGTCGGCAGCGGCGATCTCGCCATCGTATTCCCGTCCCGCGTACTCGCTTCGAAACGGCTCCGGCGGGTCGTACGGAGCGTGCGGCTCGAACAGGTGGAGCAAGAAGAAGAACGGCCGCTCGCGATGCGCGTCGATCCACGTCTCCGCCACGGCTGCGGTGCGGGAGCCTGCCCTCTGCAGCTCGGCGATCGAGGCGCCCTCGCCTCCGTCCATGGCGTCGTCGTAGGAGTCGAAGGCCGCCG
Organism: uncultured Holophagales bacterium; assembly: GCA_963696015.1. GTDB lineage: Bacteria > Acidobacteriota > Thermoanaerobaculia > UBA5066 > UBA5066 > UBA5066. Next base: position 108,117 of record CAVOJA010000023.1, read on the forward strand.
CGAGTCCGGTGCTGCCGCGAAGGACGTACGTGGAGACCGCGGCGCCGGTGGCGTAACCCTCCTTCTTCAGAAGCGACGGGAGGGTGGCGTGCGCCGCGGCGTCGAAGCGATACCCGAGGTTGTTGCGGACGCCGTTCTCCGCCGGAAGACTGCCCGTCAGCAGCGCGACGTGGGATGGCAGCGTAAGGGGAACGTGGGCCCAGGCGTCTTCGAACGCGATGCCGTCCTTCGCGAGCGCGTCGATGCTCGGCGTCTTCACGCCGCCGTATCCGTAGATCGGGAGGCGATCGGCGCGAAGGGTGTCGACCGAGATGACGATGACCGGGCCTCGCTTCGACGGGAGAAGGCCTCCGCCCGACGGCTCCTTCCGACACCCTGAAGCAAGGAGGGCGAGAAGAGCGAAAGCCGTGCGGGCGGGCTTCGGATGACGGCGTACCAGCGTCACGGCGGCAGAGGTTACATCAGGCTGAATCGACGCCGAGCGAACAAGAAAACGCCCTGGCCCGAAGGCCAGGGCGTAACCGGTGGCAGTTGGAAAGGCTGAGAGACTAGAAGCGCACCCCCATCGTGATGAGCCAGGTCCTGGGAAGCTGGAACGAGGGCTGAGCGCTCGCGCCGCTGGTCGGCTGGCCGAATGCTTTGGCCTTCTGCCAGTTCGCGCCCATCGCCTCACACTGGGAAGCGGGCGCGCCCTGCGGGCACTCGATCGGAGTCTCGGTGAAGGGGTTGAAGCGCTTGAGACCGGTCGTCGCGCTGGCCGTCGCGCCGCGGCCGACGGTGACCGACGTGTTGATGGCGTTCGCGTTGTTGGTGAACGTCGTGCCCTGGCCGTTGAACAGGTTGATGACCTGCGGCTGGACGTACACCTCGACCGGCCCGAGCCGCGTGCTCAGGTTGAGGGAGAGGTCGGTCCGGTAGATCGTGTCGGTGCGATAGGCATCGCGCGGGGTGAACCAGTACGTGTTGTTCGACGGCGGGGTGACGTAGCACCCCGTCTGGGTCGCCGACGTGCACGCCTTGCCCGTCACGTAGGGACGGGAGTCGATGGTCCCCGAGGCCGCGCCATAGGGCGTGCCCGTGTCGATGGCCTGGACGATGCCCGGGGTGATCAGGATCGGACCGAGGTTGACGTCGTAGTTCCCGTAGAGGCGGACGCGATGCCTCTGGTCCTGGGAGAGGCTGCCGCGCGGCGCGGACCACCGCTCCTCCTGGTACTCGGGATAGTTCAAGAGGCCGGACGTGACCGGGCCGCCGCCGGCGCCTTCTCCGACGAACGTGCCGAGCATGTGCGACCAGGTCCAGTTGCCGCCGACGCTCAGCGGTCCGGTCCGGTAGGCAACGGACGTGTTCAGCGCGGTGTAGTTGCGCTCCGGGACGTTCGAGTTGACGTAGACCCCCAGGTTGTACCGGTTCCCCTCGGAATCGGTGACGAAACCGGTCGTCGTGTCACGCTGGGTCATGTAGAAATCGTTGTACTCGCGCCGCACCGCGTCCACGCGGTAGGAGAAGTTGCTGCCGAGCGTGCCGCCGAACCCGACGGCATACTCGTCCGCGTTGGGCGAGCTGAGCGGCTCGACGACCTGGAGGGTCAGCCCGCGAATGACGACGCCGTCCGGCGTCTGGGTCGTGGGGAACTGGTTCAGGCCGGTGACGCCGAGGTGGGCGAACATCTCCCTGAGGATCTGGTCCGTCGGGGTGCGCGTGGCGCCCGTGTTGTATTCCTGGCCGGTCCAGTAGTAGTAGTAGCTGGAGGGAGCGCCGGCGGGAGAGGCGCCGCTGCCCGCGACCGTCTCCTGGATCTGGCCGACGTAGCGGGCGAAGCTGCCCGACACGCGGAGCTTGCCGTCTCCGGCGACGTCATACGAAACGGAGAGCCGGGGGCTGAACTGGCTGTCGTCCGCGACGAGGTTCCCCGCGGAATCGGTGGCGTCGTTCTTGTCCCAACGGACGCCGAGGTTGAAGGAGAGCTTGTTGCTGAGCCTCCACGTGTCGTTGACGAAGACCGACTGCGTGTTGAGGTCGCTCCCCTGGCTCAGCACGGGGATCGGCTGGTACGTCAGGTAGGAGTTCGCGTCGATGACCGGGTAGAGGTCGGCTCCCTCCTGGAGGACCGACGACGGATACATCCACCAGTTGCTTCCCGACTGGTAGTTGTTCGAGAGCCGCTTCTGGGAGAAGTTCTGATAGCCGAAGGCGATGCTGTGGGACCCCAGCTTCGGCGAGGAGACGAAGTAGGTACCCTTGAGGAGGATGTCCTCGTTGTCGCGGGTCTCGGGGCTGCAGACGCCGCAGAACACCGGGGACCACATCATGCCGTAGCCCTGGTCCAGGACGCTGACCGCGGTGCCGCCGATCAGCGAGGTGTCGGTTCCGCCCGAGTTCTTGAACTCGAACTTCTTCTGGGAGTACTGCGCCTCGATGAAGAAGTTGCTCGTGATGACGCCGTTGTAGTTGAGGGCGAGCAGATCGGACGGAGTCTCGCGGTCGTAGGTCTGCCGCAGGTCGAGGATGGGGAGGTTCGGGAAGTAGTAGTTGTCCGACTCCGTCGTCGTCCAGGTGTAGGAGCCCATGACGGTGTGGTTCTGGAACGGCGTGATCGTCAGCTTCCCTTCGATGCGCTCGTTCAGGTTCGTCTGCGGGATCGGGATCGTCGTTCCCGATCCGTTGGGGGGATCGATCTTGGCCGTCGACCCGGAGGTCTCCTGCTCGTTGTAACGGCCGGCGCCGAAGAACCAGATCCGGTCCTTCAGGATCGGGCCGCCGATGGTGGCCTCGTAGGTCGGGACGACCTTGTCTTCGTAGACCGTGGGGATCGGAGTCTGGGCCTTGTTGGAGTCGTTGTTCAACGTCACGCGGAAGGACCCGCTGAAGGAATTCCCTCCCTGCTTCGTGACGGCGTTGATGACGCCGCCCGTGAACCGCCCGAACTCCGCGGTGACGCCCGACGTCATCGTCGTCGTCTCCTGGATGGCGTCCTCGATGAAGAGGTTCGTCGGCGTGCCGCGGACGTTGTCCTGGATGTTGACGCCGTTGACCGTGAAGACGTTGTCGAACGACTGGCCGCCGGAGATCGTGACGTTCCCGCCGGGGCCGTTCTGGTTCACGCCCGCGCTCAGGACGACCGAACCGAGGATGGTCCGGGCGGTCGGCAGCTTCTGCATCACGTCCGCGGAGTAGGTCGTCGCGGCCTGCGATGTCTGGGAGACGGCCTCGCTCTGCGCGACGACCGTCGCCTCGGCGGCGACCGAAGAGATCGAGAGCTTCGCGTTCAGGGGAACGGACTGGCTGGAGGAGACCTTGATGTTCCTCGTCACGGCCTGGAAGCCCGACATGACGAAGGAAATGACGTATTCGCCCGGGGGGAGGTTCGGGATGGTGTAGTCACCGTTCACGTTCGTGACCGCGGTGCGGGAGCCCTGCAGCGACGGCGACTTCGCCGTCACCGAGACGCCCGGCAGGGGCAATCCCTCGGTCTCCGAAACGCGGCCGTTCAGAGTTCCCGTCGGAACCCCCTGGGCCTGCACCTGGGTCGCCCACAGGAACGGTACGACCAGCAGGAGCGCCCAGAACTTCTCATTTTTCATTACTTCTCCCTCCTAAGAGTGAAATCCCATGGATTTCCATCGAACTTCGGATACCGATGGGCAGCACACACATGCGGACGACAGAATGCCGGCCGGTCTTTCGACCAACCTCGTGGCGACGTCGCCCGTCCGCTGGAGCATTCGTCGGTTCTCTCGGGTCCTCTGATCTCCTTTCTCCGTGGTCTCTTATGGTCTCTATGGTCTCCATGGTCTCCATGGTCTGGCCGTCCCTTCGTCGGAGAAGGCCCGGTTCGGAACGAAGAGGGCGCCAGCCCCTCGGGTCGGCACCCGGATTCGGGAAGAGGGATATGGATCGAGTCGCCGTATTGAGCGGTAAAAGCTGAAAGTTGGAGGCAGATCGCATTTCTTGGAGCGCTCGGAGTGTCCCCCCCCGAGGCTCGAGGACGATACCAGAGGCCTGGCCACGCTTGGTGCATGGTTTTTGGGCTGGAGTCGGCCCCGAGGCGGCCCCTGATAGGAGGTCGTTCCATCTTCATCCCCCGAACCCCATGAAAAGACCGTGCCGAAGTCGGCCCGGAACGGAAAGAACCTGACATTCCGTTTCAAAATCGTCCCCGGTTCGGGTATCCTGCCCGCCTGAACGAACCGCCTGCTCGAGGAGGAACGTCCCCATGCGCTCGATCTGCCTCTACCTGTCCCTGTTCGCCTTTGCCGCCACCGCTGCGCTCCCGGCCTCGGGGGCCGTAAAGACCGAGGTCGTCGAGTACAAGGACGGAGACCAGCTCTGCGAGGGGTTCCTCGCGTTTGACGATGCGGTGAAGGGGAAGCGCCCGGGCGTCGTCGTCGTTCACGAGTGGATGGGGCTGGGCGACTACGCGAAGGAACGCGCGACGAAGCTCGCCGGGCTCGGCTACGTCGCCTTCGCGGCCGACATCTACGGCAAGGGAATTCGCCCGAAGGACCCGAAGGAAGCCGGGCAGCTCGCCGGCAAGTACAAGGGTGACCTGCCGCTTCTTCGCTCGCGAGCCCGGGCCGCGTTCGACACGCTCGCGAAGAACGGCCGGGTCGACGCGGCGAAGATCTTCGCCATCGGGTACTGCTTCGGCGGGACGACGGTCCTCGAGCTGGCGCGCAGCGGCGCCCCGCTGGCCGGTGCCGTCTCGTTCCACGGCGGACTCGCGACGAAGGACCCGGTCGATGCGAAGAGCATCAAGTGCCCCGTCCTCGTTCTCCACGGCGCAGCCGACCCGTACGTCCCGCCGGCCGAGGTCGCCGCCTTCCAGAAGGAGATGGACGACGCGAAGGTCGACTGGCAGATGGTTTTCTACGCGGGAGCCGTTCACTCGTTCACGAACCCCGGCGCGGGGACCGACCCTTCGAAGGGGACCGCCTACGACGCGAAGGCCGACCGGCGCTCCTGGGAGGCGATGAAGGCCTTCTTCGCCGAAGCGACGAAATAGCGACCCGCGGGAAGGCGCGGCGGCGTCCGGAGGGCTACGATGCCGCCGGACAAAAATCATGACGCCGCGCTTCCGTTCCGCCCTCCTCCTCCTCTGCGCTTCCGCCTTCCTCTCGGTCCCCTCCCCCGCTCCCGCCGACGAGGGCCAGTGGCCCCCCGAGGCGCTCGCCACGCTCGGCACGGCCCGCTGGGGCGAGCTGTCGAGCCGCGGGCTCGCCGTGACGGCGAAGGACCTCTGGGACGGGCAGGGCGGCGGCCTCCTCACCGCCGTCCTCGGCCTCGGGGGCTGCACGGGGGCGCTCGTCTCGGAGGAGGGGCTCTTCCTGACGAACCACCACTGCGCCTTCTCGGCGATTCAGCTCGCCTCGACGCCCGAGAAGAACTACCTGCGCGACGGCTTCGTCGCACGGACGCGGGCCGAGGAGGTCGAGGCGCGCGGCGGAGTCGCCCGGGTCCGCATCCTCTCCCGCCTCGCCGACGTCACCGATCGCGTGCGCGGACCGAGGAGCGCCTTCGCGAAGGCGAAGGACGACGCCGCCCGCTTCGAGGCGGTCGAGCGAGCGAAGAAGGAGCTCGTCGCCGAGTGCGAGAAGGCCCCCGACCGGCGCTGCGCCGTGGCGGCGTTCGAGGACGGGCGGACGTTCCGGCTGATGGAGCAGGTCGAGCTCCGCGACGTGAGGCTCGTCTACGCGCCCCCGCGGGCCGTCGGCGACCTCGGCGGCGAGGAGGACAACTTCCGCTGGCCGCGCCACACGGGGGACTTCACCGTCCTGAGGGTCTACGTCTCGCCCGACGGCAAGCCCGCACCCTTCTCGAAGGAGAACGTTCCGTACCGACCGAAGACGTGGCTGAAGGTCGCCTCGAAGGGGATCGCCGAGGGCGACGTCGTGATGATCGCCGGCTACCCCGGCCGGACCCAGCGCTTCCTGACGCCCTCCGCCGTCGCGAACCAGGAGACGTGGTTCTACCCGCTTCGCTCCAGGACGTTCTCGGATCTCATCGCGATCCTCGAGACCGAAGGCAGGAAGGACCCCGACACGGCGCTACGGGTCGCCTCGGCGATCAAGGGCTACGGCAACGGCGAGACGAACGCGCGGGGGCAGGTCGAGGGCCTCGCGCGAAACGGCGTCCTCGCGAAGGCCGAGGCAGAGGCGAAGGAGCTGGCGGGGTTTCTCGCGAGCCGCAAGGACCTCCCTGCCGAGTGGGCCGCCGCCCCGGCCGCGCTGGAGAAGGTCCTCGCGGCCGACCGGGCCGGGCAGGACCGGCGCTTCTTCCTGGAGGAGATCGAGAAGCTCACGTCGCACCTCGGCTCGGCGCTCTCGGCCGTCCGGCGGACGGACGAACGCAGGAAGCCCGATCTCGAGCGGGAGTCGGGGTATCAGGACCGCGACCTGGACCGCGCCCGACAGCGCGAGAAGGACGTGACCCGTTCCCTCGCCCCCGCCGCGGCCCGCAGGGCGCTCGCGTATCTCGTCGCGAAGACTCGGGCCGCCTCGCGCGAGAAACCCGTTCGAGCCTTCGACGAGACCTTCGGGAAGGAGGCGACCGTCGAGACGATCGAGGCGAAGCTCGCCGGGATGGACGCCGTCACGGCGCTCGGCGACGAGAAGGTCCGCCTCGCGAACGTCGACGCGCCCTGGGCCACGCTCGCCGCGTCGAACGACCCGTACGTGAGGCTCGCCGTCGCGCTCCACCCCGACCTCGTCGCTCTCCGCGCCGCGCGCAAGGAGACGAACGGAGCCCTCCTCGTCTGGCGGCCGCTCTACCTCTCGGCCCTCGAGGCGCTCCGCACGTCGAAGGGGAAGGCCATCTACCCCGACGCGAACTCGACCCTCCGCGTTTCCTTCGCCACGGTGAAGGGCTACTCCCCGCGCGAGGCGGTGACGTTCACGCCCCGAACGTCGCTGAAGGGCGTCCTCGAGAAGGAGCGCGGCGTCGAGCCGTTCGCTACGCCCGAGAAGGTCCTCGACGCAGCCCGCGCCGCGGACTTCGGCCGGTGGGTCGACCCGCTTCTCGGAAGCGTCCCGGTCGGCTTCCTCACCGACGGCGACACGACCGGTGGAAACTCGGGGAGCCCGACGATGAACGGCAACGGCGAGGTCGTCGGCCTGAACTTCGACCGGGTCTGGGAGAACGTGGCGGGCGACTTCGGATGGGACCCCGAACGCTCGCGGAACGTGAACGTCGACCTGCGCTACGCGCTTTGGATGATGGAGCGGGTGGACGGAGCGGACGCCCTGGTGAAGGAGCTGCTGCCACCGAAGTGAGGCAAACCGGAGAGGTCCGGCCACCGCGGACGAGGCGCCCGGCGAAGCGGACGCCGGATCGTGTGAGTCGTGCCCTCGGGCACGCCGGGGCGGCGCCGGGCATCGTGGTCCTGGCCCTCGTGGCCCTGCTCGTTTCCGGAGCGGCCTGCCGGAAGACGTCTCCGGGACGGACGCTCGAGGTCCTCGTCCCCATCCTCCCGGCGACTCTCGATCCGTTCGCAGACTCGCGTCTCGTGGCGCGCAGCCTCTTCACCGCCATCTACGAGCCGCTCGCCGAGGAGACGGCGTTCGGCATCCGGCCGGCCATCGCCGAGAGCTGGACGAATCCGACCCCCGAGACCTGGGTCTTCCGCATCTCCCGGGATGCCCTGTTTCACGACGGCACGCCCGTGACGAGCCAGGACGTCGTCGACGCGGCCCACGCCTCGCGGACGTCGCGCGGCTCTCTCGCGGCTCTCGCCGACCTGAAGTCGATCGAGGTCCTCGGCGAGAGGACCGTCCTGTTTCGGACCCATCGGCCCGCGGAGGATTTCCTCCTCACCGTCTCGGCCGTCTTCGTCCCGCGGAAGGCGGGTGAGACTTTCCAGGGCTCCGGGCCATTCCGGATCGTCGCCCAGACGCCGGACCGGGTTCTCCTGAGGCGGCACCCCCGTCCCGGTCACCCGCACCCCCTCCTCGAGGAAGTCGTCTTCCGGCGCTTCTCCAGCCCGGCGGAAGGCCTCAGGCTCCTGCGCCGCCGCGAGGTCGCGGCCGTGATCGACCCGACCCCTTCGATGGTCGAGGAAATCCGTGACGATCCGCGATACCGCATCGTCGTGACGGAGTCGGGCGGCCTCTCGTACCTCGCCGTCGGCTTCTCCGCGGACCCCGGTCCGCTCGGAGACGTCCGTGTGCGACGCGCCCTCCGCCTCGCCATCGACCTCCCGGAGCTGGTGAAGGCCGGGACCGTCGCGGGAGGGATGCCGTCGGGGCAGCTCATCCCGCCGGGCGCCTTCGGTTTCGACCCGAAGCGAACCGCCTCCGGGCGCAATCTCGCGGAGGCACGTCGCCTCCTCGCGCTCGCCGGCTTTCCCCGTGGGTTCGACACCGATCTCGACGTCAACCCGAACGGGCACCGGACCGCGGTGATCCTCGTGCGACAGGCCGCGGAGGCCGGCATCCGGCTCCGCGTCGCGCTCCACACCTCCGACGAGTTCGTGGCACGCATCGACGGCCGCAGCTCGCTCTATCTCTACAGCTGGTATGTCGGAGAGGACGCCGGACAGGCGCTCCGGAACGCCTTCCACACGAAGGACCTCTCCCGCGGTCTCGGGTCGCTCAACCGCACCGGCTTCTCGAGCTCCGCGGTGGATCTCGCTTTCGCCGACCTCGCGGCGGCGACCCGTCCGGAAGATCGCCTCGCCAGGCTCCGCGTCCTCTCGGATCTCCTCGACGCCGAGCTCCCCTGGATTCCCCTCTTCTCCGCGCGGGAGGCCCGGATCCTCCCCTCGTGGCTCGACCTGCCCCGCCGCGCCGACGGGCTGTTCGTGATCACCGAGGCCCGCCTGGCCAGCGGCAGGCGCTGACCTGCCGCCGGCCCTTCAGAAACGGCCTATCTCGTCTTCACCGGGTCCGCGGGCCTCTTCGGGAGCCGCATCGGGTCCTTCCCGATCGCCTTCAGGACCTCCGCCACACCCCGCTCCAGCTGCGGGTCGTGCCCGGCCGCGACCGACGCCGGGTCGTTCTCCACCTCGATGTCCGGCACGACGCCGACACCCTCGATGATGTAGCTCCCGTCCACGTCGTTCGTCGCCTGCTGCGGGACGAAGACCTGCCCTCCGTCGAGAAGCGGACCGCGACCCGAGATGCCGACGACGCCGCCCCAGGTCCGCTTGCCGACGAGCGGGCCGAGCCCCGCCTTCCTGAAGCGCGCCGGAAAGATGTCGCCGTCCGAGGCGGAGGTCTCGTTGATCAGCGCGGCGAGGTGCCCGTGGAACACGGCGTAGGGGTAGGTCATCGGCTCGTCGCTCGACATCCCGAAGCGGGTCCCGAGGAGCTTCGAGTCGAGCCGCTCGATGATCCACTGCGAGACGTTGCCGCCGCCGTTGGAGCGGACGTCGACGACGAGCCCTTCCTTGCGGATCTGCGGGTAGTACCACTTGAGAAACTCGTAGATGCCGGGGGCGCCCATGTCGGGAATGTGCAGGTACCCGACCCGGCCGCCGCTCAGCTTCGTCACCTTCTCGTGGTTGCCGAGGACCCAGTCGAGGTAGAGGAGGGAGGCCTCGCTCTCCACCGGCTCGTACGTCGCCTTGCGCGCCCCTTCGAAAGTCGGCTTCCCGTTCAGCGTCAGCGTGACCGGGTGCGTCTCGTGCTGGAGGAGGCGGTAGGGGTTGTCGTCTCCCTTCAGCTCGTCGCCGTCGACGGCGAGAACGTAGTCGCCGACGCGGGCGTCGACGCCGACCGCCGTGAGCGGCGAACGGTATTTCTCCTCCTCGTTGTGCCCGCGGAAGATCGTCGCGATGCGGTAGCGCCCCGCCTTCGGGTCGAGCTCGAACCGCGCACCGGGCAGGCCCACCTTCGCCCGCGCGGGGCGCTCGATATCCCCCTCCTCGATGTACGCGTGCCCGACGTTCAGCTCGGCCACCATCTCGCCGAGGAGGTAGGTCAGGTCGGAGCGGTGCGACACGTACGGCAGGAGCTGCCGGTAGCGCGCGCCGATCGCCTTCCAGTCGTACCCGTGCATATTGCGGACGTAGAAGAAGTCGCGGTAGCGGCGCCAGACCTCGTCGAAGATCGTCGCCCACTCCTCGGCGGGGACGCGGTCGACCACAAGCTCCTTCGTGGAGACGCTTTTCGGGTCCTTCGCTTTCGGCTTCGCGTCCCAGAGCTTGAAGCCCTTCTCCTTGCCGCCGCCGCGAACGAGGACCTTCTTCCCGTCGTCCGACACGGCCCAGCCGTCGACGTCGGCGACGAGCTCGGTCTCCTCGCGCTCCTTCAGGTCGTAGATCGAGAGAGAGGTCTTCCGGTCGCTGTCGCGGCCGTAGAACGCGGCGCCCTCCTTCGCGTAGAGGAGCGCGGTCTTCGTCACGGCGAGGCCGTCGAGGTTGTCGGCCTCCACCGGGACGCGGACGACGCGCGAGGCGAGGCCGTCCCACTCGATGACGACCGGCTTCGGCGCCTTCGCGGCGTCCTTCTTCGCGTCCTTCGTGTCGCCCTTCTTCGTGTCGGCGGCATCCTTGCCGGTGTCCCCATCCTTCTCGTCGGCGTCCTTCTTCCCCTCCTTCGCGTCGCCCGCGTTCACCTCGTCGCTCTCGGGCGCGAAGGGGCTCGCGACGTCCTTCCGGAGGGCGAGGGCGAAGATCCCGGTCCTGCGATTGCCCGCGTAGCTCCACTCGATGTCGGAGATCTGGGGCGCGAACTCGCGGTTCGAGAAGAAGTAGAGGAGCTTGCCCTCGGGGTCCCAGGCGGGCGAGCTCGACGAGAAGAGCTCGCTCGTCACGCGCCTCACCTTGCCGTCCGCCACGCTCCAGACGTGGAGGACCCGCATCCCGGTGTGCTCGCCCATCGAGAAGGCCAGGTGCGCGCCGTCGGGCGACCAGGCGTAGTCGAAGATGCCGCCGAAGCGGTCGTCGGCGATCTCGACGACCTTCTTCCCGGCCACCGTGACGACGTAGAGCTTCCCGTCCTTGTCGGCGAGCGCGAGGCGGGCGCCGTCGGGCGCCCAGGCGGGCGCCGTGAGCATCGACCCGAAGGTCGTCGTCAGCTGCTCGGGCTTGCCGGAGCCGTCCTGCGCTGCGAGCCAGATCTGATCCTCGCCCGTCCGGTCCGAGACGTACGCGATCGTCTTTCCGTCGGGGGACCAGGCGGCGTGCTTGTCGTGGGCGTTCGAGGAGCGGGTGAGGTTGCGCGTCGCTCCCTTCTCGATCGGCGCCGTGAAGACGTCGCCGCGGGCGACGAAGAGGGCCCGCTCGCCCTTCGGCGAGAGGCTGTAGCTCTCGATCTGCTTCTCGGCCGAGACACGCGCCGGGCGCGAGGCGAGACCGTCGGACGGGACGGTGATGGCGAGCGCCGTGTCCGTCTTCGCCTTCGCGTCGTAGAGGCGGAGCTCGCCCCCGAGCTCGTAGACGATGAGGCGCGCCGAATCGGAGCTCGCCCAGCGAACGTCCCACGTCGTCGACTGCGTCAGCTTTTCGAGACCGTCTCCCGACGGGTCGACCGAGTAGAGGTTGAGCGTGCCGTCGCGGTCGGAGACGAAGACGACCCTTCCGCCGACCCACATCGGATCGCGCTCGGTCCGCTTGGAGGGAGCGATGACCTTCGAGCTGCCGGACCCGAGGTCGTAGACGAAGAGGTCCTGCGCCCAGCCCCCCTCGTAACGCTTCCAGGTGCGGAAGTCGCGGAAGAGCGGCGAGTAGACGAGCTTCGTCCCGTCGGGGCTGAAGTCGCCGGCCCCGGCCGTGTACATCGGGAGCTTCGCGGGGAGGCCGCCCGACACCGGAACGGTGTAGAGAGCCGACTCCACTTTCGCGCTCTCGGCGTCGCGGAGCGAACGGAAGAGGACCTTCGCCCCGTCGGGCGTCCAGCCGTAGACCTGGTTGTCCATGCCGCCGCGCGGCGGCATCGGCCCTCGCGCCGGGTACCAGGTGAGGCGCTTCGGAACGCCGCCCTCGGATGGGACGACGTAGACCTGCTCGTCCCCTTCGTACTGACCGGTGAAGGCGATCCACTTCCCGTCGGGCGAGAACTTCGGGAAGAGCTCCTGCCCCGGGTGGGCGGTCACCCGCGCGGCCAGGCCGCCGCCCGTCGCGGCCGTCCAGATGTCGCCGCCGTAGCAGAACGCCACGCGGCTGCCGTGGACGTCGGGGTAGCGGAGGAGCTTCGTCTGGGCCGCGGCCGGGTTGGAGATGAGCAGGGCTGCGGCGGCGGCAAGGGGGGCCGAGAGGCGCGCGAAGCGCCGGGGACGTAAATTCATCGGATCCTCCGGCGGGGATCGTAACGCGGAGGAATCGGGCTTCCGTGCCAGGCGTGCATTCGTGTATTGTTTCCAACAATACACGAATGCACGCCTGGCACGACAATCAGGGCTTCAGGGCCTTCCGCTCGAAGGCGAGCCAGCGCTTGACGTCGGTGGCGTACCAGCGGGAGAAGCGGCGATCCGAAGGGCCGCCGGCGAGGGCGGTCTCGGCCGTGTCGGTCGCGAGGTCGGCGACGAAGCGCCAGGAGGGGCAGAAGGCCGACTCGCGCCCGGCGAGGTTCAGGACCTGGCCCTGGACGACGGTCGCGCGGCCGCCGACGACCGGGAACGGCCCGCGGTCGAAGCCGAGGAACGCCGGGAGCTTCCCGCCGAAAAAGACGTGACGCATGGTGACGGGGCGCGTGTCGCCCCAGGTTGGAAGCGAGGCCGGGTCGACGCCTTCGAACACCGCGCGGGCGACGCCGGAGACGAATGCGGTTTTCCCGCTTCTGCCGAACCACTCGGGGCCCTCCTCGCGGGCGAGGACGTCGTCGAAGAGACGAAAGAAGAACGGGTGGACGAGGGAGGCGTCGCGGAGGGCCCGCCACGCCTCGGCGCCGAAGAGGCCTTCACCGAAGAGCTCCTCGCAGAGAGCCGCGTAGAGCCTCTCGAAGAGGACGGCACCCGTCGACGCCGCGTCGTAGCGCCGGTCCCAGGCACGCAGGAAGCGGACCGCGGGGAGATCGGGCAGGTCCGAATCGAGCGCCGACAGAAGACGCCGGGCCTGGCCGGAGACGAGGTCGGACTGCAAGTCGCCGAGGTCCGCGGCCACGAGCGCGTGCCCCGTCGACAGCTTCGCGGCGAGGAGCTCTCGCAGGCGATCGGCCCGGTCGCTCCCCATCGAGAGCGTGACGCCGACGGGCTTCCACGCGCCGTGACCGCTGTCGTTTGCGGTGACGAGAAGCCCATCGGGCGGGTCGAGGACGCGGGCGAGGGAGGCCGGAGGGAGCGTGCCGTCGGAGAGGTCCCCTGGCTCCCAGCCCCGGAGCGGCAGGAGTCCCGTTCCGCGCCGGCGACGTGGGAGGAGGCCCGACTGCTGCGCGGCGATCCGGCCATCCCTGCCGGAGAAGAGCCAGTTCGCGGGTATCGCGAGGCGCGACGCGGCCTCGGACGCGCGCTCGACGTCCGGGGCCGACCAGAGGTCGAGGATCGCCTCGAGCGACGCAGCGCCGCCGTCGCGGCGGCAGGTCCAGGCGCGGGAGAGCCAGAGACCGTCTTCGACCCGTGTCGCGTCGTCGGGCGTCTCGAGGACACCCGCGTCCGTCTCGAAGATGCCGACGTCGATGGGCGCACCCCTCTTCCGCAGGACCGTCTCGCGGCGTTCCTGAAGAGGACGCCACTCACCCGCCCGGCGGTACCGCCCACCCTGCACGTCCTCGATCACGAAGTCGATCGTGTCGGCGAACCCGTAGGTGAATCCTCCCGCGATCGCGCGGGTCCGCCCCATCACGAGGCCCGGGACACCCGGCACGGTGGCGCCGGTCCGGAAGTCACCGTCGGGCAGCTCGCCGACGACCTCGTACCAGATGGCCGGCAGACGGTTCACCTCGAGGTGCGGGTCGCTCGCGTAGAGCGCGGAACCCGAGGCCGACAGGCGCCCCGCCACCGCGACGTTGTTGCTCGCGCGCAGGCCGGGGAGCGGCGGGAGCCCGGGGACGAGGGACGGAACGTGGCGCACGGCCCTCATCGCGTCGAGGAGCTCCTCGTCGAGGCCGTCGAGGTGGGGACGGAAGAGACGGGCGAGCTTCACCGCGTCGACCCCCGCGCGGAGCGCCTGGAGAAGGACGATCTCCGCGTCTCCCTGCGCCTGTGCGAGGCCGACGAAGCTCATGAGCCGAAGCGTGAGGAGAGTGTCGGCGGGGCGCCACGGCTCGTCCGGGACTCCCAGGAGCCGCAGCTCCCAGGGCCGGCCGCGAGAGAGGCGGGCGTTCACGCCGGCGGCGTAGGCCTCGGCCAGCACGCGCGCCCGTCCGTCGAGTGCCAGGGCCTCCTCCGCGGAGCAGGCCGCGAAGAGGTTCCTCCGCATGAAGAGGTCGATGACGAGGGAGGCGGGCGAGTCGTCGAGCAGCTCGCAGAGCCGCCCCTGGCCGATGACCCTCACGAGGAGCATCTGGAGCGCCCGGTCGTGCGCGTGGGCGTAGCCGTACGCCGTGGCGAGGGCGAAGTCGTCCGTGGCGGCGGCGTGCATCACGCCGTTCTCGTCACGGTGGAGCGTGAAGACGCGACCACCGGCTGCGAAGCGGCAGGCGGAATCCCCGATTCGCGGTCTCACAACCAGACATTCTAAGAGCGAGTTGCCGGGGGCCTGAGCGAAACCCTTTCCCGCACCCGGCCGTACCTCCATACATGCAACGTCTTCTCGCGACAGCTCTGACCGCGGGTCTCGTCGCGGCCCTGCCGGCGGCTCCGGCAGCCGCCCAGGACGTGACGGACTCGACGAGGGACGCCCGCCTCCTGCGCTTCCCCGACGTCCACGGCGACACGATCGCCTTCTCCCACGCGGGAGATCTCTGGACCGTCCCCGCTTCGGGCGGCCTCGCACGCCGCCTGACGACCGGGGACGGCCTCGAGCTCTTCCCCCGCTACTCCCCCGACGGGAAGTGGATCGCCTTCACCGGGCAGTACGACGGAACGACCGACGTCTACGTCCTGCCGGCCACCGGCGGCGAGCCGCGCCGCCTGACGTGGTACCCGTCGACGGACCAGTCTGAGCGGATGGGACCGGACAACCTCGTCCTCGGCTGGACACCGGACGGGAAGATCCTCTTCCGCGGCCTGCGCGGGCCGATCCGCGGCTTCGTCGGCGAGCCGTACGTCGTCTCACCCGAGGGTGGCCCGGTCGAGCGATTCCCGCTTCCCGAGTCGGGCGCCATCAGCTTCTCGCCCGACGGGAAAAGGATCGCCTACAACCGGATCCATCGCGACTTCCGCACGTGGAAGCGCTACAAGGGCGGGATGGCCCAGGACGTCTGGGTCTACGACCTCGCATCGAAGGCGATCGAGAAGATCACCGACTGGCCGGGCACCGACACGCAGCCGATGTGGATCGGCGGGTCGGTCTACTTCCTCTCCGACCGCGACGGCTGGAAAGGGAACCTCTGGAAGTACGACGTCGCTACGAAGGCGACGGCGCGGGTCACGTCGTTCGCGACGTTCGACGTGAAGTGGCCGAGCGCAGGTGGCGACGCGATCGTCTTCGAGAACGGCGGCTTCCTCTACCTCCTCGACGCGAAGAGCGGCCAGAGCCGCAAGGTGTCCGTCGACCTGCCCGACGACAGGAAGCTGGCACGCACGCGCTGGGTGAAGGTCGACGACCGGATCACCGACTTCGCCCTCTCCCCCGGCGGCCGGCGGGCGGTCCTCACTGCGCGCGGCGACGTCTTCACGGTACCGGCCGAGAACGGCAACACCCGGAACCTGACGCGGACGAGCGGCGCACGGGAGCGCAACGCCGTCTGGTCGCCCGACGGGAAGTGGATCGCCTACTGGTCCGACGCCTCCGGCGAGGAGGAGCTCTTCGTCGCCCCGCAGGACGGCAAGGGCGAGCCGGCGAGGGTCGCGCCCTCCACGAGCACCTGGCACTTCCCGCCCGTCTGGTCGGGCGACTCGAAGAAGCTCGCGTACTCCGATCGGGCGATGCGCCTCTGGGTCGTCGACGTCGCGGAGAAGAAGCCCCTCCTCGTCGACACCGCGACGATCCTCGAGATCTCCCGCTACGCCCTCTCGCCCGACGGGCAGTGGCTCGCCTTCGTGAAGTCCGTCGAGAACGACTTCCGCGTCGTCTTCCTCCACTCGCTCGCGACGAAGAAGACGGTCGCCGTCACGTCGGCGGCTTCGAACGGCGCCGAGCCGGTTTTCGACCCCGAGGGCAGATATCTCTACCTCCTCTCCGATCGAGACCTCAACCCCACCCTCGGCGCGTTCGAGGCGTCGTACACCGTGAACGAGGCGACGCGCCCGTACGCGCTCCTCCTCGCCGCCGCCACCCCGTCTCCCTTAGCCCCGAAGAGCGACGAGGCCAAGGTGGCGGGAACGAAGGGTGAGAAAAGGGACGCGGCGAACGTCGAGAAAGAGCCGGATGCCGGCAAGGAGGCTGACGAGAAGGAGGCCGGAACGAGGGACGCCGTTGCGAAGGACGCTCCGAAGCCCGTCACCGTCAGGGTCGATCTCGACGGTCTCGAGTCTCGCCTCGTCGCCTTCCCTGTCCCCCCGGGCAACTACACGGGCCTCACCGCCGCGAAGGAGAAGCTCTTCTGGCTCTCCGCGCCGACCCTCGCGCTCACCGAAGGGGACGGCCCGCCGAAGAGCGCCCTGCAGATGTACGACCTCGAGAAGAGGAAGGTCACCGACCTCCTCCCGGCCGTCGAGAACTACGATCTCGCGCCCGACGGCGCGAAGCTGATCGTCAAGACCGACGCGAAGACGTACCAGGTCGTCGAGCCGAAGGAAGGCCTCAAGCCGGACGAAGGCAAGCTCGACCTCTCGGGCCTTCGCTTCGAGCTCGACCCGCAGGCCGAGTGGCGGCAGATCTTCCTCGAGACCTGGCGTCTCTACCGCGACTTCTTCTATCTCCCCGACATGGGAAAGATCGACTGGGACGGCATCCGAAAGCGCTACGAGCCCCTCGTCGCGCACGTCTCGCACCGCTTCGACCTCACCTACGTCCTCTCCGAGGTCGCCGCCGAGCTCGGCTCGGGCCACGCCTACGTCGGCGGGGGCGACGTGCCGAAGGTCGAGAAGGTCCCGGTCGGCCTCCTCGGCGCCGACCTCGCGCTCGACGCGAAGGCCGGTCGCTGGAAGATCGCCCGGATCCTCCCCGGGCAGAACTGGAACGAGGCCCGCCGTTCGCCGCTCACCGAGCCGGGCGTGAACGTGAAGGACGGCGACTACCTCCTCGCGATCGACGGCCGCGACCTGACGGCAAAGGACGAGCCGTACCGTCTTCTCGCCGGCCTCTTCCCCGCCACGTCCCCCTCCGGCCCGACGCCGCGCACGGTCACCCTCCTCGTCAACACGCAGCCCGTCGCGGCTGGTGCCCGCGAGACCGTCGTGAAGCCGATCGGCAACGAGGGAGAGCTTCGCTACGTCGACTGGGTCGAGACGAACCGGAAGAAGGTCGACACCGCGACGAACGGGCGCGTCGGCTACGTCCACATCCCGAACATGGGCGGCGACGGCCTCCAGGAGTTCATCCGCCAGTACTACCCGCAGCTGCGCAAGGAGGCGCTCGTCGTCGACGTCCGCGCCAACGGCGGCGGCTTCGTCTCCGAGATGATCCTCGAGCGGCTGCGTCGGACGGTGAAGGGAATGGGCAGCATGCGCAGCGCCCGCCCCGGCCCCTACCCCACAGCGGCCTTCAACGGCCCGATGGTCGCCCTCATCAGCCCCTACTCGGCCTCCGACGGCGACATCTTCCCCTTCTACTTTCGCGAGTACGGCCTCGGCCCGCTCATCGGGATGCGGACCTGGGGCGGCGTCGTCGGTATCCGCGGGCTCGGCGGCGGGATGGTCGATGGCGGTTACACGTTCGTCCCCGAGTTCGGCTCCTACGACCTGAAGTCGCAGTGGGTCATGGAGAACGAAGGGGTCACCCCCGACATCGAGGTCGACAATCTCCCGGCCGACGAGCTGGCCGGCAGGGACGCCCAGCTCGACCGCGGGATCGCCGAGGTGATGAAGCGGCTGGAGGCGAACCCGACGAAGTGGGCTCCGCTCCCTCCTTCACGGGACCTCACGAATCCGCAGGTACCGAAGACGTAGCCCGCTCGATTCCCCGGAGAGTCACGCGGCCGGCGGAAACGCCGGCCGCAGCGCTCTTCCGGGCCAGGAATCGCCCCCGAAACGGCGCGTCAGTGATCCGAGCAGCCGGGAACGCGGCCGAGTGAAGCGACGCCCCCGTCGAGCGCGAGCTTTCCGGCCGAGGAAAGGAACGCGAGGAGGCCCTCGAAGTCGAACCGGTCGCCGTGGCAGCTGCCGTAGACCGCCTGCTGGCCGAAGGCCGCGCTCGCCGCGCTCTTCAGGTCGGCCACGGGAAGCCGCCCGCCGCGGTCCGCGAGAATTCCGAGGACCTCGTGACCGAAGACGAAGCCGTCGCCCTCGCGGGCATGATCGTGGACATGGTCG
>CAVOJA010000024.1:0-5667 GCA_963696015.1 uncultured Holophagales bacterium
CCATCGCCTGACGGATCGCGCCATCGGCGGCCGAGCGCCACGCTTTCGTTTCGATGAAGCGCGCATAGCCTTCGCGCCCACCGTAGCCATGGCTGCCGGTTTCCTGCCGGTCGCCGCTGCCGGCCACGACGGAAATGTTCACCCGCACCAATGGGCGGATGTCGCGATAGCTCTCGCCGTCAGGGCGCAGGATTTCCACCACCTGCCAGGTCGCGCCGAGCGACACGGAGATAAGGCGAGGTCGATCCGCTTCGCGGTGCCGAAGAGGTTCGTGACGACGGGGAACGCCGAGCCCCTTGGCCTCTTGAAGAGGAGAGCCGGCCCACCCTGCTCGATGACCCGCCGGTGGATCTCGGGGATCTCGAGGTTCGGGTCGGCCTCGGCCTCGATCTCGAGGAGGTCTCCCTCGGCTCTCAGGGCGGCGAGGAGCTCGCGGAGGTCGTGCATCGTCCGGAGAGGTTACGACGGGGCGGACCGGGCCGGACTTCAGAGATACGGCCGCGTCATTCGAAGGACCCGCTCACGTCGAGGAGGACGTGGGTCGTGCCGCCCGCTGGAAGGTCCGCGCGGACGGAGAGCGAGCCGGCGGTGCCGAGGATGGGAATGGCGTTCAGGGCGCGGGTCTTCCCGGCGGTGACCGGCACTTCCGTCGTCCCGGAGACGATCGGGCCTCCGGCGAAGACGGAGAGGGAACCCGTGGCGGTGGGGTTGACGACGGTGACGTTCGCGGCGACGGAGAGGGCGGTCGACGGGATGCCGCAGCGGCCCGTGACCGGGAGAATCAGCATCTGCGACGCTCCGATCGGGACTCCGCCTGCAGGTCCTTCGGGATCGCGCGTGTCGGCGACGCGGCAAGGGGTGACGGGGTGGAAGCCGAGCGGGATCGGGAGCGACCAGAGCTCGTCACCCGTGACGCCATCGTTGGCAAGGAAGAACATGCGCCCGCCGGAGCGGACGGGGGGCATGCGTCCCCCCGCCGAGTACCGGCGGGGCGCGCCGCTCCCGAGGCCCGGAACGAGGTCCGCCACTCTCGTGGTCCCGGCTCCCGTTCCGTCGGTCCGCCAGTACTCGCGTCCCGAGACGTGATCCGAGGCCGTGAAGAGCGCTTCGTGCCCCATCGCGGAGAATGTGCTGATGAAGTACGACCCGCCGGGTCCCGGCGCCACGTCGCGGACCAGGAGCGTGGCGGCCGCGGTTCCGTCGGTCTTCCAGGGCTCGAAGCCGTGCGTGCCGTCGTGCGCGAAGAAGAAAAGCGTGGCGCCGAGAAACGTGAGGCTGCCAGGTCCGGACTTCGCGGGACCCGGGCAGATATCCCCGAGAATCGAGGTCCCCGCCGCAGTTCCGTCGGTCGTCCACGGCTCGAATCCGTGGGTGCCGTCGTCGGCCCAGAAGACGAGCCGGTCTCCGAGGCGTCCGGAGACATACGGTGACGAATCGCCGGTCGGATTGATGTCGCGGAACAGCTGGGTGCCCGCCGCCGTGCCGTCGGTTCTCCAGAGCTCCGTCCCGTGCGTGGAATCCGTCGCCGAGAAGTAGAGGGCGCCGCCCAGCTCCGCTCCAGCGGCAGAGAACGTCGCGATCGGCCCGACGGACACCGTTCCTGCAGTCGTCCCGTCCGTCTTCCAGAGAGTCGTCGTGGTGCCGTCGGACGCGGCGAGGTAGAAGTCGCCGTTCAGAACGCCGATCGCGCCGATCTGGCTCGAGGCGGCGCCGGGTGTGAGGTCGCCGAGAAGGTAGGTCCCGTCGGACGTGCCGTCGGTCCGCCAGGGCTCGAGGCCGTGAAGGCCGTCGTCCGCAGGAAAGAGGAGGAGATCGCCCAGGAGGCCGAGAACGGGCGAAGACCCGGCCTCTGGCTGGACGTCCTCGACGAGGATCGTGCCCGCCTCCGTCCCGTCCGTCCGATAGACCTCGTACCCCGTCGCGGACGTCGTCGCCGTGAAGAAGACCTGCGACGGCGTGGCGAGGAACTGGCTGGGTGATGAGTACCCCGGGCCCGGCTCGAGGTCCTTCACGAGCACCGTTCCACCGGGAGTGCCATCGCTCCTCCAGAGCTCCCGGCCGTGCTCCGCGTCCGCAGCCGCGAAGAGGATGGTGCCGTTGACGTCGGTGACGTACGACGGGGAGGAGTCATTCGGAGGGAATACGGGCTCCAGAAGCGAGTAGGTGCCCGAGGGTGTTCTGTCGGAGCGCCAGAGAAGGTCCGCGGTGCCCCCGACGACGAACACCCCCGCCCCGGGTACCGCGACGGACTGAAACGGCGAGGCGTACTCGTTGCCGGCCTCGACGGTCGTCACCAGCGTCGTCCCCGCCGGCGTTCCGTCGCTGCGCCAGAGCTCCAGGCCGTCGACGCCGCGATCGACCCAGAGGAGGAGGGCGCCGGGGATCGTCGTCGCGGTGGAGAGCGAGAAGGAGACGCCGAAGTCACGCACGAGAGCAGTTCCCGCCTCGGTGCCGTCACTCGCCCAGAGCTGCGGACCGCTGGCGCTGAAGAGGCGGTCGCCGGAGGAGACGAGCGGTCCGCTCCCCGGCTGCGGGTGGACGAGGACGGTGCCGGCCTCGGTTCCGTCGCTCTTCCAGATCGGTCCGTCCAAACCGAGCCTGAAGTAGAGCGCGCCGCCGTGCGAAACGAAGTCCGACGGGGAGGAGCCGGAGCCGCCGGGGACGATGTCGCGGACGAGGACCGTCCCGGCGACGGTTCCGTCGCTCGTCCAGAGCTCGACGCCGTGCGTGCCGTCGGAAGCCGCGAAGAAGAGCGTTCTGTTCACGTTCACGCGGGACGAGATGGTCGAGAGGTCCGCGACCTGGAACGTCCCGGCCTCCGTGCCGTCGCTCCTCCAGAGGCCGCAGCCCGGGGTCGAGTACGGGGGGCACGCGAAGAAGAGGAGGCTTCCGACCTCGACGAGGGAGGTGGACGTCGAGCCGGCGGAGAACGTCCCCGTCGATCCGGGCGTGACGTCTTTCTACAGCTTCGTCCCGGCTGCCGTACCGTCGCTCGTCCAGGGCTCGTACCCGTGGATGCCGTCGTCGAAGATGAAGTAGAGGCGGCCCCCCGCGCTCGTGAGCAGGGAGGGGCCTCCGTAGGAGAAGGGGTCGGTGCCGATCGGGCAGACGAAGACCGTCCCCGCCGCGGGGCCGTCCGACTTCCAGAGGGCGACGCCGGGCGCCCCCACGCCGAAGTAGAAGGTCCCGCCGACGGCCGCGCCGGCGGCGACGGCGATGTCCAGGAGCTGGCGCGTCCCTGCGGCCGTCCCGTCCGTGACCCAGAGACCCATCGACGGGTCGTAGACGGAGGAGTTCATGAAGACCTTGCCGTTCGAGGTCCCGAGCACCCGATCGATCACGGCGCGGGACGCGGCCGTCGCGGAGACTCCCGGGTAGATGTCCTTCACGAGCGTCGGGGCCTGGGCGAGGGCGCCGGCTGCAGCGAAGAACGAGGAGACGAGGAGCAGCGCTCGAACGCTGGCCTTCATCGGGAGGCCACCCTTCGTCGCCGGGGCGACGCGGCACGTCCCGTCCGGCCGTGTCATTCGAAGTACCCGCTCGCGTCGAGAAGGACGTGGGTCGTGCCTCCCGCTGGAAGGTCCGCGCGGACCGAGAGCGAGCCGGCGGTGCCTAGGATGGGAATGGCGTTCAAGGCGCGCGTCTTCCCGGCGTTGACGGGCACCTCCGTCGTTCCCGAGACGATTGGGCCGCCGGCGAAGACCGAGAGGCCTCCCGCGGCCGAGGGAGCGACGACCGTGACGTTTGCGGCAATCGAGAGGGCCGTCGAGGGAATGCCGCATCGACCGGTTACCTGGACGACGACGGCCTCGGACGAGCCGAGGGGCGCGCCGCCCGTTGGACCCGTCGCTTCGCGCGTGTCGGCGATCCGGCACGGAGCGATCGTGTGGAGCTTCAACGGGACGGGAAGGCTCCAGAGCTCGTAGCCGGTCGCGCCTTCGGTCGCCGTGAAGAAGACCCGGCCGCCCGAGCGGGCGAGAACGGGCATGGAATTGGCCATGCTCCATGGGATCTGGCCGCTTCCGAGGCCCGGAACGAGGTCCGCGACGAGCGTCGTTCCCGCCGCCGTCCCGTCGCTCCGCCAGAGCTCGCGCCCCGAGACGTGATTGGAGGCCGTGAAGAAGACCTCGTGTCCTCCGGCGACGAACCGGTCGACGCCGACGTTCGACCCGGAAGGACCCTGCGCGATGTCTCGCACGAGGACCGTCCCCGGGCCGGTTCCGTCGGTTTTCCAGGGCTCGAGGCCGTGGACGCCGTCGTCCGCGAAGAAGAACAGGGTGTTCCCGAGAACCGCGGCGCCGGTGCCGATCGACCTCAGCACTCCCGGATTGATGTCCTTCAGGAGCGCGGTCCCCGCGGGAGTCCCGTCGGTCGTCCAGGGCTCGTAGCCGTGGACGCCGTCGTCCGCGAAGAAGACGATGCGGCTCCCGACACGAAGGAAGGACCGGGGCGAAATCCCTGCGACAGGGTTGATCGCCAGGAGGAGCGAGGTACCGCTGGAGGTGCCGTCCGTCCGCCAGACCTCCTCTCCGCGAGCCGGGTCGCTCGCGGGAAAGACGAGGAAGCCTCCGATCACCTCACCCGCGGCTGCGTTCGGAACCGGTCCGACCGCGACCGTACCGGCGGCCGTCCCGTCGGTCTTCCAGAGCGTCGTGGTCGTGCCGTCGGAGGCGGTGAAGAAGTGCGCGCCGTTCAGGACGCCGATCAGCCGGACGTCGCTCGAGGCCGCGCCGGGATTGAGGTCTCCGAGCAGGAGCGTGCCGTCCGTCGTCCCGTCGCTCCACCACGGTTCCGTGCCATGCACACCGTCGTTCGCGGCAAAGAGGAGGCCATCTCCGAGAACGCCCAGCGTGCCGAAGAAGCCGCTCCCCGAGCCCGGCAGGATGTCCTTGACGAGCCTGGTCCCGGCCTCGGTTCCGTCGGTTCGGTAGATCTCGCAGCCGGTTGCCGAGACACACGCGTAGAAGAAGACGTTCGAAGGTGTCGCGAAGAAGATTCGGGGGGCGGAATCGCCCGGTCCGGGCTCGATGTCCCTGACGAGGGACGTTCCCGCGGGCGTGCCGTCGCTCTTCCAGAGCTCGAACCCGTGATCCGCGTCCCTGGCCGTGAAGACCAGGGTCCCGTTCACGTCGCGGAGCCAGTTCGGGAAACCGTCGTTCGGGAGATGGAGGGTGGCGGCGACCGGAAGCGTCCCGGCGGCCGTTCCGTCGGATCTGAAGAGGTTGTCCGAGTTGTCGTACACGAAGAGCAGCGCCGCCCCTCCGACCGATTCCGATGAACCGGGATGCTGGGCCTCGTTGCCGGGATCGACGGTCTTCACGAGAGAGGTGCCAGCGCTCGTCCCGTCCGTTCGCCAGAGCTCGAGGCCGGCGGCTCCACGGTCGATCCAGAAGAGCAGGGCGCCCGGGATCGTGGCTGCGGTGGAGAGTTCGACGGGCGCGCTGAAGCCCTTCACGAGGACCGTTCCCGGCCCCGTCCCGTCGGTCGCGTAGAGCTGAGTGCCGGCGTACGTGAAGAAGAGCCGCGGGCCGGAGGGAACCAGGAGCTTTCCGCTCGCGAGCGGGCTGAAGAGGACCGTCCCCGCGTCCGTTCCGTCGCTCGTCCAGATCGACCCGTCCGACCCGAGCGTGAACCAGAGCGCCCCGCCGAAGGAGACGAGGCTTTGAG
>CAVOJA010000025.1:0-54142 GCA_963696015.1 uncultured Holophagales bacterium
CCCGCCGCGCCAGCGATTCGAAGTTCACACCCAACGCGCGAGCCGTCGCGAATGTGCCTTCCCTCCGCGCCAGAGCCACCGCCTCCGCCCAGAGACCTGCGGGCATCGCAGTACGCTTCTCCCGTGTCCCTCGCCACTGCGCGATCCGCTCTCCGACCTTCCTCACCCGCGCTGATTGCTCGACGCCTGCTTTCCGGCTCATGTCCCGTCCTCCCCGGCTTCCGTGCCGCCGCCCGGGAGGCTAGCCCGACTGAACCGGTCCTTTCATGCATGCTTACCGAAGGGACACACTGCTTCGGCGCCCCGAGGAGGGTTGATAGTTGGCACGGATGGAGGACAGGTCGAAGACTTCCCTCTCGTTCTCGCCGGACGAGGAGCTCGGACCGCTCAACGACGTCGAGCGGAAGAACGCCCCGGAAACGCTGTGGGCGCGTGGCGACGTTCGTCTCCTCTCCGTCGGTCCGCGGGTCTCCGTCATCGGCGCTCGCGAGGCGAGCCACCTCGGCCTCAAACGAGCCGAGAAGCTCGCGCGACTCCTCGTCGGCCACGGCGCGCTCGTCGTCAACGGCCTCGCGGCAGGAATCGACACGGCCGCCCTCTGGGGCGCCATCCGCCATCAAGGCCGGCGGCCGGACGATCGGCGTCCTCGGGAACCCCCTCGACGCCGTCCTCGGGGGCGCCGACACCGCTCTTCGACGCACGATGGAGGAGAGCCACCTCGTCGTGAGCCAGTTCCCCTCCGGCCACCCGGTCGTCCGGTCGAACTTTCCACGCCGCAACCGGACGATGGCCCTCCTCTCGCACGCCACGGTCATCGTCGAGGCGGCCGACTCGAGCGGCTCGCTCTCGCAGGGCTGGGAGGCGCTCCGGCTCGGGCGCCCGCTCTTCCTCATGAAATCGATCGTCGACGACGAGCGGCTGAAGTGGCCGAAGGAGATGCTCCACTACGGCGCCCGGACCCTGGCCTCCGGACTGGAGGACGAGCTGTTCGAGCTCCTGCCGCCGGCCGGCGAGCTGGTCCGCGAGCGTCTTGCTTTCTAGCATCACCTTCGGCTCGCTCACTGTGTCGACGTCATCTCCCAAAGTTGCTCTCGCACTGGTTCAACCCACTCAACGCGACTGGCCGTGGGCGAGGCGAGTCGTTGAGGTGGAGCAGGATCAAGCGACGTCTGAGGTCGGGCCACCCTCGTTCCGTCGAAGCTCTTCGGTCTCTGGCCGCAGCAAGTGAACCGTGAGCTTGCTGAGGAAGAGGTAGTAGCCGAGCTGAGAAAGCTGCGCGCGCCTCGCGATGGAGCCAGCCGCCATTTCCCGCCGAACGAAATCCGTCGACACCGCCTGGACGATCGAAAGATCGATCACTCGATCACCGAGCCCGGGAACGCCAGGCAGGAAGAGGAGATTGAAGAGGCAGTTGCTCTTGACGGAGCCGAGGCGGGCATCGCCTGCAAACCTCTCGAACGGAATCGCTGGCGCAAACAGAACCTGGCGGTCGTTCTCTGCGTCGCACGTGTTCGACAGCAGCATTCCCGGCGAATCCATCCTCTTCAGGCCCCCGGAGTCGCCGATCAGCGTGAACGGCATCGGATCAACGAGGTCACCCTGTGAAAGCGACTCATCCGGCACGGCGGCGAAGAGATGCCCGGGCGTGAGAGTCCCGGCGTGCTGCTTGATGGTCTCGATACAGCGAGTCGCCGTGTACGGACTTATCGAGGGGAAGAGCTCCTGAACCAGCTGGACGAAGGCGCCAAGCACTGGTCTGCGCCGACCTCACCGGAACAGGTCGTCGATGATGGCCCCGTAAGCCTCCGCTTCTATCGCGGTGAGCCCGCGTGAACCGGGGAAGACCGAGGCGGCGAGCGAGCGCCAGGCCGGCCGGACCACGAACTGATCGGCAAAAGCCGAGCCCAGAATCGACTCAGTTCCAGCCGTGACCCGCTCGACCGCGATGTGCCGGCAGTTCGGCGGTGTCGAGGAAGTAATGCTGAGGCTCAGGACGGCCGCAGCGACGATCGTCGTAGGGTTCTTCTCCGTCACAGCACCACCTCCCCCGTTGTCAGAAGGCGCGGGATCACCTGATCGATCAGGCGTTGGGTAAGGGCCATCAGCCGCCCGGGCACGTCGGGGGTGGACCGGTAACCCCTGGTCATGTTGAAGGCATAGCGGTCGTTGACGTCGAGGACGATGGCGATGCCACTCTCGACCAGCTCGAGATACGCCGGAACTACCCGCCCTTCATCTGCCGCGCCCGCGAACTGGTTGTAGTTCAGGACCGAGACGTTGACGTAGTACCGATCGTCGATCGCGAACGTGAACTTCGCCGCGAAGTCCGTGAGGCTCGGCTCGATCCGGGCACGGACGAGCTTCTCTCTCAGAACTTCGACCGCATCAACGCCGCTCGACACTGGGCACTCCAGCTTCACTGCGATACCGGAGAAGCTGACGTCGCCCTTCGACACTTCCTCGACAATCGGATAGATGCGTTCCATGCGCTCCGAGATGTACGACTGGCACCGTCGGAAGTCCGTGGCGAAGTCCCCGTCATACGCCGTCTTCAGGCTGACGTGCGTCTGGGAAACCTCCAGCACGCTGTGCCCGTGCAGTGAGGTCATGACGAGACGCGGGACTTCCGGCTGAAACTCATCGGGAAGCGGTATCACCTGAGGCGGAGACAGCAGGCCCGCCAGAGCGTCCTCGAAACGGTTCGCGTCCCGCCGAATCCGTATCTGGCGAGCGAAGAAGGAGGAAACCGTAGATTCCACGATTCGAAGGGGAGCCGCCCCCCAGGTCGCCCTATCGTTCGACGCCGGTTCGCCTTGCACCGTCAAGTTCCCTCGCTCTGCCTGGACGTCGCTACCAAGGACCCGCAAACAAGACTTATGCCAGTCTAGCATCCGATCTCATCCGAACGGCGGTACAGGGTCACGTGGACCGCCGCTTGGCCCGCCCATCAGAACGACCTCTTCTCCCACCCATAGTCGTTCTCGGCCTGGTCCATGCACTTCCCGAAGAACGCCTTCGTCCGGAGGAAGGCGTACTTCCCTTCCCCGAGCGATTCGGCATAGGGGCTCTCGGACGCTGTTCTCTTGATGACCGGGACGACCTTCGAGAGGAGGAGGCTCCTCAGAACCTCCGTGTAGTCCGTCTCCATCGAGGTCGTCCTTCCGAAGCGATCGAGCCAGGACGACAGGTCCTTGTGGTTGAAGAGCGCCTGGACGAGGAGCGCCTGGACGAGGTTCCAGCCCCTCTGGATGAACCCGAACGACGGCCCCTTGTGCTCCGCCAGGTGCCGCATGAGGGCCCGCCTGCGGAGATGGATCTTGTAGACGAGGACGATCTTCCCCGGGTCGACGCGGAGGTACGACTCGGGGAACGTCCGGCGGAAGACCTTCTCGTCCTCGAAGACGTCGCCGAGGCGCGACATCCGGTCGAGCTCGCCCTGCACGGCGAGGAACGTTTGCGCGAGCGGCCGGATCTGGATCGGCTTCTGGTTCCCGTCGACCTCCATCTCCTCGAGGTCGCCGAGCCGGTAGCTCTCCCAGCTCTTCTCCTGCCGCTCGTAGAAGAGCCCCAGCTCCTCGCGGAACCGGTCCTCCAGGTCGAGCTGGATCTGCTCGCTCGCGCGGAGGTTCCACGGGTCGACCGGGTTCTGCTTGTTCGTGCAGATCGTCACCCCGACGATGAACGGCCCCTCGGCCTCGTCGATCACCTTGACGAGGACCTCCAGCTCCTCCAGCCGCTGCAGTCGCTTGCGGAACTCCGGGTGCTCCCGGTTCTTCTCGATGAACCGGGCCAGCGTCGTCAGCGTCTGGGCGCCGTTGAGGATCCGCGGCTCGGTCACCCTCGCCGTCCCGTCCTCCACGACGAGCTTCTCCACCGAGAGCGTCACGCCGTTGTGGTTGAAGGCGAAGAGGCCGGCCGGGTCGGCCCCGTCGATGACGATCTTCTCGAAGGCCCTCCGGAGCGAACGGTTCGCCCCCTCCTCCTCCCCGAGGCCGAACCGGATGTTCCGCTCGAAGAGGCGCGGGCCCATCGCCTGGTGGATCCGGTAGAGGTCCATCAGCCGGACGAAGCCGACGTGGAGCCTCTCGCCCGACTCGAGCTGCCTCTCGTGCGGCGCCTCGAGCCGGAGGTCGTACTGGTGCGTCTTCTTGACGTGCGTCGCCGACTTGCCGCGCGTCTCGTTCGACCGGAACTCGAACGTCAGGTCGACGGAGCGATCCTCCCCGAAGAAGCCGTTGATGAAGTGCTTCTTCGACTCCAGCTCCTCCCGCAGCGCCTCGAGACCGCTGCTCTGGTCCGCACGCTCTGGGTCGCCCTTGAAGACGAAGAGGATGACGACCCGGTCGATGCTCGCCTGCTTCTCGTAGATCTCGGCCCGCAGGCGCCCCAGGAAGTCGTTCTCGTTCCGGGAGGCCTGCGGGTTCCCGAAGACCCGCTCCATCCCCGACTCGACGAGCCGCTTCAGCGAGCCCTTGAAGAGGTTGTGGTCCTCCGACCACTTGAACTGGTAGAGGTAGAGGTTCCGCCGGCTCTCGTCGACGTGGTACGCGTCGAGGCCGTAGTCGTTCGACCCGAACGCGCACTGCGCCAGGAAGTCCTCGACGGACCCGCTGAACTCCTTCGCGAGGTAGACGGGACCGAAGTAGTCCTCGCGCTTGCCGCCGTGGGCTTCGTGGTGGCGGGTCCAGGCGTCCTTCAGGTCGTTCTCAGTTACTGCTCGCATTTCTCGCTTCGCCCCTTCCGGTTGACCCTTCCGCGCGCTCGCCGTCCCTGCACGGCTTCCAGTGAATCTCCCTAGACGCCCAAAACCATTCTCAACTCGACGGCGATACGCTGAGCCTTCGGGAACGCCTGCTTCACCTCCCTCAACGTAAGGGCCGGGATCCGCTGCCGATGCGCGACATCATGTCGAGCGTTCACGAGGTTGTCCCAGGCCGCGTGACTCGCAGTGTTTTCAATGGACGCTCGAAACGCGTCAAGCGCCTTCGTATCTAGAGCCTTCAATGTCTCATTGATCTTCGCGACATTCGGATTCCAGAAACGTCTCTCGAGCTGAGAGACTCCCCATCTCGTCACGGCCTGGTCGCCGCACTTTCGGACGCGGTCCTCGAACGCGAGTGTTAGCTGTCGCTCAAACTCAGACACGATCGACACCACAAGAAACGAAACGAGGTAGCTCTCCACTTCGAGCGCATCAGGCGTGCTACCGGCCACCCGCGAAAGGTGTCCGTCGCATGTCTTCAGCGCACTCTCCAGCCGGCCCCACACTTCGTCACCTAGCCGATGAGGGTCTTTTCCGCTAGGACGAGACGCTTTCGGACGATTTCGATATCGGTCGTGCCGCTGGTGGTTGCGGCGCGAAACTGCTCGTCCCGAAGTAGCCGGTCGTATCTCTCTCGAAGGTCTTCCGGTACCCGGCCCAAGTTCTTTCCGATGGCTACGAAAACTGCATCGAACACCGCAGCGTTCAGGCCCGCACGGATGTTGAACGGTCGGTCTCCCAGTTTCGCCGCTACCGTCTCCGCAGTCTGTAAGAAACTCTGACGCAACTGGTCGATTCGTACGTCTCCGGGTGCCCGGTTTCGAAGCATGAACTTCGAGAGAAAATCCTTCATCGGCTTCTCGTAGGTCTCGCTAGCCTGGGACAACGCGAGAAAACGGAGAATCAACTCGACGTCTCGCTGACGCTTGTCTTCCACCGCCTTCCCAAAAATCCTCCTCCAGCTTGCTTCCCGGTTCAACTGGCCCAGCAGTTCGTTCAGAGGCCCGTGATAGATGCAGTTACGGATCTCCTGACTCGCCAGCTGAACGCCTCCAGTGTTCAGCCTCTCGAACACGTGGTAGATACTCGTTTCGTCCGCGGGGTCGAGCTGCTTCACGACGAATGCCCGGAGGACACTGTCGCTGAGCTGATTGAACGCTGGCTCGTTCGCGGTTCTAAGGTCCTCGAGGGTCTTCCCGAAATAGGGACTCTTCTCGTTCAGGCCCTGAAGCGAGAAAACAATCCTCTTCCCGTGCTCGGGCGGTCCGAAGAAGCCTTCGAAGAAATACACGACGCTCAGCAGTCTCTGCTGTCCATCGATGACCTGGAGGGTGTTGTCCGTGGCATCGACATAGAGGAAGATTGCGGGTACGGGAAGCCCCAACAGAAACGATTCGATGAGGCGACTGGCCTGTGGTAGTCGCCAGACAAACTTCCGCTGGAACCCCGGAATTCGAATCTGCCCTCGACGGTACTTCGTAACGAGCCCTTCGAGGGTGTAGTCCGCCGGGTATGTGACGATCTCGTACCTTGGCGGCGACGCCTCGAGGTCCGTCACCTCACTTTGCACCACCTCGACACCGGATTCCTCAAGCCCCTGTGTGTCATCGCCATTCATCCGTCGCCTCCTGCACCATTTGTCCGCCCACGTTTCTTACTCGCTTCGCGAGACCCTTAGGCCACCAGCGCTTTCAAGGTGACCGTTCCCTTTGTGGCCGGCGGCCGCAACCCGCATGGCGAGTGGCTTTCCGCGTCTGGGAAGAATTGGAGCTGCCCAGTCACCAAGGCCGGAAAGCCAATGGCAAGCGCCTGTTCTTATAGTAAGTCGCTTGTTTACAATACCTTACCACCTTGAAAGGGCTGCCTTAGGCCACCCATGCCGACTGTCGCCACTCACAGGCCTTCTCGAGCGCGCGCTTCGAACACCGCCCAAGCCGCCTTGTAGTCCTCCTCGCGATCGCATCGGTCGAATGGCGCGACGTAAGTGACTGTTCGCTCGCGCGGACCGCCCGGAAGCGTGTCGTCTACGATCGTCCAGGTGACGGTACCTGCCCTCATGTCTTTGATCTCTCTCCACTGTGGCCCATCGACACCCACACCCCGCAGGCCTGTACTCGTGGTGAAGACGATTCGCCCGTTTCGGTCGTACCAAGTTCCTCGTTCGTGCTGTTGGAGAACCGGAAACTGAATCCGATAGATCGCCATGAGCTCTTCGAGTTCGAGGCCCAGGGCCATCGTCGCTAGGACGTCGATCTCGACCAGGGCCTGTCGTCGCTCGTATTCGGTTCTCAGCGGAATCGTAGGGCGCCAACTTCCCGACCCATTCTTGAATCGATCGTTCGAAAGCCGAGTATCGCCCTTGGTCCAGGCGCCCGTCGCCATGCTCGACTTCCAGCCCGCTATCCACAGCGCGGCGAACTCACTCGAAAGGCAACTGAGGAGTAGTGCGCGCGCGACCAACGCGTCGACGAAGAGCGATCCCTCCGGGACTATCGGAAGCTGATCCACGAGCGATGTGTTCCCGTGACCCGCTCCAGAGCACTTGACGCGGAAATCAACTGGGAGCGAGAAGAACATAGCCGAGGTTCGCAAAAGCGCGTCGACGGACCTGAACGCGTGGGATACGCAGGTGTGAACGTGACTGATGCCTCTGGGGGCGATGGCAGCTATCAGCGTTCGCCCGCCTGACTGCGAGAGCATCTCGCGATGAATCAGGCGATAGTGCTCCGGAAAGGCCGCCGAGCCGGGCCAACTCGTCTGCGGTGTTCTTTCCCGATAGGTGTTCTCTTCGCAGGCAGGCACGTAGTTCGTGCGGGGCAGGTAGTCCGCTGGCAGAACAGTCAAATCTAGAGTGTCGTAATGGCCGTTGGCAGTACAGACCGATCGCGGCGTCTTCGCGTAGATATTCCCTACGTGAAAATGCGAACCTTGAAGTACCCACTCATCCGCCTGCCCTGCGAATCGCGTCTCGCGCCGAATCGTTCCGTCGTCCTGCGCGGTTGTTTCGTTCCAATGCGCCGTCGAGACCACCTCTGGGCGAAGGGCGCCAAACCGGTGTGGAATTGCGGCCAGATTCTTGATGACGTCGAGCAGTTCCCGGGCGTGAAGCGTCGGAAGTCGCGCTTCATGCGCTGACGTGTCGGGGCCATCGAACAGGCCTGCAAAGAGCAGGAGTTCCTCATCGCCCAGGGCGACGAGCCGTGACGGGTGTCCTCTCTCGTCCCAGGCGCCTTCCGAAGTCTTGATCCCAGGCACCTTCGTCATCGTCGCCCCATGCACTTTGTGACCGTGTGCTGCTTCCGCCATGGCGAAGCTCGAATCTACCGTGGAGGGCGCGAAGACCGTCGACATGTGGATGAATCCCGGCACCTCCCGATTCTCGGAGTAGATGCACACGCTGAAGGGCTCGACGTCGTGGTGGACGTCCACAAACAGCGGCTTCTCGTTCTCGAATTGAAAATGGAATCGAAGACGAGAGTAGATCGCCCTTCGGAGTGATCCGCCCTTGGGGTCGTTGAATACGCCTTCCGGGTGTAAGAAGCCTGACACGCCGAGGCGACCCGTAGCCCTCCACGCTAACGGCAGGAAACCCTTGTAGAGATTCGAGGCACTCCCCTGCAATAGAGGGTACAGCTGGCCCGAGGTCAGAGTCGCCTTGAAAGCCGCAAGCTCTGCGAACCCCTCGAGATAGGAGGCCCGAAGACCGGACAAGCGCTTACAGGCTTGTCCCCGAAGTTCGCCCAGCGCGGTCGCCGAATGAGCCCTGATCGCGTAGAGCGGCTCGAAGTCGCCCATGACTCCGCCTTCATTCCACTCGACCTTGATCCACGGCGGATTCCCGACGATGAGATCGAATCCTCCCCTGTCCGCGAAGACCTCCGCGAACTCCAGCTCCCAGTGCAGGAACCTGTGCTTCTCGGCCAGTTCCTTCACCGTCGCGAGACGCGGCATCTCCCGCGTCAGCTTGTCGACATCCACGAATCCGAACTCGTCGACGAGCTTCAGCGCCTCCTGCTTCGGGGTGTCGTCCGGGAACAGGGTCGTCTGGTCGGCGCCGCCGACGAGGGCGACGCCCTGGGACGTCCCCTCGAGGAGGACGGCGAGGTCGAGGAGGAACTCCTCCCGGCTCGGGAGGAGGCTTGCCTTCTCGATCGGCCAGAACCAGAGGGCGCACCAGTAGTCCATTGCCGTCTTGAGGCGACGGTAAGGGCTGGAGGCGCGGACGCCGTCGGCGAGGAAGCGCTGCCGGTAGAGGCGGTCCTTATCGCGGGTGGAGAGGCGCTTGCCCGCCTCGGGGGCCGCGAAGGCGGGGTCGTCCTCGTGGCCGAAGACGGGAAAGGTGTTCCGGGTGTCGGCCCGGAGCTTCCGGCGCTCCTCGACGTGCTTCTGCCAGAGGCGGTCGATGGCGGAGGAGAGCTTCTGGAGCGTCTTCAGCTCCGAGGCGCTGAAGGGCTGCCCGAACTCCTTCTTCCACTCCTTGATCGCCTTGATCTCGTCGGGAGCGAGCTCGCGGATGACCTTGTCGTCGTAGTCGCACATCCCCGGGTCGGGGGCGAGGAAGTGGTAGACGGCGCCCTCGGGGCGGGCCTCGCCGAGCTTCACCCGGTCGGGGATGCCCTCGAAGACGAAGTGCCCACCCCTCCTCGGCGCATCCTTCGGCATGAAGACCTGTCGCCGTGCGCCGACGAGGCTGTTGCCGGCGACGAGCTGGTTCCCGAACCAGGGGATGGTGTGGCCGGCGTAAATGGTGTTGAGCCAGAGGGAGATCTCGGCCAGCTCGACGGCCGTGGGGTTGAGGTCGACGCCGTGGACGTTGTTGTCGGCGAGGTAGGCCTTGATCTTCTGCTTCTCGAGGAGGAGCGCGTCGTGCGGGATGGAGCGCTTCAGCTCGGCCTGCTTCCTCTCGAGGTAGGCCTCGGCGAGCTGGTTGACGGCCTCGTTCGCGAACGCGCCGCTCCCGAGGGCGGGCTCGCAGACGGTGAGGGAGAGGATGTCGTCGGCCGTCCGGTCCTTCAGCAGCTCCTTGAGGGCGTACTTGACGACGCAGCGGGTGAGGACCTCGGGGGTGTAGTAGGAGGCCGACTTCTCGCGGTTGCGGCCGGAAAGGCGGTAGATGAAGGTGCCCTTGGCGTACTTCCGGGGGCGCCCGTCGAAGAGCTTCTCCTCGTCGGTGTACTTCGCGAGGTCGGCCGCCTTCACGAACCAGGCGTTCTGCAGCTCGTCGGGGGTCTCGCCCGCCCGGTGGACCTCGTAGAGGTCTTCCTCGGCGAAGAAGCCGGTGTAGGAGAGGAGCCCCTCGTAGACGGCGCCGAGCTGGTTGATGCCGAGCTGGGCGTAGCTGATGCGGCCGCGCTTCTTCGCCCCGCCCCGGCCGTTTCTCTTCGGCCTCGAGAGGGAGAGGCACTCGAGGACCTTCTGGAGGACGTGGTTTCGGAAGCGGACGCGATTCAGGAGCGGCGTCCGCTCGGGGTCGAAGAGGTGGCTCCGGAGCGGCTCCATCCGGAAGGTGTGGCGATCGGTGCCGCCCTGGTCGGCCCCGAGGACGGTCTGCTCCTCCTCGTGGCTGAAGCCCTCGTAGACGAGGCGGAAGAGGGTGGCGACGGAGTCGTTCAGGAAGAAGCCGTTCTTCGACTCCTCTGTCGTCAGGTCCTGAAGCTCGAGGTCGCGGAGGGCCTCGAGGCTGTAGCCGGTGCGGTACTCCTCGCTCTTCATCGGGGCGTAGCCGAGCTCGGGGCGGGCCTCGACGTAGAAGCAGAAGAGGAGGCGGTAGAGGTAGCGGAGGCACTCCTCGGTGAGGGGCTTGGCCATCTCCCGGCCGTAGACCCCCTCGCGGAGGCGCACGCGGAGGTCGTAGAGGGCCTCGTTGCCGAGGAGCTCCACGGCTTCTCGGACGCTGTACTTGAGGTCGTCAGAGACGGCGAAGGCGTGCTTGTGTGAGCTCTCGTCGAGGGTGTCGAGCAGGGAGAGGCCGCCCTCCGGGGCGAGGCTCTCGCGGTGGAGGAGGGCCGCGAGGGCGCGGAAGGTGCCGGGGCTCCGTCGGCCGTAGATCTCGGCGAGGTCGAAGCGGAGGTAGCGCTTCTGGGTCCACTTCGTCCGGTCGGCGAGGACGACGAGGCCGTGGTTGAGGGCGATGACCCAGCGCGGCGGCTCGGGAAGGGCGAAGACGGCATCAGT
This sequence comes from uncultured Holophagales bacterium, assembly GCA_963696015.1. GTDB lineage: Bacteria > Acidobacteriota > Thermoanaerobaculia > UBA5066 > UBA5066 > UBA5066. Next base: position 10,937 of record CAVOJA010000025.1, read on the forward strand.
GAGGACGTCTTCGAGCGCGACCGGCTCGCCGCCGTCGGAGGGGAGCCGGAGGGGCTCGGCGCCCGGCTCGGGGGGCGGGAGCTGCTCGGGGAGGAAGGGCTGCGAGAGGGGGTCGGCGGCGCCGGCGTCGGCCTCGGCGGTCTCGACCGTCTCGAGGACCCAGAGGTCGGGGGCGCCGTTCTTCTTCGTCATCTCGGCGAGGACGGGGATGGCGCTGCCGTCGCCCAGCTCCTTGACCGTGTGGGCGAGGGTGGGGGCGAGGGTGTAGCCGAGGGCGGCGAGGAAGGAGGCGAGGAACGGGCGCTGGAGGTCGAGCCGGGAGACGGCGTCGCGCTCGCGGGCGAGGTCGCTTCGGAGGCGGGCGTAGTCGCGCGAGAGGGAGAGGAGGAGGTCGGCCGGGGGCTTGCCATTCCCCTCCTCCTCGGCCTTCGCCCAGGTGGCGAAGAGGTCCTTGAGGTCGTCCTCGAGGATCGCCGCGAGGTAGTGGCTCGTGTAGAACTCGTTCTCGTTCGAGATGCCGGTGAGGTCGAGGGCCATCAGCGCGCCTCCCCCACGAAGAGCGCCGCGATGCGGAGGTAGGGCTTGTCTTCGACGGTCATCGTCTCGCGCACCCAGCCGACGTGCTCGTCGAAGGCGGCACGGATCTGCCTCTTGCGCCCTTCCTTCTTCTCGCGCTCGCGGCGGTTGAGGGCCCCCTCGGGGAGGTCGAGCTCGAGCTGCTCGGTCTGCCGCCCCTCGAGGCGCTTCAGGTTCTCGAGGTGGGTGGCGAGGGCGGGGCCGTAGCTGGCATTGAAGGAGCCGCGGCGATCGGAGAGGAAGGCCCGGGCGCGGGTGACGACGTCGGGGACGAGCGACTGGAAGGGGATGAGGTCGGGCGTCGTGCCGGGGTTGGCGTGGACGGACGTCGCGAGGCGGGTCTTCGCGAGGAGCTGATCGAGGTCGAGCGTCTCGCGGAAGACGCCCTTCTCGTAGCGCACCCCGAACCAGGCGTGGACGGCGGGCTGCCCCTTGAGGTTGGGGATCTCGCCCTGGACGAGGAAGAGCGACTCCCCCGCCGCAAGCGTGCCCCGGAGGGTGACGACCGGGGCTTCGCGCCGCTGGAACGCGACGAGGAGGCGGTGGCCGAGCCACTCGAGGAAGGGGTGGAGGTCCCAGAGGAGGTGGACGTCGGGCCAGCGCTGCTCCTCGGCCCGGCAGTCGCGGATGGCCTTCTTCACGCGCTCGCGGTCGGTCGTGAAGACGAGCCGGCCGTCGCTCGGCAGGGCGTCGGGCGGGAGGGCGCGGAAGGCGCGCTTCAGGTCTGGGCTGAGGGTCACCTCGAGGGCGCTGTGCTCGGGGTCGGGAGTCCACTCGAGCCGGCTCTCGCCCGTCAGGGCCTCGAGTGCCTGGCGGGCGTAGGCGAGGTCGTCAGGGAAGAGGCTCGGGAGGGAGCGGGTGCGAGCCGTGATCTCGGCTCCCGGGGCGGCCGGCGTGGAGCCGAAGAGGACGTCGAGGAGGTTGACGGGGGCGGCGGCCATCCGCTTCTCGCGCTTCTCCTCCACCCAGCCGTCGAACCTCTCGGGGGTGACGCCCGACTCCATCGCCTCGGCGGTGATCCGCTCCTCCTCCAGCTCCTCGTAGACGCCGTAGAGGGCGGTGGGGTCGCCGAGGTTCTTCTGGGCGGCGTCGTCCTTCTCGGCGAGGAGCTCGAGGATGCGGGTGTCGCCCTGGACGCGCGCCGTCTTCGACTCGACGAAGAGGTAGGCGATGAGGGGCTGGCGGTCCTGGCCGTAGCGGTCGATGCGGCCGTTCCTCTGCTGGAAGACGATGAACGACCAGGGCGTGTCGAAGTGGACCATCTTCCGGCAGAGAAAGTGGAGGTTGATGCCTTCGGAGGCCATGTCGGTCGCGAGGAGGAGCCGGACGGGCGACTTCTCGCGGCCGAAGTCCTCGACGATGCGCTGCTGGTCGACGTCGGAGCCCTCCTGTCCGTGGAGGACGGCGACCTGCTCGTCGCGCAGGCCGAAGTCGCGCTGAAGCTGTTCTCGGAGGAGCTTGAGCGTCTCGATGCGCTCGGTGAAGACGACGAGGCGGTCTTTCGTGTCGCGGCCGTCCCAGGCGAGCTCGGCGGGGCTCCGGAGAAGCTGGAGGAGGCGCTGGTAGCGGCTGAACCGGGCGGGGGTGACGGGGAGGAGGGCGGCCTCGAGCTTCCGGAGCCCGTCCCGGTCGCGAGTCGCCTCCTCGGTCGTGACGGACTCGAGCTTGCGGAGCCTCTCGCGGACGGTCTGCAGGCACGCGGCCGGACTCGAGAAAAGGGCCTTCTCGAGGACGGTGCGGAAGAGGTGCTGGCCGGGGCGGCGGCGGCGGTCGAACGACTCGAACGTGAGGCCGGCGAGGACGTCGTAGGCGGCCTCTTCCTCCGCGGTGGCGGCGGCCTTCGCCTTGATGAGGCGCCGCTCCTTGACGGCCGCGCCGAGCTGGGCCGTGACGTCTTTCTTGAAGTGGCGGACGTGGAGCCCCTTGATGTCGTCCTTCGTGTAGTCGCGGGGGTTCGCGATGGCCGTCGGGTCGAGCATGTTCATGAGGCTCGCGAACGACTCGGGACGGCCGTCGTGCGGGGTGGCAGAAGTCATTATCAGGGTGTCGGACCGGGTGGAGAGGAGGCGCGCGAGCTTGTAGTTGAGCTTGTTCGTGTCGCCCCGAAGGGCGACACGGTGCGCTTCGTCGATGACGATGACGTCCCACCAGGCGTTCTCGAGGGAGACGCGGTAAACGGAGTCCTGCTTGAGGGTGTCGATCGAGATGATCGTCTTGTCGTAGGAGTGGAAGGGGTTCGCGTTCGTCGGGAGGTCGCGGTTGACGCGCTGGATGACGCTCGAGTCGAGGCTGACGAGCGGGATGGTGAAGCGGGACCAGAGCTCCTTCTGGAGCTGGCCCATCATGCTGCGCCCGCAGACGACGAGGATGCGCCGCCCCTTCCCCCGCTTGATCAGCTCGGCGAGGAGGATGCCGACCTCGATGGTCTTCCCGAGGCCGACCGCGTCGGCCATCAGGATCCGCTGGCGGGGGCGCTCCAGCGCCGCGAGCGCCGGCTCGAGCTGGAACGGGAGCGCGTCGATAGCGGCCTTGTGGCCGATCCAGACGTCCGAGGTCGTCGGCGGCGACTGCCGGAGGAGCGCCTCGAGGTAGAGCCGGGTGTCGCGGTACTGCGGCGATGGGTCGCCCACGAGCTTCGTTTCCGCCGGGTCGAGGACGACGATTCCCTTTCCCTCGATCTCGGTCAGGAACCGCGCCTCCCGGCTCCTCACGAGCTCGGAGACGCCTGTGACGGCGGCGGAGTGGCCCCCGGTGGAGGTCGGGTCGACGCGGCGGACGATCCACTCCACACCGCGGATCTCGACGCGGGCGCCGGGGGCGAGGGGGATCGGGGTCAGGGGCGCGGGAGCGGCGGCCTCCGGCATCAGGCGACTTGCCGGAAGGCCAGAGCTCGTCCAGGGAAAACCATTCCCGCCCGGGGCTGCGCAGCCATTACCACCTCCGCGACGCAGGCATTGTCGCGCAGCCCCTTCGTTCGGGCATTCGACTAGTCCGTGTCACCGCCTGCGCCCCGGCCGCGGCTCAGTTCGAGACGCGCCCCGTGAAGTCGAGGAAGCTGCCGATGTTCTTCAGGTTGAGCCCGATCCGGAAGTCGCGCGTCGGGACCGCACCGAGGCGCAGGTCCCGATACTCGACGAGGATCTTGAAGCACGACGCCTCCCAGGTCAGGAGGCTCCGCCACTCGAGCATCCGGCCCTGCGCGACGTCGTAGTTCGCCTCGACGTCGAGGCGCAGCTGCTTCGGCAGGATGGCCGACCCTCCCCCGAACCTCAGCTGGGTCGAGGGCTTCAGGGAGCCGACGGGCCGGCTGTCGTAGTAGGAGAAACGGAGGGAGCGGGCGGCCGAGCCGAGGCTCGCCGAGAGGCTCGTGGAGGTGACGACTCCCGCATCGATGTCCCAGGTCGTGCGCGCGTCGAAGTTGAGCGCGGGCCCCGTGTTGACCCGGAGGATGGCGTCGAGCGGGGAGTCGTTGCTGATGGTCGCCGGGGTGCCGACGGGGAGCTCGAAGTAGTGAAGGCGGGAGAACTCCAGGGATGCGATCTCGCGCGAGACACCCGATTTCTCCTTGCCGAGGAGCCGCTGGACGAGACCGTAGCGGACGGCGTGGGCCGGCAGGATCGTGTCGACCTCGTCGAAGACCGGTGTCCGCGGCAGGTCCCCCGGGTCGGTCTGGTACTGGTAGTCGACCCGCGGCTCGAGGATGTGCTTGAGCTTCGTGAACGTTCCCCACTTCACGTCGAAGACGCGCGCGAAGGAGGGTCCCACGAGCTCGAGGCCGGCCAGCGCGGTGACCCGCGTGTAGGAGTCGCCCGCGAGAGAGCGTCCGTCGGTCGCGAGCGACGCCCCGTACTGGGTGAACCGGTAGCCCGCCTCGGCGTTGAGCGAGAGCCAGGGAACGGGCGAGAGGGGCGCCGAGACCTTCGGGAAGAGGTCGAAGCGCGCGTAGTCCCCCGAAGGCTGGCCCGGTGGCCGGATCGACCGGAGGAAGCCGCCCGAGGTCTGCGCCTCGACGAAGACCGCGTTGCCGAAGAGCCCCGTCGGCCTGAGGCGCGCCTCGAGGACCGGTTTCCTCTCCAGGACGACTTCGGTCGAGCCGTAGAGCGCCGTCTCCCTCTCGAGGCGGAGGTTGAAGGCGACGGGCCCCTCGGAGCGGGTGACGAAGGCCTTCTGCCCCACCGTCCGGGCCGAGGTGAGGGCGAAGTCGCGGTCGTAGGTCTGGAAGAACGTGATGTCGGAGTAGTCCATCCAGTTCACGACGGCCCGAGTCCGGGGAGCGAGGTCGTCCGCCGTGATGCTCCCCCAGGTCTTCCACTGCCACTGCTGGTTCGGGTCGATGACCGTGTAGTACGCGCCGGTGAACGTCGTCTCCTCGCTCGGCTTCAGCCGCAGCTCGGTGCCGAGCCCGAAGAACTCCTTCGAGTAGAGGTCGGTCGTGATCGTCGCGTCGGCCGACCTCCCCAGGACCTGGTAGTACGACAGACCCAGCCAGGCGCCCCGGCTGCTGCTGTAGCCGATGGCCGGGATGAGGAAGCCCGAGGCGCGGTCGCGCAGCGCGGGCCAGAGGAGCCAGGGCGTGTAGAGGAGCGGGATACCGCCGAGGCGGAAGACGACCGACTTGAGCTTCGCGTAGTCGTCGAGCGTGACGGCTCCGTCCTTCACCTCGAACTTCCACGCCGGGTCGTCCCCCTCGCAGGCGGTGACGGCGCCGTCGCGGATCACGAAGGTCCGCGCCCCCGACTTCGCGAGGGTCGAGCCGCGGACGAAGATCCCGGCGAGCTCGGCCTGCCCGTCGGTGAGGACGCCGGTCTTTTCGGTGAGGTCGAGCTCGAGGCGCAGGCCCGTCAGGCGGGAAGGCCCCTGCTCGAGAACGACGTCTCCCTCGGCCACGACGAGCTTCGTCTTCGTGTCGGCCCTCACGTAGTCGGCCGTCAGGCGGATGTCCTGATACTCGAGAGTGACGACCCCCCCCTTCGGGGCCTGCACCTCGTAGACGCTCTCGGAGAGGAGGCTCTGCCGGCCCCCCTTGCCGTCGGAGACGCTCACCTTGATGACGCCGCCCGCCTCGGGGGCGCGGAAGCGGATGTCGAGGTTCGGCTGTTCGCGGAAACGCGAGCCGAAGGGGTCGCTTTCGAAGGAAGACTGCCCCGCGGCGGGAGCCGCGAGCAGGATCAGCGTCACGGCGACGACCGCGAGGGTCCGCCGCCGCGGCGGGAGGTGCGCCTCGTGCCGCCGGGGCCTCAGAGCTTCATCTCGGGAACGTCGCCCGGGACCTCGAGCGGCGGCTCGGTCGCCGCCACGATCTCCTCGACGGTCACGCCCGGCGCGCGCTCGACGAGGACGAGGCCCGCCCCGCCGCTCTTCACGTCGAGGACGGCGAGGTCGGTGACGATCCGGTGGACGCAGCGCTTCCCAGTGAAGGGAAGGTCGCAGCGGTTCAGGACCTTGCGGTCGCCGTTCTTCGCGACGTGATCCATGATGACGATGACGCGGCGGGCTCCGCCGACGAGGTCCATGGCGCCCCCCATTCCCTTCACGAGGCGTCCGGGGATCATCCAGTTCGCGAGCGACCCCTCGGCGTCGACCTGCATCGCTCCGAGGATGCAGAGGTCGATGTGGCCGCCGCGGATCATCGCGAACGAGTCGGCGGAGGAGAAGAACGCGGCGCCGGGGATGACGGTGACCGTCTCCTTGCCGGCGTTGATGAGGTCGGCGTCGACCTCGGCCTCCGTCGGGTAGGCGCCCATGCCCAGGATGCCGTTCTCCGACTGGAAGATGACCTCCATCCCGGCCGGCACCCGGTTCGCCACGAGGGTCGGCATCCCGATGCCGAGGTTGACGTACATCCCGTCGCGCAGCTCCTGCGCGGCCCGGGCCACGATTCCGTCCCGATCCAGCTTCGCCATCGCCGCCCCCTCAGCCCTTCCGCACGGTGCGCCGCTCGATCCGCTTGACGCGGGGGGCGACGACGAGCCGGTTCACGTAGACCCCGGGCGTGTCGATGTCGTCGGGGTCGATCTCGCCGACGTCGACGAGCTGCTCCACCTCGGCGATCGTGATCCGCCCCGCCGTGGCGACCATCGGGTTGAAGTTCTTCGCGGTCTTCCGGTAGACGAGGTTCCCCAGCCGGTCGCCCTTCCAGGCGGCGACGAGGGCGTAGTCGGTCACGATGCCGCGCTCGAGGACGTACTCGCGCCCGTCGAAGAGCTTCGTCTCCTTCCCCTCGGCGACGACCGTCCCGACGCCGGTCGGCGTGTAGAAGCCGGCGATGCCGGCCCCGCCCGCCCGGAGCCGCTCGGCGAGGGTCCCCTGCGGACAGAACTCGAGCTCCAGCTCGCCCGAGAGGTACTGCCGCTCGAACTCGGCGTTCTCACCGACGTAGGAGGAGGCCATCTTCCGGATCATCTTCTTCCCGAGGAGGACTCCGAGGCCCCAGTCGTCGACGCCGCAGTTGTTCGAGACGCAGGTGAGGTCCCTGACGTCGCGGTCGGCGAGCGCCTGGATGAGGTTCTCCGGGATGCCGCAGAGGCCGAAGCCCCCGACGGCGAGCGTCGCGCCGGACGGGATGTCGGCCACCGCACGGGCCGCCGCCTCGTGGTGCGACGAGGAGAGGATGACCTTGTCGATCACAGGGCCTCCACCACCATGGCAGTGGCCTCGCCGCCCCCGATGCAGATCGCCGCCAGGCCGTACTTCTTCTTGCGGGCCTTGAGGGCGTGAAGGAGCGTGACGAGGATGCGGGCGCCGGAGGCCCCGATGGGATGGCCCATCGCGACCGCGCCGCCGTTCACGTTGACCTTGTTCGGGTCGATCTCCAGGTCCTTGATGAAGGCCATGGCGACGACCGCAAACGCCTCGTTCACCTCGAAGAGGTCGATCTGCGAGAGGGGAATTCCCGCCTTCTCGATCGCCTTCTTCGCCGCGAAGGAGGGGGCCGTCGTGAACCACTCCGGCTCCTGGGCGTGCGAGGCGAAGGCGACGATGCGCCCGATCGGCTTCGCCCCCGTCTCCTGGGCGACCCCCTCCCCCGCCAGCAGGAGCGCCGCGGCCCCGTCGTTGACCTTCGAGGAGTTCGCCGCAGTGACGGTGCCGTCCTTCTGGAAGGCGGGCTTGAGCGACCCCATCTTCTCGAGCTTCTCGAGCGGGGTGGCGAACGGCTCCTCGTCGCGGTCGACGACGGTCGTCCCCTTCCTGCCCTCGATCGAGACCGGAACCATCTCGGCCCGGAAGTCGCCCGAGTCGTTGGCCCGGCGGGCCCGCTGGTAGCTCTCGAGGGCGTAGGCGTCCTGGGCCTCGCGGGTGAACACGTACTTCCCCGCGCAGAGCTCGGCGCAGTTGCCCATGTGGACGTTCTTGTAAGGGTCCCAGAGGCCGTCGTGCACCATGGAGTCGAGGAGCTGGCCGTGCCCCATCCGCATCCCCAGCCGCCCCTTCGGGAGGAGGTAGGGGGCGTTCGACATCGACTCCATCCCGCCCGCCAGGACGACGTCGTACTCGCCCGACCGGATCGCGTTGGTCCCGTCCATGACCGCCCTCATCCCCGAGCCGCAGACCTTGTGGATCGTGACGGCTCCGGTCGACTTCGGGAGGCCGGCCGCGATGAGAGCCTGGCGGGCCGGCGCCTGCCCCTGGCCGGCCTGCAGCACGTTCCCCATGAGGACCTGGTCGACCCGGTACCCGGCGAACTCCGTCCGGTCGAGACACGCCTTGAGAGCCTGCGCGCCGATCTCGGAGGCGCTGAGGGAGGATAGGGACCCGAGGAAAGCTCCGATCGGCGTTCGGGCCGCCGAGAGGACGAGGACGTTCTTCATCGTTCGCTTGCTCCGTAGGCCCCCGGGCCACGAAGGGGCCTCCGGGGGACAAGGCGGATTCTACCTACCCGCCCGACGCTGATCATTCGGCCGGTCCCCCGTCCGGTGGACACCACGGGAGAGCCCCCCCTATCCTCGCACCATGCGCATCCTGGCGGTCGACTTCGGCGAGAAGAGAATCGGCCTCGCGGTGTCCGACGAAACCGGGGAGATCGTCGTCCCCGTCGGCGCCGTCTCCCGGCGAAGCGACGCCCAGGCGGCCTCCGAAGTGACGTCCGCCGCCCGGGATCGGGAGGTGAGGCTCCTCATCGTCGGACTCCCGGTCTCGCCCGAAGACGGCACGGACAGCCCCTTCGCAGTCAGGGTGCGGAGCTTCGCGAGGAGACTGGCGGAGGTTTCAGGTCTGCCGGTCGAGCTCCACGGCGAGGCGCTGACCTCGCACTCGGCGGAGGGAGCGCTGCGCGAGGCCGGCTGCTCCCGGGATCGCCGCCGGGCGGCCCTGGACGCGGAGGCGGCGGCCGGGATCCTCCGCGACTGGCTCTCCTCGCGGCCCGGAGGGAGCACGGCGTGAGCCGGAACCTCGGGCGGTGGACCGGGCGGCTCGCCGCCCTGGCTGCAGCCGGGGTATTCGCCGTCGCCGCGGCGCTCCTCCTGGTCCGGAGTCCGTTCAAGGGGTACGCGGGCGAATCGGCCATCGTCGAGATCCCTTTCGGGACCTCGACCCGCACCATCCTGGAGACCCTCGAGCGGGAACGGGTCGTCCGGAGCCGGCACCTCGCGTACGCCGTGCTGCGGGTCGTCTTCCGCGGGCAGAGCCTGAAGGCCGGCGAATACCGATTCGAGGGACCGAAGACGACCGAGGAGGTTCTCCGGACCCTGGTCGAAGGGAAGGTCGTCACGTACCGGGTGACGATTCCCGAGGGCCTGACGGCCGACGAGATCTTCGACCTCGTGGCGGGGGAAGGGCTCGCGACGAAGGCCGAGCTCCAGGCCTTCTTCTCGAAGCCCGCCGATTTCGCCGGTGTGCCGGCCGGAGCGCCGAGCCTCGAGGGTTTCCTCGGGCCCGACACGCACGTCTTCACCCGGTCGCAGGGACCGCTCGGGATCGTCTCGACCCTGGTGAGCTCTTTCCGGCGTTCACTTCCGGACGGCTTCCAGGAGCGCGCCCGCACGCTCGGGCGGACGCCCCTCGAAGCCGTCACCCTCGCCTCCCTCGTCGAGAAGGAGACCGCCGTCGCGGCGGAGCGCGCGCTCGTCTCCGCCGTCTACCACAACCGCCTGAGGTTCGGGATACCCCTGCAGTGCGATCCGACGACCATCTACGCCCTTCGCCGCAAGGGTCTCTGGACGGGCAAGCTGACGCACGACGGGCTCGCGGTGGACGACCCGTACAACACCTACGTGGTCCCGGGGCTGCCTCCCGGACCCATCGCGAACCCCGGTGCCGCCGCCCTCGAGGCGGCCGTGGCACCAGCGGACGTCCCGTTTCTCTACTTCGTCGCCGTCGGCGACGGCTCGGGAGCGCACCGCTTCGCCGTCTCCTACGACGAGCACCTCGCGAACGTGGACCGCTTCCGGCGCGCCCGGGCCGCCCAGGAAACCGTTTCCGGCGCACCCCGCTGAGGTAGACTTTTCCGCCCCGGAAGTCCACCGAAGGCGGAGCAGACATGAGCAGCAGCGGCCCCATTCCCAGGCTTTTCGGTCCGTACGTCCTGACCCGCCACCTCGGCGCGGACCCCCTCGGAAGCGTCTTCCGGGCCGGAACGGCCTCCGGACCGCACCTGGCGCCGTTGCTCCTGATTCGCGTCTTCGAGGGCGCCGGCGTCGACGAGGCCGCCCTCGTCCCTTCGATGGAGGATGCCTCGGAGTACCTCGAGGTGGTCCGTGGCCCCGCGGTCGCGAAGGGGGCGGTCCTCGGCATCGTCGAGGACGTTCCGTTCGCCGGAATCGAGTACGTCCCCGGCCGGACGCTCGACCGCCTCTTCTCGGGGGAGGGGCAGGGCTCGATTCCGCTTCCGGTCGAGCACGCCCTCCTGATCGCCGAGAAGCTCCTCGTCGCGCTCGAGGCGGGCAAGCCCTTCGAGAAGAAGATGGGCGCGCCGCACGGATTCCTGACGCCGGGCTTCGTCTCGATCTCCAACGACGGCGACGTCCGCGTCTACGGAGCGGGCCTCGGCGCAGGGCTCCTCCCGTCCCTCAAGAAGCCCGCCGTGCTCGCCGCCTTAGGCCCTTACATCGCGCCGGAGGTCCTCGCCTCGGGCAAGCCGAGCGGCGCGGGCGACATCTACTCGGCCGCCACGATCCTCCTGCAGGCCCTCACCGGAAAGGTGCCGAGCCCCGGGGCCGGCACCGACGCCCTCTCTGGAGCGGTCCTCGCCGTCGACGGAAGCCCGATGCCGGAGGACCTCGGCAGGCTCCTCGCCCGGGGCCTCGCGAAGGACCCGGGCCAGCGCGAGACGGACGTCGTCGCCTACAGGAAGAACCTGGGCAAGCTCCTGTACGGAGGCCCCTACGCCCCTTCGACGTTCAACCTCGCCTTCTTCATGCACCAGCGCTTCGAGAAGGCGATCGAGAAAGAGCGGAAGGAGCTGGCGCAGGAAGAGACGATCGACCCGAAACCGCTCGCAGCGGCCGAGGAGAGGAAGGACAAGGAAGCCCGCGACCGTGTCCGGGCGGCGCGCGCGGCGGCAGCCGTCGCCCCCCCTTCCTTCGGCGCCGGGACCTCTCCGGGCACCACGACGCTGGGGGGGACCCCGGTCTCGAACAAATCGGGGCTTGGGGGAATTCCCGTCCCCGTCGTTGCCGGAGCGGCCGTCGTCATCCTCGGCCTGGCCGGTTGGCTTCTCTTCGGGAGAGGTGGATCGACACCGGCCGCCCCCCCGCCGACCGCGGTCGTCGCGGTCGCGACACCGACCCCGATGCCGGCGCCGACTCCGATGATGGTCGGAAAGGAAGACCCCGCCTTCCAGGCCGCCCTCCAGGCGAAGCTCCAGGAGGAGATGAAGAAGGTCGAGGCGCAGATCGGGAAGGAACAGGCCACGGCCGCCCGGAAGCGGACCGAAGAGCAGACGAAGCTCGAGGAGGCCGCACGGCAGACCCGCGAGGCCGAAGAGGCCGTTCGGCTGGCGAGTGACCGCGCCGACAAGGAAGAGGCCGAGCGCCTCGCGAAGGAGGCCGCCGAGGCACGTGTCCGCGAGGACGCGGCCCGGAAGGCCGCGGAGGCCGCCGTTCCGAAGGTGAAGCTCGGAGACCTCGTCGACATCGGACAGGTGACCCGCCCGCCGCAGACGACGAAAATCGTCAAGCCCGAAGCGACGTCCCTCGCCCGCTCGCGGAAGGTCTCGGGCACCGTACTCGTCCGGGTCCTCGTGGACGAGAACGGACGCGCCACCCAGACGGAGATCTACCGCGACACGACTCCGAGGGTCGGTCTCGGCGAGGCGAGCGTCACGGCCTTGAAGCAGTGGGAGTGGACGCCGGCAACGAAGGACGGCGTGAAGGTGAAGACCTGGATCGTCGTCCCGCTCCCGTTCGTCATCAAGTAGAACCGGAACCGGCGGAGGGTCGAAGGGCGGGGTGCCACGCGGCGCCCCGCCCTTTCCCCCGCCGCCCGAACGCAGCGCGCTCCGCGGGACCTACTTCGGCGCGGCGGGCCCGGCTGCAGCGAGCGCCTTCGGCGCGGCCGGCGCGGCCGGCGCGGGAAGCGGGAGCCCCGCTCCCTTCAGGTAGGTCTTGCGGAGGTACTCCTCCATGAGGTTGTCGGAGAACCACGAGAGCGGAACGCCGTCGACGAAATAGGTCGGCGTCGACCGGACCCGGACGGCAAACCCCTCGGACAGGTCTCCGAGGACGTTCGTCACGGCGCTCCCCTGAAGGTAGCAGGAGCGGAACGCCTCCTCGGAGATGCCGTTGGCGACGGCGAAGTCGAGGGCGAACGTATCGAGCTCTCCGACGGAAAGCGTCTCCTGCCGGGCGAAGACGCTCGACTTCCAGCTGTAGAGGAGCCCCTTGTCCTTTTCGTAGAAGCAGCGCCCGGCGGAGGCCGCCCGGAAGGCCCAGGTGTGCTCGGAGATCGGGAACGACTTGGAGACCTTGCGGATCTTCAGCTCCTTCCCGAGCCTGTGGACGAGCGCGTCGAGGTCCGCCGCCCTCTTCTTGCAGAAGGGGCACTGCATGTCGGAGTACTCCACGATCGTCACCGCGGCGTCGGCCGGGCCCTGGGCGGGCGCCCCGTCGAGCCGGATCATCTCCCGCCGCTGTTCGGCGAAGCTGCGACCCCGGTCCCACGCTCGCCCGACGAGGAGAAGCGCGCCGTCCCAGGAGGAGGCGAAGGCCGATATGTCGTAGGCGCCGTAGCCCGTCTCGTGCTGGATCTTCAGGCCGAGGAACGAGCGCCGGTCGATCGAAGGGTCGAAGGAGACCTTGATCCGGCCTCTCAGAAAGCGCCCGAGGAGCTCGCGGAGCGAGTCGAGGTCGGAGTCGCCCCGGATCGGCTTCGGCGCCGTCAGGCGTGCCTCGTCGACGAAGACGTCCCCGACGAGGGCCGTCTTCCCCGTGTCGTCGGCGAGGACGAAGGCCTGGTCGTTGGCCCGCTCGTCGACGGTGAACTTCTTCGAGGCACGGTAGAGCCTCCAGCCGGGGATCTTCACGGCGTCGATGGCCTCGAGCGAAATCTCGCCGGGACCGTACGGGAAATAGTCCCCCAGCCAGCCGACCAGCGCTTCCGTCCTCGGGTCGGCGCTTTTCGGGGCTGCTTCGGGCGGGGTGGACGTTTTCGGCTCCGCCGGGACGGCTGCGGCAGCCGGCGCCGTCGGCTGGGCCGGCTTTTCTGCGGTCGGAGCCTGCGGCGCTCCGCCCGCACGGCACGCCAGGACCATGGCCGCGGCCAGGACTGTGATGGGACGGTGGGTGTTCATCGGACGGACGAGCCTCCTCTTTCGAGCTGGACGGACGCTTCGCGGACGGCGGGCTGGTTCAGGTCGACTGCGAGCGACAGGGCCGCCGGGAGCCGGAAGGGTCGATGAGACATGCGGCCGGGATGATAGCGAAGCGCGTGCCGTCGGCCACAGGACTCCCGCGGGATCGTCCGGCGCACCGGAAGGAACGGCCGAACCGGGTTCGGGTCAGGCCACGGTCGCGGTCCTGCGCAAGCCGCGAAGCGCAGGCCGCTCTGTAGAATCTCGGGATGAGTCGTCGCGCCGCGCCGCTCTCGGCTCCGGCGCCGAAATCCGCTTCCTCCGGCAGATGGTGGTGGGTCCGGGCGTTCCTCCTTCCCGCTGCGGTCCTTTTCACGCTCGCCCTCCTGGCCCACGGTCCGGCGATCCGGGCGACGTTCATCTGGGACGACGACGTCTACGTGACGGCGAACCGGCATCTTCAGGACCTGGAGGGCCTGTTCGCCATGTGGTTCCAGCTCGGGGCGACGAAGCAGTACGACCCGCTCGTCTTCACGACGTTCTGGCTGGAGCACCGCCTGTGGGGGCTCGATCCCCTCGGCTATCACGCCGTCAACATCGCCTTCCACGGAATCAACGTGCTGCTTCTGTGGGCTCTCCTGCGGAGGTTGCGAGCTCCGGGCGCCTGGCTCGCGGCCGCCGTCTTCGCGACTCACCCGGTGTTCGTCCAGTCGGTCGCCTGGGTGTCGGAGCTGAAGAACGTCCAGTCGGCCTTCTTCGCCCTCCTCTGCCTCCTGACGCATTTCCGCTTCAGCTTTCCGGAAGAGGCGGCGCCCCGTTCGCGGGGTGGCCCGGAATGGCGCTTCTACGCGCTCTCGCTCGCTCTCTTCGCCGCGGCGCTCGCGAGCAAGCCGACCGTCGTCTCCCTGCCCCTGCTGATCCTCCTCGTGATCTTCTGGAAGCGCGGAGAGGTCCGGCGCGCCGACGTCCTCGCCGTCGTCCCGATGATGGCCATGAGCTTCGCCCTCGGGGTCGTCGCGATCCACGTCGAGCGGAACTTCGCCAGGGCGACGGGGGCGGCCTGGGAGATGCCGATCCTGGAGAGACTCCTCGTGGCCGCGAGGTCGGTCTGGTTCTACGTCGGCAAGCTGGTCTGGCCCGTGCCGCTCATCCCCAACTACCCACGCTGGGAGGTCAGCCCGCGCGTCTGGTGGCAGTACGTTCCCCTGGTCGCCGCCGTGGCGGTGACGGCCGCCCTCTGGCTGGGCAGGAAGAGGATCGGACGCGGGCCCTTCGTCGCAGCCGCGGGCTTCACCGCCCTGGTGGCGCCGCTCACCGGCCTCTTCACCGTGGCCCATCACCTCTACTCGTTCGTGGCGGACCACTTCCAGTACCACGCGGCCCCGGTCCTGCTCGCGCTCGCAGCCGCCGGAGTCGCTTCGCTCCGGACCCGTCCCGGGAGGCGCGGAGCGGTGGCCGGGATCGACGCGGCCTGCGTCGTCCTCATCGCCGTCCTGATCCTCCTGAGCCGGCGCCACACGCAGGCCTTCCTGAGCGAGAAGGCCCGCTGCCTCGACATCCTCTCGAAGAACCCGACGGCCTGGGTGGCGATGAACAACCTGGGGGTGGCCCTGAACGCCGAGGGCAACCCGCAGGAGGCCGCGCGCTGGTACCGGGAGGCGCTCCGAGTCCGGCCGGTCTACCCGGAGGCTCAGAGCAACCTCGGGGTGGCGTTGGTCGCCATGGGAGACGTCACCGGTGCGATCCGCCATCTCGAGGAAGCCCTTTCGATCTGGCCCGCCTACGCCAACGGCCGGAACAACCTGGGGACCGCGCGGGAGGCCGCAGGAGACGTCGCGGAGGCCATCCGGCAGTACCGGGAAGCCGTGCGGCTCGATCCGGACCACGCCCAGGCCCTCAACAACCTCGCGCGGCTGCAGGCCCGGACAGGGGGCTCCGAAGAGGCGATCCGCCACCACCGGGAAGCTGTCAGGATCCGTCCGGACTGGGCGGACGCCCACCGGGACCTGGGAACGACTCTCGCGTCCGCGGGGCGGGTCCCGGAGGCGATCGCTTCCTTCGAGGAAGCGCTGCGGCTCCGGCCCGGCGACGCGGCGTCTTCGAACGGGCTGGGCATGGTGCTGGCCTCGAGCGGGCGGCTCGAAGAGGCGACCCGCCGCTTCGAAGAGGCGGTGCGCGCCGATCCGCTTCTCGCCGAGGCGCACAACAACCTGGGCACGGCGCTGGCCTCCCGAGGGGATCTCGACGGCGCGATGAGGCATTTCGAGGAGGCCGCCCGCCTGCGGCCGGACGACGCCGGGGCACGGAAGAATCTCGGGACCGCCGCGCTCTCCCGGGGCGACGTCGCCGGGGCCGAGCGGCACCTCCGCGAAGCGGTCCGCCTCGCTCCGGACGATGCCCGGGCCCACGACCTGCTGGGCGTGGCGCTGGGGCGGATGGGACGGCTCGACGAGGCGATTCGCGCCTTCGAGCGGGCGCTCGAGATCGACCCCGCCGCCGGGAGCCCCCGACAGAACCTGGACGAGGCCCGCAGGCTACGGGGACGGGGCACGGCCCCCGAATCCCGGCCTCCTCGCCGGGGAGGCTGAGCACGGCCCTCGCACGGGGCGAGAGAGTCAACGTTTCTGCATCGCATCCAGGAGGGCTCGGGCCTGCTCGTGCCGGGGGGCGAGCACGAGGGTCCGCTTCAGGTGCCCGATGGCCTCCTCCCGTCGCCCGGCCCTCGAGAGCGCGACCGCGAGGTCGTAGCGGAAGCTCGGGTCGTCCGGGGCGAGCTGCACCGCCGCCTCGAAGTGGGGCAGGGCTTCGAACGGGCGCGCGCTCCGCGAGAGGGCGACACCGAGCCGATCCCGGGCAGCGGCGGAACGTGGATCGAGCTGGAGGACCCTCTCGTAGCGCCCGATGGCCTCCTCGATCCGTCCGGAATCGAGGAGCGCGTTCGCGAGGTCGAGGTGGACCCAGGGATCGTTCGGGCGAAGACGGACCGCCTCGTGCAGATGGGGGATCGCCTCGTGCAGCCGGTTCGCCGTCGCGAGGGCGATACCGAGCCGGCTCTCGGTCTCGGAGGCGCCGGGATTCAGCTGGAGCGCTCGCCGGAAGGACTCGATCCCCTCGTCGACCCGACTCAGGTTCATGAGTGCGTTTCCCCGGTGATGCCAGGTCTCCCCGCGGTCCCGCCGGAACCCGAGAGCCGCATCGAACTGTTCCACCGCTTCCGCCCATCGTCCCGCCTGCGCCAGCGTCAGGCCGAGGTTGTGACGGGCTCCCGCGTGAGGCGGATCGAGCTCGAGGGCCCGCCTCAGGTGCGAGATCGCCTCGTCCGACCGCCCGAGGCGCCGCAGCAGATCTCCGAAGTTGCTCTCGGCATCGGCGTTCGGAGCGGCCGTCCGTATCGCCTGCTCGTACTGGGCGACCGCCTCCGCGTCGCGACCGGAAAGAGAGTACGCGAGGGCCAGCCCGAATCGGATCTCGTCGGCGTCCCCCTTCAGACGCAGCGCGGTCTCGAGGTGCGCGATCCCGGCTGCGACCTCGCCCCGATCGACACTCCGCATGCCGAGGTTGTGATGGGCGAACCAGGAATCGTGATCCACCGTGAGGATCGACTCGTAGAGGGTCTCCGCATCGCGATAGGTGCCCGCCTGGTGCCAGGTCAGCGTTCCGAGAAGCAGGGCAGTCGCCGACGCCAGCCCAAGGCGTGTCTTCGTTCCCAGGGCGAGGCGATCCGCCAGGAAGGTCGCACCCGTCGCGCTGCCCGCGAGCACGAACATCGCGCCGAGGTACTGGAAATGGTCGGCGACGAAGGAGTAGCGAAACGGGTAGACGCTGAAGAAGCCGAGGGCCGGGAAGAGGGAACCTCCGAAGAGAAGCGCCACGGCGAGGGGCCCTCGCGATCGTCTCCGAATCCACCAGAGTCCGGCGAAGACGAGGAGGACGGAGAACGGGAAGAGCCACTGCCAGAGCGAGCGGGGATCGACGACCCAACGCGGGTACATGAAGACGAGGTTCGAAGGCCAGACCAGCTTGCCCAGGTAGAACCAGAGGGCTCGTCCGGCGACCAGGACCCTTTCGGCGAACCCGAGGTCCCATGCGGCGCCCTCGGCCCCGACGACCGTCCTTTCGACCCAGACGGTGACCCCCGCCATCGCGGCGCTCGATGCGAACCACGGCAGCAGCGGCAGGACGTCCCGACGCCAGGAGAGGCGGTCCGACCGCCACCAGAGCAGGACGAGCAGGGCCGCAGGGAGCGTGGAGGTCACGGACTTGGTCAGCAGCGCCGCGCAGAACACCGTCGTCGCGAGCGCATACCAACGGCCGGAGCGGCTCTGCCGGTACGCCAGGAACGCGAGCGCCGCGCAGAGGTAGAGCACCGTCGACAGCGTGTTCTTCTGCTCGGTCATCCAGGCGACCGACTCGACGGCCACGGGGTGCAGCGCGAAGAGGACGGCCGCCAGGAGACCGCCCCTGGCGCCCAGGCGACTCCAGAGAAGCGCCAGAAGCGCGGCGGAGAGGGCGTGGAGCACGACGTTCACGAGGTGATACCCGATCGGTGAGCTGCCCCACAGCCGGTGCTCGACCCAGAACGCGGAGTGCAGCAGCGGGTAGTACTGCTGCGTCGCCGAAACGTCCGTCCAGATCCGCCTCAGCCCTTCGAGAGACCGGAGGTCGGGCCGTGTGAGATGCGCGTCGTCATCCCAGACCGGCCCGCCCGTGAGGCACGGACCGTAGGCGCCGACGGTCAGACCGAGGAGGAGCAGGAACGCACCCGCCCAGAGCCGACGATGAGGGGATGGGGATGAAGTGGCGGCGGGCGAGGACGCCCGGGGACCGGTCTCGCGGTCCTCGGAGCCGCTGCTCCGTTTCCGATGACTCGAGGGCCGGCCACCCGGAGACTTCGCGACAGCGTCCCTCGAAGCGTGCGGACCGTCAGAGCCCATTTCCGGCCGGAGTGTAGCTCTCGGTCCCCCCTCCGGACCCGCGGGCCGGGCCTCGATCCGACGATGCGGGCCGGGGAACCCGATCGACGCCGAACACTCACTGAATGGGGCGCGCTCAAATGAAAACGGGAGCGCTTTCGCGCTCCCGTTTTCGGGTCTACGGGGAACGGACCGGGCTAGAAGTTGACCTTGACGGCGAACCGGAACTCGCGAGGGGCCTGATATTCGAGGGCCTTCTGGTACTGGGTGTAGATCGGGAAACCCAAGGGCCCGGCCGGCCCGTCCGGATCCATGATCTGATCGTAGTCATAGCTGCCGAGGGAGCCGAAATACCACGCGTTCGTGGTGTCGCATTCCCCGGCTGGCGCCTGGGTGCCTTCCGGGAAGGCGTCGCAGACGTCGTAGTCGTACTTGACGTTGCCAATCCGGGTGACGGTGTGCGCGTCGAGGAGATTGAGGACGTTCACGCTGAGCTCGACCTGGAAGTTCCCGATCTGGAAGGGCTGGGCGAGCATCAGGTCGAAGTTCGTGATGCTGGCGAGGCGCCCCATGTCGTTGCGGCCGTTGGGGAAGAAGTTGACGCCGTTGTAGGAGGCGTCCGTCGAGACCGGGCCGCCCGACGTCCAGGAGAAGTTGAGGCCGGCGGTCATCGCCCAGGGCATCCGGTAGGCGCCCTGAATCTCGACGGCGTGCGGCCGATCGGTGTTGAGGACGCCGTCGACGAGCCGCTGGTGCGAGTCGTAGCCGTAGGCCCAGCCGTCGAAGTACCGCGCGACGTTCGGGTCGGTGCGGCCAAACTCGTCGGAGCTCGCGAGGCCGGAGTAGTTCCCCTCGAGCTTGCTGTAGGTATAGGCGCCCCGCACCGAGAAGTTGTCGGCGAACCGGCGGTTGAGGACGAGCTCGATGGCCTCGTAGTCGCGGACGGCTTCGGCCTGCGGAAAGTCGGGGCAGGGGAAGGCCGAATCCGGCTTGCAGCCGACGAGGCCTTTGCCCGGGTTGCCCGTGGTGTAGATCTCGTTGCCCTCGGCGTCGAGGTAGCCGATGTCCTCGATGGTGTTCAGGAGCTTCTTGTTGACGTAGCGGGCGCTGACGACCGAGTCCTTCGTGAGCTGGTACTCGATTCCGAGCTGGTACTCCCGGTTCTCCATCGGCTTGAGATCCGGGTCGATGGCGGTTCTGGGGTCGGTCGGGGCCCGCAGGTTACGGGTGATCGGAGTGCCGAGCGCCGGGCAGGGGTTGATGCTGGCGATGTTGGTGGCGATGGTGCAGCCATTGGGCAGGGACGTCCAGTCGGTGGTGTTCAGCGGGTAGAGGTAGGCGATCCACTTGTCGGCGCCGAACGAACCACGCGGCATCTCGAGCTTGGTGATGTCGTAGTAGTGGCCGTAGCTGCCGTAGACCTTCGTCTTCTGCTTGCCGCCGACGTCCCAGGCGAAGCCCAGGCGGGGAGCCAGCTTGTCTTCGAAGTCGAACTCGATGGCGTTCTCGGGCAGGGTCGGGTCCGTCTCGTGGCCGTAGTTCGGGACGCGCTCCTGCTCGGTGCGGACGCCGACGTTCAGCGTCAAGGACGGGAGGATGTTCCACGTGTCCTGGATGAAGAGGCCCACGTTCGTGGACTCCGCCGCGCCGAACGTGCCGAATCGGCGAACGTGGACGGAGCCCTGGGATCCCTGGACGCCCGCGCCGAAGCGGTCGGGCAGGCCCCAGCGGACCTCGAACAGGTTGCCGTTCTCACCCGTGGCGACCTCGTTCTTGATCTTCTCGTACTGCACGCCGACCTTGATCGAGTGGGTCCCGGCGAGGTTGGCGAACAGGTTGACGTCGAGGCCGGCCGACTGACGCTTCCACTCGTCCATCTCGGTGCTGTTGAACGAGCCCGCCGGAACGGTGGAGAAGTTGGTCGGCCGCCAGTTCGGATCCGTCCCCTGACCGGGCATGACGCCGTTGCGGAAGAAGATCCGGGAGGTGTCGGTAACGCCGCTGGTCGACGTGTCGGTCCTCCAGTACCCTGCGCGGCCGGTCACGTAGATGTTGCTCGTCGGAACGTAGTCCGCGTAGAGCGAGTAGCTCTCGGTCGGCCGTTTGGTGTCGATGCTGAGGTTCGTGTCGTCCGGCGTGGTGCCGTCCAGGGCGGGCAGGACGCTCTCGGTCTTTCTCGGGCTGAGGTTCGCCGAGAGCTTCATGAGGAGCTTCGAGCCCAGGTTGGCCTTGAGGTTGCCGGTGAAGTAGTGGTTCGTCTGGTCCTGATCGTAGGTACGGACCGGAGGCTTGTCGGGGTCCTGATAGGGAGTGCGCGAAATGGAGCTCAGCGTCGGGTTGTAGCCCACGTAGAACCAGAGCGCGTCCTTGGCGATGGGTCCGCCGAGACCGAAGCCGGGCTCGATCCGGCTGAGGTCGTCGTTCTCGTACGTCCGGTAGTAGCCGGGCCAGGACTCCTGGTAAACGGGGCGGTCGCTCCCGTTCAGGTCCCCGTTCAAGCTGCTGTCCGAGTAGTAGGCGCCGGCCCAGCCGTGGAACTCGTTCGTGCCGCTCTTCGTGATGGCGTTGATGACGCCGCCCAGCGACCCGCCGTACTCGGCGGAGTAGCCGGCCGACTTGACCTGGACCTCTTCCAGGAAGTCGGTGACGAAGTTCTGGCCCGAAACGCCGTCCTGCGGGTTCGTCGTGTCGACGCCGTCGATGACGAAGCGGTTCTCCGAGCCCGAGGCGCCGTCGATCGAGATGCCGCCCAGGTTCGCCTCGTTGGAGACGCCCGGGGCCTGGGTCACGACCGTGGTGAAGTCGCGGCCCTTCGGGAGGATGGCGATCTGCGCGGCGGCGATCGCGGTGGACGTCTGGTTCTCACCGACGGCGATCTGGACGCTGTCGCCGGTGACCACGACCGTCTCCGAGACCGAGCTGATCCTGAGCGTGATGTTGACGCTCGCATTGCCGCCGAGGGAGATGCCGACGCGAGACGCCTCGTACGTCTGGAAGCCCTGCAGGCGAGCGGTGAGCTTGTACGTGCCGGGGCTCACGCGGGGGAAACGGTATTCGCCGCGCGCGTCCGTGACGGCCACGAGAGTGCCGACCGGACCCTTGATCTCCACGGAGACGCCCGGCAGCGTTTCGCCGCTGTCGGACACGATCTTGCCGACGAGGCTGCCCGTCTGTTCCTGGGCAGCTGCCGGGCCGGCGATAACGACGACCGCCAGCAGCGCAAGCACCAAACCAAACCTCTTCATGTACCTTCCTCCTTCGAAGTAGTGCTCCCCCGGGGAGCCATTGACCTTGAGAAAAGCAGAGCCGTTCCTATCCGCGATCCATTCCGCTCCGCCCCGCCGAGCGCCCCAGGTCCCTGACGCTCCGCTGCGTTCCTATCTCCTCCTTTCAACAGAATACCAGGCGCGCGCGACGTGACCTTCTTCACGGTGGTCTTCACGGTGGTCTTCACGGTGGTCTCCACGGCGGTCTTCACGGTGGTCTTCACGGCGGTCTCCACGGATTCCACGATCACCTCGAGGTCCGCCGGCGGCAGGGAGAGCGCACGACGGCAACGGTGCCGGTGATGGGCCATCGACGAAAAATTGGAGAAGACCGAGGAATCATGGATCAGCTCGATGCCCCCCTTTGAAACCTTCTCCGCGAACAGACCGTAACAAACCATTGGAACGAACGGCGATAGCCTAGCATAGGCTTCGATCCGGTTTCCTCCTTGCAGGGTTTCCATACTCGTTCAAGTGGGGTGTATGAAGGAATCGTGCCGGGACTTCCTGGCTCGGTCCGGTTCTTCGCGCCCTTACGACTGTTCCAGGCGGAGAAGGACCTGCCCGGCCCCGACCGCCTGCCCGGCGGCGACCTCGACCGAACGGACGACGCCGTCCCGGGACGAGCGGACGTCGTTCTCCATCTTCATCGCCTCGAGGACGACGACCGGCTGCCCCTGGAGGACGGAATCCCCCGGGGCCACCAGGATCCGGAGGACCCGGCCCGGAATGGCCGCCTTCACGTCTGCCGAGCCCCGGTAGGTCCCCTTCCCGGCAACGGCCTGGGCCCGGGCGGTCAGCTCGTCGAGGACCTCGAGGGTGACGCGCTCGGCTCCGACCCGGACGCGGACGGCCCCGTTCCCGGCGGGATGGGGGACCACCTCGGCCTGCCGGCCGTCGGCCCGCAGGACCGAGAAGCCGCCTCCCGGCGTGGAGACGATGTCCCACCGGGCCGGACGGCCGTCGAGAGCGACCACGACCCCGGTCGGGTCGAGCTGGGCTTCCACCTCGACGTTCCGTTCCCGGGACGAGCCAGTGACCTTCGCGCGGTACTTCATTCCCGATGTCCGAACGTAGGCCGGGCGGTTCGCCAGGCGGATGGGGGACGGGGCTGGGACGAGCCACGGACCGAGAGGCTCTCCCGCGCCGAAGCGACGGCCGCGACGACGAGGGCCAGCTCCGCGGCATCGTCGGTCGGGGCGGGATCTCCCGGGTAGGCCCACCCTTCGAGAAACTGGGTGGAGACGTTCCCGGAAATGACGTCGGGGTCGTCGATAAGGGCGAGGAAGAACGGGATGGTCGTTTCGATCCCGTCCACGCGGGTCTCGCGGAGGGCGCGGCGCATCCGCCGGAGCGCCTCGTCCCGGTCCCGGCCGAAGGCGACGAGCTTGGCGACCATCGGGTCGTAGTCGAGAGGAATGGTGTCCCCCTCCTCGACGCCCGAGTCGACGCGGATTCCCGGTCCCAGCGGCCAGCGGAGGCGGTGGATCGTCCCGGGAGACGGGGCGAAACCGTTGGACGGGTCCTCCGCGTAAATCCGGCACTCGATGGCGTGCCCGCGGGGCTCGGGACGCTGCGCGAAGCTGATCGGCTCTCCGAGGGCGATCCGGATCATCTCGGCGACGAGGTCGACGCCGTAGACCATCTCGGTCACCGGATGCTCGACCTGGATCCGCGTGTTCATCTCGAGGAAGAAGAACCGGCCATCGCGGGCGAGGAGGAACTCGACCGTCCCGGCCGAGACGTAGTCGACCGAGCGGGCCGCGGCGACGGCGGCTTCTTCCATCCGCGCGCGCAGCTCGGGCGACACGGCGGGAGACGGGCACTCCTCGAGGACCTTCTGGTGGCGCCGCTGGAGAGAGCACTCGCGCTCGCCGAGGGAGACGACGCGGCCGGTCCGGTCGCCCAGGACCTGCACTTCCACGTGCCGCGGCTTCTCGACGTAGAGCTCGCAGTAGACCGCATCGTCGGCGAAGAACGAGACGGCCTCGCTCCTGGCGCGCTCGAAGGCGGCCGGGACCTCCTCCTCCGCCCGGACGATTCGCATCCCCTTGCCGCCCCCTCCCGCCGCCGCTTTGAGGAGGAGCGGAAAACCGTGCTCGCGCCCGAAGGCGGCGATCTCGGCCGGGTCTTTCGCGGGAGTCGTCATTCCCGGGACGATCGGGACGCCCGCGGCCCTCATCCGCGCGCGGGACTCGGTCTTGCTGCCCATCGCGGCGATCGACTCGGGGTCGGGCCCGACCCAGACGAGGCCCGCGTCGCGCACCGCCCGCGCGAAGGCGGCGTTCTCGGCGAGGAAGCCGAAGCCGGGGTGAACGAGACGGGCCCCGGTCCGCTTTGCGGCGTCGATCAGCTTCTCCGGAAGGAGGTACGACTCGCGGGCCGGCGCCGGACCGATGCCGATGGCGTGGTCGGAGAGCCGGACGTGGAGCGAGGCCCGGTCCGCGTCGGAGAAGACCGCCACGGGCGAGATCCCGAGGTCACGGCAGGCCCGCGCGATCCTGACGGCGATCTCCCCACGGTTCGCGATGAGGAGCCGGTCCGTCACAGGGGAATATTCCCGTGCGCTCGCCGGGGGGCTCGGCTTCGCGCGCCCCCCGGACCCCCCGTCTGGTCCTTCGAGAACCTTCTCATAGGGGTATGTTTCCGTGCTTCTTCGGCGGCAGGACGTCGCGCTTGTTTTCGACGAGGTCGAGGGCGCGGATGAGGCGGCGGCGGGTCGTCCTGGGGAGGATGACGTCGTCGATGTAGCCCTTCTGTGCGGCGACGTAGGGGTTGGCGAAGAGCTCCTGGTACTCCTCGACCTTCGCCTTGCGGGCCGCGACGGGGTCGGCGCTCTGGGCCAGCTCCCGGCCGTAGAGGATGTTGACCGCGCCCTCCGGGCCCATGACGGCGATCTCGGCCGTCGGCCAGGCGTAGTTGAAGTCGGTTCGAATGTGCTTGGAGGACATGACGCAGTAGGCGCCGCCGTAGGCCTTGCGCGTGATGACGGTGACCTTCGGGACGGTCGCCTCGGCGAAGGCGAAGAGGAGCTTGGCGCCGTGGCGGATGATCCCGCCGAACTCCTGCTGCGTTCCCGGGAGAAAGCCCGGGACGTCCTCGAAGGTGACGAGCGGGACGTTGAAGGCGTCGCAGAAGCGGACGAAGCGCGCCCCCTTCGTCGCGGAGTCGATGTCGAGGACTCCGGCGAAGACGTCGGGCTGGTTCGCGACGATGCCGACCGGGCGCCCGCCGAGTCGCGCGAAGCCGACGACGAGGTTCTTCGCGAAGTCGGCGTGGATCTCGAACAGCTCGCCGTCGTCGACGACACGCTCGATCAGCTCCTTCATGTCGTAAGGCTGGTTCGCGCTCGTGGGGACGAGGGAGTCGAGGGCGACGTCCTCGCGGTCGCACGGGTCCGAGCACTCGCGGCGGGGCGGGTCCTGCCGGTTGTTGGACGGGAGGAAGCCGAGGAGGGTCCGGATTTTCAGGATGCAGTCGGCGTCCGAGTCGGCCACGATGTGGGCGACTCCGGAAACGGAGGCGTGGGTATCCGCTCCCCCGAGCGCTTCCTTGGTCACATCCTCGTGCGTCACCGACTTGATGACGTCCGGTCCGGTGACGAACATGGAGGAGGTGCCCCGCACCATGAGGACGAAGTCGGTGATGGCGGGCGAGTAGACGGCCCCTCCCGCGCAGGCGCCCATGATGGCCGAGATCTGCGGGACGACGCCGGAGGCGAGCGTGTTGCGCAGGAAGATGTCGGCGTAGCCGGCGAGGGAAGCGACGCCTTCCTGGATCCGGGCGCCCCCCGAGTCGTTGAGCCCGACGACCGGTGCCCCCGTCTTCATCGCGAGGTCCATCACCTTGCAGACCTTCGCCGCGTTCGTCTCGGAGAGGGAGCCACCGAAGACGGTGAAGTCCTGGGCGAAGACGAAGACGGGGCGCCCTTCCACGCGGACCGCTCCGGCGACGACGCCGTCGCCCGGGATCGCGTTTCCGGCGCCGTCCATGCCGAAGTCGCGGCACCGGTGGACGACGAAGGGGTCGGTCTCCTCGAACGAGCCCGGATCGCCGAGCAGCTCGACGCGCTCGCGCGCGGAGAGCTTTCCGGCTTCGTGCTGCCTCTTCAGCCGCGCCTCGCCGCCGCCGAGCCTCGCCGCCTGCCGCAGGCCGTCGAGGTACTTGATCCGCTCTTCGATCGTCCTCATCCGTGGGCTCCCCCGCTCAGAGCGGGATCTTCTTCTTCTCGGCGAGCAGGCGCTTCGCCTTGCGGAACACTTCGGAGTAGTCGAAACCGGCCCCGCCGACCGCGCCGGTGTTGGCCCGGAGGAGCTTGTCGACCTCGACTTCGAGCTGGCGCTCGCGGTCGCGGTCGAAGACGAGAACGGCCTCGACGACCCTCCGGACCTCGGCGGGCGACTTCGCCCTCACGAGGCCGGATTCGATGAGGCGCCGCGCCACGAAGGCGGCGCACGCGGCGAGTCGGGCGTCCGGCGCAGCCATGGCCGCGCAGGATACAGCAGCCTTCCGAGCGCTTTGCACCCACTCTGCCTAGAATCGGCCCTGCGATGCGGGAATCGGCGGACCTGATGCGCGACGCGGCCGACGCGGTGAAGCTCGTGTCGGGGCTCCTCCGGCGGGGCGAGTCGGGCGAGGCGTTCCAGGAGCGGACCCGGAGCGAGACGTGGACCGCCTCCGAGTCGGGCCTCCTCGCTCCCGTGCTCGCCGAGGAGAGCGGGACCGCGGTGAGGATCCGGCGCGAGGGAAGCCTCCTCCTCGTGGCCCGTTCCGGCGCCGGGCCCGAAGCGCTGCGCGACGCGGTCCGCGAGGCGGGGCGGCGCGCGGGAAACGCCCCGTTCTTCAAGGCGCACCGCGGCGCCCCGCCCGCGCCGCTCCCGGCCGGCCCCCAGCGGCCCGACGAGGAGGACGGGCGCACGGCGGCGCTCGCCGCGGCGTTCGCTCGAGCCCTTCCCGACCCGCGGGGACTGGCGCTGTCCGTGGAAGTCTCGCGCGTCGTGACCGAACGGACGGTCGTCTCGCCGCGGGCCCTCCTGTCCTGCGGCGTGCGGACGCGTCTCGTGGCCTCGGGGACCATCCGCCGCGCCGGCTCGGAACGCCCCTTCTCGTTCCAGTCGGCACGCCCGTTCGGCGAGGCGGCGGACGCGCTCGCCGCGGCCCTGCGCGAGGCGACGCGCCCGACGTCCGGCCTTCCTCCCGCAACGGGCCCCGTCGACGTCGTCTTCTCCCCTTCCGCCGCCTCGGTCTTCTGGCATGAGGTGGTCGGGCACGCCCTCGAGGCGGACGCCGGCGACCGCGGCTCGGTCCTCTCGCGCGTGAAGGGGGCCGCGGTCGCCCCGTCCGGCCTCGACGTCGTCGACGACCCGGGCCGGGGCGACCTCCCGGGCGCCTACGGAGTCGACGACGAGGGGTCTCTCGCCCGGGCCGTGCCGCTCCTGTCGGGCGGCGTCGTCACGGGGCTTCTCTCCGACAGGCGTTCCGGGACCGTCGACTCGAACGGACACGGACGGACCTCCAGCTACCGGCGCCCGCCCCGCGTCCGGATGGCGAACCTCGTCGCGTGCGCCGGCGAAGCGAGCCTCGACGAGCTGCTCGACCGCTGCGGCGACGGCGTCTACGTCCGGGAAGTGGCGGGCGGGTCGGCCGATCCCGAGTCGGGACGTTTCGTCCTCCTCGTCTCGGCCGCCGACGGCGTCCGGCGCGGACGGCGGGGCTCGCCGCTCGCCCCCTTCGCCCTGACCGGAGAGATCCTCTCGGCACTCTCTTCCATCGAGGAGACCTGGGGGAACGAGGTCCTTCCGGCGACGGGCCTCTCCGTCTGCGTGAAAGGCGGCGACGCCGTCCCCGTGGGGGGTTCGGCCGCCGCACTCCTCGTCCGCGGCCTCACCGCGCGGGCGGCACGTCGATGACGCACGGCGCGGGCGAGGGGCTCTTCGAGCGGGTCCTCGACGCTGCAGCGGGCGACGGTGCGGGCGCCGAGCTCTACGAACGACGCGGCGCCCTCCTCGAGCTGACGGAAGACGAGGAGGGATCGACGCTCCTCGAGTCGCACGAGAGGGGGTTCGCCCTCCGGCTCTTCAAGGCGGGACGCTCCGCGTTTGCCGCCGCCGGCCCCGAGCGGGCCGACACTCTTCCCGCCGAAGCCCGCCGGCGCCTCCCGAGGGCCCGGGCGCGGCGCGGGGTGAAGCTGGGGGGCCCCGCCCCCGGAGAGATCGCGGAGCGGCGGCCGCTCTCGGACCCTCCTCCGCCAGACGTCGACCTCGCCCGGACACTGCTGACCGGCTTCCGCCAGGCGCTCACCGCCTCCGGACGCGGGGCGGTCACGGTTCGGGAGGCATCGGTGTCGCTCGGAGAACGGGCAGAGCGGCTCGCCACGACGGCGGGGCGCGACGCGACGTGGGGGAGCCGCCTCGCGACGCTCGTCGCGACGGTCGTCGGCCGCTCCTCCAGCGGGCGCTTCTCGGCCCGCGTCGTCGGCGCCGCCTCGCGCCCCGAGGAGCTGCCGGTGGCGCGCCTCGCCCGGCACGCCGCCGACCGGGTCCTCCTGCCCCTCAACGGCCGGCCGTTCGAGGCGACGAGGGCCGACATCCTCCTCGACCCCCTCGTCGCCGCGCACCTCATCGGTCGCCTCGCTCCGCTCTTCCTCGGCGACGACGAGGAACCTCTCCTGGCCGCCCGAACGCGCGAAGGGCGCGACGCCTTCGCCTCGCCCCTGGTCTCGCTCGTGGACGACGCCACCGCCCCGGGCGGGCTCGTTCGGGGCGTCCGCGACGGCGAGGGCACACCCCAGGGACGCACCCGCCTCGTCGACCGCGGGCTGCCGTTCGGCCGCCTCACCGACGTCGCCGCGGCGTGCCGCCTCTCACGTACCCCCTCGGGAAGCGCCGTCCGGGTCACCTGGAGCGCTCCGCCGCGGATCGGCGTGACGAACTTCTTCGTCGATCCCCTGCCCGGGGTCTCGCCGCTCGACCTCCTCGGCGGCGTCGGCCGCGGCCTCTATGCTGCGGTCCTTCTCGAAAGGCCCGACGTCGACCTCTCGGCCGACACGTTCCGCCTGGTCGTTGCCGGCTATTCCGTGGAGAAGGGGCGGGCCACGGAGAGGGTGTCGGAGGCGACCATTTCGGGCCGGCTCTCCGATTTCCTCCGCGGGATCGCGGGACTCGGAGACGACCTGAAGTTCGCCCTCGGCGGAACCGGAAGCGCCGGCTCGCCGACGCTCCTGGTCCCGCGCTGGAAGACCGGCTGAACGGCCCTCGCCGCTACTCGTCCTGGGGAGGAGGAGCGGGGCTGACCGGGGCGGGATTCGGAACCCTGCGCATGGACCCGCCGGGGGAGGGCGTGGACAGGCCACCTCCCGTCCCAGGGGCTCCGCTCCCGGTTCCGAATCCGGGACCCGGTGACAAGGGGGGAGCGGCGGAGTCCGCCTGCGCGGGCACCTCGCGGCTCGGCGCGGGCGAGACTTCGATCGGCCCGTCGCCCTCGCTCGCGGAACTGCCGGCATAGCCCCTTCGGCGGCGGGTCGACGGGACGACGGCAGGTTGCATCTTCACCGGCGGCCTGTCGACCGAGGGAGGAGGCACGGTCGTCACGACGGGTCCGGTCCGCGGAGGCTCCTCGATCTCCACGACGCCCTTGGGGGCCTTCTTCTGGTGCTGAAAGAACGACGCGACCCTGGACGGATCCGAGAGCTGGTTCGTGAAGGGAATGGCGGCGTCGACCCGCCTCCGTTCGTACGTTTCCAGGAGGACCCGCGACCGCAGGCGTGACGCCACCGCAAACGGGTTGATTTTCGCGTCGAAGAGGGAGGTGTCGACTCGGAGCGACCGGGAGTAGGCGTCGATGGCGGCTCCCTCGTGGCCGAGCATCTCCTCCGCGAAACCGAGCATCCACCACGCGGACCAGTTGCCCGGGTCGGTCTTCACCGCCTTGCGAAAGCGCGAGCGGGCGCCCCCCCACTCTCCACGAAGGGCCTGGACGAGGCCCGCGTTGAACGAGGGCCGGGAGTCCTTCGGCGCGAGCTCGGTGGCCGTGTCGAAGCTCCTGAGGGCGTCTCGCCAGAAGCCGTCCCAGGCCACGAGGCAGCCGAGGTCGTTGTAGAGGGCGCCGTCCGCCGGGGCCTTCTCGATCTTCGAGAGGGTGTCGAGAATCGCGGCGTGGTGGGGGATCGCAGGGTCGAGGGACCCTTTGTAGACGTCCCTGGCGGGCGCGGGAGATGCGGAGAAGAACGCCACGAGGACCGCGCCTGGCAGGAGCGTCTTCTGCAACGGGAAAAGCATCGTCACCCCTTCGACCCGGGAGCTGCGGGACGGCCGACGAGGCGGACCCGTCCGTCCGTCGTCTGGATCTCGAAGACGAGCCGCGACGAGCCGGTCTTCCGGCGAATCTCGTCCGCCTGCCGCCTCACCGATTCCTCGAACTTCTCGTACCTCAATCTCGACACGTCCTCTCCCAGGGCTTTCCGGGCCGCGACGTACCTCTCGAATAGAGGCGTGAAGTCGACCCGCTTCCCCGGTTTTACGGAGGAGGGGGCCGCGGCGTCGGGGCGAGGGGTCTGGGCGGTCGGGGAGGCGCCCACGCCGACGGCGCTCTCGGCCGCAGCCAGGAGAGCCGCGACATCGGGAATCGCGGGAGGCCGAGTCTTCTTCCCTGCTCCCTTCCCGGCCGGAGCGCCGACGGGAGCGGAGGTCGACGCGGCAACGGGCGCGAGGGGGGCGAGGCGGCGGATCGGTCCCGTCCTCCCCTCCTCCCGGGCCTGCATACGCTTGTCCCAGAGCTCGGCGAACGCGCTATAGCGGCTCTGCAGCGTCTGGAGACGGAAGCGTTCCGCGGCCTTCTCCATCTCGGCATTCCCGAGCCGGCGCAGGGTCTCCTCGAGATTCCGTCGTCCCGGCACGGGGGGGCGCCGCACGTCGCCGCCGAAGAAGCGCTCGTACTCGACCCTCAGGGCCGTGATCCCCCGGTCCAGCTCGTTCAGCTCCCTGTCGAAAGAGACAGCCATCGTTGCGATAGATTCTACGGGTCTTGGCAAGCCCCGCGGAGATCCCTCCTTCGATCGAGCAGCTCCTCTCGGACGAGAGAGGGCTGGCTCTCGCCGCCGGCCATGGGCGCCTTCGGACGCGGGAGGCCCTCCGCGAGGCGGCCGACCGCTTCCGGCGGGGTGTCCTCCGTGCCGGCCCCGACGCCGCAGGCGCGATCCTCGACGCGGCGAAAGCCACCCTCGCGGTCCGCCCTCCTGCCGGCCCGAGGCCCGTCGTGAACGCCACGGGGGTCCTTCTCCACACCAATCTCGGACGGGCGCCGCTCGCCGTCGCCGCGCGGGACGCCGTTCTCCGCGCGTGCGGCTACTCGACGCTGGAGCTCGACCTCTCGACCGGAGGACGTGGAAAGCGGGGCGAGCACGTCAGGCCCCTCCTCCTCGAGCTCTTCGCCCCTGGCCGCGCGGACCTCGACGCCCTGGCCGTCACGAACACCGCCGCCGCGCTTCTCCTCGCCCTCGACACCGTCGCCAACGGCCGCCCCGTCGCCGTCTCGAGAGGCGAGCTCGTCGCGATCGGGGGCGATTTCCGCGTCCCGTCGATCCTCGCCAGGAGCGGAGCCTCGCTCCTGGAGGTCGGGACGACGAACAAGACGACGCCCGAGGACTACGCAGAGGCCGTCCGCTCGGGGGCCGCGGCCATCCTGAAGGTGAGGCCGTCGAACTACCGGATCGTGGGGTTCACGGAGGAGGTCTCCCTCGGCGAGCTCGCGTGGCTCTGCCGGGAAGCGCGAATCCCGCTCCTCTTCGACGCCGGTGCAGGCGCTCCGAAGCGGTTCGTCCAGCCGGGCCTGCGCGACGAGCCGGTCCCCGCCGAGGCGCTCGCCGAGGGCGCCGACCTCGTCTGCTTCTCGGGGGACAAGACGCTCGGCGGGCCGCAGGCGGGGATCCTCCTCGGCGCCTCCGCCCTCGTCGGCGCCTGCGCGAAAAACCCGCTCGCGCGCGCCCTCCGCCCCGACAAGCTCGTCCTCGCCGCGCTCGCCGCCACGCTCGATCTGCACCTGTCGGGGCGGGCCACCGAGATCCCGTTTCACGCGATGCTCCTGGTGCCCGTGTCCCTCCTCGAAGCACGCGCGCGCCGGATCGCGGCTTCGGCGGCCGCGTTCGGCTGGGAGGCCGAAGCGGCCCCTCTCGTCGCCGTCGCCGGCGGCGGGACGGGAACGGAATCGACGCTTCCCTCCTTCGGAGTTCGCCTCCGCCACCCGTCGCTCGGCGAGACCGAGGCCGCCGCCCGGCTCCGTTCGCGAGAGCTCCCCGTCGTCGTCCGCATCTCGGAGGGACGGCTCGTCGTCGACCTCCGCTCGGTCACTCCGGAGGAGGACGACGAGATCCTGTCCGCGCTCGGGGACGCCGTTCCGCGTCCCTGACGACCGTCACATCTTCAGCTCGCGAATCCTCTGGACGAGCCTCTTGAGAGGGATACCGAGGGCCTCGGCGGCGAGGGTCCGATCTCCTGCGGCTTCCTCGAGCGCCCGGCGGATCCGCGCGGACTCCCCGGCCTGTTTCCACCGCTCCACGGTCTCCTCGAGGGTCCCGGCCAGCGAGGGCGTGCCCACCGCCTCCTCTCCCGGCGCGCCGAGGACGATGTCCGCCGGCCGGATCTGCGGACCCGCCGAGAGGAGGACGGCCCGCTCGATCACGTTCTTCAGCTCCCGCACGTTCCCCGGCCAGTCCCACGCGGCGAGCTTCTCGGCCGCCGCCGGGCTGAGCTCGAAGGCGCGGCCGCGTGCGCTCTCGCCGCAGGTCCTCGCGAACTCCCTCGCCAGCTCGGGGACGTCCTCCTTCCGGGCGCGCAACGGCGGGAGCCGGACCGGGAAAACGTCGAGCCGGTAGTAGAGGTCCTCGCGAAAGGCCCCCGCCTTCACCCGGGCGCCCAGGTCGCAGTTCGTGGCGGCCACCAGGCGGACGTCCACCGTGAGCGGGACCGTCCCGCCGACGCGCAGGAACGTCCGTTCCTCGACGACGCGCAGGAGCTTCGTCTGCGCCCCGAGGGGCAGCTCGCCGATCTCGTCGAGGAAGAGCGTCCCGCCGTCGGCCAGCTCGAAACGGCCCGCGCGGCGCTCGGAGGCTCCCGTGTAGGCGCCCCGCTCGTGACCGAAGAGCTCGTTCTCGACGAGCCCTTCGGGGAGGGCTGCGACGTTCACGGCGACGAAGGGCCCGGCCCGGCGGGGAGAGAGGGCGTGAACGGCTCGCGCGAAGAGCTCCTTTCCCGTCCCCGATTCGCCGGTCAGGAGGACCGTCACGTCGCTCGCGGCGGCGCGGCGGAGCCGGTCGAGAGCGTCGGCCAGTGCAGGAGCCTGCCCGACGATCCGTGGCATCCCGGCGAGACCGGCCTCCTCGGCGAGGAGTGTCCGGGCCACGGCGCTGCGCCGCGCGTCGACGTGCCGGCGCACGAGGAGGAGGAGGAGGTCGACGTCGACCGGCTTGCCGAGGAAGTCGGCCGCCCCCTTCTTCATCGCGACCACGGCGGTCTCGACGGTTCCGTAGCCCGTCAGCAGGATGACCGGCAGGGCCGCATCGCTCGCCAGGGCCGTGTCGAGAACGGCGAGGCCGTCGGCCCCGGGGAGCTTCAGGTCGGTGAGGACGAGGGCGTAGCGCCGCCCCTCCGAGAGCCGGCGGACCGCCTCGTCGCCGGTCGCGACCGCCTCGACGCCGTACCCCTCGCGGGCCAGCGTCTCGGCCAGCATCGACCGGAGCGATTCCCGGTCCTCTACGAGGAGTATTTCGGCGGCCATCCCGGCCCGGGGCGGCCCCGGCTCAGCCGCCGGCCGGCGGTTTCGGCTGGCTGGACGAGGGCTGGGGCACGTACCCTCCGCCCGGCTTCGACGGTGCGCCGACCGGGGCGCTCGCGGGAGGCGCCGGCATGTCGGGTGACCGGGGGGCGGGAGCCCGCGTGGCGGCCGGGGCCGGAGAGGGGACAGGAGCTGGACCGGCGGGAGGGGTCGCTTCCCTGGCCGCTGCGGCCTTGCCGGCGGGCGACGACGGATCGGTCTTCTCTCCCTCGTTCTCCCTGGCCCGCCACCGCGGCATGACCCTCACGTTCTGCGCGGTGGCCTCGGTCGCCAGCTGCGAGGTGAACGTGGCCTTCTCGCCGGGAGCCAGCACGTCCGCGGAGAGCTCCCCGAACGCGCTCGCCACGGTCTTCCCACCTTCTCCCACCAGCTCGATCGTGACCCCGACGCCCTCGACGGCGCCTTCGCCGACGTTCTGGACCGAGCCCGTCACGGTCGTCCCGGATGCGGCTTTCTTCGCCGACACGTTGCTCACGACGATGCGTCCGTCGCCGGCCGGCTTCTTCTCGCCTCCCGCGTCGAGCTCACCCGCCGCGACGTCCTGGTCCGTCAGTACGACCGAGGCCTTCTTCCCGTCGCGCGTGGCATTGGCGGCGTCGACGAGGCTCGGGGCCCGCGCGACGATGGGAGTCGGAACCGGGAGCTTCGCCGCCTCCGCCGCCTTCGCGGCAGCGGCGGCCGTCTTCGCGGTGTCGATCTCCGAGGCGGGGATCGAAACGAGCGTTCCGTCGGCGAGCAGGAGAACCGCCTGCCTCCCTCGGATCTCCGGCGGCTTCTTCGTTTCGAGGGTCCGGCCATCCTTGAGGACGACCTCTTCGGCCGCGAGCGGCCCAGCTATGAGGCTGAGAAGCCCGAGCACGAGCAGCGAAAAAGCGCGGCGCATGGGACACCTCCGGTCGGGAAAGCATAGCACCGGCGCCCGGAGCCGCATCGATCAGCGGGGCTCCCCGGCGACGTCCGGCTCCCCTCCCACTTCGTCCGAGACGAGGTAGAGGGGTCGCCCCTTCACCTCGTCGTAGATTCGCCCGAGGTACTCCCCCAGGACGCCGATGAGCATCAGCTGGACTCCGCCGAGGAGGAGGATCCACCCCATCAGCGTGGTCCAGCCCCGTTCGTTGATCCCGAGGACCTTCAGGACGACGACGACGGCGATGTAGAGGAACGCGAAGGACGAAACGAGGAAACCGAGCCAGGTGCCGAGCTGGAGCGGGACGTGGCTGAACGACGTGAGGGCGTCGAGGGCGAAGCGCACCATCTTGCGGAGCGGGTACTTCGTCTCGCCGTGGAGCCGCGCGGGGCGGACGTAGTGCACGGCCGTCGCCCGAAAACCGACCCAGGCCGTCATCCCCCGGATGAAGCGGTGCCTCTCGCGCAGGGACCGGAAGGCGGCGACCGCTTTCGGCCCGAGGAGTCGGAAGTCGCCGGTGTCGACCGGGATGTCGACGTTCGTCCAGCGGCGCATGAGGCGGTAGAAGAGGTGCGCCGTCGCCTTCTTGAAGGCGCTCTCCCCTTCCCGCGCCGTCCGCTGGGCGTAGACGACCTCGTACCCCTCGTCGGACTTCGCGAGCATCTCGGCGAGGAGCTCGGGCGGGTCCTGCAGGTCGGCGTCCATCACCGCCACGAGCCGTCCACGGGCCCGGTCGACGCCGGCCGTGAGCGCCATCTGGTGGCCGAAGTTCCGCGAGAGGCGCAGGGCCCGGAGGCGCGGGTCCTCGGCGGCGAGGGCCACCATCGCCTCGAACGAGCCGTCTCGGCTTCCGTCATCTACGAAGAGGATCTCGAAGGTCCGCCCCGTCGCCTCGAGGACCGAAACGAGCCGGCGGCGAAGCTCCGGGAGGTTCGGAAGCTCGTTGAAGCAGGGCAGGACGACGGAGATCTCGGGCACGCTCATTTCCCCGGGCTCCTCGCGAGGTCGGGCCGCGTCAGGACGACGACGTTCTGCGAGCCGACCGGATTCGTCGACGAACCGTCGTTGCTCCAGGGCCGGCGCGTGAACAGGTAGGTGAGAAGCTCCCGCGGCGTCGGGCGGAGCGGCGAGCGGGAGACCTCGGGAACCCACCAGGCGCGAAGGGGGATCTGGCGGGCCACGTAGTCGCCGCCCAGGATCTTCTGGGCCTCGTCGGCCTTCGTGTCGTCGACGATGACGTACGGCGGCCGGCTTCCCGCGTTCGGGATGGCCCAGTAGATCGGCAGCCTGCGGAAATACCACGAGAGAGGCCACGTGGCCTCTCCGAAAACCGCCGCCGCGGGGTCCGCTCCCGTAGCGGCGAACGCCACGACGTCGGCGACGACCGGCATCAGCTCGGGCGCCGTCTGGGTGAAGACGACCGACTCGGCCCGAGGGGAGAAGGGCGAGAGCAGCGGGTTCCAGAAGGAGAGTGAGAGCGTCGTCAGGACGGTCGCGATGCCCACGGGGACGGCGATCGAGACCGCACGGACGCGCGATGCGCAGAGCGCCGCCCACGCGGCGCCGGCGAGCGGGACGAACGGGAGGATCTGG
Source organism: uncultured Holophagales bacterium (assembly GCA_963696015.1). Taxonomy (GTDB): domain Bacteria; phylum Acidobacteriota; class Thermoanaerobaculia; order UBA5066; family UBA5066; genus UBA5066. The sequence continues at coordinate 46,742 of CAVOJA010000025.1, forward strand.
TGGACGATGAGCCAGGGCGTCTTCTCCCCGAGGTACGCGTACATGAGAACCGAGGAGAGCGCGAGCGCCGCCACGAACCGCTCCGCGGGAGAGAAGCGCCGCCACTTCATTCCGATCCAGACGAGCGCGGGAAGGACGATCGCGAACTCGTACTGGAGGATTCGTGGAAGGTAGTAGGTCTTCGGTCCGCCAACCCGTTCGACCTTGTGCTGGCCCCACCAGTACGAGATCGCGATGACGACGGGGTTCCCCGAGTCGGCGTGGACGAGAAAGAACGTGTAGGCCACTTCGGAGAGGGTGAAGAAGAGGAAGATCGCGCCCAGGATCGCCGCGCCGTGACGCTCAAGGACGTCGAGGAGCGAACGGATCTTCGCGAAGGCCGGAAAACCCTTCCCCGGCTCCCAGACCGCCGCCAGGACCGACGGCGCCATCAGCGCGCCGAGGACGTAGAAGTTCTCCTTCGACGCGAACGCTACGGCTCCCCAGACCGCCGCCAGGCCGAGGTCGGCGACCCGCCGCGTCCTCCACCAGCGATCGAGCCAGAGAAAGAGCCCGAACGTGCCGAGAAGGCTCCAGACGTCCTCCCGGCAGAACCGGGTGAAGTAGAGGAGGTTCGGCGAGACCGCCAGGAGGACGCCCGACGCGAAGGCCGCGCCGCGCCCGAACCGGGCCCGCAGGAGCATCGCCATCGCCACGAGGCCGACGCCTCCGAGAGCCGCGGGGAGGCGCGCGGTGAAGTCCGAGTCGCCGAGGAGGCGGAAGGCCGTGGCGACCATGTAGTACTGCACCGGGCCGTGGTAGATCGGGTCGTATTTGTAGTTCCCCTGCGTTGCCAGGTCGTAGGTGAATTGCCCGTGAATCGACTCGTCGTGGTGGTACGCCCTCGAGCCGAGGTCCCAGAGCCGCAGGGCGAGGGAGATGAGGAGGAGCCCTCCCCAGGCCCACCTCTCGAGGCGCTCCCAGGCGGGACCGTCGCCCCTCACGGCACCACCTCCCACACCTCGGTTTCCTGCCCCGAGAAGACGCGCCGGGCTCCGCCATGCCCCCGGAAGAGATCGGGCCCGTATTCCTTGCGCTCGAGCGGCCCGACGACGACATAGCGCGCGGCGTACCGGGCGAGGGCCTCGCGGACGAACGTGGGGTCTCCGGACTTGTAGATCGTCTCGACGTCCTTCTTTCGCGCGTCGATCTCGGCCGTCGCCGCCCCGCCTCGCCACAGCCCCTGGTGGTTCGTCCAGCCGAGAAGGATCGGCCGGCCGGTCGCCCCGCCGATCCGTCCGTGGTCGCTGTAGGCGCCGCCGACGGCCTCGACGATCCGCGCGTCGCGTGGAGCGTGCTGCCGAATCCACTCCACGGCTTTCCGGTCCCCCGGCGTCTCCCGGCTCATCCAGGCCAGGCCGTCGAGCGTGCGCTGAGAGGGGGTCCACCTCTGGATGACGAGACTGGCCGGATGTGCGAGCACCCCCGCCACCGCAACGACGAGCACGCCCCGCACGACCCACCTCACCCGCCTCGTGGAAAGGGCGAGCGGCAGGAGAAGCGCCGTCGCCGGCGCCAGCAGGGCCGCCGCGGCGGCGTAGCACTTGAAGACGGTGTTCATCCGGTGAAGCTCCTCGCCGTACGGATCGCGGACGACGACGAGCTCCGGCAGGATGAGCAGCGCGACGCTCGCCCCCGCCAGGAGGAAACCGGACCTCAGCGCGCCCGTCATGCGGGGCAGGAGCCGCAGCACCGCGAGAACGAACGCGGCGCCCAGCCCCAGGACCGGGCGCTTCGTCACGATTGCGAGAAAGATCCCGAGCGCCGGGAAGACGTTCACCAGGAGGAACGACTCCTCCGCGTCGTCCCGGGAGCGCAGGAGGGCAATCCCGATGGCGAGGGCCGGAACGAGGAGGAGCGCCCCGAGGTGCAGGAACGCTTCCGGGCTCGTCGTTCGGCCGGTCACCCCGCGCAGGCCCTGAAACTCGGGCCGCGGCGCCAGGAGCGCCGGGAGCAGGAAGGGGAGCGCGACCGCGAGCATCGACACGCTCCTCAGGATGGCCGGCTTCAGCTCCCGTGTCGCGAGCGTGCCGGCGCCGAGCAGGAGAAGCGCGCCCGGAAGGTCCCACGGGTTGGCCGAGAAGAGGGCCGCGAAGAGCAGGGCGTCGAGGAGGAGGCCGGACCCGGTGGCGAAGCGGCCCACGACCGCCGCGAAGGCCAGGAGGAGGGGCAGGGCCACCGCGTGCGGGTGCAGGTCCCCGAGCCAGAGCGTGAAGAGGGGCCACTCGGTGATCGTGTCGGCCACGCGCCGCGACGAGGGCCAGAGGTCGACGTTCCTGAGCGGCGTCCCGGCGAGGAACTGCCGCGCGCCGTCGAACGTCCCCGCCAGCGCGAGAAGCAGCGCGGCCGCAACCGCCGGTCCACGCCCTCCGCCCCTGAAGCGGACGACCCCGAACGCCGCGGCGCCCGCCAGCGCCGCGACGAGCGCGACGATGAGGTTGTACGCGTATTCGGGCGGGACCGACGCGAGGCGGAACGGCAGGGCGAAGACGAGCGTGCCAAAGTGGTAGTAGGGAAACCTCTCTCCCGCGAACCAGGGGTCTTCCAGCGGGAGCCGGGGCGTGACGAGGAGGTTCGAGAGAACCGCGAGGTCCATCGGCTTTTCCGTCCCGCGGATGTCGGGCCAGCCGAGACGGAGCCAGAGGTAGAACGCGAAAAGCGCGAGCAGGAGAAGCACGGGGAGGAGTACGGCAGAGAGAGAAGAGAGAGGAGGGACCCGGGCAGAGCCGGGGCGCTCGGGGCGAAGCCATCCGAGCCAGCGCCCGCAGAGGACGAGCACCGCCGCGACGACGACCCCTCCGAGGGCGAGGATCGCCACGAACGGAATCCGGCCGAACGTCGTCAGGAGCCAGCCCGGGAACGCGAACAGGACGAGGCCCACGGGAATGCCGAGCGCAATTGCTCCGTCACGAATGCCCTCGGCGTCGTCTTCGCCTTTGCCTTTGCCGGCGCAGAGGAGGACGGCAGTGCCGGTCGCCCAGAGGCCGACGAGCAGAACGGCCAGAAGGATTGCGGACGCGGCGCTCACGAAACCTCGCGACGGTAGCACAGGAAAACCGCATTTCGCCTCGCGGCCGCCTTCCGCCCGGCGCCGCGCGGTATCACAATTCGCGGATGCTCGAAGATCCCGCTCCGGCCCCGAAGTCCCCCCGCCGGATCGCCATCGTCGGCGGCGGCCTCGCCGGCCTCGTCGCCGCCGAGCGGCTCCTGGCGGCGGGCCACTCCGTCGTCGTCTTCGAGAAGTACCCGGAAGCGGGCGGCCTCGTCGGCACCTTCTCCGTGGGGGGCGAGGCGATCGAGCGCTTCTACCACCACCTCTTCACGAGCGACGTCGACTACGTCTCCCTCGCCGAAGATCTCGGGCTGGACGGAGAGATCGAGTGGCTCCCTTCCAAGATGGGCTTCTATTCGGGTGGCCGCCTCTATCCGTTCGGCACACCGGCCTCGCTCCTCGGCTTCTCACCGCTCGGGCTGAAGGGGCGCCTCGAGCTCGTCCTCTCCACGCTCCGCCTCCGCCACACGAGCGACTGGCGCGCTCTCGAGGGGGAGACCGCCATCGGGTGGCTGAAGAAGAACGGCTACGGCCGCGTCCTCGACGTCGTCTGGGGACCGCTCCTGGCGCAGAAGTACGGACGGCGCGCGGAAGAGGTGGGCCTCGTCTGGCTCTGGGGCAAGATCGCCCTGCGCAGCCGTTCGCGCGACAAGACCGGCCTCGGCGAGCGGCTCGGCTACATGCGCGGCTCCTTCGGCCGGGTCGTCGAGGCGCTCCTTTCCCGCATCGCCTCCCGCGGGGGGGAGGTGCGCGGCGCCCGCCCCGTGAAGCTCGTGTCGCGCAGCGACGGACACTGGACCGTCGACTTCCGCGGCGGCTCCGAGACGTTCGACCTCGTCCTCTCGACCGTCGCGATCCCCGAGCTGTTGAGGCTCGTTCCCGACCTCCCGGCCGGAGCCCGCGCGGCCTGGAGCGGCATCTCATACACCCACGCCCTCTGCCCCGTCCTCGTCGTCGACCGGCCCCTGACGCCGTTCTACTGGACGAACGTCGGCGACGTCACGATGCCGTTCGGCGGGTTCATCGAGCACACGAACTACATCCCCTCGTCACGCTACGGCGGGAATCACGTGATCTACCTCTCCGACTACGTCCTGCCCGACGATCCCAAGTGGACGATGCCCGACCGCGACCTCTGGGAGATCTACCTCCCGGCCGCGACGCGCCTCGCTCCGGAGCTGGGACGGGCGCGAATCCTCGAGCGCCACCTCTTCCGGGCCGAGTACGCGCAGCCGATCGTCGGCACGTACTACTCGCGCGTCCTTCCTCCCGTGAGAACCGGCGTCCCGGGTCTCTACTCCGCCGCGATGGCACAGGTCTACCCGGAGGACCGGGGCCAGAACTACGCCGTGAAGATCGCGCGCGAGGCGGCGGCGGCGCTGCTGGAGGACATCCGCTGAGCGCCCGCCTGGAATTCCCCACGGAGGCTCGAACGGTTCCTGCCCTCGAATCGCCCACGAGAACTACGCCGCGAGGCAGCGGCCTTCCTTCTCCCCTTCACCCCCGCGATATACTGAGCAAATCGGTCTTTGAAGACCACTTGCACCGCGGGCGACGGGAGCCTGCCTGAAGAGAGAAATGCTATGAGTAGGAAATCCAAACTCCACTTCGTGTGGTTCGCCGCCAGTGCAGGTGTTGTGGCAGCAGCCGTCGGCTGCGGCGGAGGCGGGAAGGAAGGCGCCGCCCCGACGAGCGGAACCAAGACCGCGTCCTCGGTACAAACGGGGCTGACGACGATGCCGGCTCCCAAGTACGACCTCGCCCCGGCCACCCCGGTGAAGACGATCGGGCTCAACGTCTTCGCGAAGGCCGAGCTCAAGGAGCCGCGCTCGATCCGCGTCGATCCCAATGGCAACCTCTTCCTTGTCGACTACGTCGGCGCGCAGGTCATCGTGCTGTCGCCGGCGGGAACCGTCTCCGCGCGCTGGAGTCTCGGAAAGGCAGATGCTATCGGAGCCGATGCCGGGCCCGCCGGGTTCTACTCTCTGGACTCGAACACGCTCAAGGTGCAGGTCTTCGACCCATCCGGCAAGGCGGTGAGGTCCATCGACATGACGAAGGCGGCGGCCTACAACCCGCGTGGGATCGCGGTCGCGCCCGACGGTACCTTCTACATAGCCGATACCGGCGACAACAAGGTGGTTCATCTCTCCGCTGGCGGCGACGTCGTCAAGATCATCGAGGGCGACGGCAGCTTGAAATTCAAGGAGCCTTCCGACATCGCGGTCGCGGCGGACGGCATGGTCGCCATCGCGGACGGCGAGAGGCAGCGCGTGGTGCTCCTCTCGAGCAAGGACGAGCCGCTGGGCTCGGTCCCTGTGCCAGGTGGGGGCGGGTTCGATGGTATCCGGCTCGACGAAGCCGACGGCGGATTCCTGGCAGCAACCTTGGATTCGGTGTTTTTCATCCCGAAGGAAGGCGGTCAGGCCAAGGCGGTCTGCGGCAGCGCCGCCGGCGTTCCGGACCAGCTCCACGGCCGCGCCTTCGGCGTGGCGTGGGACGGGATGCAGAAAGTCTTCTATGTCAGCGAGCCGAAAGGGCTACAGGTCTTCAAGCTGAAGTAGATGCCGGAGAGATGACCGTGTCGGTGCGAGAAAAGGCTCGGGCTCCTCGAAGACCGAGACCGACAGGATCTGCAGACGAGTCTAGAGCGCGGCATCGCAATGAAGCTCCTCCGTGTGGATGGCGCTGAGCACCTAGGTGACTGCGACGCACCAGTTCCTCGTCTTCCCGTCGTTCTCGCAGGGGCCTGGGAAGCGCTTGATGCGCAGTCGCTGTTTGATCAGCCTGACTCGTTTTCTACAGTGAAGATCGCGAAGTAGTTCCTTAACAGCGGGTTTTGCTGGCGCGAGATCCCGCTCCTCCTCCTCAACCGCCGTGGTCGTCCGGTTCGCAAGGCAGAACCCCCGGCGAGCCGGCCTAGTCTGTCGAGCACGTCTCGAGGGCGGGACGTTGTGACCTTGGCCCCCAGAGAAGCGGTTGCCGTGCGCGTCGCTAGAATCGGTTCTGCTGCAGTCTGAGAGGCAAAAATGAAATTGCCTGGAGACGGAGTGCCCGGGCGGTCTGATGTGGTCGATCGCGCCACGACGGAGCCGTCTCTCTGGAGCCAAGCCCCCGCGGCCCTTCTCGTCCTGGCGGGGCTCTTGCTTGCCGGAGCAGCGCAGGGCGTTCTCGAATTACTCCCGGGTTTCCTCAGGCTACCTCCCGATCTCTGCAGGACTCTCGAGCCAATCTGGCCCAGTCCGGGCCCGGTCCTGTTGGCGCTCGTCCTGTTCCTCCTCGCCGCTAATGCCTTCGCGTATGGCGCGATCCGGCTCGCGCCCTCTTCCAGATCCCCCGTCGACGAGCCGGTTGCTCCTGCTCTCCGTCTCGGGATAGGCCCTTGCTAGATTGCGATCTCCGGCCTCGTGATGTGTCTCTTCGTGCTGATCCGCACCGCCCGTGGCTACGCCAGGTGGCAGCCAGCGGCGTACACGGTTGCCGTCGGACTCGTGATCACGGCCTTCGTCGTGGACGAGCTGGCTCATAGTCGGCACCACCCGTATCGCCCAGCCCGAATCGGAATTTCGACCGCCGAGACGATTGTCGTTCCCGCCTTCACGGCACTGTTCTTCGCTCTCGCCACCTGGGATCTCGCGAGCTGGTACTACTCTTCGATCGGGGATGAGTACAACTTTCGGGACATGTCGCTGGTCCTCGCGAGAGGGGAGGAGATGAACCTCTTTTCACAGAACGGGGCTTACGGGATCATCCCGGTCCTCAGCTCTTGGGTCTCCGGGGTCCAGATGCGCCTGTTCGGTACGCATCTGGTCGGATGGAAGGTCTCGACGATCGTCCCCGTTGGCTTCGCGCTCATCTTGTACTACGCCTTCGCCCGGCAGCTCTTCGATCGGCGCACCGCGCTGATCGGCCTAGGAATGATGGCGTCCTCCCATTACTTTCTCGCCTACGCTCATACGGGATACCCCAACCTGGAGTCGATCCTCCCGATGGCGGGAACGCTCCTCTTCTTCGTATGGGCGTCTAGCCGCGGGTCCAGATGGCAGCTGGTCGCCGCCGGAGTCTGCGCCGGACTCGGCTGGTACACCTTCTACTCGTCCCGCACGGCCATCTTCATTCTCGGCGTCGCCGTCGTGGCGTGCGTGAAACCTGGCCGCTGGTGGTCGATGGCGTGGCCGGTCGTCCTCGGGTTCGCGATGACCACGGCACCGATGGTGGTCACGGACGGCAGGGCGATCATCTCCGGGATGCTCGAGCAGGCGGGTGGGGCGTCGACGGAGCCGGTCGCCAACAGGGCGCTGCTTCCCCTG
>CAVOJA010000026.1:0-28113 GCA_963696015.1 uncultured Holophagales bacterium
TCAGAATCACCGACAGATTTGAAATCTATACCATCAGGACATCCGTCTTCATCTTGGAATCCATTATATCGTTCTGCTACTTTTGGGCAATCATCCACACTATCTGGAATACCATCATAATCATAATCAGACTAAATTACCAGCAGTTGTACCTGGAACATCTGGGCATCCGTCCCAATCCAAATATCCGTTAAAGTTTTCTTGTTCGTCAAGACATGAATCCCACCTGTCGTCAATTCCATCGCCGTCAGCATCTGGGAATTTGTAATCAGTTGTAGTACCAATTGCTACATCAGGGCAGCCGTCATCATCTTGGAATTTATTGTAAGTTTCTTGAATAAGATGGACATGAATCTAGATTATCTGAAATACCATCACCATCAGCATCAAGAGTTAGAAGTAAATTTATCAGGGCAGCCGTCTTTGTCTTGGAATCCGTTGAATGTTTCTGGCTGAGTTGGACACAAGTCTAGATTATCTAAAATGCCGTCACCGTCAGTGTCTGCAGCAAATTTATCATCTGAAGATACTGTCAGGGCAGCCGTCAGTGTCTTGGAATTTGTTATAAGTTTCTAGAATAAATGGACATAGATCGTTGTCACCAAAGATACCGTCACCATCAGAATCACCGATATTTTATAATCAATCACTATCAGGACAACCGTCACTCGTCTTGGAATTTGTTAAAATTCTCACGTTCTTGAGGACATTGATCAATAGAGTCCGGAATTGAATCATAGTCAGAATCAATCAAACTTCCAGAATGAGTTGCTAAGGTATCAGGGCATCCGTCCCAATCCAAATATCCGTTAAAGTTTTCTTGTTCGTCAAGACATGAATCCCACCTGTCGTCAATTCCATCGCCGTCAGCATCTGGGAATTTGTAATCAGTTGTAGTACCAATTGCTACATCAGGGCAGCCGTCATCGTCTTGGAATTTGTTGTAAGTTTCTGGATTTGATGGGCATGAATCTAGATTATCTGAAATACCATCTCTGTCAGTGTCAAGAGTGGAAGTTATACTGTCAGGGCAGCCATCCTTATCATCAATACCATTGAATGTTTCTGGCTGAGTTGGACATGAATCTAGATTATCTGAAATACCATCTTTGTAGATGGAGCCTGGTGGCGACGAGGAGTCGGAGTCGGCCGGGCCCGGCGGAGATGGGGACGACCCGGGTTTCGAGAAGAGAGCTCTTCACGCGCCGACTATAGAATCGATCCTCGCCACGAGGTGCCGGTCCGTCCCGGTTCCCGAACGACACGACGGACCCGAGGAGTCTTCCGATGGCCACCCTTCCCCGCAGCATCCGAGACCTCACGCTCTCCGGCCGCCGCGTCTTCCTCCGCGTCGACTTCAACGTCCCGATCAAGGACGGCGTCGTGAAGGACGACACGCGGATCACGGAGGCCCTTCCGACGATCCGGCTCGCCCGCGAGAAGGGGGGACGGCTCATCCTCGCCTCGCACCTCGGCAAGGCGAAGGGGACGCCCGACCCGAAGTACTCGCTCGCCCCCGTGGCGAGGAAGCTCGAGGAGCTCCTCGGCGCCCCGGTCGCCTTCGCTGCCGACTGCGTCGGCGAGGTCGCCGAAGACGGCCGCGAAGGCCCTCGTCGACGGAGGCGTCCTCCTCCTGGAGAACACGCGCTTCCACGAGGGCGAGGAGGGCAACGACCCCGCCTTCGCGAAGAGCCTCGCGGCGCTCGCCGAGGTCTACGTCGACGACGCGTTCGGCACGGCGCACCGGGCGCACGCCTCGACGGCGGGGATGGCGGTCCACTTCGCCCCCGACGCCCGATGTGTCGGCCTCCTGATGGAGAAGGAGCTGAACGCGCTCCGGAAGGTCGTCGACGACATCGACCGCCCCTTCGTCGGAATCCTCGGCGGCGCCAAGATCCTCGGGAAGATCGCCGCGCTGGAGGCTCTCGTCGAGCGGGCCGACACACTCCTCGTCGGCGGCGGCATGGCGAATCACTTCGTCGTCGCCCTCGGGCTCGGCATCGGCGAGTCGCTCCTGGAGCCGGACGGTGTTCCGATCGCGAGGAAGGTGATCGACCGCTGCAAGGAGCGGGGCGTGAACCTCGTCCTCCCGTCGGACTTCCTCGTCGCTCCGTCGCTCGCGGACGCCGCGAAGGCGCACGTCGTCGCGATGAACGAGATCCCCGCAGACCAGGCGGCCTTCGACATCGGACCGAAAACGCTCGAGATGTTCGCGCGGATGACGAAGGGGGCCAAGACGATCTTCTGGAACGGCCCGATGGGGGTCTTCGAGACGAAGCCGTTCGACGCCGGGACGCGCGGGGTCGCCCAGCTCATGGCCGATTCCGGCGCCTTCACCGTCGTCGGCGGCGGCGAGAGCGTCGAGGCGATCAACGAGGCCGGTCTCGGCTCGAGGATCTCCCACGTCTCCACCGGCGGGGGCGCCTCCCTCGACCTCATCAGCGGGAAGATGCTGCCGGGCGTCGAGGTCCTGCTGTAGCCGTTCTTCCCCGTTCCGCCGCACGACCCGGGGAGCCGCGCCGGCCCCCCCAGCAACGGAGGTTCCCGATGAAGCCCGTCCGCACGCCCCTCGTCGTCGCGAACTGGAAGATGAACAAGACGCCGTCGGAAGCCGCGGCTTTCTGCGACGACTTCCTCTCTCGCCTCCCGGACCTGCCGGAAGCGGTCGACCTCGCGATCGCGCCCGCGTATCCGGCCCTCGAGCGGGTCGGGCGGCACCTCGCCCCGACCCGCGTGAAGCTGGCCGCCCAGGACGTCCACGTCGAGCCGAAGGGAGCCTTCACCGGCGAGGTCTCCGTCGCGATGCTCACCGACCTCGGCGTGGGCATGGCCCTCGTCGGGCACAGCGAGCGCCGGCGGGACCGGAAGGAGACGGAGTCCGAGTTCTCCCGAAAGATGAAGCGCCTCGCCGACGCAGGCCTCGTGCCGGTCTACTGCGTCGGCGAAACGCTCGAGGAGCGCGACGGCGGGCGGACGGAAGCCGTCCTGGCCGCGCAGATGAAGGCGCTCGACCTCTTCGGGGAGAGCCTGCCGCCGGGCTTCGTCCTGGCCTACGAGCCGGTCTGGGCCATCGGCACGGGGCGCGCCGCGACCCCCGACATGGCGGTCGAGGCCCATGCGTTCCTCCGGGCCAGGCTGGCGGAACGATTCGGCCCGGCGGCGGCGGACGGCGTGCGAATCCTCTACGGCGGCTCCGTCACCCCGACCAACGCGAAGGAGCTCTTCTCCCGTGACGAGATCGACGGCGGCCTCGTCGGCGGGGCCTCCCTCGTCCCGGCTGACTTCGCCGCCCTCGCGGTCGCCGCGGGCGTTTGAACCCGGATCCGCTGCCCGTGTTGGCCTTTGCGGGCCGGTGAGTTATCCTCATCGGCCCGTTTCGCCCCCGGGCGGCGGGCCGGAGACTCGCGCATGATTTACGTCCTCGTCCCCATCTACATCCTCGTCTGCGTCTTCCTCATCCTGGTGGTCCTCCTCCAGCAGGGGAAAGGAGCGGACGTCGCGAGCGCCTTCGGCGCTTCCTCTTCGCAGACGACCTTCGGGGCGCGCGGAGCGACGACCGTCCTCGAGAAGGTGACGACCTGGTCCTTCGTCGCGTTCTCCGTCCTAGCCGTCGCGATTTCGCTGCTGCAAGCCCGCCCGACATCGTCTGTCCTCAAGGCCCTCGGCAATCAGCCTCCGGCCAAAACCGCACCGGCCGTGCCGGCCGCTCCGGCCCCGGCCAACAGCGTGCCCGTGGCTCCGGCTCCCGCAACCGGCGCTCCGGCCCCGGCTCCCGCGACGGATGCCCCGGCTCCCGCCGGCCCGGCGCAGAAGTAGTGACGACCCGATCCGCTTCGAGGCTTGATTCCTCGCCGCGGATCGGTATCATCTCCCTCCCTCACCACTGTGCCCTGGTGGCGGAATTGGTAGACGCGCACGTTTGAGGGGCGTGTGGAGCAATCCGTGCCAGTTCGAGTCTGGCCCAGGGCACCACTTGTCAGTGACGAGAAGGCCCGCCGGAAGGCGGGCCTTCGAATGTCCCGGGACGTGCCGTCAGAACTTCTGCGCGAAGTCCGAGAGACCGGGGATGAGGAACCGCTTCCCGCTCACCGCGTTCGTGATGCAGAGAACGATCACGACGATGTAGCCGAGCCAGAGCGGAAGCTGGAGCATCCCGACGATGCCGATGACCAGGCTCGCAATGAAGAGCCCGACCGTCAGGATCAGGTAGGCGACGAGGAGCACGAGGCCGTGCCTCGCATGCCACTGCACCTCGCGGTCGTTCTTCTCGGTGATGAGCGGGATCAGGGCCAGGATCCCCAGGTAGGACAGGACCAGCATTACGGAGCGGTTCGAGCTCACCCCCGGCGCGGGGGGCGGCGGAGGTGGGGGGGGCGGCGGTACGGGAGCCCCGAAGTCTTCCGGCATCGCATTCTCCTTCTGGGGTGCGGGCCGGAGTTTAGAGGGTCTGAAAGGAGAGCGCCGCTTCAGCGCACCGCGGGTTCGACCGCAACGATCCGGACCTCGCCGTTGACCGTCTCGACGGCCAGCCGGCCCTTGCCGTCCGCGATCGCTCCGTGCGCCTCCTTCGGGCCCCACTTTCCCTCGACCGACACCTCAGGGAAATCGGACCGGATCTTCCCGTTGACCGTCTGCAGGTCGTAACGGAAGGAGGAATCGCGGGCGCAGGAGATCGTCACCGAGCCGTTCACCGTCTCGAGGTCGGCGGCCTGAAGCGGCCCGGCAAAGGCGACGTCGACCGAGCCGTTCACGGTGTTCACGTTGAGCGAGGCGGCGTGGGTCTCGACCCGGACCGAGCCGTTCACCGTGTTCAGGGTCAGGGGCGCGACCCTCCCCTCGGCCGATATCCGGCCGTTGACCGTCTCGACGTCGACCGAAAGCCCGGCGGGAAGAAGAAGCTCGTACGCGACCTCGGCCCCGGCCCGGTTCCCCCAGTTGAAGAGCCCCCAGGTCCGGGTCGACTTCGGCAGGATCGTCTCGACGACGAGGGTCGATTCTCGCTTCGTCACCCGGATCTGCGTCTGCTCGAGCGCCTCCTCGGCCCCGGAGCCCTTGGCCCGTTTGACGGCCGACACGCGAATGCTGTCCTTGTCCCACGTTCCGACCCGGACAGCGCCGTTCACGTTCTGGAGCCGCAGGCGGTCGATTCCCGATCCGGCGTAGGTCTTCTCGAACTTCTCCTCGAGGGCCTGGCCGGCCAGGACCACGCCCGGAAGGGCCACTGCGACGAAGAGAGCGAGCGCAGTGAAGGGCGCGACGAGACGGGGACGACGGCGGGACAGGTCCATGGGCGGCCTCCACCATCAGAAACGGACGGGAGTGGTGGAAAGTTTCGCGGCGGTCACGATTCGCCAACCGTCGTCCCGGCCAGTCGGTCCCCGAGCCGCCGGGAATCGGGCCTCTGGACGACGGCGAGCGCTTCGAGGAGGTTCAGGACCGGGACGAGGAGCGGGAGGTTCCGGAGCACCGAATCGAGCGGCCGGACCCGACCCCCGTCCGCCCTGGCGACCGAGAGCCCGAGGAGGACCTTGCCGGGGCTTGCCCCCCGCGCGTCCCTCAGGAGAAAGAGAACCACGAAAAGGACCTGGGCCGCCCGGAAGACCCGGGGCAGGCCCACGGGGGGCTCCGCCGCGAGGAGGACGACGAGGAAAACGATGAGGGTCGCGACGAGGAGGGGTCCTCCGGCGAGGCAGATCAGGTCGAGGCCCAGGGCCGCGGCCCGCAGCCAGAGGCGCTCCGAAGGAACGAGGGAAAAGACGTCCCGCCGCGGCGTCCCGTAGGATGGGCCTCCGTGAATGCCTCCGAGGCCCTCCGGGCCTTCCGCTTCCGGCCGAAGGCCGAGCTCCACCTCCACCTCGAGGGATCCGTCCGCGCCGCGACGCTCGTGAGCCTCGCGCGACGTGCCGGCTCGCCTATCTTCCCCGACCTCGCCACCGTTCGCGCCCGCCGGCGGTTCGACGGCCTCTCCGGTTTTCTCTCCCTCTATCGGGACGTCTGCCGCCTGCTGCGGGTGCCCGAGGACTTTGCCCTCCTCGCCCGGGACCTGACGGCCCGGCTCCGCCGGGAGCGGATCACCTACGCCGAGGTCTACGTCTCTCCCGCCATCGTCGACCGGCTCGGGCTCCACTGGCCTTCCGTGCGGGACGCCGTCGAGACGGTCTTCGCCGGGCACGAGCGCCGGGGGCACGGACGGATCCGGGTCCTTCTCGATGCCGTCCGGCACTTCGGACCCGATGCGGCGCACCGCGTCCTCGACCTGCACTCTCTGCATCCCTGGCCCCGGGCCGTCGGCTTCGGCCTCGGCGGGGACGAGCTGGCCCTCCCCGCACGCGACTTCGCTCCGGTCTACCGGCGCCTGGACCGGCTCGGCCTGGCGCCCGTCGTTCACGCCGGGGAGGTGGGGGGCCCCGAGTCTGTGGCCGAGGCGCTCCGCTGGCTGAAGCCCCGGCGGATCGCCCACGGCGTCGGCGCCGCCGGCGACCCGGCCCTCGTCCGGCGGCTGGCCCGTTCCGGCGTCGCGCTCGACGTCTGCCTCACGTCGAACGACGCCACCGGCGCCGTCCCGCTCACGAGGCACCCGGTCCTCACGCTGCTGCGCGCCGGGGTGACCGTCACCCTGTCGACCGACGACCCCGGCCTCTTCGGGACGACCCTCCTCGGCGAGTACCGGAAGCTGGCCCGCCTCGGGGCGACGCCGCTCGAGCTCGCCGCCGTGGCCGGCGCCGGGTTTCGGGCGGCGTTTGCGCCCCCCGGCCGCCATCAGCTCTCCGCGCCCGCCGCCGGTTCCGCCAGGACCCGCTCGTAGATCGCGAGGTAGCGGCCGACGATGGCATCGGCGGCGAAACGGCCGACGGCGCGGTCCCGCGCGGCCCGCGAGACCGTGGTCCAGGCTTCGTCGTCCCTCAGGAGGGCGACGCCATCGGCCGCGAGACCGGCGAGGTCCCCGACCTCCCTGAGGAACCCGGTCTTCCCGCTCTCGACGACCTCGGGAAGCCCGCCGGCGAGGTAGCCGAGGACGGGAACGCCGCACGCCTGCGCCTCGAGGGCCGAGAGGCCGAACGACTCCAGGTCGGTCGTCAGGACGTAGAGGTCGGCCGCCGGCATCACTTCCTGTACGGCCGGCGTGTTCCCGAGGAAGTGGACGAGAGCCGCGATTCCCTTCGCGCGGCAGAGCGCCTCGGCCGCGGGCCGGTCCGGGCCGTCACCGATCATCAGGAGGCGGCTCGGGACCTCCCGTCGGACGCGGTCGAAGACCTCGACGACGTCGAGGACCCTCTTGACGGGGCGGAAGTTCGAGACGTGCAGCAGGAGCCTCTCGCCGCCGCGGGCGAAGCAGGTCGAGCCCCGCGAGCCGTCCTCGGGCCTCCAGCGATCCGGGTCGATGAAGTTCGGGACGACCTCGATCTCCTTGGCGGGGGCGAAGACCTCGCGCGTCACGCGCGCGAGGTACTCGGAGACGGCAGTGACGGCGTCGGACCGCTCGATGCCGAACCGCGTGATCGGGAGGTAGGAGCGGTCCTGCCCGACGATCGTCACGTCGGTGCCGTGGAGCGTCGTGACGACGGCGAGGCGGCGCGGCAGGAGCATCTCCCGGGCGAGGTGGGCCGAGATCGCGTGCGGGAGAGCGTAGTGCGCGTGAATGACGTCGAGCCCTTCGTGGAGGGCGACGTCGACGATGCGCGTCGCGAGCGCGAGGTCGTACGGCGGGTAGTTGAAGAGCGGGTACGTGGGGACGGACACCTCGTGGTACGAGACCCGCTCGGCGAAGAGGTTCAAGCGCGACGGGAGGGCGTAGCTGATGAAGTGGACGTCGTGCCCGCGGACCGCGAGCTCGTGCCCGAGCTCCGTCGCGACGACGCCCGAGCCGCCGAAGGTGGGGTAGCAGGCGATGCCGATCTTCATCGGCTCAGAACCCCGGCTCGAAACCGTCGAAGGCCGCGAGAGGGTCCGCGAGGAGCGGGGGACGCGGCGAGACGAACCCCTCCGCCGCGCCGACGTTCGCGAGTCGCCCGAAGGCGCGCGCCCGGGCCGTCACGCCCTCCAGGAACTCGGGCGAGGAGATGAACGTCGCCGGCTCCTTCGACGCCGGGTCGAAGAACTGGCTCCGGAACGCGCGGACGGCGGCGAGCTTCGTCTCGAGCGTCCCCGTCACGTCGACGAGGAAGGTCGGCTCGGCGAGGAACGTCGAGGGGTAGTAGACGACCTGCTGGGGCCGGTGGGGCGGGAGACCCGTGTCGAGCGACCTCAGGCCCGCGTAGAAGGCCGCGTCGGCCACGAGGCGTCCCGCCCTCACGTGGTCGGGGTGCCGGTCGCTCGGCAGGGGGGCGAAGACGAGGCGCGGGCGCCGCCGGCGGATGACGGCGATGACCTCGAGCTCGGCGGCGCGGTCCACGCGGAGGTTCCCGTCGCCGAGGTCGAGGCCGTCGCGGAAGAGCGCCCCGAGGATACGGGCCGAGTCCGCCGCCTCGGCGGCTCGCGTCTCGGGCGTTCCTCTCGTCCCCGCCTCGCCGCGCGTCAGGTCGAGGATGCCGACGCTCCGGCCGCGGCGGGAGAGGAGGGCGAGGGTGCCACCGCACCCGAGCTCGACGTCGTCCGGGTGCGCCCCGACCGCGAGGATCTCGACCGTCTCCGTTTCGTTCACAGCGCGATCTCCTGCAGGCCCGCCACGTCCCAGCGGAGCTGCTCCTTCAGCGGGCCGACGAGGCCCTCCCGCCCGTGGCGGAGCAGCCAGTGCAGCGGCGTGTAGACACGCTCGGCGGGACGGCCCCCGGGCGCGAGCGCCGCGGCGAGGCGGCGGAGCTGCCGGGCTTCCGCTTCGTTGGCGCGCCCCGCGGCCGCCCGGGTCCGCTCGGCGAGCTTGTCGAAGGAGAAGCGGACGTTCTCGCGGGTCGACTCGACCGGGCGGGCGAGCCCCGCGTCGACGGCCGCGAGACGGGGCCCGAGCTGGGCGAGGGCCGACAGCGCGGCGTCGCGGATCGCGGCGAGGTCGGCGAGGAGCGCTCCCTCACGCTCGGCGCCCCGAGCCGCGAGGAGGGCGTCCGTGCCGGCGAAGAGGTCGGCGAGGCCGAGGCCGAGCTTCTCGAGGGCGCGACGCTCCGGGGCGCTGACCGGCGCGGCCATCGGCCGCGCCACGAGCACGGGAGGGACGATCCCGGCCCACTCGAAGAGCGGCAGCATCTGCGCCCAGTAGGCGAGCTCGGCCGGCCCGAGGACCGTCGCGGCAACCGGGTAGAGCGTCGAGGTCGCGAGCGGCCGCGAGAGCGCGGAGAACGACGGGAGCCAAACCCCCTCCTCGAACCGTGCGGCGACCTCGTCCGCGCCGAACCGCTCGCCGTCCCGCCCCTTCAGCTCGAGGGCGCCGTCCCGCTCGCGCAGCAGGAGGCGCTCGCCGCCGACGCGCGCGAAGAGGGGGAGCGCCCCCGGCTCCGAGGCGACCTGGGCCGCGTGGCCGGCGGCCGAGAGGTCGGCGGCGCGCGCGTCGAGGATCCGCCTCACCTCGACCCGCTCTCGGACGAGGCGCGCGGCGAGCGGCACGAGGGCCGGCTTCTCCTCCCGGCGCGACGCGTCGGCGAAAAGGAGCCCGGGCTCGGCGAGGAGCCAGGAGAGCGAGGCGACGAAGGCCTCGCGATACGTGGTCCCCTCGTGGGCCGCCCGCAGGGCGGAGAGGCTCTCCTCGTCGGCGAGGGCGCCGACGCCGCCCCGGGCGCGCTCGAGGAGCGAGGCCACGTCGGCCTCGATGGGGAGCGCGCCGACGGGCCGTCGGTTCCCGCGCAGCGGTTCCGGGTCGGGTCCGGCCTCGACGGCGCCGTCGGGCCCGGGGAGGGGGACCCGGGTCACCTCGACCAGGTCGTGGTCCTCCGAGGCGCACCAGAAGACCGGAGCGAGGTCCGTTCCCACCGCCGCGAGATCCGCGGCGATCCGCACCACGGCGAGGGCCTTCACCGCCGTCAGGAGGGGCCCCGTCAGGAGGCCGGCCTGCTGGCCCGTGAGGACGCCGGCCCGGCTCCCCGCGGCGAGCGGCGCGAGGGCCGGGTCCGCGCCCCCTCGCGGGCGGAAGGAGGAGAGGACCTCCTGCGCACGCCTCGCGATCTCGGGCACCGTCCCCCGGGCCCCGAGGAACCGGGTCACGTCGGGGACCCCGGTGGCGTGGCCGAGCGCGAGCCGGGGAATCCCGGGGAGCCTCTCGAGCGGGACGGTCACCGGCGCTCCCCCACGACGGCGAGGAGAATGAGCCGGGGCGACCGCCGAAGGTCGTACGGGGAGCCGTCGAAGTCGCCGAAGGCGGCGGTGACGGTGAGGCGCGCCTCGCGGTGAAGGGCTTCCAGCTCGTCGCGCTGGTAGACGCGAACGCTCTCCCGGAACGTGCGCGCCTGCGGGCCTGTCCCCATCGTGATCTCCTTCTCGACCCTCCGGGTCGACGCGTCGTACCGGCGCCGGATGGAGACCCGCTCCCCCGCGACCGTTCTCTCCTCGCGGGAGACGAGCGTCGCGAGGACGCGCGGGGCGTTGAAGACGTCGGAGAGGAAGGCGCCCCCGGGCACGAGGAGGCGCGCGATCTCGCCGACGACGCGGCCGTCGTCAGCCGGGTCGTCGAAGTAGCCGAACGACGTGAAGAAGTTGACGACCGCGCCGAACGACCCGCGTTCGAACGGGAGCCGCCTCATGTCGGCCCGGACGAATCCGGGAGCGGGTTCGGCCTGGCGGGCCCGCGCGCGGGCGAGGAGCGGGATCGAGAGGTCGACGCCCGTGACGGGGGTCCCGTGGCGGGAGAGGACGACGGCGTGCCTTCCGGTTCCGCAGGCGAGGTCGAGGATCCCGCCCCGCCCTCTTGCCGCGTAGGGGCCGAGGAGACCGTACACGAACTGGGCCTGCCTCTGAGCCTCGAGGTCGTCGCGGTCCGGGTAGAGAGCGAGGTACTCCTCGCCGAACCAGCTCGTGTACCAGGGGTCTCGGTCGGGGTCTGGGCTCACCGGCGCGATGATACGGTCCCGGCACCGGAGACGCGCCGACCGGTGAGAACGAGGCCGAGACAACCGGCGAGCCCGGCGAGACCGAGGAGCATTCCCGCGGCGACGGAGGAGTCTTCGAACGTGAGGTCGACCCGGTGCCTCCCCGGCGGGACGACGAGCCCGGACAGCGAGAGGTCGGTGCGCACGACGCGCGCCGCCGTGCCGTCCATCGAGGCCCGCCAGCCGGGATGCCACGTCTGGTTCACCGCGACGAACGCCGGGTCCGGTCCCTCGACGTCGACCTCCATCCGGATCGCCGACGGCCGGCGTTCGCGAATCGCCACTCGCCCGGGAGAGACGGACGCGGGAAGCCCCAGCGCGTCCGCGACGTCGACGCACGCCGTTCGGACCGCTCCCTCGCCGAGCGACGAGACGAGCTTGGGCCAACCACGTTCCCCGTCGAAGACGCGAAGCCTCTCGGCGCAGAACGCCAGGGGCTGCGGGTCGCGCACCGTGAGCAGCTCGAGGAGCCTCGCCAACGGGACATCCTCCGCTTCGCGGCGTGCCTGCGGCGCACCAGGACGGAAACGGAGGATCGCCGCAACCGACCTTCGCCGGAACACCGGCCCCGCGAGCCCGGGCTCGTGGGAGATCGTCGCCAGAATCGTCTCCGTCGCTCTGGCGCTCCATGCCAGCTCGGTCATGCCGAAGTCGAGGTCGAACATCGTCGCGATCCCGAAGCAGGCCATTGCGGGCGGATCTCCGAGCTTCGCGAGCCTCCAGAGCGCGAGCCTCTGCGACGCCGCGTGGAAGAGGTAGCCCCGCGGCGGGTTCGTTCGGAGCTGTTCGGCCTGCGGCGGGAGGCTCACGAGCTCCTCGGTCGTTCCCGTCCGGAGCAGGGCGCGCCCCCGGGCCGCGAGGTCCACGCCGACGGCGAGGACGATCAGCGCCGGGATCGCGCGGCGGCGCCGTCCGGGGACGAGGGCGAGCACGAGGACGGCCCCGGCGGCGGCGAGAGCGGCCTGCGCCGGCGCGGACCCCGAGAGGAGCCGGCCGAGGAACACGGTGCTCGGCAGCACCGGCAGGACGACACGGGCAGCGACAGCGACGACCGCCAGGCCCGCGGCCGCCCCGGCGAGTCGACGACGGACCTGGGCCCGCACCTCGACGAGCGCATCGAGGCCGCAGGCCGCCGAGACGGAGACGGCGAGACCGACGAGGACGAGGAACTTCTCCGGGTAGCGCGTGCTCGCGAAGAACGGAAGCCTGCGCAGGAGGTCCCAGGCGGGAGCGTGGGTTCCGAGGGCGATGAGCCCGGCGACGGCCGCGACTCCGGCCCACGCGAGGGCTCCGCGTTCGCGCCGGCTCCACGCGAAAGCCGCGAGGAGTGTCGTCAGGAGGCCCGGGTAGATCGACTCGAGGAACGGGCCATCGCGGCCGGGGTAGAGCCGTCCCCTCCACGCTTCTCGTTCCTCGTTCGCGCCGGGATCTCCTCCCGTGCGCGCTCCGCCGAGGACGGAGGGCACCAGAAGCTCGCCGAAACGCCACGGGCTCGTCGACCAGGCCTGCGTCGCGACGGACGAGAGCTCCGCGGCGCGAACGGTCAACCGCGAGTGCAGGAACCCAGGCAGGAGGGTCGGCGCGGCGACGACGACGCCGAGAGCGATCCCCGCGAGGACGAGCGGGGCACTGCACGCTCGCGCCGGACGGTCCTGGACCGCGCCGGCGTCGCCCGTCCTCCGCCGCGACCCGTGCCAGGCCGCCACGAGCGCAATCGGCGCGGAAAGGAGAATCTGCGTCGGCTCACCCGCCGCGCAGAGAAGACCTTCGGACAGCGCGAGGCCTGCGAGGTCGCTTCGCCCCGAGCCTCCACCGATCCGGGCCGCGAACCCGAGAACCCAAGGGAGCGCGGCCGCGGCGAAGAGGGTCGGAAAGTACTGTGTAGAGGAGAGGAGGACACCGCCGAAGCCCCACGTGACGGCGAGAAGGATGGCCGCGGTCCGGGACAGGTCCAGCGCTCGACCGAAGAACAGGCCGCCCGCCACCGCAGCGGCGACGGGGAGGAGGACCTGGAGGCTGAAGGCGGGCCCGGCGGGGAGTACCAGAAACAGCGCCGTCAGCGGGTGAAAAGCCGCCTGCTCGGGGTTCGCCGCCCAGGGCTGTCCGGCAGCTACGAGAGGGTTCCACAAGGGGAGCCCTCCTTCGAGCTCCCACAGGGGCCGAACGAGGCTGAGGAGCGGGAAGTGGTGCCGCGAGAGGTCTCCCCCGACGAACGTCCGGCCCAGGAACAGGACGTCGAAGAGGAGCCAGCCATACAGGCCGGCGAGAAAGCCGACCGACCAGACCATGGCGGGAACCCGCCCGAGGCGAATGGTAACGGCCACTCGCGAATGCTAACCGAGCGCGGCACGGCACCGCGGAGACCGGGAGGACGCGGGCCTCAGAAGCCCCAGAGCGCGAGCTCGTCGATGACCGCGGCGAGGCTCGGGTGCTTCACGAGCTCTTCGTAAAGCCAGCCGTGCCGCTCCCGCACCGAGGCGAGCTCCTCCCGGGCGCGGGCACCGTCGCCGTCCACCGCGGCTTCGCGGAGGCGCTCCACCGCGGCCCTCTCGTCGACGCCGAGCCTCCCGTCGAGGTCCCGGCGGACCGCGTCGAACGCCTCGTGGACCCTGTCGTCCTGCTCTTTCTTCTCGTCCGCCACGGCGTCAACGCCCCTCGGCGACGGCGACCTTCGCCTCGGCGAAGGCGACGTCGGCGTTCACGGCGTCGAGCTGCTCCTGCCCGACGACGGCGAGGCGCCTCACTTCTCCCGCGCTCCGCTCCTCGCGCGCCGCGGCGGCGTCGATGGCGTCCTTTTCGGCGGCGAGGTCAGCCAGGACGCGGACCGCGTCGCCGGCCACCTCGGCGAAGCCGCCCCGGACGGCGACGGAGGTCTTGCGGCCGCCGTCCGTCCAGGCGACGCGCCCGACGCCCAGGAGGGCGACGAGCGGGGTGTGGCCCGGAAGGACCCCGAGCTCCCCGAGCTCTCCCGGCAGCGTCACGGCGTTGCACGGGACGCGCTCCACGACGGAGCGTTCCGGGGTGACGACGGTCAGCGTGAGGGAGCCGGTCGCCGACACGGCCTCAGGCCTCGCCCGCCTTCTTCATCCTCTCGTAGCGCTCGAGGACGTCCTCGATCGTCCCCTGGAGGAGGAACGCCTGCTCGGGCACCTCGTCGTGCTTGCCCTCGACGATCTCCTTGAACGAGCGGATGGTGTCGGCGATCTTCACGAACTTGCCCGGGATGCCGGTGAACTGCTCGGCGACGTGGAACGGCTGCGAGAGGAAGCGCTGGATCTTGCGGGCCCTCGCGACGACGAGCTTGTCGTCCTCGGAGAGCTCGTCGATCCCGAGGATCGCGATGATGTCCTGCAGGTCCTTGTACTTCTGGAGGATCTGCTGGACCTGCCGCGCCACGGCGTAGTGCTCTTCGCCGACGATCATCGGCGAGAGGATCTTCGACGTGGAGGCGAGCGGGTCGACCGCGGGGTAGATGCCGAGCTCGGCGATCTGCCGAGAGAGGACGGACGTCGCGTCGAGGTGCGCGAACGCCGTGGCCGGGGCGGGGTCGGTCAGGTCGTCGGCCGGGACGTAGATCGCCTGGACCGACGTGATGGAGCCTCTCTTCGTCGACGTGATCCGCTCCTGCAGCTCGCCCATCTCGGTCGCGAGGTTCGGCTGGTAGCCGACGGCGGACGGCATGCGGCCGAGGAGGGCCGAGACCTCCGAGCCCGCCTGCGTGAAGCGGAAGATGTTGTCGATGAAGAGGAGGACGTCCTTCCCCTCGGTGTCGCGGAACCACTCGGCAACGGTGAGGCCGGTCAGGCCGACGCGCAGTCGCGCGCCCGGGGGCTCCGTCATCTGGCCGTAGATGAGCGCGGCCTTCGACTTCTTCCAGTCGTGCGGGTCGATGACGCCCGACTCGGTCATCTCGAGCCAGAGGTCGTTCCCCTCGCGGGTCCGCTCGCCGACGCCCGCGAAGACGGAGTAGCCGCCCGCGGCCTTGGCGACGTTGTTGATGAGCTCCATGATGAGGACCGTCTTGCCGACGCCCGCGCCGCCGAAGAGGCCCGTCTTGCCCCCTTTGGTGTACGGCTCGAGGAGGTCGATGACCTTGATCCCCGTCTCGAACATCTCGACCGAGGTCTTCTGCTCGTCGTAGGACGGCGCGTGGCGGTGGATGGGCCAGCGCTCCTTGGTGTTCACGGGCCCGAGGCCGTCGACCGGCTCGCCGATGACGTTCAGGATCCGCCCGAGCGTCTCGGGGCCGACCGGGACGGAGATCGGCGCGCCGAGGTCCAGGGCCTTCATCCCTCTCACGAGACCGTCCGCCGGCTTCATCGAGATGCAGCGGACCCGGTTCTCGCCGAGGTGCTGGGCCACCTCGGTCATCAGGTCGATCGGGACCGTGGAGAGCCCGTCCGGGTCGGTGATGTGGACGGCGTTCAGGATGGACGGCAGGTGCCCGCCCGGGAACTCCACGTCGACGGTGGCGCCGATGACCTGGACGACTTCGCCTTCGATGGCCATGTTCTACCTCTGCGGCCGGCGGGGCCGGGAGCACTCGTGGGACGGGGAGACGGAGCGGGTCGAGCCTGTTTCGGCGGACGCGGAGGGGGTCGGTTCCCCGCCCGGTGCCGCGGAGGGGGTGCGGGGGGACCCGGGCTCCGGGTCCCCCCGGAACATCTCGTTCCCCCGGGTCATTTCAACGCCTCGGCGCCGGAGACGATCTCGATGAGCTCCTTCGTGATCTTCGCCTGTCGCGCCCGGTTGTAGGTGAGGGTGAGGGAGTCGATCATCTCGCCCGCGTTCTTCGTCGCCGACTCCATCGCCGTCATTCGGGCGGCGTTCTCGGCCGCGTTCGACTCGAGGAGGACGCGGAATATCTGGAACTCGACGTGCCTGGGGAGGAGCCGGCCGAGGATGACGTCCGGAGCCGGCTCGTAGAGGTAGTCCGTCCCGCCGCCGCCCGCCCCGAGCTCGCCGAGCTCGATCGGGAGGAGGCGCTTCACGCCGACAATCTGCGAGATGACGCTCTTGAACTCGTTGAAGACGACGTAGACCGCGTCGACCTCGCCGCCCGTGAAGCGGACCGCGAGGGAGCGGGCGATCTCGGCGGCGGTGCCGTAATCGAAACGCTGGAAGAGGCCGGGCCGCGATTCGAGGATCGGGACGCTCCGGCGCTTCCAGAAGTCGGTCGCCTTGCGGCCGAGCGTCACGAGAGAGACCTCGACGCCGGCCTTCTTCTTCTCGCGGACGAAGGCTCCGGCCGCCCGGTTCACGTTCGTGTTGAAGGCGCCGCAGAGCCCCTTGTCGCCGGTGACGACGACGAGGACGACCTTCTTCTCCTCGCGCTGGGCGAGGAGGGGGTGCGCCGGCGCACCGTCCTCCCGCGGCGGGATGCGCCCCGTCACGGAGGCGAGCGTCGCGGCGAGCGTCCGAGCGTAGGGACGCGCGGCGAGGACCCGCTCCTGGGACCGGCGGAGCTTCGACGCGGCGACCATCTTCATCGCCTTCGTGATCTGCTGCGTCGACTTGACGCTGCGGATCCGCCGCCGGATGTCGATCAGGTTCGGCATGGCGCCTCCGGCGTCAGACCTTCGCGCTCGGGTTGTCCGCGAGGTAGAGCTTCTTGGCCTCCGCCACGGCGGCCGCGAGGCCGTCCTCGAGTTCCTTCGTCATCTTCTTGGCGGTCCGGACCTCGTCGAGGAGGGGCGTGCGCTCGGAGGAGAGGTACCGGTGGAGCGTCTTCTCGAAGGCGAGGACCGCCTCGACGCGCAGGTCGTCGAGGAAGCCCTTCGTCCCGGCGAAGACCGAGGCGACCTGGAGGGCGACGTCCATCGGGACGAAGACGTTCTGCTTGAGGATCTCCGTCAGGCGCTTGCCGCGGTTCAGCTGGCTCTGGGTCGCCTTGTCGAGGTCGGAGCCGAACTGGGCGAAGGCGGCGAGCTCGCGGTACTGCGCGAGGTCGAGACGGAGGGTGCCGGAGACCGTCCGCATCGCTCGCACCTGCGCCGAGCCTCCGACGCGAGAGACCGAGATGCCGACGTTGATCGCCGGCCGCTGGCCCGCGTAGAAGAGGTCCGACTCGAGGAAGATCTGGCCGTCCGTGATCGAGATGACGTTCGTCGGAATGTAGGCGGAGACGTCGTTCGCCTGCGTCTCGATGATGGGGAGCGCCGTCAGGGACCCGCCGCCGAGCTCGTCGTTGAGCTTCGAGGCGCGTTCGAGGAGGCGGCTGTGGAGGTAGAAGACGTCGCCCGGGTAGGCTTCGCGGCCCGGCGGGCGGCGCAGGAGGAGCGAGATCTCGCGGTACGAGGCGGCCTGCTTGGAGAGATCGTCGTAGATCACGAGGACGTGGCCGCCGGGGTTGTCTCTGCTCGCGGGCTTGCCGTCCTTGCCGGTGAACTGGAAGTACTCGCCCATCGCGCAGCCGGCGTAGGGGGCGATGTACTGGAGCGGGGCCGGGTCCGAGGCGCTCGCAGCGACGATGATCGTGTGCTCCATCGCGCCGTGCGCCTCGAGGGTCTGGACGACCTGCGCAACGGTCGAGCTCTTCTGCCCGATCGCGACGTAGATGCAGACGACGCCCTTGCCCTTCTGGTTGATGATCGCGTCGAGCGCGACGGATGTCTTCCCCGTCTGGCGGTCCCCGATGATCAGCTCCCGCTGGCCGCGGCCGATCGGGATCATGGCGTCGATCGCCTTGAGCCCCGTCTGCATCGGCTCCTTGACCGGCTGCCGGTCGACCACGCCGGGCGCGATCCGCTCGTTCGGGTAGAACTCCTTCGCCTCGATCGGGCCCTTTCCGTCGAGGGGCTGGCCGAGCGGGTCGACGACGCGCCCGATGAGGGCCGGGCCGACGGGGACGGAGATGATCCGCTTCGTCCGGCGGACCTCGTGCCCCTCCCGGATCTTCGCGGTGTCGCCCATGAGGACGCAGCCGACGTCCTCCTCCTCGAGGTTCAGGGCGAGGCCGAAGACGTCGTTCGGGAACTCCAGGAGCTCGCCCGCCATGACCTTGTCGAGGCCGTAGACGCGGGCGATGCCGTCGCCGACGGAGAGGACCGTCCCGACCTCGGCGGTGTCGATGCCCCGGTCGAGCCCGGCGAGCTGCGCCTTGATGAGCTGCGTGATCTCGCGTGCGCTGATGTCGGTCATACGGGCGTCTCTTTTTCTCGTCGTCGGTCGATCAAGGGATCACGCGGCCCCGGAGGCGCCCTCCAGGGCCTTCCGCGCCCGCGAGAGCCGGCGCGAAAGGGAGGCGTCGAAAACCTCGCTCCCGAGCCGGACGACGAAGCCCGACAGGAGCGAGGGGTCGAGTTCGGTGTGGAGGCGGACCCGGGTCCCCGTGCGCGCCTCGAGGGCCTCGCGGATTCCCTTCTCCGCGTCCGCGCCGAACGGGGCTACGGACCGGACCGTCGCCTGGACGACGCCCCGCTCGACGTCGAGCTGCTCGCGAATCGCCTCGAGGACGTTCGCGAGCTTCAGGATGCGCCCTCGGTCCAGCAGCGCTCGAAGGAGGCGCCCTGCGACCTCCTGCGCTTTCGCGGTCTCCGCGAGGGAGGCGACAAGCCCCCGCTTTTCCGTCCGGCCGTACCCGGGATTCGCGAGAAAGTCGCGGAGCTCCTCGGACGTCTCGAGGGCCCGCGCGACCGTGTCGAGAGAGGGCAGCAGCGCGTCGACGGCGTCGGGCGATCCGACGACCTCGAAGAGGGCGTCGACGTAGGGGCGTGCGAAGGCGGAGCCGGCAGCCTTCATCGGACCTCTCCAGCGAGGCTCTTCATGCCTTCGGCGACGAGTCGCTTTTCGTCGTCGGGTGTCACGTTCTTCACGACGAGCTCCCGGGCGAGCTCGACGGCGAGGTCCGCGGCGTAGGCCGTGAGCTCGTTTCGCGCCGACCGGACCCGGGCGTCGAGCTCGGCGCGGGTGCGTACGGCGACCCGCTCGCTCTCCTCCATGGCCCGGGCGGCGATCTCCTTCTCCTCCATCTCGGCCTGCTCCCGGGCGTGGAGTCGCAGCGCTTCGATCTCGGCTTCGATCTTCAGGAGGCGCTCACCGATCTCCCGGGCCACCGCCTGTGCGCGGTCGCGGTCTTCCCCCGCCTTCCGCAGCGTTTCGGCGACGCCCAGGCGCCGGTTCTCGAAAAACTGCACGAGCGGCTTGCGGAGGAGCCAGACGAGGAGTGCGATGAACCCGAGGAAGTTCAGGGTCTGCCAGAACGGGTAGGGAAGGCCGAGGAAGGTGGCGGGGCCTTCCGCTCCGCCGGAGAGGAGGGGCGCGAGAAGGGAGGCCGGCATCAAGCCACCTTTCGTCCGAGGGCGTAGCTCGCGATCTCGCCGGCGATCGCCTTCGTCTCCGCGCCGAGCTGCTGGCGCGTGGCGAGCACCTCGCGTTCGAGATTCGCCTGCGCCTCGCGCGCCACGATCCGCGACTTCTCCCGCGCCTCTTCGAGGAGCGCTTGCCGGCGTTCACCGGCAGCCGCCCGGGCGGCCTCCCGGTGCGCGAGCGCCTCGCGCCGGGCCTCGGTGAGGCGGCGATCGAGGTCGACGGCGACCTCTCGCTGCCTCTCGAGGGCCGCTTCCGATGCCGCGCGCGCGGAATCGGCCCGTTGTTCCCGCTCGGCCAGGACGGCACCGAGGGGCGACAACAGGAATTTCCTCAGGACCAGGTAGGTGGCCCAGAAGATGATGACCACGAGAAACAGGGAGAGGTCGGGCAGTTGCATCGCTCGTTCCGCTCTCAGGGGCGCGCTGCGGGGTCCGCCCCCGGGCGCACCGCGAGCCGGACGTCCGCACGGGGACAGCGTTTATGCCACAGAGTGGCGGCGCCGGTCAACGAGAGGTTTCTGCGGGGGAGCTACCATGCGCCGCCGGGGGTGTGAAACCATGGCAGACCCGAAACAGGTCGATCGATTGAAACGGGCGGTTCGGGTGGCCAGTGCCGCCTGGGACTCGGCGGCAGCACGAACCCGTCCCGGCGAGGTCGCCTGCCGCTCGGGCTGTTACGGTTGCTGCGTCGGGCTCTTCGACATCTCCCTTCCAGAAGCGGCTCTCGTGCGAGAGGGCGTGGGCCGGCTCTCCGCCCGGGATCGGGAGGATGTGGTCCGACGGGCCCGGCAGATCGTCGAAGAGACGGCGGCCGCCTTTCCCGGAGACGCCCGCGCGGGGCTGCTCGACCCGGAGCGCAGCGAAGAGTCGGACGACGATTACTTCGCCGTCGTGGCCGATCGCGCATGCCCGATGCTGGAGCTTCCTTCGGGGCGCTGCCGCATCTACGAGGAGCGGCCGATCACCTGCCGCACTTACGGGTTCGCCTGGTCGAAGGACGGCGCCGTCTTTCACCCGCCTTGTGGCCTGAACCTTCCCGGGGCTTCCCGGGATCGTCAGCTGGAGACCTCTGTCGACATCGACCTCCTCGACCAGGCCGAGGACGTCGCCGCAGAGCTCGCCGCCGGGCTTGGAATCGAGCCGGGGAGCGAGACGACCATCCCGCACGCCGTCCTCGGGACCGCGTTCGGGCCGGGACCCGGCTGATCAGCTCTTCTTCGGCGCGGGGGAAACGGAGATCGCGGGGATTGCCAGGTCCGAAGCGGTGCCCGGCGCCCGCCCGACCTGCGGTCCCGTCTCGACCGGCCCCTGGATCACCGCGCCGTCCTCGACCAGGAGCGAGGGCGTGTGAATTTCCGCATGAAGGCGCGCCCCCGCGTGGACCTCGACCCGCTCACGGGCGTAGACGACGCCGCGGACGTTCCCGGAAACGGAGAGCCGGCCGACGTGAATCTCGGCGTCGATCGCGGCGCCGTCTCCGATGATCAGCTCGTTCTTCGAGACGACCTTCCCCTTGAGGACGCCATCGATCCGGAACGTGTCCTCGAAGAAGAGGGTCCCCTCGAATCGGGCCCCCCGGTCGAGGAACCCGTTGAGGATTCCGCTCCCCTTCTTTCCGCCGATCATCCGCTTCCTCCGACCAGTCGCTCGAAGAGGCCGATGAGCTGCTCCTCGGAGTAGAAAGAGAGGCGAACTTCGCCTCCCTTCTTCCGGCGCCGGATCTCGACCTTCGTCCCGAGGGATCGCTGGAGCCGTTGCTCTGCGTCTCGCGTGTCGGGGTCGTTGTCGGGGGCGGCCGCTCGCTTCTTCGGCGTCCCCTCGAGGATCTCCTGGACCCGGGCCTCCGCCGCCCGGACGGACAGACCCCTGCGAATGAACTCCCTCGCGAGGGTCTCCTGGTCGGCGGCCGACGGAAGGGACAGGAGCGTGCGGGCATGCCCGGCCGAGAGGAGCCCATCCTCGACCTGCGTGCGGACCTCCGCCGGGAGCTTGAGGAGCCTCATGGCGTTCGAAACCGTCGTCCGGTCCTTCCCCACCCGTTCGGCGATCTCGTCCTGGGTCATCCCGAACTTGTCCTTCAGGTGCCAGTACGATTCCGCCTCTTCCATCGCCGTCAGGTCCCGGCGCTGGATGTTCTCGATGAGCGCGACGAGGAGGTGGTCGCGATCCTCGAGCCCCTCCTTGACGAGAACTGGGACGCGCGTCAGTCCGGCGAGCCGGGCAGCCCGGACCCGGCGCTCTCCTGCCAGGATCCGGAAGCGGTCGGCGTCGCGGGTGACGAGGATCGGCTGGAGGATCCCGGTCTCCTTGATCGAGCGGGCGAGCTCTTCGAGGCCGTCGTCGTCGAACCTGCGGCGAGGCTGCTGTCGGTTCGCCTCGAGGTGGTCGAGGTCGACCATCTGGACCGAGACTCCCGGACGGGACTCCGCCAGGCCCGGACGGACGGTCGGGATGAGGGCGGACAGCCCCTTCCCGAGGGCGGGTCTCTTCGTCACGGTTCTCCTCCGGCCTCCCCGACGAGGTCTCGCCGAAGGAGCTCCCGCGCGATGGCAAGGTACGCCTCGGCTCCGCGGGACCGAACGTCGTAGAGAAAAATCGGCTTCCCGAAGGAGGGGGCTTCCCCCAGCCGGACGTTCCTCGGGACCGCCGGCTCGAGGAACGCTTCGCCGAAATGGCGGCGAATCTCGTCCAGGACCTGGCGGGAGAGATTCAGCCGTTCGTCCCACATGGTCGCGACGACCCCGGCGATCTCGAGGCGGGGATTCAGGTTCTCGCGAACTCTCTCTATCGTGGAAACGAGCTCGGAGACCCCCTCCAGCGCGTAGTACTCGCACTGGATCGGGACGATGACCCCGTCGACGGCCGTGAGGGCATTCAGCGTGAGGAGGCCGAGAGAGGGTGGGCAGTCGACGAAAACGTAGTCGAACTCGCCCTCCAGGGCGTCGAGCTTCCCGGCGAGGAGGAACTCCCTCATCTCCACGTTCACGAGCTCGATTTCCGCGCCGACGAGCTCGCGAGAGGCCGGGACCAGCGTCAGGAGAGGCAGGCTCGTCGGTCGCGCGACCTCGGCCCATGTCGTGTTCCCGAGGATCCAGTCATAGACCGTTTTCTCGAGCTCGCTCTTGTCGACACCGAGGCCGCCGGTCGTGTTTCCCTGCGGATCGAAATCGACGAGAAGGACCCGCTTCTCGAGGATGGCCAGGGCGGCGGCGAGGCTGATCGCCGTCGTCGTCTTCCCCACGCCCCCCTTCTGGTTCGCCACGGCCAGACGTTTCACGTGGAACACTCCCCCCTCGCGTGGTCGCGCCGGTCCGCCCCGGGGCTCTTCTCAAAGGAGGCGGGGTTCGAGGCGCGGCGGATCGCCGGGTTCGTCATTTCCGCCCCCCCTCCTGGTTCGCCACCGCTCGGTGTTTCACGTGAAACACCGGAAGGGGACGTACGTGGGCGGCACGCCGCCGTCGCTCCTGGTTCGCCACCGCTCGGTGTTTCACGTGAAACACTCCACCCGCGCGAGGCCCCGCACGTCCGCCCCGGGGCTCTTCTGAAAGACGACGCTCGCGCCCGGAAGGGCCTCCCGCAGATTCCCGAGAAGCGTTTCCGTCGTCCAGAGGAGGGCGATGGCCCCGCGGGCGAGCCCGGGACGGGCTGCGCGGACGAGCGCCCCCGCGCCGGCCACGGCGCGACTCGTCAGGAGATCACAGGGAGGGGCTTTCCTCATCAGCTCGAGTGCGGGATCGGGGAATCTAGCGTTCACGACCCGGGCCGTCAATCCGAGCACGCCGACAGCCTCCTCGAGGAAGCGGGCCTTCTTGCCGACCGACTCCACGAGAACCCCGTCCAGATCGCGCCGGGCCAGGAGCAGCGGGATCGCCGGGAAGCCTCCGCCCGAGCCGATATCCAGTAACCGGAGCCGCCGCGCCCCCGGCGACGGAAGGAGGGGGAGGACCTCGAGCGCGTCGAGCAGGTGCCGCGCCACGAGGACCTCCGGCACGGCCTCCCTCCTCGAAACGAGATTGACCCCCTCGTTCGCCCGAAGGAGGAGCTCGAGAAACGAGGCCAATCCCGGAGCAGCCGGGGCAGCGTCTCCCAGCTTCCTGGCGATCAGCGTGTCGCGGACGAGTCCCTCGAGCCCCCTCACGACGAGGCCCGCCTCTCCCCGGAACCGAGCCGGGCCAGCAGGAGCGTCACGGCTGCCGGTGTCACGCCGGGTATCCGGCCGGCCTGGCCCAGCGTCCGGGGACGGTGCCGCTCCAGCTTCTCGGCGGCCTCGGCCGACAAGCCCGGCACGCCCCTGTACCGGAAGTCCGCGGGAAACGGGCGATCCGCCGCCCGACGCACCCTCTCGATCACCTCACGCTCTCCCTTCAGGAACCCCTCGTAGCGGATCTCGTTCACGAGGCGTTCCCACTCCTCGTCGTCCAGATCGCCCAGCGGCCCCCGAATGCGCCCCGTGAGCCAATCCCGGAGGGAAGCGGGAGCATCGGGCCGCCGGAGCAGGCCCGCTCCGGTCGTCTCTTCCGACAGTCCGACACCCAGCACCTCCAGCTCCAGGAGCGTCCCACGGTCCGGCAGAACGCGCGCCCCCCCGAGCGCCGCGCGCGCCGCCCGCTGCCGCTCCTCCCGTTCCCGGACCCCGGCCGCCTCCTCCTCGGTGAGAAGGCCGTAATCCAGGCCCTTCTCCACGAGCCGGGCGTAGGCCGTGTCCCCTCCCAGCAGGAGCCGATGCTCGGCCCTCGAGGTGAGGAGTCGGTAGGGCTCTTCGGCGCCGAGCGTCACGAGATCGTCGATCATCACCCCGATGTAGGCCTCGTGTCGCCCGAGCGTGAACGGGGCCCGCTCCCGCCCCTTCGCCACGAGCGCCGCGTTCACCCCCGCCACGAGCCCCTGTCCGGCCGCCTCCTCGTAACCGGACGTGCCGTTGATCTGTCCCGCAAGGAAGAGCCCGGGGAGGGCCCGCACCGCCAGGCTGTCGTCGAGCTGCTCGGGAAAGACCACGTCGTACTCGATCGCATAGGCCGGCCGGAGGATTTCCGCCTGCTCCAGCCCCGGCAGGCTCCGGACCACCTCCTCCTGAACGTCCGCCGGAAGGGACATGGACAGCCCGCCGAGGTAGGTCCAGTCCGTGTCGAGACCCTCGGGCTCGACGAAGATCTGGTGCCGCTCCCTTTCGGCAAAGCGAACGACCTTGTCCTCTATGGAAGGGCAGTAGCGGGGCCCCCGACCTCGGATGACGCCGGAGTAGAGCGGTGAGCGGTCGAGGTTTCGCCGGATCAGGTCGTGCGTCCGCGCCGTCGTGTGGGTCAGGAAGCAGTCGACCTGGGGGAGCCTCGGAAAATGCTCCAGCCGGGACCGGAAAGAGAAGGCCCTCGGGGCGATATCTCCTCGGACCCGGATTGTTTTGGATCGATCGACGGATTTTCCGGCCACCCGCGGCGGCGTCCCGGTCTTCATTCGCCCGATCCGGAGACCAATCCCCCTCAGGGCGTCCGAGAGGTCGACGGACGGCACCTCCCCCCAGCGACCCCCGGCCCGCCGGTCGGCCCCGACGTGAATCAGCCCCCGTAGGAACGTCCCGCTCGTGACGACGGCAGCCCGGCACCCCAGCTCCTCCCCGTCCTCGAGCCGAAGACCCGAGAGAACACCCTCCTCCACGACGAATCCGGCGGCCGCCCCTTCCCTCAGGTCCAGATTCGGCTGGTCCGCGAGACGCCGGCCCACCTCGCGCGAGTAGGCCGTCTTGTCCGACTGGCACCGAAGACCCTGAACGGCCGGCCCGCGGGACGCGTTGAGAACTCTGAAATGGATCCCCGTCCGGTCTGCCGCCCAGCCCATCAGGCCCCCGAGGGCGTCGATCTCCCTCACGGTCTGCCCCTTCGCAAGACCTCCGATTGCGGGGTTGCAGCTCATCCGCGCGATCGCCCCCAGGTCCCGCGACAGGAGAAGCGTTCGGCAGCCGACCCTCGCAGCGGCCCAGGCCGCCTCGGCCCCGGCGTGACCACCGCCGACCACGACCACGTCCCAGCGGGCCTTCATTTTCCGACGCAGAACGTGGAGAAGATCCTGTCCAGAAGCTCTTCCGTCGCCGTCTCCCCCGTGATCTCTCCGAGCGCGTGAAGTCCCGCCCGCACCGCCCCCGCCGCGATTTCGGCGGGGACCTCCGCCCCGAGCCCGTCGAGCACGGCCGCGGCGGCCAGCAGCGCCTCGCGCTGTCGAGGAAGCGCCCCGAACTCGCCCGTCCCGCGGCAGGACGCCAGCCGCGCCCCGATCTCCTGCCGCAGCGCCGCCAGCCCCTCGCCGGTCCTCGCGCTCACGCGCAGCTCTCCGTCGCGGCGCTCTCCCGGCAGATCGGCTTTCGTCTCCAGGTCGAGCACGGAGACTCCTGCCGGAAGGCTGCCCGGCGACGGCGCTTCTCCACCCGCTTCCCGGACCACGAGGAGGAGATCGGCGCCGGCGGCCGCCCGCCCGGCGGCCTCGACCCCCAGACGCTCGATTCTCTCGGTGGCCTCCCGGAGCCCGGCCGTGTCCACGAGGCGGACCCGCTCCCCTTCCACTTCGATCACCTCTGCCACGGCGTCGCGTGTCGTCCCCGCCAGTTCCGTCACCAGGGCCCTGTCCTCGCCGAGAAGCGCGTTGAACAGGGTCGACTTCCCGGCGTTCGGGGCGCCGACGATGACGACCGTCGGGACCACGCCGGGGGCCCGGCCCGCACCCGTCTCCGCAGCCAGGAGCAGGAGCCCAGCTCGCACGGAGACGATCCGCGAGAGCGCAGCCCTCTCTCCGCCCTTCTCGACGTCTTCCGCGAAATCGAGCATCGCCTCCAGCTCCACGAGCGCGCCGAGGAGCTCCTCCCGGAGCGCCGCCACCTTCCCCGAGAGCTCTCCGCGCACGAGACCGAGCGCACGCCGCGCCTCCCCCCGGCTCGCCGCCCCCGCGAGGAAACCGATCCCCTCGGCCCTCGCGAGGTCGACCTTTCCGTTCGCGAGCGCGCGTCGCGTGAACTCGCCCGGACGGGCGCGCCGGGCCCCGCGGCTCACGGCCGAAGAGACGAGCAGCTCGACGACGGCAGGGGAGCCGTGAGCCTGCAGCTCGACGACTTCCTCGCCGGTCGACGAGGCGGGAGAAGCAAACCAGAGCACGAGGCCCTCGTCCACGACGCTCCCGTCCTCGTCGAGGAACGGGGAGAGGTACGCCCGGCGTGCACGAGGCCGCGCCGGAATCCGGGGCGCCAGCGTCCTCGCCAGCGAAAGAACGCGCCCCTCGGGGCCGCTCAGGCGGACGATCGCGAGCGCGCCCGTCCCGACGGGCGTCGCGCGGGCGACGAGGATGTCTCCATCCCCGGCGGCATCCCCGACGAGCGGGGCCACCGTTTTGGCCCCTCCGTGGGGCCGCCGCGCGTCTTCGTCACGCTTTCGTCGCCTTCGGCCGCATTCCGAGGTCCGTGTAGCGCTCGAGAAGGAGCTGCTGGGCGATGGAGAGGACGTTCTGGACGAGCCAGTAGAGAACCAGCCCGGACGGCATGTCCTTGAACATGAAGCCCATGACGAGGGGGAGGAAGCCCATGACCCTCTTCGTCATGGCGTCGCCCGTCGCCGGCATCATCTGCTGCTGCAGCCACATCGTCAGCGTCATCAGGATCGGCGTGACGTAGTAGGGGTCCTTGGCGGAAAGGTCCTGGATCCAGAGAGCAAACGGCGCGTGCCGCAGGTCGATCGCGTGGCTCAGGAGGTTGTAGAACGCGATCAGGATCGGCATCTGCAGGAGGAGCGGGAGACACCCGCCGGCCGGGTTCACCTTCTCCGTCTTGTAGAGCGCCATCGTCTCTTCGTTCATCCGAACGCGCGCCTGGGGGTCCGACTTCAGCTTCGGCGTCCACTTCAGGCGGATCGCCTCGATCTTCGGCTGAAGAGAGCTCATCTTCTTCATCGAGACGAGCTGCTTCCAGGTGAGGGGAAAGAGAAGAACCTTGATGACGACCGTCGCGAGGATGATCGCCACGCCCCAGTTCGGGATCGCGGCGTGGAACTGCTTGAGAAGCCAGAGCAGCGGCGCCACGATGACGGCGAACCAGCCGTAGTCGATCAGCTTCTCCATCCCGGGACGCACGGAGCGGAGGGTGTCGATGTCCTTGGGCCCGAAGTAGAGACCGGCTTCGATCGTGCCGGCCCCCGAGAGGACGACCTCGGTCTCGACGAGCGGCGCGGCGGCGGCGGGCACGCCTCCGGCAGCCGGGGAGGGAGGGAGGACGAGTCCGACCGGCCGGAGCGTCACCGTGGCCGAAGCGTCAGGCAGGAAGGCCGTGACGAAATAGTTGTCTTCCAGTCCGGCGGCGATGAGTCCCGAACCGACGGGCACGGGCTCCTTCAGGCCGTCCTTCCCTTTCCTCGACACCGACCGGGACGCCGAAAGCGTGACGCTCGAACCGGGCTTGGTATACCGGTTCTCCAGCTCGGCCCTCGACGGGTTACCGACTCCGGGACCGAGGACGACCCCGACCGGACGACCGCTGCCGCCCTCCCTCTCGACCTTCAGCCCCAGAACGTACCCGGTCCCGAACGTGTAGGTCCGAACCACTCCCTGTCCATCCGCCTCGCGGTAGCGGAAGCGGACGACCGTCCCCTTCTCCCCCTCTTCGACCGTCGTCTCGTGCAGAGCGGCGGCGGCCCGCGAAAGGAACGGATCTCCCGGGTCGTAGACCAGGGTCCGCCCGGCGAACGGTGCGTCCCTCCGGACGAGCTCCAGAGGGCCTTTCTCGTCCGCCCCCCAGCAATACGCAACCGAACCAGTAGGTGTACATA